>NZ_LQOY01000015.1 GCF_002101675.1 Mycobacterium gordonae | reverse complement strand
GGCCGGGGGGACGCGGCGGCGGGGGTTCGGCGGCCGGAATCCGGTCCGTCTCCGGTATCAGCCCCACGATGCCCTGATGGTGTCCGACCTCGAAGGCGACCCGCGGCCCGTCGGGCCGGGCGAGGTTGACCGTCAGGCCGTCGTGGATATCGACCAGCGGCACCCGCCTGCCATCCACGAAGATTCCGTTGGGCGAATTGTTGTCGATCGCGATCCAGTTGCCCTGCTCGAAGCGCAGCAGCAGATGCGCGCGCCCCACCAGCGGATGTGCGATCCGCAGGTCGGCGGCCATGTCGCTGCCCACGATCACATCGCGGCCGGCGGAGAAGGTGCGCTGAACAGGGCCTGTCCGAACGGTCAGCACGGGCTGCGGCGCTCGGGTCATCATTTCACCCTAGGCTCAGCGTCGCTTGAGCCGGATCCTCCACCACACGACCAGGCTGTACACCACCGATAGGGCGGCCAGCATCGCCATGTCGAACAGCCACGCGGGGCGCGAATGCGTCCAGTGGCTGTCCTCCGGGCTCAATGAACCGGGCACCAGTTCGCGCAGGTTGACCGTGGCCGCCGACGCCGCATACCCCCACCGCGCGGGTATCGCCCACGACATCTGATCCAGAAACAGCCGGTCGGTCACCGGGATCATCCCGCCGGCCAGCACCAGTTGCAGCATGAGCGACACCACCAGCAGCGGCATGATCTGCTCGTTGGACCGCGCGATCGACGACAGCACCAACCCGACGACCGCCGAGGCCACACAGGTGGCAGCGACCGTGGTGAACAGCTCGAAACTCGGATTGCCCAGCACCAACGCCTTCTGCGTGGGCGCGCCCTTGCCCACGATCACGATGGTGGTGGCCACAGCGGCCTGCAGGACCGCGAAGACGAAGAACACCGTGAGCTTGGCGCCCAGGTAGGCCCAGGTGGACAGCCCGACAGCCTGTTCGCGCTGAAAGATCGGGCGCTCTCCGATCAGGTCGCGGATGGTCAGCGCGGTGCCCATGAACACCGCGGCGATGGACAACAGCGTCAGGATCTGGGCGGCCTCGTCGGGGGTGTTACTGGTCGGCGACGCCATGTGGAACCCGCTGTTGCCGGGCACGGTCAGCGCGAGCCCGCCCAGGATGAACGGCAGCACCGCCAGAAAGATGAAGTAGGCGCGGTCGTTGATCACCAGCCGGATCTGGCGGCGGGTGATCGTGGAGAACTGACGACGCACGCTGGTGTGTGCGGGCGCACCCAGGTCTGCCGGGGCGGGTTCCGTCGCGGTGGGCGGCGGTTGTTTCTGGGCCAGGAAGCGACGATTCGCTTCGTCGGGGTCCGCGCCGACTTTGGCGAAGATGTGCGCCCAGTTGGTCGTGCCCATCACGTCGCCGATCTGGTCGGGCGGGCCCAGATACGCCGTCTTGCCGCCCGGCGCCATCAGCAGCACCTGGTCGCAGACGTCCAGATAGGTCAGGGAATGGGTGACCACCAGCACGACCCGGCCCGCGTCGGCGAGTTGCCGCAACATCGTCATGACCTGCAGATCCAGGGCGGGGTCGAGCCCCGAGGTGGGTTCGTCGAGGATCAGCAGGGACGGCCCGGTGAGCAGTTCGAGGGCCACCGAGGCGCGCTTGCGCTGGCCGCCGGAGAGGTTGTCGACGCGGGTGTCGGCGTGCTTGGTGAGGCCTAGTTCGTCGAGGACCTGGGCCACCACCTGGTCGCGGTCCTCTTTGCTGGTGTCGGGCGGCAGGCGGAGCTCCGCCGCGTAGCTCAGGGCCTGGTTGACCGTCAGCTGCCGGTGCACCACGTCGTCCTGCGGAACCATGCCGATCCTGCTGCGCAGCGACGCGTACTGCTGATGGATGTCGTGACCTTCGAAGGTCACCGCGCCGGAACTGGGGGTGGTGTTGCCGGCGATCAACCTCGACAGGGTGCTCTTGCCGGCGCCGGATCCGCCGATGATCGCGGTGAGAGTGCCCGGCCGGGCCGTCATCGACACGTTGTCCAGCAACCGGTTGTTGTTGATCGAGAACATGATGTCGCGGACCTCGAGGCCGCCGGTGCGGGTCGCGGCCTCGGTGCGCCGCACCAGGATGCCGCCGGTGAAGAGCAGGTCCACGTTGCCGATGGTGACCACGTCACCCTCGGACAAGAACGCCGATCCGACCCGGACACCGTTGACGAAGGTGCCGTTGATGCTGTTCAGGTCTCGGATCTGGGCGCCGGCCGGCGCGGGGGACAACTGCGCGTGGTAGCGCGAGACCAGGACGTCGGTGACGACGACGTCGTTGTCCGCCGCGCGGCCGATGCGCGCCGCAGCGGTCGGTACCGACGCGGCGACGTGGGGACCGCGCATCGTGCCGGTCTGGGCCTGGGACACCGTATCGTCGCCGGCCGTCTGCGCCGGCGGCCGCAGGTTGGGTCGGGCGGCCTGGGTGGGTGGCTGCAGGTTGGGCTGCGCGGCCCGGGTGGCCGGCTGCGGCGCGTCGGGCTGGCGTGTGGCGCGCGGCTGTTCGGGCGGGATGGTGGGAATCTTGGTGGTGCGCGCGACGTCGTGGGGGCCGATCACCGGAACTCGCTCGGTCGGCGGCAAGGTGCCCACATCGCCGCGGTAGTGCCCGACTTCGAAGGTGATGCGCGGCCCGTCCGGCTGGCCCAGGTTGATGGTTTGGCCGTCGCGGATGTCGAGGGCCGGCACCCGCTTGCCGTTGACGAATATGCCGCTCTGCGAGTTGTTGTCGATCGCCAACCAGCGTCCCTGATCGAAACGCAGCAGCAGGTGGGCGCGGGAGATCAGCGGGTGCGCGACCCGCAGATCGGCGCGCAGATCGCTGCCCACGACCACGTCGGGGCCCGCCGCAAACTCGCGGTGCGAACGGTCTGAGCGGACTGTCAACACCGGAGAGGTTGTATTCATCCGGACAGATTAAGTGCCGAACGTCCCGATTAACGGCGCTTCAGCCGGATCTTCCACCAAACGATGCTGCTGTAGACGATGCACAGCACTCCGAGCATGGCCATGTCGAACAGCCACGCGCTCGCGGTGTGGTTCCAGTGCTGATCTTTGGGGTCGGTCGGGCCCGGCGTGAGGCGGTGGGTGTCGATGGTCGACGACGCCGCCGCATAGCCCCACCTGGCCGGGGTGGCCCACGATAGCTGGTCCAGGCCGGTCCGGTTGGTCACCCAGATCATGCCGCCGGAGAACACCAGCTGGGACATGATCGCGGTGACCAGCAGCGGCATGATCTGGTCCTGCGATTTGGCGATCGCCGACAGCGCCATGCCCAGGACGGCCGAGGCCACACAGGTGGCGGCGACCGTGACGAACAGCTCGAAGCGCACGTCGCCCAGCAGCACCGCATTGGAGAGCGGCTTGCCCCAGCCGACCACGGCGATGGTGGTCGCGATGAAGGCCTGCATGATCGCGAACGCGCAGAACACCACGATCTTGGCGGCCAGATACGCCCCGGTGGACAGGCCGACGGCCTGCTCGCGCTTGAAGATCGGCCGTTCGCCGACCAGGTCTCGAATTGTCAGCGCGGTACCCATGAACACCGCGCCGACATTGAGCATGACCAGGATCTGGCCGGGCTGGTTGGGTGCGCTGCTCAGCGGATCGGCCATGCCGAACCCGGTCTTGCCGCGGACCGTCAGCGTCAGCACCCCGATGAGGAACGGCAGCAGCGCCAGGAACACCGTGTAGCCCCGGTCGGAGACGACCAGCCGGACCTGGCGGCGCGCAATCGTCGAGAACTGCCGGAACCCGTTGTTGTGCACCGGCTCGCCGAGGTCGGCCGCCGGACTGGTTTGCGACGGACGCTCCGGCTCCCGGTTGCCTTCGCGGAAGCGCCGGTTCGCCTCGTCGGGATCGGCGCCCACCTTGGTGAAGATGTCGGCCCAGTTGGTGGTGCCCATGGCCGCGCCGATCTGGTCCGGCGTGCCCAGGAAGGCGGTCTTGCCGCCGGGTGCCAGCAGCAGGATCTGGTCGCACACGTCCAGGTATGACACCGAGTGGGTGACCACCAGCACCACGCGGCCCGCGTCGGCGAGCTGGCGCAGCATCATCATCACCTGCCGGTCCAGGGCCGGGTCCAGGCCCGAGGTGGGTTCGTCAAGGATCAGCAACGACGGGCCGGTGAGCAGCTCGAGGGCCACCGACGCCCGCTTGCGCTGGCCGCCGGAGAGCTTGTCCACCCTGGTTTCGGCGTGCTTGGTGAGCTCGAGTTCCTCGAGGACCTGGGCGACCACCTGGGCTCGGTCGGCCTTGCTGGTGTCGGGAGGCAACCGCAGCTCAGCGGCATAGCCGAGGGCCTGGTTGACGGTCAGCTGGCGGTGCACCACGTCGTCCTGCGGGACCATGCCGACCCGGCTGCGCAGGGAGGCGTACTCGGCGTGGATGTCGTGGCCTTCGAAGGTCACGTTGCCGGTGGTGGGGCTGGTGTACCCGGCGATCAGCCTCGACAGCGTGGACTTGCCGGCACCGGAACCGCCGATGATCGCCGTCAACGTGCCCGGGCGGGCGGTCAGCGAGATGTGGTCGAGCAGTTGCTTGCCGCCCTCGACGGTGAACGTCACCGAGTTCACTTCCAGGCCGCCGGTACGCGAGGCCACGGCCGTGCGGCGGACCAGCGTGCCGCCGGTGAACGTCAGGTCGACGTTGCCGATGGTGACCTGATCGCCTTCGCTGAGGATCGCCGATCCGACCCGCACCCCGTTGACGAACGTGCCGTTGACGCTGTTGTTGTCGCGGATTTCCGCACCCAGCGGCGTGAGGGTGAGAAACGCGTGGTGCCGCGACGCGAGCACGTCCTGAATGACGATGTCGTTGTCGGTGGAGCGGCCGATGGTCACCGAGCCGGCTGGCTTTTCGTGCGAGCCCGTTCCCAGTAGCGCCTGGAACATCTTGGTGGCGATGTTGCTCTGCTCGGGCGGCTTGGACCCGGCGGGCGGTCCGGGTAGGCGGCCCGGCGGCCGGAAAGGTGCCTGTGGAGTCGGCGGCGGATGCGGGATGTGCGACGACGACTGCGGCGGGTGCGGTGGCGGTCCGCCGGAGGGATAGCCGGGCGGGGCCCACCCCGCCCCACTGCTCGGATACACCGGCTGGCCCGGCGGGGGCGGGGGACCGCCGGCACCCTGCCGGCCGGGTAACGGCCCCACCCAGGTGGCCTGTCGTCCGCTCTGCTGAGGCGGACCGGGCGGCATCGGACCCGACGGGCCGGCCGGTCCCGACGGCTGCAGCACCGGCAGCGACTCGGTTTGTGGCGGGCGCCCGGCGGGGCCGCGGTGCCGGCCGACTTCGAAGACAAGCCGCGGCCCGTCGGGGTTGCCGATGTTGACCGTCTGGCCGTCGTTGATGTCGACCACCGGCACTCGGCGACCATTGGCGTAGGTGCCGTTGAGCGAGTTGTTATCGATGGCCAGCCAGCGCCCCTGATCAAAGCGCAGCAACAAGTGGGCGCGCGAAATCAACGGATGAGTTATGCGCATGTCGGCGCGCAGGTCGCGGCCGACGACCACGTCGTGGCCCGCCGCAAACGTGCGCTCCGACCCGTCGTATCGAACGGTCAGCGCCGGCGGGGCGGGTGGAGGCATCGAACCAACTTTAGCCCCTAGGGATCCCGCGCATCTGCCGCGGCAAGCCGCGGAGCACGAGCGGGGGCCGGCCGAGCGGTCCACAGCGTTTTCCGGACCGCTTGTGCACTTTGCCCAGCGATCACCATTTCAATTGGTTATTCCGCCCTTGAGTCACCTCGCCCGGGCCGGGAATTATGTACGCCCTTGGCCGCCAGCGGCCGGCATTCGACGCGGGACGAAATCGGGCAGACCACTTGTCGAAAGCATCCGCACTCACAGAGTGGCGGTGAGACGATGAACTTCGCGAAAGTTGAGGGGAGGCCGACCCGTTGAACTTTCAGCTGTTGCCTCCCGAGGTCAATTCATTGCTGATGCGCGCCGGCGCGGGCCCAGGGCCGCTGCTGACCGCTGCCATCGCTTGGGAAGGACTGGCAGCAGAGCTGGGTTCGGCGGCGGCGTCCTTCGGCTCGGTGACTTCCGGACTGGTGGGCGGCGCATGGCAGGGTCCGACGTCGGCGGCGATGGCGGCCGCGGCCGCGCCCTATACGGGATGGTTGACCGAGGTAGCCGCACAGGCGTCGGTGGTGGCCGGACAGGCACGGGCCGCCGCGGCGGTCTACGAAGCGGCGCTGGCGGCGCTGGTGGATCCGCTGACGATCGCCGTCAACCGGTTCCAGCGCACGTCGCTGGCCATGACGAACATCTTCGGGCAGAACACCCCGGCGATCGCGGCCGCCGAGGCCGCCTACGAACTGATGTGGGCCCAGGATGTCGCCACCATGGCGGGCTACCACGCCGGCGCGGCCGCCGTGGCAGCAGGCTTGCCCGCCTTCGCCGACCTTGTGAGCGGCGCCAACGCGTTCGTCAACGCCGTCCTGACCGACCCCTCGAAAGTCCTGACCCTCAACGCCGGGCTGGCCCACGTCGGCAACTACAACGTCGGCCTGGGCAACGTCGGTGGGTTCAACCTCGGTGCTGCAAACTCCGGCGTGCAGAACCTGGGTTTCGCGAACGTCGGTGACGGCAACTTCGGTTTGGGCAACGTCGGAACCGCGAATTGGGGATTCGGCAACTCCGGGCTGACCTTGGGTGCGTCCGGCGTGGGGAACGTCGGATTCGGCAATTCCGGCGGCGGCAATGTCGGCTTCGCGAACATGGGCCTGAGCAATATCGGATTCGGCAATACCGGCAACAACAATATCGGTATCGGTCTCACCGGTGACAATCTGACCGGCTTCGGCAGCCTGAATTCCGGTAGCGGCAATATCGGGTTGTTCAACTCTGGCACCAACAATGTCGGGTTCTTCAACAGCGGGACCGGAAACTTCGGGCTATTTAACTCGGGCAGTTACAGCTCCGGGGTAGGCAATAGTGGACTGGCCTCTACGGGACTTTTCAATACCGGCAATTTCAGCACCGGTCTGGCCAACGTTGGCCACTACAACACGGGCAGCTTCAACGTCGGCAACACCAACACCGGCGACTTCAACCCGGGCAATGTCAACACCGGCTGGTTCAACACCGGCAACATCAACACGGGCATCGCGAACTCCGGCAACGTCAACACTGGCGGCTTCATTTCCGGCAACTACAGCAATGGCATGTTGTGGCGGGGAGACTTCCAGGGGCTCTTCGGCTTCGCGGCCGGATCGTCGATTCCGGCGATCCCGATCGGCATCGGCATCAACGGTGGTGTGGGGCCGATCACGTTGTTACCCATCCCGATCATTCCCGCTATCCCGCTGAACATCCATTACACCTTCAACATCCCGCCACTGGCCGTTCCCGACATCACAATCCCCGCATTCTCGGTGGGCACCGGAATCCCGATCAGCATCGGCCCGCTCAGCATCTCGTCGGTCACCCTGGTGGCCAAACAAGATTTCCCCGCCATCGGTTTCCTGGCCGGGCCGTTCAACGCGTTAGGGATCGTCACAATACCGGCAACCACCGCCTCGGACGGCTCGGTGACCGGGCCGATCCACATCGACACCAGAATTCCGGTACTGAATTTCAACGTCAACTGGAACACCCCGGAGATCAAACTCTTCCCGAATGCCGTCAGCATTCCCGACAACCCACTAGCGTTGGTCGCCAATGTGTCATTGGGGACCCCCGGCTTCACCATTCCCGGTTTCAGCATTCCCGCACAACCCATTCCGTTCACCATCGACATCGACGGCCAGATCGACGGGTTCAGCACCCCGGCCATCACGATCGACCGCATCCCGCTCGATGTGGGCGCCGCGATCAGGATCGGCCCCATCCCGGTTCAGGGCGTCAACATCCCCGCCAGCCCCGGCTTCGGCAACACGACGACCGCGCCGTCGTCGGGCTTCTTCAACACCGGCGCGGGCGGGGTATCGGGTTTCGGCAACTTCGGGGCCGGCGTCTCGGGTTGGTGGAACCAGGCTTCGGGCGCGTTGGCGGGCACGAGTTCGGGCTTCCTGAACGCCGCGTCGTTGGGATCGGGCGTGCTGAACGCCGGCTCGGGGGTGTCCGGGCTGTACAACACCGCGGCGCTGGGGGCGCCGGCAGTGGTGTCGGGTGTCGGCAATGTGGGTCACCACGTGGCGGGGTTGCTGACCGCCGGGGACGGGGTGAGCCGGACGCTGCTGGCCAACATCGGTCTGGCCGACGTCGGCAACTTCAACCTGGGCCTGGGCAATGTCGGGGACTTCAACGTGGGCGCGGGCAATATCGGGCTGCAGAACCTGGGCCTGGGCAACATCGGCGACCACAATCTCGGATTGGCCAATATCGGCGACGGCAACCTCGGGTTCGGCAACTCCGGGTTGTCGGCGGGTCTGGCCGGCGCCGGCAATATCGGGTTCGGCAACGCCGGCAGCTTCAACGCCGGGCTGGCCAACGTGGGCCTGGGCAACATCGGGCTGGCCAACACGGGTGACAACAACATCGGCATCGGGCTGACCGGGAACAACCTGACCGGCATCGGGGCGCTGAATTCCGGGTCCGGCAATCTGGGGTTGTTCAACTCCGGGACCGGCAATGTCGGGTTCTTCAACACCGGCACCGGGAACTTCGGGCTGTTCAACTCCGGTAGCTACAACACCGGGATCGGCAATAGCGGAACGGCCAGTACTGGGCTCTTTAATGCCGGAAATTTCAATACCGGGCTGGGCAATGCCGGGCACTACAACTCGGGCAGTTTCAACGCCGGCAACGTCAACACCGGCGACTTCAACCCCGGCAACGTCAACAGCGGCTGGTTCAACACCGGGCACGCCAGCACCGGCATCGCGAACTCCGGCAACGTCGACACCGGCGCGTTCATGTCCGGCAACTACAGCAACGGCATCCTGTGGCGCGGCAACTACCAGGGCCTCCTCGGCGCCTACTTCGCGCCGACCATCTCCCGGTTCCCGGTGACCCTGCACGCGGCCGGGCTGGTCGGTCCCGTCCACGTCGCCCCCATCCCGGTTCCCGCGGTCCACTTCGCAGTCACCAATGCGGCCGTCGGCCTGGGGCCGATCAACTTTGCGCCCATCACCGTGCCGGCGATACCGGTCGACGCGCTCGGCTCGGTTGACCTGGCGGCCAATTCGATTGCCCCGATCCGGCTCCTCGACCGACTCAGCGGCGCCGTTTCGGCACGCATCGACTCCTTCCGATTCAACGACCCCTTCATCGCGATCGACAAATTCGGCAATCCCAACGGCTTCTTCTTGTCGAATCTGTCGCTGGCCGGCGTGCAGATCAGCGGACCCACACCGGGCAGCACCATCCCGTTGAGTCTCAATTTCGTCAGCGACGCGCTGACGCTGCTGCCGAACGGCTTCACCATTCCGGGCCAGACGGTGGCGACGGTCAATGTGTCCGGCGGCAACGACGCCTTCACCTTCTTCCCGAACGGTTTCACCATCCCGAAAGCGTCCGCCGGGGTCGCGAATCTGTTCGGCGGCATCGACACTTTCACCCTGCTGCCAAGCGGTTTCACCATGACCATCCCCGCAGTAGTCGACGGGGTCGCCTACGTCGGGGACATCCCGATCCCGATCATCAACCTGCCCGCGACCCCCGGGTTCGGCAACTCCACCACCACGCCGTCCTCGGGCTTCTTCAACACCGGACCGGGCGGCGGGTCCGGGTGGGGCAACTCCGGTGTCGGCATGTCGGGGCTGTGGAATCAGGCGCAGAACGCGCTGGCGGGTTCGGGGTCCGGGCTCGGCAACTTCGGTGGCCCGGGATCTGGTCTGCTGAATGCGGGCTCGGGTGTGTCGGGTTTCCTCAATACCGCCACGCTGGGGTCGCCCGCGCTGCTCTCGGGACTCGGCAACGTCGGGCACCACCTGTCCGGGCTCTTCGCCGCGGGCACCACCCTCAACGCCGGCAGCAGCATCGCCAACATCGGGTGGGCCGACCTGGGCCTGGGCAACATCGGGTTCGGCAATGTAGGCGATCTCAACCTCGGCGCGGCCAACATCGGCGCGCAGAACCTGGGTCTGGGCAATATCGGCAGCGGCAACTTCGGGTTCGGCAACATCGGCGCCGCGAATTACGGGTTCGGCAACTCCGGCCTGGCGGTGGGTCTGCCCGGCGTCGGCAATGTCGGGTTCGGCAATGCCGGCAGCGGCAACTTCGGCCTGGCCAACGTCGGCCTGAGCAACATCGGCTTTGCCAACGCCGGCAACAACAACATCGGCATCGGCCTGGTCGGGGACAACCTCACCGGCTTCGGCGGGCTCAACTCCGGGGGCGGCAATATCGGGCTCTTCAACTCCGGCACCGACAATGTCGGGTTCTTCAACACCGGCACCGGCAACTTCGGGCTGTTCAACTCCGGTAGCTACAACACCGGCATCGGCAACGCAGGGACGGGCGCTACTGGCCTGTTTAATGCCGGCAACTTCAACACCGGTCTGGCCAACACCGGCCACTACAACTCGGGCAGCTTCAACGCCGGCAACACCAACACCGGCGACCTCAACCCCGGCAACCTCAACACCGGCTGGCTCAACACCGGCCACTCCAACACCGGCCTATTGAACTCGGGCACCCTCAACACCGGCGCCTTCATCTCCGGCTACGGCAACAACGGCCTGTTCTGGCGGGGCAACTACGAGGGGTTGGTGAGCCTGTACTACGGCATCACCATCCCCGAGTTCCCGATCCACATCGTCACCACCGGCGGCGTGGGCCCCATCGTCATCCCGGACATCGACATCCTGCCGCCGCTGCACATCGATCTCACCGGGGCAGCGAACTACGGTTTCACGTTGCCCGACATCCCCATACCCGCGATCCACATCGGGTTCGGCGGCGGCGCCAACGTCAATTTCACCGCCCCGGCCACCACCTTGCTCTCCGCGATCAACGTCGACGGAAACTTCACCGCGGGCCCCCTCACCGCGTCGAACATCAAAGTCAACCCGTTCAAGATCAACCTGGCCATTCCGCAGGTCTTCCAAGATGCGCCTTTCAACCTGCCGCCGTCGATTGGGATCGAACTCGAAGCACCGCTGATCCTCGATTTCGTGACACTCGGCGGACTGTCGCTGCCGATCAAGCAAGCCATGGATCCGATTGCGCTACAAGCGATTTCAATCAGCCAGGCGATACCGATCGACATCCCGCCCATCGATATCCCGGCGCAGACGGTCAAGGGCATCTCGATGGCCGACGTGCTGCCGCTCAACTACTCGCTGGACACGCCGGCCATCTCCATGACGGGAATGACAATCCCGGCGATCCCGCTGAATTTCGACATTCCGCTGACGGCCGGTCCGCTGCACATCTCGATCATCGACCTCAAGCCGGTGCCGGGCTTCGGGAACTCCAGCACGGCGCCGTCTTCGGGCTTCTTCAACTCCGGGGCCGGCGGGGGATCGGGCTTCTTCAATGCCGGCTCGGCCATCTCCGGTGTGCTGAACCAGGCCGCCAAGGAATCGATGCTGGGCACGCTTTCTGGTCTGGGCAACACCGGCGGCCTGTCCTCTGGACTACTGAACTCCGGCACTGCCATCTCGGGCTTCTTCAACGTGACCGCGTTGGACTTCAACACACCCGCATACATCTCGGGCTTCAGCAACCTCGGCGACCACGTGTCCGGGCTCTCCTACCAGGGCCTGTACGCGATGCTCACCTATCCCAGCGGACCCAGCGCCATGTCGCAGCTCATCGACAACGCCATCGCCGAGCTGCAGCACATGGACGTTCGCAACGCGCTCAACCTGGGCAACGTCGGCGGCATCAACGTCGGCTTCGGCAACCTGGGCGACTTCAACCTGGGCGCGGGCAACTCCGGCAGCGCCAACTTCGGCGGGGGAAACGTCGGCGCCCAGAACTTCGGGTTCGGCAACATCGGCGACGGCAACTTCGGGTTCGGCAACATCGGCGACGGCAACCTCGGCTTCGGTAACTCCGGTCTGACGGCCGGTCTGGCGGGGCTGGGCAACGTCGGCTTCGGCAACGCCGGCAACGCCAACACCGGGTTGGCAAACGTCGGCCTGGGCAACATCGGGTTGGCCAACACCGGCAACAACAACATCGGCATCGGGCTGACCGGTGACAACCTGACCGGCATCGGCGCCCTGAACACCGGTGCCGGCAACTTCGGCCTGTTCAACTCGGGAACCGGAAATGTCGGCTTCTTCAACACCGGCACCGGCAACTTCGGACTGTTCAACTCCGGCAGCTACAACACCGGCATCGGCAACGCAGGAACCGGCAGTACTGGGCTCCTTAATGCCGGCAATTTCAACACCGGGCTGGCCAATGCCGGCCACTACAACACCGGCAGCTTCAACGTCGGCAACGCCAACACCGGCGACTTCAACCCGGGCAATGTCAACACCGGCTGGTTCAACGTCGGGAACACCAACACCGGCCTGTTCAACACCGGCAATGTCAACACCGGCGCCTTCAACTCCGGCAACTTCAACAACGGGGCGCTGTGGACCGGAGACTGGCACGGCACCTTCGGTTTCCGGTATGACCTGCAGATTCCCGGCAGCACCATTTTCGATTTCAACCAGACCTTCGATTTCGGGCCCATCAAACTCAGCGATCCCATCCACATTCCGGGAATGTCGCTGTTCGACATTCACCAAGTGGTCAATGTCGGGCCTTACGTCATCCCACAAATCGACGTCCCGGCGTTCGAGCTGGACATTCACCGGACCCTGGAGATCCCGCCCATCGTCTTCCTGCAGGGCATGACGCTAGGCGGACAGACCTACACCACGTCGTTCAACAACCCGCCCGGCCTCGCCTCGGAGTTCACGCTGCCGATCATCAAGGTGCGGATACCGCTGATCAGCGACTTCGTCTGGACGATCGGGCAACCCAACGGCCTGGGATTCATGGGCAACGACAACTGGGCCCGCGAACCGGTCAAAGGCATCACCTTCTACACCGGCACCGGCTTCGCCACGTCCGGCTACAACTCGATCACCATTCCGGTCATCAACATCCCGACGATCATGACCGACGCCATTCCGCTGAATATCGACATCAGCGGCGGGCTGCCCGCCTTCACCTTGTTCCCGGGCGGGCTCAACATTCCGCAGAACGCCATTCCGTTCACTATCGACGCAACCGGGATCCTGGACCCGATCACCATTTTCCCGAACGGTCTCACGATCGATTCGCTGCCCCTGCATGCGGCGCTGAACATCACCATGCCCCAGAGCAGCGTCACGCTGATCGACATCCCGCGAACCACGGGCTTCGGCAACACCTCGCCGACGCCGTCATCCGGCTTCTTCAACAGCGGCGCGGGCGGGACGTCGGGTTTCGGCAACTTCGGTGCGGGGGTGTCGGGCTGGTGGAACCAGGCATCGAGCGCGTTGGCCGGGACTGGCTCGGGCGTACTGAACGCGGGCTCCCTGCACTCCGGGCTGCTGAACTTCGGCACCCAGGTCTCGGGTCTGTTCAACACCAGCACGTTGCCGTTGGGGACACCGGCGGAGCTTTCGGGTATCGGCAACGTTGGTCAGCACCTGGCCGGCCTATTCACGGCAGGGACGACCGGCAATCAGAGCCCGATCGTCAACCTCGGGCTCGCCGACCTGGGCAACCTGAACGCCGGGCTGGGCAATATCGGATCCTGGAACGTGGGTGCGGCCAACATCGGTCTGCAGAACCTGGGCTTCGGCAACGTCGGTGACGGCAACTTCGGGCTCGGCAACATCGGCACCAGCAACATCGGCTTCGCCAACTCCGGTGTGTCGGTGGGTCTGCCCGGCATCGGCAATGTCGGATTCGCCAACGCCGGCAGCGGCAACTTCGGCCTGGCCAACGTCGGGCTGAGCAACATCGGGTTCGCCAACAGCGGCAACAACAACATCGGCATCGGCCTGGTCGGGGACAACCTGACCGGGATCGGCGGGCTGAATTCCGGGGCCGGCAACATCGGCTTGTTCAACTCCGGCACGGGCAACGTCGGGTTCTTCAACACCGGCACTGGGAACTTCGGGCTCTTCAACTCCGGCAACTACAACACCGGCCTCGGCAATAGCGGAGCGGCTAGTACTGGACTCTTTAATGCCGGCAACTTCAACACCGGATTTGCCAACGCCGGCCATTACAACACCGGCAACTTCAACGCCGGCCACACCAACACCGGCGACTTCAACCCGGGCAATCTCAACACCGGTTGGTTCAACACCGGCGACTCCAACACCGGCTTCGTCAACACGGGCAACGTCGGCACCGGCGCGTTCATGTCGGGCAACTACAGCAATGGCCTGTTCTGGCGCGGCGAGTACCAGGGTCTGTTCGGCATGCACTACGAATACCCGCTGCCCAAGATCGCCCTGCTCGAGATTCACGGCAGCGGCGAGTTCGGTCCGGTGGTCATCCCGCCGATCCCGATTCCCGCCACCCACCTGCAACTGGGCGGGAACATCGCGATGGGGTCGTTCACCATTCCGCAGATCGACATCCCCGCGCTCAACCCCGACATCATCGGCAGCATCGGGTTCGGTCCCGTCCACGTCCCGTCCGTCCACATCCCCGGCATCGACGCCATAAGCGTCGTCATGCACACCGACCCGGTGCGAGGGCCGAACACGGCCACCAGTCCCTTCCTGATCTGGACCGCAGGCGACACGTCAGGCATCTACCTGGGCCCGACCTATTACTCGTTCGGTGGGTCGGGGGGCAACCCGTTCTCCACCGGCAACATCACCGCCAACGGTGGTTTCGCCGGAGCCGCCGAGACCTTCGTCAAGATTGTCAGCGAAGGCTTCGACACCCCCGAACTCAACATCGGCCGCATCCCGGCGGGGTTCCACGTACCCGGCTTCCTCGACCCGATCACCGTCTTCCCCGGCGGCGTGACGTTCCCGGCCGCCAACCTGATCAACCTCGGCGTCAGCGCGGGCAACCTGGGTGTCGACATTCCGGCGATCACCTTCCCGCAGATCCGCGGCAACGCCGACGGCACCGTGTATGTGATCCCCAGCAACATCCCGTTCATCAATATCCCGGCCACACCGGGCTTCGGCAACACGACGACCGTGCCGTCGTCGGGCTTCTTCAACAGCGGCGCCGGTGGGGGATCGGGTTGGGGCAACTTCGGTGCCGGGATGTCGGGTTGGTGGAACCAGGCACACGACGCATTGTTGGGGACAGGCTCGGGTTACTTCAATGTCGGCACCCTCAACTCCGGACTGCTGAACTTCGGGTCGGGAGTCTCGGGGCTCTACAACACCGCGGCGCTGGGGGCCCCGGCGCTGGTGTCGGGTCTGGGCAATGTGGGTCACCACGTGGCCGGCTTGTTGACGGCCGGGGACGGGGTGAGCCGGACGCTGCTGGCCAACATCGGTCTGGCCGACGTCGGCAACTTCAACCTGGGCCTGGGCAATGTCGGGGACTTCAACGTGGGCGCGGGCAATGTCGGGCTGCAGAACCTGGGCCTGGGCAACATCGGCGACCACAATGTCGGATTGGCCAATATCGGCGACGGCAACATCGGGTTCGGCAACTCCGGGTTGTCGGCGGGGCTGGCCGGCATCGGCAACAACGGGTTCGGCAACTCCGGCAGCTTCAACGCCGGGCTGGCCAACGTGGGCCTGGGCAACATCGGGCTGGCCAACACCGGCAACAACAACCTGGGCATCGGGCTGACCGGGAACAACCTGACTGGGATCGGCGCGCTGAATTCCGGGTCCGGCAATCTGGGGTTGTTCAACTCCGGCACCGGCAATGTCGGGTTCTTCAACACCGGCACCGGCAACTTCGGGCTGTTCAACTCGGGCAGCTACAACACCGGGATCGGCAACTCCGGGATCGCCAGCACGGGGTTGTTTAACGCCGGGAATTTCAACACCGGGCTGGGCAATGCCGGGCACTACAACTCGGGCAGTTTCAACGCCGGCAACGTCAACACCGGCGACTTCAACCCGGGCAACGTCAACAGCGGCTGGTTCAACACCGGGCACGCCAGCACCGGCATCGCCAACGCCGGCAACGTCGACACCGGCGCGTTCATGTCCGGCAACTACAGCAACGGCATCCTGTGGCGCGGCAACTACCAGGGCCTGGCCGGCTTCACGCTCGGCTACACCGTTCCGCAATTCCCGGCGGTCGGCGGCGATCTGATCGGCGGCGTCGGCCCGATCACGGTGCTGCCGCCCATCCAGATTCCGTCAATTCCGCTATATATCAACACATCTGGCGGTATCGGCCCGGTCAGCATCCCGTCGATCCCGATCCCGTCGATCCACTTGGGGGTCAACCCGACAGTCGATGTCGGCCCGGTCAACGTCGGCCCGTTCACCATCAGCACGCCGAACTTCACCGTCAACTACAGCACCGCACCCAGCACGGCAATATCCGGTGGCAGCTCGGACCTCTACGTCGTGGCCAGTTACGCACTGGTGATTCCGGGGCCCATCAAGATCGCGGGCAGCCCGGCGGGCGTTAGCGTCACGTCGCCGGGATTCACCGTGAATCCGATATCGATCCTGGCCGGCACGGCGACGTTCCCGGGATTCACCATCCCGCTGGAACCCATCCACATCGGCCTGCCGTTGTTCCTGACCATCCCGGGCTCCGGCATCCCGGGCGGCGGGATCCCCAACATTCCGCTGAACTTCGGGCTGAACTTCGCCACTCCGGCCTTCGGGCTCCCGACAGCCGTCATCGACCGGATCCCGCTGGAGCTGCATGTCGCCTCCACCCTCGGCCCGATCGAGATCCCGATCGCCGGCTTCGGCGGCACGCCGGGCTTCTGGAACACGACGTCGCTGCCGTCGTCAGGGTTCTTCAACATCGGCGGCGGCGGTGGTTCGGGCTTCTGGAACTCCGGGTCCGGGCTGTCCGGATTCCTGAACGCGATCTCGGACCCGCTGCTCGGATCGGCCTCGGGGGCGCTCAACTACGGCACCCAGCTCTCCGGTCTGCTCAACCGCGGCGCCGGGATGTCAGGGGTGCTCAACACCAGCACGCTCGACCTGATCACGCAGGCCTTCAACTCCGGCTGGATGAACGTCGGCCAGCGCCTCTCCGGCCTGATCTACACGGGGACGGGGCCCTAGTCCGGCGCCCCGGTGACCACGCAGTGGGTGCGGCTGTAGATCGTCGGCATGCACTGGTTGCAGTGGGTGCACGCCGATCGCACGCCCGCGCCGTCGCGGGCGATCCGGTTGATCAGGTCCGGCTCGGCGAGCAAAGCCCGGCCCATCGCGACGAAGTCGAACCCCTCGGCCATCGCCAGGTCCATGGTTTCCCGGTTGGTGATGCCGCCCAGCAGAATCAGCGGCAGCTTCAACTCCGCGCGGAACAGCTTGGCCTCGCGCAGCAAATACGCCTCTTTGTAGGGGTATTCGCGCAGGAACTTCTTGCCCGTCATCCGCATGCCCCAGCGCAGCGGCGGCTTGAAGGCGCCGGCGAACTCCTTGAGCGGTGCGTCGCCGCGGAACAGGTACATCGGATTGACCAGGGAGCTGCCCGCGGTCAGCTCGATCGCGTCCAGCCCACCGTCTTCCTCCAGCCACCTCGCCGTGATCAGCGACTCCTCGTTGGAGATGCCGCCGCGCACCCCGTCGGACATATTGAGCTTGGCGGTGACCGCGATCTGCCGCGGCCCCTGGTCGACGGCCCGGCGCACGGCCATCACCAGCCCGCGGGCGACCTTGGCCCGGTTGGCCAGTGACCCGCCGAACTCGTCGGTGCGGCGGTTGATCAGCGGAGACAGGAATGCGCTCGCCAGATAGTTGTGGCCCAAGTGGATCTCTACGGCGTCGAAGCCGGCCTCCACGGCGAATCGGGCCGCCTTGGCGTGGTCGGCCAGCACGTCGTCGATGTCGTCGGCGCTGGCTTTCTTGGCGAATCGCATGCCGATCGGGTTGAAGAAGCGCACCGGGGCCAGGGCGGTCGCGCCGTTGGTCCGGGCGTTGGCGACGGGGCCGGCATGGCCGATCTGGGCGCTGACGGCGGCGCCTTCGGCGTGGATCGCATCGGTGAGACGCCGGAAGCCGGGTACCGCCTCGGGGCGCATCCAGATTCCGTTGCCCTCGGTGCGCCCGCCCTGGGAGACGGCGCAGTAGGCGACGGTGGTCATGCCGACCCCGCCGGCGGCGGGCTTGCGGTGGTACTCGATCAGGTCGTCGGTCACCAGCGCGTTCGGGGTGCGGGCTTCGAAGGTCGCGGACTTGATGGTCCGGTTTCGAAGGGTCAGCGGACCGAGAGTGGCGGGGCTCAGGACGTCTGGGGCTGCAGACATATAGGCAGCCTAACCGTGATCGCGACACCTGCGACGCCGGGTGCAGCGGGGGTGCCCGCGGTCGCGTCGAAACTGCGCCCAGAGCGGCGAACCTGCGATGAGGGCGCGAAGTTCGGCTGCCTGCCGCCCTGGATACAGCTTCGTTGCCGCCACCGCAGCCTCGACCCAGCGGTCGCACTCAGTCAGCGGCGCCCAGTCGTGCCAGACTGTCTGGCGTGGGCGCAATCACGCTGGACGGCAAGGCCACCCGCGACGAGATCTTCGTCGACCTGACGCAGCGGGTCGCAGAGTTGACGGCCGCGGGCCGCACACCCGGCCTGGGCACCATCCTGATAGGTGACGACCCGGGGTCGCAGGCCTATGTGCGCGGCAAGCACGCCGACTGCGCCAAGGTCGGCATCACTTCGATCCGTCGCGACCTGCCCGCCGACATCTCGACCGAGACGCTCAACGAGACCATCGACGAGCTGAACGCCAACCCTGACTGCACCGGGTACATCGTCCAGTTGCCGCTGCCCAAGCATCTGGACGAGAACGCCGCGCTGGAGCGCGTCGACCCCGACAAGGACGCCGACGGTCTGCACCCGACCAACCTGGGCCGGCTGGTGCTCAACATGCCGGCGCCCTTGCCGTGCACCCCGCGCGGCATCGTGCACCTGTTGCGCCGCTACGACGTGCCGATCGCCGGCGCGCACGTGGTGGTCATCGGGCGCGGGGTGACGGTGGGCCGCCCACTGGGGCTGCTACTCACCCGCCGCTCCGAGAACGCCACGGTCACGTTGTGCCACACCGGAACTCGCGATCTGCCCGGGCTGACGCGGCAGGCCGACATCATCGTGGCCGGCGTCGGGGTGCCGCACATGCTGACCGCGGACATGGTGCGCCCCGGTGCCGCCGTCGTCGACGTCGGTGTCAGCCGGGTGGACGGGAAACTCACCGGGGACGTGCATCCCGACGTCTGGGAGGTCGCCGGCCACATCTCACCCAACCCAGGGGGAGTGGGTCCGCTGACCCGCGCCTTCCTGTTGACCAACGTCGTCGAGCTGGCCGAACGGCGGTGACTATCCGATGACGGTTCGGGCCATTCTGGGGCGCGCGGCGCGCGCCCAATGGCCGATCCTGCTCGTCGGGCTCATCTTCCTGGTGGCATTCGTGCTGGCGGGCGCCAACTTCTGGCGCCGCGGCGCGCTGCTGATCGGCATCGGTGTGGGAGTGGCCGCCGTGCTGCGGCTGGCCCTGCCTGACGAGCGGGCCGGTCTGCTGGTGGTGCGCAGCCGGGGGACCGACTTCCTCACCACCGCGTCGGTGGGAGCGGTGATGGTCTACATCGCGTGGACCATCGACCCGCTGGGTACGGGGTAGCGGCGATCGCAAGCGCGGCGGAGCCGGGCGCGGCGGGTCGCCGCCATTGGGGTAGCGGCGATCGCAAGCGCGGCGGAGCCGGGCGCGGCGGGTCGCCGCCATTGGGGTTAAGACCCCGGCATGCCTGGGATGTTGGCCAGACCCGGAATGCTGCCGACCCCGGGAATCTGCTGCAGCGCGCCCGGCACCTTGCCGGCCGCGACGTCGGCCATCACCGACGGGCAGTACATCTGAATCGCGATGGTGGTGAACATGCCGGCCATCTCGGGCGACATGCCGCTCTGGCTGGCGAAGACCCGGGAAGCCGCCGTGTTGAACGAGCCGCCCGGCTGCGCCAGGATCGGGCAGACCGACTTGCCCAGGTTCTCGGCGTTGATCGGGTCGCCGTAGTTGATGCCGGCGTTGCTCAGCGCGGTGATGAATGCGTCGTCGACGGGGCTGGCCTCGGCCGGGGCGGCGAACGCGGCGCCCGCGGTCAACAGGCAGGCGGTGCCGGCGAGTAATCGAACGGTCAGCGGTTGATGACGCCATGGCTGCATGGTGGGCTCCCTCAGGATTGTTGGAGAGCACCCTCTGGCGGCACTCAAGCGACCTCTCGAACCTTTGTCCTTCACAGTCTCATTCGGGACACGATGGCGTAAAGGTTTCGCAGGACCGGCGTTTTGCCGCCACGCGGACACAATCGCGTCACGCTGTGCGCGACACGTTGCACGAGGATCGCATTCGATGGCACCGCGAAGAACAATGCGGCTCATGATCTCTCGCCAGGCATTTCTTCGGGGGGCCGCTGGAGCGTTGGCGGGCTCGGCACTGTTTGGAATATCGCGGCCGCTGGCGTGGGCGGAACCCACTGGCGCGTGGAGCGGCCTGGCTTCCTCGATCGGCGGCAAGGTGTTGATCCCCGCCGACGGAGCCTCCTTCACCACCGCCAAGCAGATCTTCAACTCCAACTACAACGCCGCCACGCCGGCGGCGGTCGTGGTGGTCACCTCCGCCGCCGACGTCGCGAAGGCCCTCGCGTTCGCGGCAGCCAACAAGCTCAAGATCGCCCCGCGCGGCGGCGGGCACTCCTACACCGGCGCGTCGAGCGCCAACGGCGCCATGGTCCTGGACCTGCGCGGGCTGACCGGTGGCGTCAGCGTCGACAGCGCCGCCGGTACCGTCACGGTGCCCGCAGCGACGGATCTGTACACCGTGCAGCAGGCGCTGGCATCTGCCGGCCGCGCGATTCCCACCGGCAGCTGCCCCACCGTCGGGACGGCCGGGCTGACACTGGGCGGCGGGATGGGCGCCGACTCCCGGCACGCCGGGTTGACATGTGACGCGCTGCGGTCGGCCACCGTGGTCTTGCCCAGCGGCGAAACGGTCACCGCGTCAGCCGAGGAGCACCCCGATCTGTTCTGGGCGCTGCGCGGCGGGGGCGGCGGCAACTTCGGGGTGACCACGTCTCTGACATTCGCAACCTTCTTCACCTCGGACTCCGACGTGGTGCGAGTCGATTTCGCCCCCGCCGCCGGCGCGCAGGTGCTGACCGGCTGGCAGACCTGGCTTTCGGCCGCGGACCGTAACACCTGGGGGCTGGTCGATCTGTCGGTCGCGGGGACCACGGGCTCGGCAACAGGAGATTGTCACGTGCTGGCGACCTGCCCGGCGGGCTCGGGTAAGGCGGTGGCGCAGGCCATCACCTCCGCGGTCGGGGCGCAGCCGACCGCGACCGAGCACAAGACCATGACCCACATGGATCTGGTGATGTACCTGGCCGGCGGCAGCGCGACCAGCTCGCCGCGCGGCTTCGTTGCCGGGTCCGACGTGATCGGCACCATGAATTCGACTGCGGCACAAGCGATTGTCGCCGCTCTCGGAAAGTGGCCACCGGCCGGCGGTCGGGCGTCGGTCATCGTCGACACCTTGAGCGGCGCGGTCGGCGACGTCGACCCGGCCGGCTCGGCGTTCCCGTGGCGCCGCCACGCCGCCGTCGCGCAGTGGTACGTCGAGAACGGCAGCGGGCAGACATCGACGGCCAGCACGTGGGTGGCCACCGCGCACACGACGGTGCAACAGGTTTCGGCCGGCGGCTACGTCAACTATCTGGAACCCAACACGCCGGCGTCGCGGTACTTCGGGTCCAACCTGTCGCGGCTGGCTTCGGTGCGCCAGCAGTACGACCCGAACGGATTGATGTACTCGGGCTTGTCGTTCTGAGTCGGCTACATCGCGCGATTTCCCCACATCGACGCACCCCGGCCCGGTTCAATGTGCGTAACCCGCGGGTGTCGCGGGCAACGGAAGGGAAGCGCGTCGGTTGGAAGCGAGCGAATTCGGTCGATACCAATTGTTCGAGCTGATCGGCCAGGGCGCCATGGGCGAGGTCTACAAGGCGCACGACACCGTCATGGGACGCGACGTGGCCATCAAGATCCTGCCCGGCGAGCGCAGTCGCGTCCCGGGATTCCGGGAGAGGTTCAGCCGAGAGGCGCTGATCTCAGCGCGGCTGACCGAGCCCCACATCATTCCCATTCACGACACCGGCGAGATCGACGGACGTCTGTATCTGGTGATGCCGATCATCCATGGACTTGACGTGGATGCCGCGCTGCGGCGAGACGGTCCGATGGCTCCCGAGCGAGCCGTGCGGGTCGTCGAACAGATCGCCGCCGCCCTGGATGCCGCTCACGCCAGCGGCCTGGTGCACCGCGACGTCAAACCATCCAACGCCTTGATGACCGACCACGACTTCGTCTACCTGATCGATTTCGGTATCGCACAGGACAATTCGGCATCCAAACTGACCACCGCGAGCCGCACCGTCGGCACCTGGGCCTACATGGCTCCAGAACGGTTGATGAGCGACGTCGCCGATGCCCGCACCGATGTGTACGCGCTGGCCTGCGTGCTCTACGAATGTCTCACCGGAGAACGGCCGTTCGCCGGTGACCTTGTGGCACAACAGATGACGGCGCATCTGACGACGCCGCCGCCGCGCCCGAGTGAGCGGCAACCCGCCGTGCCGGTCGGCTTCGACGACGTCGTCGCCCGCGGCATGGCGAAGGACCCTGCCGATCGCTACCCGAGCGCGGGTGAGTTGGCTGTGGCCGCGGCGGCCGCCCTGGCGACGCCGCGGCGCGGGGAGACAGGCGGAGAGCGCATCGAGGCGCCCGCACCCGTGGTGTCACCTCGAACCGGCGCTATGCCTGGACTGGCAAACACGATGCAGAGCGGCATCGGCGCGGCGTCGTTCCCCTGGCCACCGCCCTCGGAGCCGGACCGGCCGCCGTATCGGGGCTGGGAGACCTTCCAGCCGGTCGACGCGGGAGTGTTCTTCGGTCGCGACGCCGAGCTGGTCCGGGCGATGGACGCGCTGCACGGGATGCGGGAGAGCGACGAGACGCTGTTCGTCGTGCTGGGCGCGTCCGGAGCGGGCAAGTCCTGTTTCCTGCGGGCCGGTATCGTGCCCCGGCTGCAAAGAGATAAGCGCAGCTATCTGGTGCTGGACATCGTGCGGCCCGAGCTCAGGGCGCTCACCGGAGCGTGCGGTCTGGCGCAGGCGATTTGCGCGACGCGCCAACGACTCGGCCTTCTCGAGCCGCCGCTGGGTGACATCAAGAATGCTTGTACCCGCGGTGACGCGGCGGCGCTGCGGACCTGGCTGCTGGAATGCCGCAACGCCGGGGGTGTACTCGACGCGGCCGCCGAGCGCCAGCCGCCGACGATCGTGTTGCCGCTGGATCAAGCCGAGGAGCTGTTCACCGCCGACGCCGGCGGCGAGGCCGCCGGGTTGCTGGCGCTGATACGAGATCTGGCCCTCGGTGGCGACGGCCAGGACGGGCTGCCGTTCATCGTGGCGGCGACCATCCGCACCGACCGCTACGAGGTAATGCAGACCGCTCCTGCCCTTGCCGGACTGCAGACCAGGCAGTTCGACCTGCGGCCGATGGACGCGACGCAGTTCCACAGCGTGATCACCGGACCGGCGCAGCGATCTACCGACGGTGGACGTCCGCTGTACCTCGACGAGGATCTGGTGCGCCGCCTGCTCGCCGACACCACCGTCGGCGCGGACACGCTGCCGCTGCTGTCTCTGACGCTGGCATGGTTGTACCGCGACTACGGGTCGACGGGCCGGCTGACCGCCAAGCCCTATGAGGAGCGGGGCGGTATCGACGGCGTCGTACAAGCCGAGATCCACGAGCTGCTGTCGTCGGAACCCGGTGAGCGTGCCGAGCAACTGCGCCGGCTTCGGGCGGCGTTCATCCCCTGGCTGGCCACCATCAATCCCGACAACGACCAGCCGATGCGACGGCTGGCGCGCTGGGACGACCTGCCGGCCGACAGTCATTCGCTGCTGGAGCGTTTCATCGCCCGGCGGTTGCTGATGAAGGACCTGCGCGACGGTGAGGTAGTCGTCGAGGTCGCACTGGAAAGCCTGCTGCGCCAATGGGAAGAGCTGGCCGGCTGGCTGGCCGAAGAGAGTGAAGACCTCAAGGCCACCGACGCGCTGGAACGCAGTGCCGCAGAATGGCACAAAGAACACCGCGAGGATGCCTGGCTGCTGCCCGGCCCGCGCCTGACCGCGGCCGAAAACCTGATTGCCAAGCCAGGATTCGGGGACCGTCTCAACCACGTCCGCGACTACCTGCTCGCCTCGCGGCAGCGTGAGAACGAACAGGCCGCGCTGGAAAAGCAGCGCCAACAAGCCGAACTCGACGCTGCGAAGAAGCTCGCCGCCGCGGAAACCCAAGCGCGCGAACAGGCTCAAGACAGCGCGGCGGCACTGCGACAGCGAAGCCGCATCCTGCGCGCCGTGCTGGCCGGAACGTCCGTCATCGCCGTCATCGCCGTCATCGGTGCCGCGGTGGCGGTGGTGATGTACCGGCAAGCCACCCGGGAAGCGCGCAACGCTCTGGCCGCCGAACTGGATTCCCAAGCCGCTGCGGTGTTTTCCGGAACCTTCACCGACAGCGACATTCGCGCGCTGACCGCCACGCTGGCGGCGCAGCGGTTGCGTTCGGACCCTGCTGCCGGCCGCGGAGCGCTGTACACCGCCGCCAGCGTGCTGAACAACACTCGCATCATCATCACCACGCCCGCGCCGGTCGGCGCCGTGGCGATGAGTCCCGACGGGCACGTCCTTGCCTCCGGCGGCGGCGACGGCACTGTGCGCTTATGGGACGTCGCCGATCCGGCGCACCCACGGGCACTGGTCTCGCTCGGTGCAGGCGCCGCTGTGGCCAGTGTGGCGTTCAGTCCGGACGGGCGGATGCTGGCCTCCGGGGGCGGTGATGGGACGGTGCGGTTGTGGGACGTCGCCGACCCGGGGCATGCGGGTCCGCTGGGCGGGCCCCTGCAGGGCCGGGGCGCCGGTGTGGCCAGTGTGGCGTTCAGCCCCGGCGGGCGGGTGCTGGCCTCCGGTGGCGGTGATGGGACGGTGCGGTTGTGGGACGTCGCCGACCCGGGGCATGCGGGTCCGCTGGGTTCGCCGCTGCAGGTTCAGGGCGCCGATGTGGCCAGTGTGGCGTTCAGTCCCGGTGGCCGGATCCTGGCGTCCGGGGGCGCCGACGGCATGGTGCGAATGTGGGATCTCGCCGACCCGGCGCGGCCTGTCCCGCTGGGCGAACCCCTTTTGGGCCACACCCGTTTCGTGCAGGATCTGGCCTTCAGCCCAGACGGGCGGACCCTCGCCTCCGGCAGTGGTGACGGCGACATCCAGTTGTGGGATCTCGCCGACCCGGCACACCCCAGGCAACTGGGCGGACCCCTGCTCGGACACAGCGGCATCGTGCAAAGCCTGGCGTTCAGTCCCGACGGGCATGTCCTGGCCTCCGGTAGCGACGACGACACCGTGCGATTGTGGGACGTCACAGACCCGGCGCACGCCGGTCCGTTGGGCGGACCGCTGTCGGGGCACAGCGGAAACGTGCCCAGCATCGCCTTCAGCCCGGACGGGCGCACATTGGCCTCCGGAAGTCAGGACGGCAACATCCAGCTGTGGAATCTCGACACCGCGCTGCCGCTGCAGACGCATGCCGGCGCGGTGCACAGTGTGGTGTTCAGTCCCAACGGGCGGGTGCTGGCCTCCGGCAACGACGATGCCACCGTCCGGCTGTGGGAAGTCGCGGACCCGGTACACCCGCGAGCGCTGGGCCAGCCGCTGCGGGGTCACACCGGCGCCGTGCAGAGCGTCGCGTTCAATGCCGGCGGACACACCCTGGCCTCCGGCGGCGACGACGGCACCGTCCGGTTGTGGGATGTCGCGGACGTGGCGCATCCGGTTCCGTCGGGTGGGCCGTTGACCGGTCATAGCGCGCCGGTGCGCAGCGTCGCGTTCAGCCGCGACGGGCACACCCTGGCCGCGGGCGGTGACGACGGCACCGTCCGGTTGTGGGATGTCTCGGACGTTTCGCACCCAGTGCCGTTGGGCGGGCCACTTACCGGTCACAGCGCGCCGGTGCGCAGTGTCGCTTTCAGTCCCGACGGGCGCACCCTGGCCTCCGGGGGCGACGATGCCACTATCCGGTTATGGACGGTCACCGACCGTAACCATGCGGTCGCGCTGAGTCAGCCCTTTCGCCAGTACATGGGCTCCATTTTCAGCGTGGCGTTCAGCCCCGACGGGCGCACGCTTGCGTCGGGCAGTGGCGATGACACCGTGTTGCTGTGGAACGTGACCGACCCGGCGCGCCCGAGCTCGCTGGGCCGTCCGCTGCACGGGCACACCGGTTACGTGTATCAGGTGGCCTTCAGCCCCGACGGCCACACGCTGGCGTCCGGCAGTGCGGACCACGCGGTGCAGTTGTGGAACCTGGACGACCTGAACCATGCGCACCCGCTGGGCCAACCGTTGTGGAGCGACACCGACGCCGTCCTCAGTGTCGCGTTCAGTCCCGACGGGCGGAGCCTGGCTTCCGGCAGTGCCGACACCACCGTGCGACTTTCGCCCACCCCGCTCGATGCGACTGTCACACTGCTCTGTTCGAAGCTGACGTCGAACGTCAGCCACGAGGACTGGCAGCAGTGGATATCGCCCAAAGTCGGCTACATGACGTTGTGCCCGGACTTGCCGGTTGCGCAGTAGGGGAGCGAGGTCGAGGTCGAGGCGAGAGCTTACGGCGCGAGTGCTGCCGGCCAACCGATGTTGAATCTGTTGTCATGGGCTTGATGCCGGGGCTGTCGCGCGTGCGGGGTTACATGCGTCACTTCTGTACCTGGAGTCGGGTGGCACCCGTCTCTGGAAAGTGCTATCGCCGGTGATATCACTCGGCTGCTATTCGTAGATTTGCTCCTCGCGCACAAGGAGTGGCGGGATAGCGTCCGCGACGTCGTCCAGGCTGCTTCCTGATTCCGTACGCCAGGCGCTGAGCCGCGCTGACCGCCGCCGCGCCCGCCATGAGCAACCCCCCACCCCTACGCCGATAACCCCGGGCAAACTCCTGCCCCAGCGGGTCTTGGCCGGGATTCACCCCCGAAAGCCCGGCCGTCAACGCTGACAGGGCGGCGACCAGGCCGTTCTCGTCTCCGGCCAGCTCCTGCCCCGCAGCCGACAACTCGGCCGGGTTCACATCGAGCGGAGCCACCGGCCAATTCTCGGTCATCACGCGGGTCTCGTCACATCAGTGGCTGGCCATTCGTCGTCATGACAGAAAGGGGGAATATGACCACGATGACTGACATCAGCCAATTGCATCGGGCCCTGATCGCCCGCATCCTCGACAGCGACGCGCACACACCCGCTGAGCTGCGCCGGGCCGCGTTCGACAACACCGCACCCAGCGGGCCGCTAAGCAGGCTGGTCGACAAGGTCGCCCACCGCTGCTACCAGGTGACCGACGACGACGTCGCCGCCGTCAGGGCCGCGGGGTACAGCGAAGACCAGATTTTCGAGATCGCCGTCTGCGCCGCCGTCGGCCAGGCCAGCCGCCAGTACGACAGCGCACTGGCCGCTCTCGCAGAGGCGACGGACCGATGAGGCTGACCGTCCTGGACCGGGGCCATTCCCTTCCGACCAAGGCACTGTTCGCGGTGATCCGGCTGATGACCCGCCAGCCCGTGGTCGACGCCGTCAAGCTGGCGCTGTACCGCGCCGACTTCTATGGCGCCGGGCCACTGACGCACGAGGCCATGCGCGGACCGTCGCAATGGTCCGTCGGCGACCGCGAGCTGATGGCCGCCGTCGTCTCTCAGGCCAACCAGTGCTCATTCTGCGTCGCCGCGCACTCCGCCACATCCAGCCAGGCATACGGTGATCCGGCCACCGTGCAAGCCGTCCTCGCAGACCTGGACACCGCACCCATCAGCGAGCCGCTGCGCGCCACGTTGCGCATGTTGACGAAGCCCTGCACCCCGGACGACATCCGCGCCGCGCTGGCCGAAGGCGTTACTCCGCAGCAGATTACCGACGCGCTCAACGTCGCCCTGGTCTTCGGCATCACCAACCGGCTGGCCAATGCCTTCGGTTTCGACGTCGCCGGACCGGAGGCGATGAACGCCGGAGCCAAACACCTGCTCAAGCGCGGCTACCGGTGAAGAAGTAACCCGAGAGCTGCCGGCCGATATTGCTCACACCCGAGTCGAAGGCCTGTGCCAGGAGACTCAGGGCGCTGGTGTTGTAGACGCCGGAGACGGTGTTGCCCACGTTCAGCAGGCCGGAGGTGAGTTGCCCGACGTTGTAGTAGCCCGAAAGTCCTCCGGGCAACGAGTCAGGTACCTGGTTCCAGAAGCCCGAAATAGCGGACCCGATGTTTCCGACACCCGAGGTGCTGCCGGCGCCGCTGTTGAAGAAGCCGGAAGACGGTGCGGTGGTGGAGTTTCCGTACCCGGGGCCACCGGCAATGGTGATCGGCACTTCGATCGACCCCAGGCCGCCGGCCAGGGAGACGTGTAGCGGGAACCCGGGAATGGTGAATCCCGGAATTGTCACGTCACCGGTGGAGCCGTGCAGCGGCAGGCTGAGATCGAATCGCGGAATGGTGAATCCACGGATGACGAAGGGGTCCGTACTTCCCTGCAGCGGCAGGCTTACCCCCAAGCTGTCCACGCTGAAACCGGTGATCGTGAACGGGGCGGTACTGCCGCTCAGCGGCACCCTGAAGCCGAGCTCGTCAATGGTCAAGCCGGGGATGGTGAACGGACCGGTGTTGCCGAAGCCGATGTTTCCGACGCCGGAATTCCCGAACCCGACGTTATTGCTACCGGTGTTCCCGAAGCCGATGTTGCTCAGGGCCGCGGTCATGCCGAGCCCCGAGTTGCCGAAGCCGACGTTCCCGACGCCGACGTTCCCCACACCGCGGTTGTCCGTGCCCAAGTTGCCGAAGCCGATGTTGGTGCTCCCGGCGTTACCGGCGCCGAGGTTGAGGTCGCCGACGTCCCCGCTGCCCACATTGAAGATGCCCAGGTTGGCGTTGCCGATGTTCCCTGAGCCCGAATTAGCCACACCCGCACTGAAATTGATCATCGGCTCGGCGAACGGCGTGAGCGCCGAAGCCACCGCCGCCGCGCCGGCGTGGTATGCCGACATCGCAGACACGTCGGCAGCCCACATGTGTTCGTAGGCGGCCTCGACCGTCGCAATCGACGGCGCATTCTGCCCGAAGAGATTCGACAGAGCGAGCGAGACCAGTTCAGATCGGTTGGCCGCCAACATAACCGGCGGCACCACCGCCGAACGCACTGTCTCGATCAGCGCGGTCATGGTGTTAGCCTGCCCGGCTGCCTGCCCTGCCTCCGCAGCGACTGCGGAGAGCCAGTTCCGAAACGGGAGGGCCGTGGCCGCCATCGCCGCCGCCGCCGGACCCTGCCAGGCCGCGGCCGTCAAACCGGCCACGATGGAACCGAAAGAATCTGCAGCGATGAACAATTCATCCGATAACCCGCTCCAGGCCGTCGCCGCAGCCAGCATCGGCTGCGAACCCGCGCCGGCCAGGATCAGGCCCGAATTGACCTCCGGCGGCAACGCTAGGAAGCTCATCGGCCTCCGCCTCTCTCGTCGTCGTCGGTCGCGGCATGTCCGCGACGCCGACCGACATACGGCGGAGCCCGAAATTGGCTGGATCCAATTGTCGAAATAAAATGCAAACGTTACCTTTTCGAGATTAACTCTGAACCAAATTTCAGCATTTGTCTATCAAAGGCACAACATGGCAGTTGTTGTCCATTTCGAGAAAGCGACCGCCGTGCCGGTCAATTTCTGGGCACCCCGAATTGATCGGCATGCCGCACGCGGCCGAGGGCAATCAGGAAAGGGTGGCCCGCACGCACACCGTGACGTACGGCAGCGCCAGCCCGGCGGAGTTTGCCAGCGCCGGGTGGGTGGCCAGCAGCTCGCGGACCTTGTCGAGGGTCTTGGTGCGTACCTCGGCGGGCGAGTTGATGCAGTAGGTGCGGGACGCGACCAGATCGATAAGCGCTTGCGGCGTCAGGTAGTTCGTCCACTCCACCTGGTGGCGCTGCGCGTCGGTGAAGGGCTCGGGCAGGGTCGCGCTGTCGCGCAGCGGGTCCTCGTCGCGGCCGATGATTTCGCCCAGCTTGCGCACCCAGCCCAGTCGCTCGTCACGGGTGTTCCACACCAGGCCGAGCCGTCCCCCCGGCCGCAGCACCCGAGCCACCTCCGGAATCGCGCGGGCCGGATCCACCCAGTGCCACGCCTGGGCAACCAGTACCGTATCAACGCTGTTGTCCGGCAACGGAATCTCTTCCGCGGTGCCCAGCAGTGCGCGAGTGTCGGGCAGCGATGCGGTCAAAACTTCGAGCATCTCGGGCACCGGGTCGACGGCCACCACGTCCAGCCCACGCTCGACCAGCCGGGTGGTCAGCTTGCCGGTGCCGGCGCCCAGGTCGAGCACCTGGCGCGCACCGCTGGGCAGCAGCCAGTCGATCGCGTCGGGCGGATAGGTCGGGCGGCCCCGCTCGTAGGCGGCCGCCGCCGAGCCGAACGACAGGGAGCGGTCACGCCGGGAGCGGGTCACCGCGAACACGCGCCCTGTGCGAGCGCCAAATCGAGGGTCTCGCGGATCAAAACCCCGACGGCGTCGGATTCCACCAGGAAGCCGTCGTGCCCGCAGACCGACTTGACCACCCGCACCCCGGCGCAACCCGGCAGCAGCTCGGCCAACTCGTCCTGCAACCGCAATGGGTAGAGCCGGTCGGAGGTGACCCCGCCGACCACCGCCGGCACCGGGCAGCGGGTGAGCGCCGCGTGCAGCCCGCCGCGCCCGCGCCCGACGTCGTGGCTGTTGAGTGCCTCGGTCAGGGCCACGTAGCTGCCCGCGTCGAAGCGGGCCAGCAGCTTGTCGCCCTGGTGCTCCAGGTAGCTCTGCACCGCGTAGCGTCCGCCGGCCGTCGGGTCTTCGCCGTCTTGGGCGTCGTTGCCGAACCGCCGGTCGAGTTCGACCTCACCGCGGTAGGTCAGGTGCGCGATGCGGCGCGCGATCCGCAGCCCGTCGTCGGGTGACCGACCCGTTTCGTAGTAGTCGCCGCCCTGCCAGTTCGGGTCGGCCTTGATGGCCGCGATCTGCGTGGTCTGGGTGCCGAGCTGATCGCCGGTGGCGCGCGCGCCGACCGCCAGCAGCAGCCCTGCCCGCACCCGTTCCGGGTGACCGACCATCCACTCCAAAGCCCGGGCACCGCCCATGGAACCGCCAACGACCGCGGCCACCTGGGTTATTCCCAGCGCGGCCAGCGCGGCCAGGTCCGCCTCCACCTGGTCGCGCACGGTGATCTGCGGAAACCTTGAGCCGTAAGGCTTTCCGTCGCAGGCAAGCGAACTCGGACCGGTGGAGCCGCGGCACCCACCGAGCACGTTGGTGGCCACCGCGCACCAGCGGTCGGTGTCGATGGGCGCGCCCGGCCCGGCGACCCCGTCCCACCAACCGGGGGTCGGATGCCCCGGTCCGGCGGGCCCGGTGATGTGCGAGTCGCCGGTGAGCGCGTGCAAGACCATGACGACGTTGTCGCGCGCCGGCGACAGCTCACCCCAGCGCTGGACGGCGATGTGGACATCGTCGATCACCGCGCCGCTCTCCAGCCTCAGCGGGCCGATGTCGACGACGCCGATCTCGCCTTCCGCGGGCAGCGTCTGAGTGGGCACGTCGGAGATCGTCATGTCAGGTCTCCTCAGAAGGCCGCCACGGTCTGCGGGTCGCTGGTCTTAGAGGCGCTATATACCCCGGCGGCAGCAAATCCACGCTCCAGGTCGGCCAGGATGTCGTCGATACCCTCGATGCCCACCGCCAACCGCACCAGACCGGGTGTTACACCCGTGGCCAGTTGCTCTGCCGGGCTGAGTTGGGCGTGGGTGGTCGACGCCGGGTGGATCACCAGCGAACGCACGTCACCGATGTTGGCGACGTGGCTGTGCAACTGCAGCGCGTCGACGAACGCTTTGCCAGCCTCCGCGCCGCCGGCCAGCTCGAACGCCAGGACGGCGCCGGCGCCCTTGGGTGCCAGCTTCTTCGCCCGCTCGTGCCACGGCGAACTCGGCAGCCCCGCGTAATTGACCGACAGCACGTCGTCGCGGGCTTCCAGGAACTCGGCCACCCGCTGGGCGTTGGCGACGTGCCGCTCGATGCGCAGGCTCAGCGTTTCCAGGCCCTGGGCCACCAGGAACGCGTTGAACGGCGACGCCGCCGAACCCAGGTCGCGCAGCAACTGCACCCGGGCCTTCAGTGCGTAGGCGGGCGGTCCCAGCTCGGCATACACCACACCGTGATAGCTGGGGTCGGGGGTGGTGAAGCCGGGGAATCGGCCCTGCGTCCAGTCGAAGGTGCCGCCGTCGACGATCACCCCGGCGATCGCCGAGCCGTGCCCGCCCAGGTACTTGGTGGCCGAGTGGACCACCACGTCGGCGCCGTGCGCCAGCGGCTGGATCAGGTAGGGAGTGGGAATCGTGTTGTCGACGATCAGCGGCACCCCGTTGCGGTGCGCGACCTCGGCCACGCCCGGGATGTCCAGGATGTCGATCTGCGGGTTGGAGATGGTCTCACCGAAGAACGCCTTGGTGTTGGGCCGGACCTCGGCCTGCCAGGACTCCAGATCGTCGGGATCGGAGACGAAGCTGACCTCGATGCCCAACTTGGCCAGCGAGTAGTGGAACAGGTTGTAGGTCCCGCCGTAGAGCCGGGGGCTGGACACGATGTGATCGCCCGCGCCGGCCACGTTGAGGATGGCGAACGTCTCCGCCGCCTGCCCGGAGGACAGGAACAAGGCGGCCACGCCGCCTTCGAGGGCGGCGATGCGCTGCTCGACCACGTCGGTGGTCGGGTTGCCGATGCGGGTGTAGATGTTGCCCGGCTCGGCGAGGGAGAACAGTGCCGCGGCATGCGCGACGTTGTCGAAGGTGTAGGACGTCGTCTGGTAGATCGGCAGGGCGCGCGCGTTGGTCGTCGGGTCCGGGCGCTGACCGGCGTGGATCTGCTTGGTCTCGAAAGACCACTGCGCGGTCGGGTCGATGTCGTTGTCGGAGCTCACTCTGATCGCTTTCTGCTCTGGAAACGGCGGTTAGCAAAGAAAGGCACAGCGGACAGAGCTGTATCGGTGAGGAGAATGCGCATCTCGTTTCCCTGTCAGCTCAGGGGCCCGATCACGGCGGACCCGCGCTTGCCGCGTAGCCGTTGGCTACTCAACCTGGTCATCACCCGGGGCACCCCACCGCGGTTGGAGGGTTGCCGGCCAGCAAGCCGGGGCTTGACGCTGGCGCTCATGACCGATTCGCAGCTTATCGTATTGCTGCTGTGTCCTGCCAAATCGACTGGCGAGGCGGGGTCAGCCGGCCGGCGGCTCGAGGACGCGAACCGGTGGCGAGACTTCCTCGAGGAATTCCAGGATCACCTCGGTGACACGCCCCGGCGCCTCGAACATGGGCACGTGCCCGACGTCCTCCAGCACGGTGAACTGGTGATCATCGGGCAGATGGTGGCGGAAGTGCTTGCTGAACCTGGGGGAGGGGACGATGCGGTCCTTGGTGCAGATCACCAGGTGAGCCGGGACGGCGTTCTCGGCCAGTTCCTGCAGGCCGGGCATCAGCAACGCCTTGAGCAGCAGCTGGAAGTAGGCCGGGCAGTGCGCGACGTCGTCGATGATGATGCTCAGTTCGCGTTCGCTGACGCCCTCGGGTTTCGCGCTGATCGCATACGTGGCCAGTTGACGGCTGAACGGAACCCGCATGACCTTCGGCCCGAACAACCAGGCGAAAATCAACAGCGGAATGCCGAGGATGAACTTGGCGATCACCTCGAACTTGGCCAGGCTCCAGCGCGTCCAGCCGCCGGCCGGCGCGATGCCGGTGACGCTGCGCGCGCGGCCTCGTCGTTCCAGCTCGAACGCGACCCAGCCGCCCAGCGAGTTGCCGACGATGTGGGCGGTTTCCCAGCCGAGCTCGTCCATCTGGCGTTCGACGTGGTCGGCGAGCACCGACGACGACAGGAACCAGGTGCCGGCGCGCGGACCCCCGTTGTGGCTGGCCATGGTGGGCGCGAAGACCTCGTAGCGGCCGGTGTCGGCGAGTTGGCGGGCGACCACCTCCCACACCGTCTGGGACATCAGGAACGGGTGCAGGAGCAGGACCGGCTCCGCGGACCCGTCAGTGGGTCCTAGGTGGATCGGTTCTCTGGTGGCCCCCGCCGGTGACGGTCTACGCAGACGTCGCATATTTCCGACAGTAAATGCGGTACCGCCGGTACCGCAAGCTGCCCCCGGGTGGGCGGCCCGCCGGCGCCGAACGTGAATGTGGTGTCACGCTCGACGTCGAACGTGACTGTGGTGTCACACTCGCCGGAGCGGGCGCCGCCGTGTTGCCGCGCCGCTGCACCGCGCGTGAAAAGATCGGGGCATCATGAGCACCCCTAACGGAACCCGCCGGATCTTCTCCGGCGTGCAGCCCACTTCCGACTCCATGCACCTCGGCAACGCCCTGGGCGCGGTCGCCCAGTGGGTGGGGCTGCAGGACGGGTACGAGGCGTTCTTCTGCGTCGTCGACCTGCACGCCATCACCATTCCCCAGGACCCCGAAGCGCTGCGGCGCCGCACCCTGATCACCGCGGCGCAGTACCTGGCGCTGGGCATCGACCCGAACAGCGCCACCATCTTCGTGCAGAGCCACGTGCCCGCCCACAGCCAACTCGCGTGGGTGTTGGGCTGCTTCACCGGCTTCGGCCAAGCCTCGCGAATGACGCAGTTCAAGGACAAGTCGAGTAAACAGGGCGCCGATTCCACCACCGTCGGCCTGTTCACCTACCCGGTGCTGCAGGCCGCCGACGTGCTGGCCTACGACACTGACCTGGTGCCGGTGGGCGAGGACCAGCGCCAGCATCTGGAGCTGGCGCGCGACGTCGCCCAGCGGTTCAACAGCCGCTTCCCGGACACCTTCGTAGTTCCCGACGTGCTCATTCCGAAGGTCACCGCCAAGATCTACGACCTGCAGGACCCGACGTCGAAGATGAGCAAGTCGGCGTCCACCGACGCCGGGCTGATCAGCCTGCTCGACGATCCGGCCCGCTCCGCCAAGAAGATTCGCTCGGCGGTCACCGACAGCGAACGCGAGATCCGGTATGACCCGCAAGCCAAGGCCGGCGTGTCGAACCTGCTCAGCATCCAGTCGGCGGTCACCGGGGTCGCGATCGACGCACTGGTCGACGGCTATGCCGGGCGGGGTTACGGCGACCTGAAGAAGGACACCGCCGAGGCCGTCGTCGAATACATCAGCCCGATCAGGGCCCGCGTGCAGGAGCTCACGGCCGATCCGGCCGAACTGGAGTCGGTGCTCGCCGCCGGCGCGCAGCGTGCCAACGATGTCGCCAGCAAAACCCTGCAGCGGGTCTACGATCGGTTAGGTTTCCTTCCGCAAAGGGAATGAGTGGGCCCTGAACAAGCACGATGAGCAGGTCGAGCCGGGGGCTCTCGGCCGGCTTCGGCGCCGATATGGCTGGCTGGACCATGTGATCCGCGCCTTCCTGCACTTCAGAGCATGCAACGGCAACCTGTTCGCGGCGGGCCTCACGTACTACACACTCATCGCGTTGTTTCCTTTGCTGATGATCGGTTTCGCGGTGGGTGGCTTCGCGTTGTCGCGCCGTCCGGAGCTGGTGGACGCGATCGACGACCGCACCCGGTCGTGGGTGTCTCCCGAACTCGGTCAACAACTGGTCGGTGTGATGCATTCGGCGATCTCGGCGCACACGTCCGTCGGGGTGATCGGGCTGATCTTCGCCGCGTGGATGGGCCAGACCTGGATGTACCGGCTGCGGGAAGCGCTGTGCAGGATCTGGGGCCATCAGGTGGACTCACTGGGCTTCGCGCGCACCATCGTCTCCGATCTGACCGCCGTGGTCGGCACTTTCGCGGTGGTCGTGGCCACCATGACGCTGGCTGCCCTGGCCCATGCCGAGCCGATGAAGGTGGCACTGAAACTACTTGGCATACCCGAGCTTTCGGTATTCCACTGGGCTTTCCGAGCCGTGTCGGTGCTGATATCTTTCCTGGTGTCCTGGCTGGTGTTCAGCTGGGTCATCGTTCGATTGCCGAGGGAGTCGGTTGGTGTGGCCACCTCGATGCGGGCCGGTCTGATGGCGGCTGTCGGGTTCGAGTTGTTCAAACTGGTTGGCTCGCTGTACCTGAGAATGGTGCTGCGCAGCGTGGCCGGGGCGACGTTCGGGCCGCTGCTGGGTCTGCTGGTGTTCGCTTACGTCACCTGGGTGCTGGTGCTGTACAGCACCGCCTGGGCCGCCACCGCCCCGGGTGCGGCATGACCAGGCCGACGGACAAGCCGGGCTTTCTGGAACGGCTGCGCAGCCGCCATCCGTGGCTCGACCACATGCTGCGTGCCTACAAACGCTTCGCTGCGCAGAAGGGCACCTTCTTCGCGGCCGGCCTGACCTACTACACCATCTTCGCGTTATTCCCGTTGCTCATGGTCAGTTTCGCGGCCGCCGGATACGTGCTGGCGAGCCGGCCGGCACTGCTGAACACGATCGACGGCCGCATCCGGTCGGCGGTCGCGGGCGAGCTTGGACAGCAGTTGGTCGACCTGATCAATTCGGCGATCGATGCGCGCGCGTCGGTCGGCGTGATCGGTCTGGCCACGGCGGCCTGGGCCGGCCTGGGCTGGATGTGGCACCTGCGCGAAGCGCTGAGCGAAATGTGGGAGCAGCACGTCGAGCCGGACGGCTATGTGCGCACCAAACTCTCCGACCTGGGAGCGATGGTGGGAACCTTCCTGGTGCTGATGGCCACCGTCTTGCTGAGCGCTCTGGGGCAGAAGAGGCCGATGGCGGCCGTCCTGAGATGGCTTCACATACCGGACTATTCGGTGTTCGACGAGATCTTCCGGGGCGTGTCCGTACTCGTTGCGGTACTGGTGACCTGGCTGCTGTTCACCTGGATGATCGCCCGGCTACCGCGGGAGTCGGTGCGTTTTTCCACCTCGGTACGGGCCGGGCTGATGGCCGCGCTGGGATTCGAAGTGTTCAAGCAGGTTGGTTCCATCTACCTGCAGACGGTGGTCCGCAGCCCGGCGGGCGCGGCATTCGGTCCGGTGCTGGGATTGATGGTCTTCGCGTTCGTGACATGGTCGTTGTTGCTGTTCGCCACCGCGTGGGCGGCGACGGCGGCGCCGGAGGACCCCCGGGACAAGCATGTCGACCCGCCGCCGCCGGCGGTCATCAGCCCGCGGATCGTGGTCGAAGAAGGTCTGCGCCCGCGCCAGACGGTGGCCGCCATGGTGGCGGGAGCCGTTGGGGCGCTGACGCTTTCGCGATTGTTCGGACGCCGGCGCTGATCAAAGCGCGCCACCCGACTACCGGGGATCCAGCCACGCGCCGCCGACCATGACCGCGCTCACCTGCAGATCCTTTTGCAGCACAACAAGATCCGCATCTTTGCCGGCGCGGATGGCGCCCACCCGGTCAAGCCCGAGCGTCCGGGCCGGGGTCGTGGCGGTCACCTGAACCGCGGCGGTCAGTCCCGCGCTGCTGGCGACCGCGCGAAAAAGCTGGTCCATCGTCGCCAGGCTGCCAGCGATGGTGGAGGTGCCGCGCACCGTGGCCACTCCGCCGGCGACGACCACGGGCACCGCGCCCAGCCGGTACTCACCGTCCCCGCAGCCGGCGGCCGCGGTTGCATCGGTGATCACCGCGACGCGGTCCGGGCCTGCCCATCCCAGCACCGCATCCACCATCTCGGGGCGGACGTGTACGCCGTCGGCTATCAGTTCGACGGTCACCCCCGGGTGTCGCAGCAGCGCCAGCACCGGTCCGGGTTCGCGGTGATCCATCGGCGGCATCGCGTTGAACAAGTGGGTGCCGACGGTGGCGCCCAGTGCCAGCGCGTGCTGGATCTGCTCGTACGTCGCGTCGGTATGCCCAACGGCGACAACGACATTCGCGTCCACGAAACGCCGGATTGCGTCGTCGCTGCCCGGTAACTCCGGGGCCAGGGTGACCATTCGGATGGTGCCGTCGGCTGCGGCGAGCAGGCCGTCGATCTCGGCGGGCTCGGGAGGCCGCAGCTGGGTGGGGTCGTGGGCGCCGCAACGCGCCGCGCTGAGCCAAGGACCCTCCAGATGGGTGCCCGCCACCGTCCCCTGCCTGGTCGCGTCGGCCAGCAGCTCGACGGCGGACAGCAATTCGGCGGGGGCGGCGGTGACCAGACTGGCCAGGGTGGTGGTGGAGCCGCGGCGCCGGTGGAACCGTGCGGCCGCAACGGGGGCGTCGCTGAACGACGCGCCGCCGCCGCCGTGCACGTGCATGTCGACAAATCCCGGTACCACAACGGAATCGGGGAGGTCGACGTCGGCTTCGGCGGGCGGCGTACCGGCGCCGCAGTCACGGATCGACGGCCCGTCGATGTCCACCCAGCCCGGGCGGCAGACTTCGCCGCCGACGACGACGGTGCCGGCCCGGATCAGCGTCACGAGGCTTCGGTGGGCCAGCGGCCACCGTTCTCCCAGAACTGCCGGATGTCCTCGAGCTGGCGGCCTTTGGTTTCCGGTGCGAAGCGGTACACCACCCAGAACGCGAGTATCGAGAAGGCCCCGAACATCGCGAAAACGCCGGCGCCACCCAGGAAGTGCAATGTCGTCAAGAAGAAGCCGGCCACGATCGCGTTGGCCGTCAGGTTCGAGGTGAGCATCACGCTCGATCCCTTCGAGCGCAGGTGCGAGGGGAAGCTCTCGCCGGCGAAGACCCACACCAGGGAGCCGAAACCGAAGCTGAACCCGATGATGAACAGCAGCACGCCACCGAACCCGAGCACCAGCGGCCCGTTGGGATTCCTGGCGAACACGGCGATCAGCACCGCATCGGCCGCGATCATCATCGCTATGCCCGACAACAGGATTGGCCGACGGCCCACTCGGTCCACCAGGAATAGCGACGTGCCCACCGCCGCCAGCCCGGCCACCTGAACCAGCGCCGGCAGGGCCAGCAGCGCGAAGTAGCCCTGAAAGCCCATGGCCGCGAACAACCGTGGGCTGTAGTACACGATCGCGTTGATGCCGGTGATCTGGACCAGAAAGCCGAGGGTCACCACGAACAGGGTGGCCCGCAGGTACGGCGGCCTGATCATCTCCGAGAAGCCGCCGGTGCCGCTGCGGTCGGCGGCGAGCGCGGCGGCCATGTCCGCCAGCGCGGTGTCGACGGTGGCTTCGGGTTCCAACCGGAGCAATGCGCGGCGCGCGTCATCGGTGCGGCCGCGCATCAGGTACCACCGAGCGGTGTCGGGCATCCGCAGCAGCAGCGGCAGCAGCACCAGGGCGGGCACGGCGGCCAGCCCCAGCATCGCGCGCCAGCTCTCGTATTCCGCCAGGAAGTAGCCGGTCAGGTAACCCAGGATCAGGCCGCTGATCGTCGCCAGCTGATAGCCGGCCAGCAGTGACCCGCGTATCGCCGCCGGCGCCGATTCGGCCACATACACCGGGACCACCACCACCGACACCCCGATGGTCACCCCGAGCAGCAGCCGCGCGCCCAAGAGCATGGGCAGGGAAATCGCCGAGGCGCCCAGCAGAGCGAACAGCGCGTAGCCGACGAGGATCAGCACCATTGTCTTCTTGCGTCCGATCGCATCGGCCAGCACACCGGCGCCCAGCGCGCCGCCGATCTGGCCGATCACCACGGTGGTGGTCACCAGCTCCTGCTGGCGGGTGGTGAGGTCGAACTCCTTGGCGATGAACAGCAGCGCGCCCGCGATGCTGGAAAGGTCGTAGCCGTAGATGACTCCGACGCTGGCCGCGGTGAGCCCGACCAGCAAACCTTTGCCGATCAGACCTTCACCTTGGCCTTGAGGATTTCGATGACCTTGGCCGGGTCCTCCGGTGTGATGCACACCCGCACCCGACGGCCTACGTCGATGACCAGCAGGGTGGACTTGCGACCACGGCGGGGGTCCAGCGGGAACCAGTAGCGGGGGTCGGCGGCTCCCCAGATCCGGCCCTTGCCCGTTGCCCAGCTCATCTTCTCTCGCCTGATGCCCTGGATGTCGGAGTAGGCGACCCGCTTCGCGTTGGCGAAGGGGAAGTAGTAGCGCTTGACGGTCATTCCGTCCTCATCGAGCGTGAGTCCGGCATCGTCGTACAGGGCGGTCATCCGGCAGATTGTAGTGCTTCCCGCCGCTCGGACCGGCGATTCGCCGGGCGTGCTGCCGGGCCGGGTCAAAACCCTCAGTGGCGATATCAAATGTGTGACGAATGTGACACAAGTATAAATTCGGTTACGGTTGTCCACCGATTGGGGGACAACTCGCTCCTCCGTCCTCATCCGATCGGTGGATGGTTTTGCCTGGTCAGGCGGCAATAAACTCTTCGCATGGTAGCGGTGATGCCTCGGGGACGGACCCAACCGTACGGGCGGCTGCTTTCGCAGGGCAGTTTCTACACCGCGGGGATGCAGCTCAGCAATGGCGCGGTGGTGCTGCCGTACATCTGCGTACACCAGGGCATCGGGTGGGCGGCGGCATTGCTCTTTCCGGCATACGGCCTCGGGTCGATCGTGGGAAATTCGGTGTCGCCGGCGGTGCTGCAGCGGGTAGGGGCGATGCGGCATCTGCTGTTGGCGGCCATCGCGGTGAGCGCGGCCGCGCTGTTCGTCTGCGACGCCGTGGTCCCCTGGAACGGGGTTACCGCCGGCGCGGTTTTCCTGACGACGAGCGCGGGAGGCGGATTCGTCATCGCGATCTCTGGCGTCGCCTACTCCGACATGATCTCCAGCAAACTGTGCGCCGTGCGGCGCGGGGAGCTGTTACTGGTGCAGGGCGCGACGGGGTCGGTGCTGGCGACGGTAGTTGCGCTGCTGGTGGTGCCCGCGCTGGCTCACGGTGACGAGATGGCGTTCCGTCGCGACCTGCTGTGGCTGGGCGCCGCGGGACTCGCCGTCTCCGGCGTCGTGGCGCTGTTCGTCGGCCCGGTGCGATCCACCTCCGTCCCGGCGCGGCTGTCGTTGCGCGACACCTACCGGCAGGGTTTCGCCGTCGCCCGGTCACAGCCGTGGTTTCGCCGGTACGCCGTCACCTACCTGCTGTTCGCTCCGGTCGCTCTGGGCACCACGTTCTACACGCTGCGCATCGCCCACCACAACGGCAGTCTGCACGTGCTGGTCATCCTTTCCAGCGGCGCGCTGGTGATCGGTTCGACACTATGGCGCAAGATCTTCGCCGCCTTCGGCGTGCGTGGGGTGTTGCTGGGCAGCGCTGTGCTGAGCGCCGCTTCGGCCCTGCTGTGCGTGGCGGCCGAGTCATGCGGGCAGTGGAGTCAGCTGTGGGCGTACGGCACCGTGTTCTTCTTGGCGACCATCGCCGCTCAGGCCGTCTTCGTCGCGGCGATCTCGTGGATCAGCGTCATGGCCCCGGTTCAGCACCGTGGGACGTTGATCGGTTTCTGCGCGACGCTGGTCGCGGTCGAGTCCGCGGTGCTGGGAGGGATCCTCGGTGGATTCGCGCAGCAACGCTCCGCGATCTGGCCGGACCTGATCGTCCTGTTGTTGTCCATCCTCGCCGCGGTGGCGGCGCTGGGCGCCCCGGGACCCGAGGCACAGCAGGAGTCTTAAGGGGCCCTGAGGCGATCCGTCTGAGCTGACCGGTCGGTCGGCGTCAGCAACAACGCTCGAACCAGCCGCCGAGGCCCGTGCGGCCGCAGCATCTGACTGGCCGGGCGCGGGCGCACCCGTTGCGGCCACCAGAACCAGCGGCCGAGCAATGCGGCGATGGACGGCGTCATGAACGAGCGCACGATCAGGGTGTCGAACAACAGGCCCAGGCCGATCGTGGTGCCGATCTGCCCGATGATCCGCAAGTCGCTGAACACGAAGAGCGACATGGTGACGGCGAACACCATGCCGGCGGCCGTCACCACTCCGCCGGTTCCGGCCATCGCGCGGATGATTCCGGTGTTCAGACCGGCGCCGATCTCCTCTTTGAGTCGCGAAATCAGCAACAAGTTGTAGTCCGACCCGACGGCCAGCAGCAGGATGACCGACATCGCGAGCACCAGCCAGTACAAGTCGACGCCGAGGATGTCCTGCCAGACCAGCACGGACAGGCCGAACGAGGAACCCATCGACACCAGCACCGTTCCGACGATCACCGCGGCGGCGATCACGCTGCGGGTGACGATCATCATGATGATCAGGATGAGACTGATCGCCGCCACGCCGGCGATCAGCAGGTCGTAGACGGCGGCTTCCTGAATGTCTTTGAATGTCGCCGCGGTGCCGCCCAGGGAGACCAGGGCGCCCTGCAGGGGGGTTCCTTTCAAGGCTTCGGTCGCTGCCTGCTTGATCGGCTCGACGCGAGAGATGCCGGCCGGCGTCGCCGGGTCACCGTCCAGAGCGATGATAAATCGGGCCGCCTTCCCATCCGGGGACAGGAACATCTTCAGGCCCCGTTTGAAATCCGGATTCTCGAAAGCAGACTGCGGAAGATAGAACGAATCATCGATTTGGGCCGCGTCGAATACCCGGCCCATCGCACCGGGGTCCTTGCTGTTGATCTCCGACTGTTTGTAGAACGATTGCAGCGTCCCGTGCCACACCACCAGCATGTCGCGCATGATCGTCATCGTGGAAATCATGGGCGGAATCTGGGCGCGCATCTGCGGCAGCAGGGAGACCAGGATATCCATATCCTTGACTAGATATTCGAGCTTCTCGCTCAGCTGGTCGACACTGTCGAACATGTCGAATATCGATCTGATCGCCCAGCAGGCCGGAATGTCGAAACAGTGCTTTTCCCAGTAGAAGTAGCTGCGAATCGGGCGCAGGAAATCCTCGAAGTTCGACAGTTTGTCGCGCAGCCCGTCGGTGATATTCGACATGTCATGGGTGAGGTGATCCATATCGACGGTGTTGTCGATGACCTGACCCATGAGTTCATACATGTGCTGCATGGTCTGGATGGATAAATCCATTGCCTGCTCCTGCACCACCATGTCGTCCAGGCGGTCCTTCATGAACTGCATGTTTTCGGCATTCGTGACGCCCTGCATGCTGATGATGAAGGGAATGGACGTGTGTTTCATGGACGTACCCAACGGCCGGGTAATGGCCTTCACCTGTGCGATGCCGGGGCTGTGGAAAATCCCTTTGGCGACTTTGTCCAGCACCAGCATGTCCACCGGGGTGCGCATGTCGTGGTCGGATTCGATCAACAACACCTCGGGATTCAGACGCGCCTGCTGGAAGTGGCGTCCGGCCGCGGCATCGCCGACATTGGAGGGCATGCTGGCGGGCATGAACTTGCGGAGGTCGTAGGTGGTCCGGTAGCTGGGCAGGGCCAGCAGGCCGATGAATGCGACGACGCAGGTGGCCGCGAGAACGGGTCCGGGCCAACGCACGATCGCGGTCCCCACCCGTCGCCAGCGCTGGGTGTTCATCCTGCGTTTGGGCTCGAAGAGTCCCACCAGACTGGCCGCGGCCAGTACCGCGGGGCCTAGCGTGACCGCGGCCAGGACCGCAACCAGCATGCCGATGGCACAGGGAGCCCCGAGTGATTGGAAGTAGGGAAGGCGCGCGAAGCTGAGGCAGTACATGGCGCCGGCAATCGTCAGACCCGAGCCCAGGATCACGTGGGTGGTCCCGTGAAACATGGTGAAATACGCCGTTTCCCGATCCTGTCCGGCATAGCGCGCCTCGTGGTAGCGGCCGAGCATGAATATCGCGTAATCGGTGCTGGCCGCAATGGCCAGCAGCGTCAGCAGATTTACCGCCAGGGTGGAAAGCCCGAAAACGTGGTGATACGCCAGGAAGGCGACCACACCCCGAATCGCGCCGAGATTGATGCCTACCGTCACCAAAACCAGAATCATGGTGACCACTGACCGATAGATGAACAGCAACATCACCGCGATCACGACACTGGTGATCAGGGTGACCCTGGCGACGCTCTTGTCTCCCGCCTCCGCCTGATCGGCGTTCAACGCGGTGGGACCGGTGACATATGCCTTCAGCCCGCTCGGTGGCGTCGCGCTTTCCACCGTGTGCCGAACGGCGTGCACCGAGTTGTACGCCGCTGTCTCGTCGCTGCCGAGGAGATACACGACGACGTAGGCGGCCCTATCGTCCGCGCTCTGCGACCCCGCCGCCGTCAATGGATCGCCCCAGAAGTCCTGGATATGGGCGACATGCCGGGTATCGGCGGAAAGCTTTGCGATCAGGTCGTGATAAAAGCGGTGAGCGTCGTCGCCGAGCGGTTTGCCGGACTCCAGCACAATCGTGACCGCGTAATCGGAATCGAACTCGTGGAACAACTGACCGATGCGTTTGACCGTCTGGATTGAAATCGAGTCTTCGGGACTCATCGACACCGACCGCGATTTTCCGACCACTTCCAATTGCGGGATGACGAGATTGACCACAGCGGTCAGGCCCAGCCAGATCAGGATGATGAGTACCGCGAACCGGCGCAGCATCCGGGGCAGCAACGGCGGGCGGGACGCCGGTGTGCTGTCCACCGGCGTCATGCGGACATCACCTGGCAGAAGGTCAACGCTTTCGGACCCGTTTCAGACCGCTCGTCCTTGACCGCGTCGTTCACCACGATCCGGCAGCCGATCATGTCACTGTTGCTCTGAGCCAGCAGGTTGACCGTCACCGAAGGCAGCGGCGTCGTGATCGTCTGCGACCAGGGCAAGGGCACGCTTTCTAGTCGTTGCACCCTGGCGTCTGGATCCAGGTAGGCGATCTTTCCGGTGGGCGCCGGGCCGAAGACCTCATAGGTCACGCGTTTCGGGGCGAACTGCGGGACGTCGTCGTCCGCCGCGACCCGCACGGGCGGCAGTGGGTGCACGCCGAGCATGCTGTGCAGGCGGTAGATGCCCAGCGTTGCCACCAGGGCCACGAAGAAGACAGCCAGCAGCAACCACGTTCTTCGCAGAACGCGGGTGATCGGCGACGTCCTGGCTCGTTGGTCCACCGCGGCGAACGTACACCCCTGATGGGCTGATACCGAACACTTTTGAGGTAATCGTTATCTTGCGATCGACTGCGCGGGAAGCACCATGACGGTGGCCTGTCCGAAATCAGCCGGCAATGCGCTTCGCGATGAGCCGCGCGGCGAGAGGCAGGGGCTCTCAGTGCTGTGCGCGGCCGTTCATCGACCGCGCTATCAGGATCAGCCCGAAGACGACGACGGTGCCGACGACGGCGACCCCGACGCGGATCGGCAGGGAGTCGGCCGAGGACATCAGACCCGCCGCCTGGTTGTTGTCGGGCGCCCGGCTGGCCGGACTCTCCCTAACGGGTACCAGAGATGGGTCTGGCTCGATCAGCGATCCCACTTGAGTGCCTTGCGCGGTGCTGAATCCGTAATCCAGCAGGTGCGCGGCCTGCTCCCACGGCGCGATCGGCAGCCGGGTGCCGTGCAGCAGCACCGCCATCAGGCGCCGGCCGTTGCGGTTGGCGGCGCCGACAAAGGTCTGGCCCGCGTCGTCGGTGTAGCCGGTCTTGCCGCCCATCGCTCCCGGATAGTGGTAGAGCAACTGGTTGTCGTTCTCCAGTTCGTAGCCGGGGTGGTCGCCGTGGCCGGGGAAGTCGAAGGTCCGCGTCGCGACGATGTCGGCGAAGACGGGGTTGCGCCACGCGTATCGGTAGAACAGACCTATGTCGTAGGCCGAAGTGCTCATGCCGGGCCCGTCGAGCCCCGACGGCGTGGCCACCCGGGTGTCCCGCCCGCCCAGCTTCGTCGCCAGCACGTTGAGCTTCTCCAGTGCCTGCTGCATGCCGCCGAGCTGCATCGCCAGAGCGTGCGCGGCGTCGTTGCCGGAGTGCATCAACAGGCCGTGCAGCAGCTGGTTGATGGTGTAGGTGCCGCCGGCGTCCACGCCGACCTTGGTGCCCTCGGCGGCTGCGTCGTCATCGGTTCCCGCGACGGCCTTGTTCTGGCTGAACGCGTTGATGGACGCCATCGCGACCAGCACCTTGATGATGCTGGCGGGGCGGTGCCGGCCGTGCGGATCACGGGCTGCGATGACGGCGCCGCTGTCGAGGTCCGCGACGAGCCACGCCTCGGCGGAGACGTCGCCCGGCACCGGGGGAGTGTCGGGGGCCGCGATGATCCCGCAGCCGCTCAACGCGTTGCCGCCGATCGGAGTCGGCGGCAGAGCCAGCGGCAGGGGCGGGTCGCCGGCGCGGGGCACTTCGGAGGAGTCGACCGCGGGTGGGGTGTTGATCTTGTACGGGCAGTTGGCGGCCTGCGGATTCACCTCGGCGCTGGGCTCGGCGTTGGCAAGCGCGCCTGAGCCGCCGATCGCGAAAAGCGCCGCGGCCAGGCACGACGCTGCGCGTAGAGAGGTCCGTGTGAAGGGCATCGCTGTGCAGATTAAGGGATCGCCGCGCCGATCGCAGGATGGCGCGCTGTGACTGGTGGTGCGGAAGTTGCCAATTGGACGGCAGCTATTTGACAGTGTCGGAAAACTGAGTGACACTGTCAAATAGTATGGAACTGCTCACCCTGCCCGAGTTCGCCGCCGCGGCCGCCGAGGCCGTGCGCGCCTCCGGCGCCGCGCCGGACAACCGTCAGGCCAAGGCCGTCCCCGCCGAGCGGATGGTGCGTTACTACACCTCGCGCGGTTTGCTGCCGCGTCCCGGAAACCGGGGCCGGGCCCTGACGTTCGGGCGCACCCACCTGGTGCGACTGGTCGCCATCAAGCGCCTGCAGGGCCAGGGCCTGTCGCTGGACGAGATCGCGGAGCAGCTGGCGGGCATGTCGGCTGCCCAGGTCGAGGCGCTGGCCGCCATCCCGGACGGCGCCATGCCCGCCGGACTGGGTGATCCGGAGCCCGCTCCCGAACCCGCCCGCGCGGCCGGCGCGTTCTGGCGCGCCGTCCCCGAGACCGTCTCCGCCGGGCCCCCGGCGCCGACCGTCACCCGACTGCAGGCCGTCCGGCTTTCCGACAGTGTCACCTTGCTCGTCGACGGCCCGTTGCCCGATATCGACGCACTGCGCCGCGCCGCTGCGCCGCTGCTGGACCTGCTCGCCAATCCAGGAAAGGAATCCCGATGAGTGCTGAGTTGTTGCCGCTGCTTCCCGTCGAACCCGCGCAACCGGTTCGGACCGGCCGGCCGGGTTGTGGTCAGCTGAGCGCCGACGACGGCCGACCGCTGCCGCTGAAGGCACTGCACGTCGATTCCGCGCTGGTCGGCATGACGGCGAGTTCGACGGTGCGGCAGCGGTTCGTCAACGCCGGCGACACCACGATCGAGGCCACTTACGTGTTCCCACTGCCGGCCCGCGCCGGCGTCACCGAGTTCTCCGCGGAATTGGCCGGGCGGCGGGTGATCGGCGTGCTCAAGGAACGCGGGCAGGCCAGGGCGGACTACGAGCAGGCGCTGGTGTCCGGGCAGCGCGCCGCGATCGTGGAGGAGGACCGCTCCGACGTCTTTTCGGTGCGGGTGGGCAATCTGGGCCCCGGCGAGGAAGCCACCATCGAGATGCGGCTGACCGGGCCGCTGTCTTTCGAGGACGGCGAGGCCACGTTCCGGTTCCCGCTGGTGGTGGCGCCGCGCTACACCGCCGGGACGCCGCTGCCCGGCGACCAGACGGGCGCGGGCACCGCGGCCGACACCGACGCGGTTCCCGACGCATCCCGGGTGACACCGCCACGCCTGCTGGAGTCCGACGAGCGTCCGGACCTGCAGATCTCGCTGAGCCTGGACGGCGCCGGATTCGCGGTCTCAGACCTGCGGTCGTCGCTGCCTACCGCGGTCAGCGAAGCCGACGGGACCACCCGCTTGCAGGTGCAGCCGGGCGCCCGCGCGGACCGCGACTTCGTGCTGCGCTTCCGGGTCGACCGCAGCGAGCTGTCGTCGTCGGCGCTGCTGGTCCCGGACGCCGAGGGGGACGAGGGCACCTGGTCGGTGACGCTGGTGCCGCCCGTGCAGACGGCCAGCGCGCCACGCGATGTCGTGGTGCTGCTGGACCGCTCCGGTTCGATGCATGGCTGGAAGATGATCGCCGCGCGACGGGCCGCCGGCCGGATCGTGGACATGCTCGATGCCGCCGACCGGTTCTGCGTGCTGGCCTTCGACGACCGGATCGACACACCCACCGGCCTGGCCGACGGATTGGTCGAGGCAACCGACCGCAACCGGTTCGCCGCCGCGTCGTGGCTGGGCTCACTGGAAAGTCGCGGCGGGACGGTGATGGCCGAGCCGTTGTACCAGGCGGCGGGCATCCTGGCCGGGACCGGCGAGGACCGCCAGGCCAGCATCGTGCTGGTGACCGACGGTCAGATCACCGGCGAGGACCATCTGTTGCGGATGCTGGCGCCTGCGGTCGGGCGGACCCGCATCTACTGTGTGGGCATCGACCGTGCCGTCAACGCGGGTTTTCTCGATCGGCTCGCGGGGCTGGGTCACGGCCGTTCGGAACTCGTGGAATCCGAGGAGCGTCTCGACGACGTGATGGCGCGCCTGGCCCGGACCATCGGGCGTCCGGCGCTGACCTCGGTGCGGGTGCGCGCCGAGGGAGTTTCACTGCTTGGGGGCACCGTCACCCCCGGCCGCTCTCCCGACGCGTTCGCGGGCATACCCTGCGTCATCTCCGGGCGCTACCGCTGTGCCGGCGACGCGACGTTCCACGTCGAGGCCGACGACTCGGTCACGATAACGCTGCCCGCCCAGCTCGCTCCGGAAGCGGTTGCGGTACGGACGATTTGGGCGCGGTCGGTGGTGCGGGACCTGGAGGACGACTACGCGTCGTATGCCGCCGACGACGAGCTGGCCGCGCGGCTGGTGGCGCACTCGATCCGGTTCGGGGTGCTGTCGCGGTTCACCGCCTTCGTTGCCGTCGACCCGGAGCGCACCGACGCCGGGCCGTTGACCGAGGTGGTCCAGCCCGTCGAGCAGCCCTCCGGTTGGGCGACGAATGTGGGGTTTGCCCGGGTGGGCGGGGCCTACTCGGCCGCAGCGGAATTCGTCATGCCCGCCCCCGCGGGCGCGATGCCGCCGCCGGCCGGTGCGGCGCCCGAGCAGGCGGCCCCCGCCAAGCCTGCCCCGCTGCGGCCGCTGGACAAGCTGCTCAAGCAGGTGGAGAAGGCGACCCAGGTGCGCCGTTCCGGCCTGGACGCGGTGCTCGACGAGTTGAAGCGGCATCGCGACACCGCCACCGACCCCGAGTTGCGGGCCGCGCTCGACCAGCTGTGCGCCGCGCTGGCGCACTTCCTGGAGCACCCGACCGGGCCGCAAAGCCGGCAGGTGCTGGTCAAACTCGACGCGGTCAGAAGGGCCATGACCGGTGCGGACCGACCGGTCAAGCGGCGCTTCTGGCAGTGACTGGGGTCGGCCGCCGGGACAAGCGCTCCTTAATTCACGAAAATATTGACACGTAATAGATTGCATATATGGTGTTCTCATCGCGTCTCACCGAGAGGCTTGCAGATGACGATGGTCGATGTCCCAGCCGCCATCCATGTCGGCGCCGACGAATTGCCGTTCGTCGACGTGGGCGACGGCTCGTTGCTCAAGGTGATCCAGGTGCGCGAAGCCGAGGGGCTCTGGATCGTCGAAAACGTGTTCCGGGCCGGCTATGAGGTGCAGCGACACAAGCACACCGGGCCGGTGTACGCCTACACCACCTCGGGAGCGTGGCGTTACAAGGAGTACAGCTACGTCAACCGCGCGGGGTCATTCCTGTACGAACCTGCGGGTTCGATCCATACCTTGCAGGTGCTCGAGGACGACACGCATGTCTGGTTCCAGATCTACGGGGCCAACCTCAACCTCGACGCGGACGGCAACATCGAGAGCGTCTTCGACGGAACCAGCACCCTGGCGAGCTATCTCGCACTGTGCGAAGCCGCCGGTCTGCCGCGGCCGAACGTGGTGCTCGGATGAGCGTGCCGACCGCATCGGGTCTCGTCGACCTGGCCGGTCCGGACGCCTTCGTCGACGGTGTGCCGCATGAGGCGCTGGCCGTGTTGCGGCGCACCGACCCGGTGCACTGGCAACCGATGGTCGGGGAGCCCGGCTTCTGGGCCGTGTTGCGTCATGCCGACGTGGTCGAGGTGGCCCGTCATCCCGAGATCTTCTCGGCCGGCAAGGGCGGCATCGTCATCGAAGACCTGCCGCCGGAGACCCTCGGCAGAATGCGCAACATGCTGGCGGCCATGGATCCGCCCCGCCACCACGCCTACCGAGCGCCGTTGTCGCCCCATTTTCGCCCGCGCGCGATAGCTGGGATGGAACAGCGGGTGCGCGACATCTGTCGCGCCATCATGGCGCAGGCGCGCGAACGGGAGGAGGTCGAGTTCGTCCACCAGGTGGCGGCCCGGTTGCCGACGCATGTGATCGGCGAGTTCTTCGGACTTCCGCGCCCCGATTGGCCGTACCTGCAGCAGTTGGCTGAGCGCATCACATCCAGTCAGGACCCGGAGGTGACGGGCCCGGAATACGGCGACGGTGAGGGCGGGGCCGAAATGGCCGCGTACGCCATCGAATTCGCCGCCGCACGCCGGAGCGCCGACCCGGCCGACGATCTGACCGGAGCGATCCTGAACGGGGACTTCGGCGGCCGGCCGATGAGCGACGTGGAATTCGGCGGCTTCTTCGTGCAACTGGTCACCGCGGGCAACGACACCACCAAAGGCATGCTGTCCTCGGGCCTGTTGACCTTGTTGCGGCATCCCGACCAGCTGGCCGAGCTACGGGCAGACCCGTCGCTGATCGGGCGTGCGGTCGAGGAGATCGTCCGATACGACAACCCGCTGCACTACTTTCGGCGCACCGCTCTGGTGGACACCGAGCTCGCCGGAACCCGCATCAAGGCCGGCGACAAGGTGGCGATGTACTACACGTCCGCCAATCGCGATGAGGCCGTCTTCGAAGATCCCCAGGCCTTCGACATCCACCGCCACCCCAACCCCCACCTGTCGTTCGGGATGGGCGTTCACTTCTGCCTCGGTGCACACCTGGCCCGACTCGAGGGCCGTGTCTTCTTCGAAGAGTTGCTCGCCGCGTTTCCGCGCATCGAGCTCAGCGGCGAGCCGGTGCGGATTCGCTCGAACCTCAACAACTCGCTCAAGCGCCTGCCGGTACGGCTGAGGTAGCCGCGGTGAGGTCAGCTTTTGAACGACTCCGCTTCCTCATCGTCATCGCGGTTTGTGGGTTGGCCGTGACGACCGCAATTACGCTGCTATGGGCGTCGGGACGTGCGGTAGAACTCATCGTGGTATTGGCGCATGGGGGCTGGCGGCAGGATTCCGCAGTGATAAGCCTGCTCGAAGTCGTCGACCTGTTTCTGGTGGCGACGGTGCAACTCATCGTGGCGATGGGACTCTTCGAACTGTTTGTGGCTGACCTCCATCTCCCCGCCTGGTTGACAGTCCGCAACCTGGGCGACTTGAAGCGACCGATCATTCAGGTATTGGTGGTGGTCATCGTGATCAAGTTCGTCGAACGCATGATGCTCACAGGCGCATTGGACACCTTGTACTTCGGTACGGCGACCGCAGTGGTCACCCTGGCCCTTGCATTGTTCATCCGCTTCGGTGAGGAAACCTGACATCCGGCTCCTCGGATTTGCTCTGGCGCGCTCCGCTGCTTCCTGAGCGGCGAGATCAACCGTTATTAGCCGGTGACGACAATCGCGCGTCCTACCGCGATCGCCACTGCGTGTCAGGCGAGATTGGCATGCGGCATCAGTCCACGTCGATGTCGCTGAGCACCCCGCGCAAGATCGATTCAATGGCGTCGAACTCGGCCTGACCGCTGATCAGCGGCGGTGCCAGCTGGATCACCGAATCGCCGCGATCGTCGGTGCGGCAGTACAACCCGGCCTCGAACATCGCCGCCGACACCCGGCCGAGCAGCGCGGAGCGTTCGTCTTCGGGGAACGTCTGCTTGGTCGCCTGGTCCTTGACCAGCTCGATGCCGAAGAAGAATCCCTCGCCGCGGACGTCTCCGACGATGGGCAGGTCGTACAGCTTCTCCAGCGTGGCCCGCAAGGCGGGGGACAGCTCTTTGACGCGGTCGTTGAGGCCTTCGCGCTCGAAGATGTCCAAGTTGGCCAGTGCCACGGCCGTGGACACCGGATGCCCGCCGAAGGTGTAGCCGTGCGGGAACATCGTCTTGCCGTCGTTGAAAGGCTCGAACAACCGGTCGCTGGCGATCATCGCGCCCAGCGGCGCATAGCCTGACGTCAGGCCTTTGGCGCAGGTGATCATGTCGGGCACGTAGCCAAAGTCGTTGCACGCGAACATCGATCCGATCCGGCCGAAGGCGCAGATCACCTCGTCGGACACCAACAGCACGTCGTATGCGTCGCAGATCTCGCGGACCCGCTCGAAGTAGCCGGGCGGCGGGGGAATGGAGCCGCCGGCGTTCTGCACGGGTTCCAGGAACACCGCCGCGACGGTGTCAGGACCCTCGAACTCGATGGCCTCGGCGATCCGGTCGGCGGCCCACTGGCCGAAGACTTTTGCATCTGCCGCATACGGTTCGGGTGCTCGGTAGAAGTTCGTGTTGGGCACCCGGAAACCGCCCGGCGTCACCGGCTCGAAGGGTGCTTTGAACTTCGGCAGGCCGGTGATCGCCAGCGCGCCCTGGGTGGTGCCGTGGTAGGCGACCGAACGCGAAATGACCTTGTACTTACCGGGTTTGCCGGTCAGCTTGAAATATTGTTTGGCGACTTTCCAGGCGGTTTCGACGGCTTCGGTGCCGCCGGTGGTGAAGAACACCCGGTTCAAATCGCCGGGCGCGTAGCCGGCCACGCGGTCGGCGAGTTCGATCGCCGTGGGAGTGGCGTATCCCCAGAGCGGGAAGAAGGCCAGCGTCTGAGCCTGGCGCGCCATGACTTCGGCGAGTTCGGCTCGGCCGTGCCCGACCTGCACCACGAACAAACCGGACAGCGCGTCGAGGTAGCTCTTGCCGCTGTCGTCGAAGATGGTGACGCCTTCGCCCCGGGTGATCACCGGCGGGGCAAAGTCCGGGCCGTGCCGGGTGAAGTGCAGCCAGAGGTTGCTCATCTCACCGATGGTAGGGATGCCGTCAGCGCAACTGCTCAGCGCCGCGCATCAGCTGCGCCAGTGCGGCACGCCCGCTGACGCCGGCCTTGATGCTGGCCCGGTAGATATGACTTTCGACGGTCCGCACCGACAACGACACCGTCTGGGCGATCTCCCGGTTCGACAGTCCCCGAGCCACCAGCACCGCGACCTCGCGTTCCCGGGCCGTGAACGGCGGCGTGAACGAGGCGGCCGCGATCGCCGGACTGGTCGCCCCGCCACATCGGGCCGCCAAACTGCGCGCGCGCGACGCGGCGGTCATCGCGCTCCCCGCCCGGCCTGCCCGCCGGTATGACACCGCGGCCTGCCCCGCGGCGTCGGCGGCGGCCAGCAGATCACCGATGTCTTCGAAATCCGTTGAGGCACCTTCAAGTTCGGCGGCATCGTCAGCGCTCAGCGCCGCCGCGTAACGCGCGGCGACGGTGGCCCGGGGTCCTTGCACCTGCGTGGCCAACTCGGCCAGTCGCCCGGCCGCATCGACGTCATCGAACTGCACCGCGGTTTGCAGGTAACACACTTCACGCGCGAACTGATGGTGTGCGCGGGCGAACTCGGCCGCCTCCCGGGCCAGTCGGCGTGCTTCGGTGGTGCGTGAACGCACCGCCCCCAGCCATGCCGCGGTGAGCATTTCGGTGGACGCGACGTAGACGTAGGCCGGATGGCGGTGGGTGCGGGCGGTGGTCAGCGCGCGCTCGGCCGCGTCGGCGTCACCGGAGCGGGCCAGCGCCTGGGCGCGCATCAGGTGGAACCGGTAGAAACTGTTGGCCACATTGAAGTTGTTAGTCATCTCGTCGGTGATCTCGTCGGGCAGCAGGCGCAGGGCCGCCTGGAGATCGCCCGCGGCCAGCATCGCCATGCCGAGGATTTCCGATGCCACCGCACGGATGGCGACGGGTTCGTCGCGCTGGGCACGGCAATGCCGTTCAGCGATCTCGACGGCGTCGGGAATCCGTCCGGCAGCCGCCAGGGCGAACGTGTGGAACTCCGTCACCGGCTGCTGAAGGAATTTGCCCTGCTCGCTCAAGACGAGCGCCTCCGATGCGTCGACGGCCCTCAGCACGGCCCGGTCGAGGTGGCCGAGTTCGGCGTGGGCCAAGCTCTCGGCGCTGTAGCCCATTGTCACGCCGTACCAATCGAGTTGCTCGTAGTCCACCTCGGCCGTCGTCTCGAGGACCTGCACCGGCTGGGCGGCCAACGCGAGCTGATTCGCGCGGAAAATCAGCAACTGCTGCCGTCGTGCTCCCTGCGCCGTTTCGAGCGCCTCGTCGATCAGCCGCCAGGACCGCTCGGGTGATCGCATTCCCCACAGCAGGTTGGACGCACGCATCACCATGTAGTTGATGAATGCGGACTCGGTGGCCTCGTCGACCTCGACCCCGTCGAGGACTTCTAGGGCCAGCTCGCCCTTTTCCATCATGAACAGCGAGTAGGCCAGGGGTATTCGGGCCTGTGACCCGACGCCCGTGGCGGCGACCGCGGTGAAAAGCCGCTCCGCCGTTTCGAAATCGAGCAGCGAACTGGCCGCCGTGGCGGCCGACAAGAGCACGCCCGGCTCGGGCGGCAGGTCGGATTCGAGCCACAGCAGGCCCCGCTTGACGGTCTTGGCGATGCCTCCGCCGTCCTTCATCGCCGCGGCGACTTGACCGCGAAGGCGGCGCAGCCGCGAAGAGCCGCAACGGTTCAGGCGGCTCTCGGCGTACAACGGGTGCCCGATGTACACGTCGCCGCCCGACACCCGAATCAGATCACGCTGTTCGGCGTCTTCGATGGCGTCCTGATCGGCGATCAACCGCAGACATTGCCAGTCCACCGGTTCGGACACGGCAACTAGATCGACAACGTCACGTACGGCCGCCGGAATCGCGCCGATATGGGCGTCCAACAGTTCGGCCAGGGATCCGGAGATCTCGGTATTTCCGTGCCAGCGCACGGCGCCGTCCTGAATCGTCATCCGTTCGGCCCGGCGTTCCTGTTCGATGAGCTGACGCAGATACAGCACGTTGCCGCTCGTGAGGTGCCACAGCCGCTCCGCGCACTGCTGATAGGGGGGCGCACCGAAAACCTCCGCCACCAAGTCGTCAATCTCGCGGCGCGTCAATGGCTCCAGGTCGTGGCGCAGTAACAGGCCGTCCTTCCACAGCGCCGTCACCGCCGAAGGGGCGGGCTCGCCGGTACGGATCGCCAGGATCAGGGCAGCGGCCCGCGAATGTGCCAGTTGATGCACGACGAGGGCGGAGACATCGTCCAGCAGGTGGGCATCGTCGACGAAGACCAGCAGGCGGTCCCGTTGCGCGCCGTCGGTCAACGCGCCGATGACGCGGCGTGCCAACGCAAGTGGCGCGTTCTCCACATCGTCGGTCCACTGTGAGAAGGCGCCGAGCGGGATGGGCCGGCTGGTGGCAGTGGCGGCGATGGTTCGCACGGTCCAGCCGTCCGCCGCCGCGGCTCGTATGGCCTCGCGAGCCAGCCGCGACTTACCCACCCCGGCCCTGCCGGCCAGCGCCACTCCCCGGGCGTCGACGATCGAGCGCATGATCGCGTCGACATCGCCCTGTCGGCCGATCATCGGCCAGGGATCGACCATGGATCGACCTTATCCAAGGCGCTGAATTCGTTGGGGAGAATGAGCAGCACCGAGGCTCGGCGCTACGCTCGGGTTATGGTCGCGACCACGCAGGTCAACGAATTCGAGGCGCTGCGACCGCATCTCATGTCGGTTGCCTATCGGCTCACCGGTACCGTGGCCGACGCCGAGGACATCGTGCAGGAAGCGTGGCTGCGGTGGAGCACGCAGGACGGCGTCATCAACGACCTGCGGGCCTGGCTGACCACCGTGGTAAGCCGCCTCGGCCTGGACAAGCTGCGCTCGGCGGCGCACCGGCGCGAAAGTTATACCGGCAACTGGCTGCCGGAACCGGTCGTTACGGGCTTCGACACCGCCGACCCGCTGTCGGCCGTGGTGTCCGCCGAGGACGCCCGGTTCGCGGCCATGGTGGTGCTGGAGCGCCTGAGCCCCGATCAGCGGGTGGCCTTCGTGTTGCACGACGGCTTCGCGGTGCCGTTCGCCGAAGTGGCCGACGTGCTGGGCATCAGCGAGCCATCCGCGCGTCAATTGGCGTCGCGCGCCCGCAAGGCCGTCTCAGCGGCGCCGCCGCCCGAACCCGACCCGGCGCATGCCGAGGTGGTCGGCCGGCTGATGGCAGCGATGGCCGCCGGCGATCTGGACACCGTCGTTTCGCTGCTGCACCCCGACGTGACCTTCACCGGCGACTCCAACGGCAAGGCCCCGACGGCGGTGCAGATCATCCGCGGGGCCGACAAGGTGGTCCGGTTCATGATGGGCCTGGCCCGCCGTTACGGTGACGCGTTCTACACCGCGAATCACCTGGCCTTGGTCAACGGCGAATTGGGTGCTTACACAACGGGATTCCCGGCCGAAGACGGCCATCGCGAGATGGCGCCGCGGATCACGGCGATGACGGTGCGCGACGGCAAGGTAGTAGCTCTCTGGGATATCGCCAATCCCGAGAAGTTCACCGGGTCGCCGCTGCGGGTGATACCGGAAGCCTGATCGCGCCGCTCGGCTGGCTGCCGGACTGGAACGATTGTCCGCTTTCCGAATTGGGTGGTCGGGACTTAATGTCATACCCCGGTCTCTCTCCCCGGCGTCAGCGCCCCCTCGTGGCCGCCGTTGGTTCTCTCCTGCCGGGAGGCCGACGGCATCAGATGGCGGCGGCCGCCCCCGGGGCGGGCAGTTGGTGGCCGGAGATCAGCCGATGCACGGCTCCGTGGCCGAGTTCCTCCCGAAAGGCCTGGACCGTGTACCCGGTCACGATCGCTTCGGTGCGTGCGCGCACCGTCGCGGCACGGGGGATGCCGAACAGCGGTCCCAGCTCGCCGAAGTAGTCGCCCGGGCGGGCGACCTTGAGCAGCTCCTCGCCGCCGTCGGCGAGGAGGCGGACGATGTCGAGTTCGCCGTCCTCGACGACGTAGATCAGGTCTCCCATCGTGCCCTGCTCGAACAGCACCGAGTTCGGCGCCAGTCGGACGCTCTGGGGGGTGTGATCGGTTGGCACGCTCTGCGGCACCAGGTCGACTACCTGGTCGGCGATCGGAAGGATCCGGGTGTCGTGCGTCGCCACCACGACCACGCGATCGTCGTGGGCCAGGCCCCGGATGAGTCGCAGGATCTCACCCACCTGGATGAAGTCGAGGTGTGCGGTGGGTTCGTCGGCCAGTATCAACGGCGGATCGAGCGCGAGGGCCCGGGCAATCGCGACGCGCTGCTGCTGTCCGCCGCTCAGCCGACCGGGCCGACGCGTCATGCAGTCCTTCAGCCCGACGCGCGTCAACAGTTCCTCGGCCCTCGTCCGGGCGGCCGAGCGCGACACTTTGGCCGCGACCAGCGGCACCATGACATTCTCGACCGCGGTGAGGCTGGGCACGAGGTTGAACGCCTGAAAGACGATGCCGACCTGGCGCCGGTAGTCCGACAGCGCGTGGGGGCCCAATCGGGTCACGGCGACATCGCCGAATGCGATCCGTCCGGACGTCGGACTCAGGATGCCGCCCAGGCACGACAGCAGAGTGGTCTTCCCGCACCCACTGGGCCCCAGCAGAATCACCAACGAGCCCGCGGGCGCCTTGAAGCTCAAGTGGTCGATAGGGCGCATCGCGTACCCGCCGCTGGAGTACTCGACCACCAGGTCGTCGACGTGTAAATCCACGGCTCAGGGACCTCCGAACGCCGGCGCGGGCTCGCTCTTCACCGCGCGTCGTGCACCGGCCGCACGCCACCGCAGCTCGCGTAGGGCCGCCAACAGCACCTCCGGGTTCCTTCCTCGTCGCCAATTCCTCAGGGACTTCCGGTTCAGTCCACCACGTTCCCCCAAACGGCCGGTTGCGAAACATTTGCGATTCGGCGGCCATTGTCCGCGAAATCCATTCTGCTGCGGAGGTTTTGGCGACAATCGATTACGTCGACAGACCGACTCCGGCGCGGACGCCATAGCCGTAACGCGAAAACATCTGGGGTATAGCGCTGAGCGTCCGGGCGGCAAGGACTCAGCGGGTGGCCACGGCGCCCAAACGCGACGGTGTGCTCACGACCTCTGACGCCCGCGTGGAGGCACCATGAGTCCCATGACCCTGCGGATGGGATTTCCGCGCTACACCGGCAGGATGATCGCCGTGGCCGGTCCGAGCACGATCGCCTGACCACCGGTCTGGTAGCTGTTATTGGGCCCGAGCCCGTAGATGCCGTATTGGGGCGCGGCCGGGGTCGCTCCGGCCCACATGTCGTTGATCCATCCCGTGGACAGCGTGTACACCGCCGCGGTGGCGCCCGGCGGTGAGAACTGGGTGATCACCTGCAGAGCCAAGTCGATCAGCGGGCCGCGGCCCAGCATCGAGTCGACATGTGAGCCGCCCGCGATCTCGGCGCCGACGAATTGGCCCGGGTACAGGCTGACCAACTGGTTTGTGGTGTTGCCGAAGGCATTCCACGCCTGAGGCGGCGCAGCGACGGTGTAGATCGGAACGCTCGCCGCCTTCAGTTGCGTGATCGCGCCGGCGAATGCCGCGTTGTTGTTGGCCACGCCGTCGAACATCACCACGCCTTTGAGGTGGTTGGTGCCACCACCGAGATTCGCCAGGTAGTTGCCGGCGGCGATGGAGGTGAGGCCACCTCCGGCGGAGTGCCCGGACAGGATGAAGTCCTGCGGCAGGGTGCCGAAGAATCCCGCGCGTTGCGCGCTGAGGTTCAGCGCCGTCTGGGGACCCTGGAACAGAGACGCCACGCCCTGTTGCATCTCCGGGCTGCCGATCCACAGACCCAATGGCAACGGGATCGACGGCACGGTCGGAGTCACTACGACGCTGTTTGTCTGCCCTGCCAATTCGATGGCAAGCGGCTGGTACAACCAACCGAACGCGCCGAAGCCGTGCGAGAAATACACCGTGCCGTTGGGGGCAACCGATCCGTTCGCCTGCGTCGGGAAGTACCAGAATGCGGGAGCGGGGTAATTGAACTGAGGAATCGGGAACCCGAGGAAAGAGGTTGGCCCGATGGGGATCTGCAGGAACGAGAAGCCGACCCGCACGCCGGTCACTCCGTTCGTGCCTGTGACTGGCAACGTGGAGGGGAAGTTGATGTATTTGCCCAGGCCCACGGAATTTGTGGCGAAGTTGAGGAGCGCTCCCACCGTCGCGGCACCCGTGCCGTTGAACAGAGGGCACGTGGACAGGGGCGAGAACACGCTGCCGAGTTGTTGCAGCGGCGCCGCATTGGCGGCCTCGGCGGCCGCATAGGCGGCACCGGCGGCGCTTACTGCCTGCTCGAATGCTGACTGGATTTGGGTTGTCGTCCGAGCGGTCAGCGTCTGCAGCTCGTCGGCGTAACTGCCGAAAAAGGTCGCGATAGCCGCCGACACCTCATCGGCTGCCGCCGCGGAAATACCCGTCGTCGAGGGCGCTGCTGCCGCGGCGGCCTTTTCGATCGCCTCCCGAATGCCGGCCAGGTCTCCCGACGCCAGCGCTAAAGCCTCTGGCGCGGCGATCACGTACGACGACATAAGCGGCTCCCATCCCCGGTGGCCCGACAACCTAAGGGCTGCTGCCAAATGCTACGAGGTCAGGAAGGATTTAGTTCACAAATTGAACGAATTTATGGCGCCGCGCTCTAGGCCGAATGGCCCTATCGAAGCGCTTCTGGGCGCGTGACCATGTGCGCATGGCACTGAATCGCCGAGCCGCTTGCGGTATTCGCGACGCTGGCGGCCGGCGGTGCGGGTTACGTGGTCCGCAGTTTGGCCGCACCGCCCGCGCCGCGAGGTCAGTGGCTTCGTTCGCGACGGGACGCCGGCGACGATGCAGGAGATGATGGGCGGCGGCATGATGGGCCCCGGCGGCATGATGGGACCGCACCATCGGTGATCAGGCGCTCGGGGCCCACGGCACCCGGCACGCGTCCCCGGAGTTGAAGCCCTGTTCGGTGATGCCCAGCGCCGAGTACATCCGCGCCCTCATGTTCTCGATGCCGATCTGGTAGGTCAGCTCGATCACCCCCGCCTCGCCGAAGCGGACTCGCAGATCCTCGACCTGTTCGTCGGTCACCGAATGCGGGTCGGTGGTCATGGCGTCGGCGTAAGCGATGGCGGCGCGCTCGTCGTCGGAGTAGAGCGGTGAAGTCGCATATCCATCTATGTCCCTGAGCCGCTCTGTGTCCAGGCCGTCCAGCCGCTGCAGCATCGTCCCGAAGTCCACACACCACGAGCACCCGACGGTCCGCGCCGTCCAGAACACCGCCAACTCCCGCACGCTGGCCGGCAGTATCCGCGAAGCGCTCTGCACCATCGTCTCGTGCACTGCGTTGGCGACCAGGAGCCGCGGGTGGTGCGCGGCCACGGTGAACGGCTCGGGCACCTCGCCGAATCGCCGCTTGGCGACCCGGTACATGGTGCGTACCAGCAGTCCGGCGCGCTTGGGAGGCAGGGGTTCGATGCGTGTTTTCTGTGTCATACCCCTCAGACGAGACAGGCGGCCCGGGTGTGACAGGCGGCCGACAAGAAATCGCCAAGAATTCTCCAAGGGTCACGGCGGACTCTGGGTGGGTGGAGCACACAACGTCGTCGTACTGGGCTTTTACCGAATACCCGCAGCTGACCGAACTCGAGGACTGGGCACATGAGGAGGTGCTTATCGCCGACTCAAGGCTGGACCAGACCGGCATCCGCGCCGCGGTGGACGCGGTCTTCGAAGCCAACCCCGCCCTGGGTGCGGTGTTCGAACCCAGTCGCGACCGGTGGCTGTCCCGGCCCGGCGGCAGCTGGAGCTGGGCGGTGGAGCCGCCCGGCGACACGGTGCCCGAGGTCATCGCCCGGCAGCGCGCCGGCTACGACATGCGGACCGGCCGGTTGTTCGCGGTGTCGCTGCTGCCCGGCACGCCCGATCGGCTCGTGCTGACCGCCAGCCGGTTGTGCGTGGACGAGGAGTCGTGGAACGGCGTGATCGAGGCACTGGTAGCGGCATATGCGGCGTCCAAAGAGGGAGCGTCGCTGGCTCCCGACACCGACTTCAACGCTAGAAGTCGAGGCGGGCGCTCATGGGTGTGGCGGCGGGCACATCGCCGGCGGCGATCACCGTCCGTGCGACCGGCGTCAGCGCGCTGAACAGGGCGTCCAGTTCGTTGTCGTCGAGAACGTCGAAAGCAGCTAGTGAAAGCCCGTCGGTGGTCGTCTCCAGGTGGTCCTTGAGGTCGCGTCCCTGCGGTGTCAACGAACCTTGGGCATCGAGCAGTCCGCGGTCGGCCAGGCTTTGGCGGCAGGCTTCCCATTCGTCCTGGTCGTAGTGCCGCGAACGTTTCATGAACTCCTCGGACACCGCGCTGGCCGCGGTGTGGAAAACGTTCGATTCGCGTCCCGAGATGCCCGCGGCGACCAGCGCCGCCACATGCCCGTCACCGCGGTTCTCCCGCAGCAGGGTCGTCGCGTGCCAGAGCGCGGCGACTGGTTCGGCCGGTATCGGCAGGGCGACGTTGGCCGCGAACAGCGCTCGGCCGTCGACCGGCGCCGCCCGCGCGGTGCGGACAGCCAATTCGGCTGCGATACAGAGATTTTCGTCCTCACGCACGCCGCACCGGCGCAGTGCCGCGACGGTGGAGTCCAAGCGGGCGCGTAACGCGGCATCCGGCCCGGCGATTTCCCAGGCGGCCGGCAGTGACTTTGCCACCCGCGCGTGCGCGAAGTTGTAGAACACCGCCGTCACCACCTCCGGCGCGACCACACCCAGGGGCGCTGAACGCGCGGCGAAGTACCCCATCCAGAACCCGCGGTAACCAAGATCGTCCAGTGCCGACCGGACCTCGGGCGCGAAATACGTCAGGGCGTGGATCGGCTCGAAGCGGTCGTAGAACTGCCGGGCGAGAGCGGGGGTTCTTTGCATACCTGCGTTGATAGCATCCAGACACCGCTTCGGAGGAGGCCTGGTGACGGGGGATGAGGAAGGGGAAGTCTTCGGGCGGTACCGGCTGCTCGAGGTGCTTCGCTGGGGCGGCATCGGCACCGTCTACCGAGCCCGCGACACACTGATGGCGCGCGAAGTGGCCATCAAGGTGATTCCGGCCGAGCCGGCATATCAGGATCGGTTCCGCCAAGGGGTGGCTGTCGCGGCGCGGCTGCACAACCCGAACATCATCCCCATCTACGAGGCGGGGGACATCGATGGCCGCCTGTACATGGTGATGCCGGTCATCGACGGTGTCGATCTGCAGACCCTATTGCAGCGTGACGGGCCGATGAGCCCGACGCTCGCCGTGCGCGTGGTCGAGCAGGCCGCCTCGGCTCTGGAAGCCGCCCACGCGTGCGGGCTGGTGCACGGTGACGTCAAACCGTCCAACATCTTCGTGGTCGGCGGCGATTTCGTGTACCTGTTGGATTTCGGCGTCGACGTCGACAGCTCCGTCCCCGGTGATCCGCGTGGCGATATCCACGCGTTGACCCGCGTGCTGCAGGCGTGCCTCATCGGTCGGCCGGCCGACCGCGACAGTGTTCTGCCCGCGGGATTCGACGAAGTCGTCGCGCGTGGCCTGGCCGACGACCCCGAGTGCTATCAAAGCGCGCGCGAGTTGGCGGCGGCCGCCAGGCAAGCACTTGCGCCCGTGGCGATGCCAGCGACCCCCGACGCAACGGAGTTCGGGCGCTACCGGCTGTTCGAACTGCTCGGGGCCGGTGGCATGGGCTCGGTGTACCGGGCACACGACACCCTGCTGGAACGTGACGTGGCGGTCAAAGTTTTGAGACCGGAACTGGCCACCGAGCCCGGATACCAGGAGCGGTTCCGGCGTGAGGCGTATGCCGCGGGCCGACTGGCCAACCCGCACATCATTCCGATCTATGAGGCCGGCGAGATCGACGGGCGGCTGTACCTGGCGATGCCGATCGTCGACGGCGTCGATCTGCACCATGTGCTCGACCATGCGGGACCGATGAATCCGCAGCGGGCGGTGCGCGTGGTCGAACAGGTGGCCGTGGCACTGGATGCGGCTCACAAGTCGGGGCTGGTGCACCGCGACGTGAAGCCGTCGAACCTACTGATGGTCGGTGAGGAATTCGTGTATCTCATCGATTTCGGGCTGGTTCACGAGGCTACGGCCACGCGCTTGACGCGCACCGACATCGCTCCGGGCAGCCCGGCCTACATGGCTCCGGAGAGGTTCAAGGCAGGGACGATCGCCGACGCCCGCGCCGATGTGTACTCGCTGGCCTGTGTGCTCTACGAGTGCCTGACCGCGCGGCCGCCGTTCAGCGGTGGTGGGGTGGAGGGCTTGACCGCCGCTCATCTGTTCGACGAGCCACCCAGGCCCAGCAGCGTCGATCCGGCGCTGCCGGCCGGGTTCGACGAGGTGATCGCGCGCGGCATGGCGAAGCAACCCGATGACCGATACCAGTCCGCGCACGAATTGGCCGTCGCTGCCCGCGCGGCCCTCACCACCGAACCAGCCACGCGATCCGTCGCCGCCGACGCCCTGCGCTCGACGCAGGATGCCCGCACTCTTCCGTCCCCGGCGCGCAGTCGTCGCCGTACCGTTGCCCTGGGTGCGGCCGCGGTCGTGGTCGTGCTCCTGGCCGGTGCCGCAATCTTGGCGCTCACCAACGGATTTCCGTTCCGCCCCGGTAACGCTGAGGCTCAGATTGTCCTGCCGTTCACGGGTCTGGACGGACCCCAGGGTGTCGCGGTCGACGCCAACGGCAACATCTACGTCACCGACACCGGCCACAACCGGGTGCTGAAACTCGCCGCGGGTACCAGCGCCCAGACCGCCGAATCCTTTGGCGCCCTGGACCATCCGGGTGGGATAGCCGTCGACGAACAGGGCAATCTGGCGGTCACCGAGCCGGCGAACAACCGGGTGCTCGAACTCCCCGCGGGATCGACCGACCCGAATGTGCTGCCGTTCACCGACCTTGCCGCCCCCGCGGGTGTGGCCCTGTACACACGCAGCCCCGGCACCCACCGGATCGTCGTCACCGACTCCGGGCATGACAGGGTGCTGGCCCTGAGCGAGACGCGTTCCCCCAGCCCGCGCGAACTACCCTTCACCGGATTGGATGAACCCTCGGGTGTGGCGGTGGGCAACGATGGTGGCCTGTTCGTCATCGACCGCGCGAACGAGCGGGTGCTGAAGCTGCCGTGGACGGCGTCGGTGGCGACGGTGTTGCCGTATGCGGTCGGCCACCCCGACTTCGTCGCGGTCGACGGCGCCGGCGACCTCTACGTCACCGACAGTCATGCCAATCGAGTGATGAGGCTGAGAAAGGACACCACGGCGTCAATCACGTTGCCGTTCAACGGATTGAAGGGACCGCAGGGCGTCGCCGTGGACTCCGCCGGAAACGTGTACGTCGCCGACGCCGGCAACAACCGTGTGCTGAAGCTGCCGGCGAGCTGACTCGACTTCATCGCCGTGGCGGCGGCGGGCGATACTGCCCGGGTCCCGGCGGGGGATAGTGCGGCGGGCCCGGTGGTCGCCCCGGTGGCGGATGCTGCGGTGGGTAGTAGTACTGGCCACCAGGCTGCGGTCGGTAGTGCTGCGGTCCAACGCCCGGCGGAGGATTTCCCGGTGGCAGGTACGGCTGCGGCGCAGTGGAACGGCGGCGGCTGGATTTGACTGTTTTCACGATGGCCCAAACGATCACAGCCAAACCCAGCCCGGCAATTATCCCTCCCACCACCTGCTGGGTGGTGTGCAACTCGTCGTACGTGCCCGATGGGTGTCTGAAACGCCCCTTGCAGACATCGCCGTCGTGCATGACGGTCTTGTCGTTGCACTTCACTGGGCCAACCGTGGCGTGGTAGACGCCGCCGACCATCATGGCCAGCCCGACAAACAGAACTATCAGCAGTGCAGCGGTTCTGCTCATCAGACCCTCCCGAGTCGGCGCGAACAGACACAAAAACCCCTCTCACGCACCGAAATCACGGGCTTTTGCGTCTTCTCGCGCAAGTTAACGCGAGAACATCACCGCGCGCTTGACTTCCTGGATTGCCTTGGTCACCTGGATGCCACGCGGGCAGCCTTCGGTGCAGTTGAACGTGGTGCGGCAGCGCCACACCCCGTCGACCTCGTTGAGGATGTCGAGGCGCTGAGCGGCCGCCTCATCCCGGCTGTCGAAGATGAACCGGTGTGCGTTGACGATCGCCGCCGGACCGAAATAGCTGCCCTCGTACCAGAACACCGGGCAGCTGGTGGTGCAGCAGGCGCACAGGATGCACTTGGTGGTGTCGTCGTAGCGGGCGCGGTCGGTGGGGCTTTGAATGCGTTCCCGCGTGGGTGGATTGCCGGTGGTGATCAGGTACGGCTTGATCGCCCGGTAGGCGTCGAAGAACGGCTCCATGTCGACCACCAGGTCCTTCTCCACGGGCAGGCCGCGGATCGGTTCGACGGTGATGGTCAACTTCTTACCCGGCTTTTTCGGCAGTAGATCGCGCATCAACACCTTGCAGGCCAACCGATTCAGCCCATTGATCCGCATCGCGTCCGAGCCGCACACGCCATGCGCGCAGGAGCGGCGAAAAGTCAGCGTCCCGTCCAGGTAGCCCTTGATGTAGAGCAGCAGGTTCAGCAACCGGTCACTGGGCAGGCACGGCACGCGGAAGCTCTGCCACCCACCGGTGGCCGCGAACCGTTCGGGGTCGTCAGGGTTGAACCGGGCGATCTTCAGGGTCACCATCACCGCGCCTTCGGGAACCGGCGGCAAGGGCGGGTCGAGAGTTTCGGTCACCTCGGGGGCCTCGGTCATCAGTACTTCCGCTCCTTCGGTTCGTAGCGGGTCTGCACGACGGGTTTGAAGTCGAGCCTGATGTCGCTGAGCAGGTCGGTGCCCTGCTTGTACGCCATGGTGTGCCGCATGTAGTTGACGTCGTCGCGGTTGGGGTAGTCCTCGCGGGCGTGGCCACCGCGCGACTCCTTACGGTTCAGCGCACCCACCACGGTGACCTCGGCCAGCTCCAGCAGGAAGCCCAGCTCGATGGCCTCCAGCAGGTCGCTGTTGAACCGTTTCCCTTTGTCGTGCACGGTGATTCGGGAGTACCGCTCTTTGAGCGCGTGGATGTCGGTGAGCGCCTGCTTCAGCGTCTCCTCGGTGCGGAACACTGCGGCGTTGTTGTCCATCGACTGTTGCAGAGCGGTGCGGATGTCGGCGACGCGTTCGTTGCCGTGCTCGGACAGGATGTCGCGCACCCAGCCGACCACCATCGCCGCCGGGTCCGGCGGCATGTCGGCGTAGTCGTGGCTCTTTGCGTAGTGGGCCGCGGCGATGCCGGCACGGCGGCCGAAGACGTTGATGTCCAACAGCGAGTTGGTGCCCAGCCGGTTGGCGCCGTGCACCGACACGCATGCGCACTCGCCGGCCGCGAACAGCCCGGGCACGGTGTTGGTGTTGTCCCGCAGCACCTGTCCGGTGACCGTGGTCGGGATGCCACCCATCACGTAGTGACAGGTCGGGTAGACCGGCACCAACTCCTTCACCGGGTCCACCCCGAGGTAGGTGCGGGCGAATTCGGTGATGTCCGGCAGCTTGGCTTCCAGCACGTCTTCACCAAGGTGGCGGACGTCGATGTAGACGTAGTCCTTGTTGGGTCCGGCGCCGCGGCCCTCCAGCACTTCCAGGACCATCGAGCGCGCGACGATGTCGCGCGGCGCCAGGTCGACGATCGTGGGGGCGTAGCGCTCCATGAAGCGTTCGCCGTCGGCGTTGAGCAACCGGCCACCCTCGCCGCGCACCGCTTCGGAGATCAGGATGCCCAGCCCGGCCAGGCCGGTCGGGTGGAACTGGTGAAATTCCATGTCCTCCAACGGAAGTCCCTTGCGAAACACGATGCCGATGCCGTCACCGGTCAGGGTGTGTGCGTTGGAGGTGGTCTTGTACATCCGCCCGGAGCCGCCGGTGGCCAGCACGATCGCCTTGGCGTGGAAGACGTGGATGGTGCCGGTGGCCAGTTCGTAGGCCACCACCCCGGTGGCCACCGGGCCGGTGGGGGTCTGGGTGAGAGCCAGATCCAGCGCGTAGAACTCGTTGAAGAACTGCACGTCGTGCTTGACGCAGTTCTGGTAGAGCGTCTGCAGGATCATGTGGCCGGTGCGGTCGGCCGCATAGCAGGCGCGGCGGACCGGGGCCTTACCGTGGTCGCGGGTGTGGCCGCCGAAGCGGCGCTGGTCGATGCGGCCTTCGGGGGTGCGGTTGAACGGCATCCCCATCTTCTCGAGGTCCAGGACGGCGTCGATCGCCTCCTTGCACATGATCTCGACCGCGTCCTGGTCGGCGAGGTAGTCGCCGCCCTTGACGGTGTCGAAGGTGTGCCACTCCCAGTTGTCCTCTTCGACATTGGCCAGGGCGGCGCACATGCCGCCCTGGGCCGCGCCGGTGTGACTGCGGGTCGGGTAGAGCTTGGTGAGCACCGCCGTGCGGACCTGCGGGCCCGCCTCCACCGCGGCACGCATTCCGGCGCCGCCGGCGCCGACGATCACCACGTCATATCGGTGTTGCTCGATCACCACGCGCCTTTCACGAGAATGTGGCCTTTCACGAAAATGTGGCCTTTCACGAAATGTTGGGGTTGAACGTCATCAACACATAGGTGCCGAGCATCAGCGTGAACACCATCGACACCGTCAGTAGGGCGTTGAGCCAGAAGCGGGTGATGTTCTTGCGGCTGTAGTCATCGATGATCGTGCGAATGCCGTTGCCGCCGTGCAACTGTGCCAGCCAGAGCAGCAGCAGGTCCCACACCTGCCAGAACGGCGAGGCCCACCGCTGTGCCACGAAGTTGAAGTCCACGCGGTACACGCCGTTGTCCCACATCAGCATGATGAAGATGTGCCCGACGGCCAGGAACACCAGTGCGATACCGGAGAACCGCATGAACAGCCAGGCGAACTTCTCGAAGTTGGGGATGCCGGCGCGGCGGCGCGGTGAACGCGGGTTGTCCAGGCTGGCCGGGCGGTAGTAGGCGCGTTGCTTCACCGGCGCGGTCTGGCCGGGCCCGAGCTGGAGGTCAGGACTGCTCATTTGAAGTGCTCCCACATGTGGATGCCGGTCACCACGCCGGCCATCACCAGCATCACCAGGAACGTCACCGCGACGATCCACAGCATCCGCCGCTGATACCGGGGACCTTCGGACCAGAAGTCGATCAAGATGACCCGGATCCCGTTGAGTGCGTGGAAGCCGACGGCGGCCACCAGCCCGTACTCCATCAGCCCGACAACCGGTGTCTTGTAGTCCGCCAGCACGGTGTTGTACGCCTGCGGGCTGACCCGCAGCACCGCCGAGTCCAGGACGTGGACGAACAGGAAGAAGAAGATGGTGGCGCCGCTGATGCGGTGCAGCACCCACGCCCACATGCCGGGGTCTCCGCGGTAGAGCGTCCGCGGTGGTTTGCGCTTGCGCGACGAGTCCGAAACGGGCGGATCCGTGGTTGTCGTCTTCAACGCCACCTGAGTGCTCACCTCATTCACGCCGTTGGGAAACCGGCTGATAAACGGCTATCGCCGGGCATTCGCGAGCTTAGCTCGGCGGGGGTTGCCCGCGGTAGCGCCACGATGTGATCCACATCCCGTGTCCAGGCCGGGATAGGGTGGGCCTGTTGAATCAGCCCAACCGTGAGCGGGTTTGCGAGATGCCGGAAGTCGACTGGAATACGTTGCGCAAGAAGGCGATTGACGCTTCCAGGGGTGCCTATGCGCCGTATTCGCGGTTTCCGGTGGGTGCGGCGGCGCTGGTCGACGACGGCCGGATTGTGACCGGCTGCAATGTGGAGAATGTCTCATATGGTCTTGGTCTCTGTGCCGAATGCGGCGTCGTGTGCGCGCTGCATTCCACCGGGGGCGGCCGGTTGCAGGCGCTGGCGTGCGTGGACGGAGACGGCTCGCCGTTGATGCCCTGCGGACGATGCCGGCAGGTGCTGCTGGAGCACGGCGGCCCGGAGATGCTGATCGACCATCCGGCCGGTCCCCGTCCGCTCGGCGAACTGCTGCCCGACGCCTTCGGTCCCGACGATCTTTTTCGGGACTCCCGTTGAGCGAGTTCGCATTCGATGCGCCGACGGTGATCCGTACCAAGCGGGACGGCGGCCGGTTGTCCGACGCGGCGATCGACTGGGTGATCGCGGCCTACACCGACGGCACGGTGGCGCCCGAACAGATGTCGGCACTACTGATGGCTATCTTTCTGCGTGGCATGGATCGCGACGAGATCGCCCGCTGGACCGCGGCCATGCTGGCGTCGGGCCCTCGGATGGATTTCACCGATCTCGGGTTGCCGACCGTCGACAAGCACTCCACCGGAGGAGTGGGCGACAAGATCACGCTGCCGGTAGTGCCCGTCGTCGCCGCCTGTGGCGCGGCGGTTCCGCAAGCAGCCGGGCGCGGCCTCGGGCACGCCGGGGGCACCCTGGACAAGCTCGAATCCATCCCCGGGTTCAGCGCGAACCTGTCCAACGAGCGGTTGCGCGAACAGTTGTGTGACGTCGGTGCCGCCATCTTCGCCGCGGGCGAACTGGCGCCGGCCGACGCCAAGCTGTACGCGCTGCGCGACATCACCGGCACCGTCGAGTCGCTGCCGTTGATCGCCAGTTCGATCATGAGCAAAAAGCTTGCCGAGGGAGCAGGCGCGCTGGTGCTCGACGTCAAAGTCGGTTCGGGCGCCTACCTCAAGCCCGAAGCGCGTTCCCGGGAACTGGCCCACACCATGGTCGAGTTGGGCATCGCGCACGGCGTGCCCACCCGTGCCCTGCTCACCGACATGCAGTGCCCGCTGGGCCGCAGTGTCGGTAATTCCGTCGAGGTCCAGGAGTCGCTGGAGGTGCTCGCCGGCGGCGGCCCACCGGACGTGGTGGAACTGACCCTGCGGCTCGCCACCGAGATGCTGGAGCTGGCCGGCGTCGACGGTGTGGATCCGGCACAGACGTTGCGCGACGGCACCGCGATGGACCGGTTTGCCCGACTGGTGGCCGCCCAGGGCGGTGATTTGTCGAAACCGTTGCCGATTGGTCGGTATTCGGACACCGTTACGGCCGCCCGGAGCGGCACAATGGGCGACATCGACGCGATGGCAGTGGGGCTGGCGGCCTGGCGTCTCGGTGCGGGCAGATCCCGGCCGGGGGCGCGGGTCCAGCACGGCGCCGGCATCAGGATCCACCGTCGACCGGGCGAGCCGGTCGCGGCGGGCGAGGCGTTGTTCACGCTCTACACCGAGACCCCGGAACGCTTGGCTCCCGCGCTGGCGGAATTGGACGATGCCTTCAGCGTGGTCGACAACCCGCCCGCGCCCAGGCCGTTGATCATGGATCGGATCACGTGATGAACCTGACCCTCGAACAGATTCGGCAGGCCCCCAAGGCCCTGCTGCACGATCACCTGGACGGCGGGCTGCGCCCCGCCACGGTGCTGGAGATCGCCGGGGAGGTAGGTTACGACGAGCTGCCGGCCACCGACGCGCAGGAGCTGGCGACCTGGTTTCGCACCCGATCGCACAGCGGTTCGCTGGAGCGCTACCTCGAGCCGTTCTCGCACACCGTGGCCGTCATGCAGACCCCCGACGCGCTGTACCGGGTCGCCTACGAATGCGTGGAGGATCTGGCCGCCGACTCGGTGGTGTACGCCGAAATCCGGTTCGCCCCCGAGTTGCACATCAACCGCGGGCTGTCGTTCGACGACGTCGTGGACGCGGTGCTGGCCGGCTTCGCCGCGGGGGAGAAGGCGTGCGCCGCCGCCGGTACGCCGATCAAAGTCCGGTGTCTGGTGACCGCGATGCGCCATGCCGCGATGTCGCGCGAGATCGCCGAGCTGGCGGTACGGTTCCGCGACCGGGGCGTGGTCGGATTCGACATCGCCGGCGCCGAGGCCGGGCACCCGCCCACCCGGCACCTGGACGCTTTCGAATACATGCGAGATCACAACGCGCGCTTCACAATTCATGCGGGTGAGGCGTTCGGATTGCCGTCCATCCACGAGGCGATCGCGTTCTGCGGGGCGGACCGGCTGGGCCACGGGGTGCGCATCGTCGACGACATACAGGTTGACCCCGACGGCGCGGTCGCGTTGGGCCGCCTGGCCGCGATAGTGCGCGATAAGCGGGTTCCGCTGGAGATGTGCCCGAGTTCCAACGTGCAGACCGGTGCGGTGGCCAGCATCGCCGAGCACCCGTTCGACCTGTTGGCGCGCAGTCGCTTTCGGGTGACCGTCAACACCGACAACCGGTTGATGAGCGACACCACGATGAGCCAGGAGATGCACCGGCTGGTGGAGGCGTTCGGCTACGGCTGGACCGATCTGCAGCGCTTCACGATCAATGCGATGAAGTCGGCGTTCATCCACTTCGACGAGCGGTTGGCGATCATCGACGAGGTGATCAAGCCGCGGTATGCGGTGCTGATCGGGTGATGTTCACGAATGCCGAACCGCCTCCTGGGCGAGTTGCACCCGTGAATTGAAACCGAGTTTGGTGTAGACGTGGGTGAGGTGGGTCTGCACGGTGCGTGGTGAAACGAAGAGCCGCTCGGCGATGTCGCGGTTCGAAAGTCCTTCTCCCACAAGGCGCACCACGTCCAGCTCGGCCCGGGTCAGGGACGGCCAGCCGCTGCTTGCGCGTCTGCGTTCGCCGCGCCCGCGTTGCGCTTGAGTGATCGCCTCGGAGATGGACAGCGCAGCGCCCTCAGCCCAGGCGCCGGCCATTTCCTCGTCGCCCATCGCGGCGCGCAGGGCTTCGACCGATGCTTCGTACTCGCCGTCGTAAATCTTCAGGCGCAGCGCACCGGTGCGCCCCCGATGCGCGTCGGCCGCACCGAACAGCCGGGCAGCCTCACGGTGATTGCCGTCGTCGAGGGCCAGTCGTGCAAGGCATTCCAGCACTGGCGGAACATAATTGTGGGCCCCGGCCTCGGTGGCGCACGTCAGCGCGTCGTACGCGTCTCGCCGGGCTTGTTCGGGCTCACCCTCTGCCATGGCAACGCGGCAGCGTGTCGTCAGCGCTGCGGACAGGTGACAGCCCGACGTCGTCGCCACACCCTCCTCGACGCATCGCCGAGCCTCGGCGACGTCTCCGTTCGCCAGTTGGACCTCGGCCCGAACGGCGCGCCAGAAGGTCGCGGTCAGCGGTTGGGCATTGAGATTCTGCCAGGTTTTCTGGTCCGCCTCGGTGGCCGTGCCAATGTCGCCGCTGGCCAGTGCGGCCAGCACCAGCGTTGAATAGCCAAGTCCGACAAAGTATTCGCCGAGCTCGGCGGCACCGTCAATGGCGGCCTCGCTGGCCGCCCGCGCGCCGCTCACGTCGCCCTGATAGGCCAGCGCATCGCCCAGCCCCTTCAGGCTCAACGAGGTGAACACGTCTGCGTCGGGCTCCTGCTCGACAAGATCGCCGAATCGTGCTGCGGCTCCGGTCAGGTCGCCCTGCCACAACTGTGCGTAGGCCACCGCCAGGCGGCACTGACGCGAGCCGATCCGGTCGCCGATCAGGTCACTCAGGTCCCGTCCTTCGCTGCCCAGCGCGTGGGCCGCGTTCGCGTCACCGGCGACTATCGCGGCGCTGCTCTGCCAGCTGAGGATCTGGCTGAGCCGCCAGCGATCCCCCAACTCCCGCGCGACGCCGGCCGCCTCGGCGAAATAGTTTTCGACGACGTCGGTCTGATAATTGAAGCCTGCGGCCAGGCCGCACGCCGTCAGGGTACGTGCCGTCAGTGCCGGATCGTCGAGTTCGCGGGCGATCTTCAGCGATTGCTGGGCCTCCTCGATACTTGCCGGCGCATCCACGAACATGCTGAGGACGGCCTTGTCGGCGAGCGCGCGCGCCCACACCGCGGCGCCCACCTCGAAGCCGTCTCGGTTGGCTTGCGCGACAAGGGATTCGAACCAATCTCGGCCCTCGGCGATTCGTCCTCCGGCAAGCCACAGCGGCTGCAGGGACGACGCCATCACGAGGGCCGATTCGATTTCCGAACTGTCCCGGTACCAGCCCAGGGCGGCGCGCAGGTTGTCGATGTCGGTCTCGATCTCGTGCAGCAGTTCCTGGTAGTCGGTGCGGCCCGGACTGTCGAGTACCGCCGCCCTCGACAGGTAGTGGGCGGCATGCCGTGTGCGCGCGGCTTCGGCCTCTCCGGCTTCGGTGAGCCGCTCCATTGCGAACTGGCCAATTCCTTCGAACCGCCGATAACGGGTTCGGCCGGGTGAACTCTCCGCCGCGATCAGCGACTTGTCGACCAGCGATGACAAGCCGTCGAGCACCTGATAGCGGGATATCTCCGGCGAGCCGGCGACGGCGTGCGCCGCATCGAGGTCGAAGGTTCCGCTGAACACCCCCAGCCGGCGGAACAGCACCTGGTCGGCATCGCTCAACAGCCCGTGCGACCAGGCGATCGACGCCCGCAATGTCTGGTGGCGGCGCAGACCGGTTCGAGAACCGCCGGTGAGCAGCCGGATCTTGTCGTCCAGGCCCGAGACGATCTCCGGGAGCGAGAGCGCCCGCACCCGTGCGGCCGCGAGCTCGATCCCGAGCGGCATCCCGTCCAGCCTGCGGCAGATCTCGCCGACCAGGGCCGCATCGTCTTCGGTGACGACGAAATCGGGCCGAGCCGAACGGGCGCGGTCGGCGAAGAAGGCGATTGCGTCGTCCTCGTACGCCAAGGACGGAACCCGCCATGTCACCTCGCCGGCCACCCCCAGTGGCTCGCGACTAGTGGCAAGCATCGTCACCCCGGGGCAGGAGCGGAGCAGCCCACCGATCCGCCGGGCGGCGCTGTCGAGTAAATGCTCGCAATTGTCCAGCACGATCAGCACCCGGCGCCGGCCGAGGTGACGCAGCACCGCTTCGTCCACGGACCGGCCGGATTGGTCCGGCACTCCCAGCGCTCGTGTCACCGCGGCCGGCGCGAACTCGGGACTGGCAACCGGTTCCAGGTCGACGTAGTACATGCCGTCGGGGAACGCCGACGCCGATTGGGCGGCCACCTGGACGGCAAGCCGGCTCTTGCCGATCCCGCCCCCGCCGATCAGCGTCACCAGGCGGTTCTCCAGCAGGATCGGGGTTACCTCGGCCAGCTCGCGGCGGCGGCCCACGAAGTTGGTTAGGTGCACCGGCAGCGGGGCTGCCGCACCGCCGTGTGCCGTGCACAGTGGCGGGAAGTCGTTGCGCAGGTCGGGGTGGCACAGCTGGTGCACCGGTTCCGGGGGCGCCAGGTCGCGTAGCTGGTGTGAGCCGCAGTCGCTCAGCCAGGCCTTGGCCGGAAGATGGTCGGCGACTATGTCGGCGGCGACGGCCGACAGCAGCGTCTGGCCGCCGTGTGCCAGCTCCCGCAGCCGGCCGGCGCGGGTGACGGTGGTGCCGACGTAGCTGGTGGCGTCGTCGCTGAGCTGTGCATCGCCGGTGTGCAGGCCGATATGCAGCCGGATCGGGTCCAGCTCACTCAGCTGCAACTGCAGCGCGCAGGCCACCGCGTCCCCGGCGCGACCAAAGGCGACCGTGAAACCGTGGTCATCGGACTGCCCGGTCGGCCGGACACCGCCGTGGCGGGTGATCAGGTCGCAAAGCGTGCTGTCCAGCAGCGCAAACGCGCGTGACGCCTCCTCAGGCTGCCCCGGCTGCAGCCGGGTAACACCCTGGATGTCAGCTACCAGCAGCGTCACCGTACCGGTCAGCAGCAACTCGTTCACGCTCCCTTTGGCCCGTCGCAGAGAGGGTGGATCACGCTCATGCTAGCCAGCCGTGAACCGGTCTGAGCGCGAGATCTACGCGGAAATACGTATGGGGCGGCCCCGTACGTACGCAAACCTACGACCACCCCCCAGCGGAAATACGTATTACGGCCGATGCCTGCAGACGGCCCGACCGCGACAGTTGGTTCATCGAATTTTTCGAGCCGACAACCGGAAGGAAACTCCAATGAGCAAGATCCGCACCCGTGCCACCGCGATCCTCGGCCTGGACGGCGAGGGCCCGTCCCAGAAGCGCGCCGCCAAGCGGCAGGCTCAGCCGCGGCGCTATGCGTTCCTCGAGTCCTCGAGCATGTCACGCGCGATGGACCGTCTCTGACTAACATCGGCGCTGTGCTGCCCGAGCGTCTCCGCACCGACGAGTCGCAGCTGCATATTCTGCCCGACGGCCGCGAGCTGGCCTACCAGGAGTGGGGCGACGCCACCGGTTATCCGGCGTTCTACTTCCACGGCACGCCGAGCTCCCGCCTCGAGGGTGCGTTCGTCGACGACGCCGCCAAGCGGAACGGCTTCCGGCTGATCGCGGTCGACCGTCCGGGATTCGGCCGTTCGACTTTTCAGCCGGGACGCAGGTTCGGCGATTGGCCGGCTGACGTCTGCGAGCTGGCCGACGCCCTCGGCCTGGACGAATTCGGTGTGGTCGGGCATTCCGGAGCCGGGCCGCACCTGTTTGCCTGCGGGGCCCTGATACCGCCGGCGCGCCTTCGCTTCATCGGCGCGTTCGCGCCGTGGGGTCCGCTGGCGACGCCGGAGATCGTCCGCGCGTTGAACTCGGCCGACCGCGTCTACCGCCGTCTCGCGCGGTTGGGCGCGTGGCCTTTCCACGCCGCGTTCGTCCCGCTGGGCTGGTGCGCGAAGTACTCGCCCGGCTTGTTCTGCCGGTTGTTGACGGCATCGGTGCCAGAGCCGGAGCGGCGGCAGCTGCGTGACGAACTGTTCCTGCAGCACTTTCGCGCCAGTCAGCTCGAAGCCTTCCGGCAAGGCGGTCGCGGTGGAGCTTATGAGTCCTTCCTGGATTACCGGCCGTGGACATTCGGGGTCGAAGAAATCGCCGTTCCTACCCACATCTGGCAGGGTGACCGCGACTCCTTCATCCCGCGGGCCATGGGTTATTACTTCGAACGCACGATCCCAAATGTGGATCTGCACTGGTCGCAGGGCAAGGACCACTTCAATATCGAGGACTGGGACGCTATCTTGGCGGCTTGTGCGGCCGACATTTAGGTCAGCCCGAAAAGCGAACCCACAAAGGCGATGGGCAGCCACAGCGCCAGTGCGGCATAGATCGGGATGAGCATCAGAAAGCCCAGGTAATAGAGAGAGGCCAGCGTTTGCCAGAACAGTCCGGTCACCGTGCTGATCAGCGACGCGAACACTTGATCGAGTGAGGGGAGGCCGGCGGCGGGCGCTGGCTGCAACAACGAGGTGTTGGCGGCTTCCGCGGTGGCATAGGAGTTGGCCGCCGCGCAGAGGTGCCTGGCGAACTGGTCCTGGTAGGCCGCGGCCTGCCCGGCAGCCGTCTGATAGTCCTGGCCGAATCGGGAAAACAGCTGTGCTACGGCCGCCGACACCTCATCGGCGGCCGCGGGCAACACCGCTTGCGTCGAGGCCGCCGTCGTCTCGTTCGCCGCGCCGAGCGCATGCCCGATCGCGCTCACCTGGGTTGCGGCCTGGGCGAGCAGGTCCGGCACGGCGACTACCGCGGACATGGCGATCATGGAATCAGTGCCGGGTCGATCGCGGCAAGCGGGGCGCGAGTCAGCAATTCAGTCGTGTTGCGAATGTCATCTACTCGAGACTTCAAAGAAGATAGGGCAGAGCTATGGGAAGTCCTAAAGATGCCATGCCGGACAAAATCAATGGGCGAATCAAAAAAATGTAGGTGAGCAGACAAAATACTAAGAGGTAGAGGGGCAACGTCAATAAAATCATCAGAATTTCGTTATATGGCTGCGGCAATGAAGCTGACCAGACGTATAGTCGAGAAAAAAGCGACCACCCGTTCTCGATCGTCGGCGCGATGATCGTGCCTACGCTTTGCAGGAACTCTGCGTTTACCGCTTCTGCGCTTGCATACGATTCGGCGGAGGTGGCCATCTTCTGCGCGAACTGGTCGTGATAAGCCGAGGCTCGTGCGGCCGCCTTCTGAAAGTCCTCGGCATGCTGAGCGAACAGCCGCGTAATACCCGCGGAAACCTCGTCAGCCGCGGGCGGCAGCAGCGCTTGTGTGAAACCCGACGCTCGCGCTTGAGCCGCAGTGACATTCGCGTCGATGGCCGTCAAGTCCGTCGCCGCCTGGGCGATCAACTCTGGTGTCGCGAGCATGGGACTACGATGCGCCAGGTTGGCTCGGACCGTCTTGCGTAGTCGGCTACTTAAATTCTGCGCGCTACTCGCGCCGCAGCCGCGACGCTCACGCTGGATGTCGTCGCCGGCCCGCGGCGCTACTCGCGCCTCAGCCGCGACACTCACGCTGGATGTCGTCGCCGGCCCGCGGCGCTACTCGCGCCGCAGCCGCGACGCTCACGCTGGATGTCGTCGCCGGCCCGCGGCGCTACTCGCGCCGCAGCCGCGACTCGACGAACGATTCCAGCTTCTCCCACGCCCGCACCGCCGAGGCGTACGGGCCGGCGGGCTTACTCACCGATTCGGGCTCCAACACATAGGCGATCAGTTTGCCCAGCGGCTTGCCCTTGTCCAGGGCCTTGTCGACGGTGCTCTCTTCGGAGTAGTCGCCGATGTCGCGCAGCAGTTCGACGGCCAGGTCGAGCTGTTCGCGATCCACCGCCTCCGGTCCGTCGGCGAAGTCGTCGGCCAGTCCGCTGAGCACGTAGACGTTCTCGTCGGTGATGTCGATCTTGAGCGAGCCGTCGGTCGCTGCGGTGCGGATGTCGTCGTAGGTGGCCAGATCCGACAGGTCGTGGTCGTGCTCGTCGGCCAGATAGCGGGCTAGGGCCCGCTCCGAGCCGAACACGCTGATGCGGCCGTTGCGACCCAGGAAGATCGGGCGGTCATCGAGGTAGCAGCGCAGCGTGTAGAACGTGCCGGAACCGGTCATGATGCGGATCGGGTCGATTCCGACCTGCGCCCAGAAGTCCTCGTCGCCGCCCAGAACGACGGTGTCGCCTTCGGCGCGCCCCTCCTCTTCGTCCTCGTCTTCGTCCACCTCCTCGGTGGACTCCTCGGCGCTCTCCTCGGTCTCGTCGGTCTCCTCGTCGGTGTCTTCGTCTCCGTCGGAGTCCTGAGCCGCCTCTTCGTCCTCCTCGACTTCCTCCTCGAGTTCCTCGGCGGCCTGCTCGGACAGCTTCTCGTCCACCTCCGGCGTGCTCACCACGTCGTCGATGGCCTTGAGGACGTCGTCCCAGCTACGTCCGATGATCTCGGCGATGGCGTCCCATCGCTTCTGGCCGGCCCTGCCGGTGAAGTGGTCGATTCCGCCGGAGACGGTGCCCAGGGTCGGGTTGCCGTTGAAGAACTTCGAGATCGCCGGCAACTCGCACACCGACCCGATGGACGACACGATCGCCAGCGTTCCGGCCAGCGCTGCCACCGACTCCTCGGTGGGTTTCTCGGCCACCAGTTCCTCCACGGCCACCAGGTCGAACCGCTTGTCCTCGGCGGGGTCCAGCTTGTGCGCGTGGGCCTCGGTGATGTCCTGCCACCCCGGGTGGTCCGTCAAGTCGTTGTCGTCGTCACTGCGGACGAACGCGACCAGGTCGGCAACGCTGTCGAACACGTAGAGGTCTTCGTCCTTGCCCAGAAACGCCTCCCACTCGTCCCCGGAGTCGCGCCAGCGGGGCGCCCACAGCGTGTAGCGGTCACCCTCGGACAGGCTCAGGCGGATGGGCACGAGGTCAGCAGCCATGCGGCACACAATAGCGACCCGGCCTGTTGGCGCTTATCCGCCCCAAATAGTTGCGATCACCGGAGCGGTTGCCGCGTAACCCGTTTTGGGCAGCCCGTACATCTCCTGCAGCGTCGAGAGCACGTTGTAGTGGCTGATGGTTTCGTTGTAGCTGCCCGGCTGTACGTGGGCTCCGTAGAACACTGTGGGGATCTGGTTGCGCGGACCGCCGTCGTCCTCGTCCCAGGTGAGGATCAGCAGGCTGTTGTTGGCCCTGGCCCAGTTGGCGTAGGCCGCCATCCGGCTGTTCAACCAGGCGTCCCCTTGGGCGATCGAGCCGTCGTGCATGTTGTTGTCGTTGTTGGGGATGACGAACGACACCGTCGGCAGGCTCGCGTAGTTGCCCGGCCCCGGGAACGCGGAGAACGGCACCGAGACCGAGGCGGGGACGTTGCTGAAGTTCACCCAGGGCACGTGCTTGCGGGCATACTTGCCCGCGCTGCACGCCGTCGATCCGACCGCAGGCAGATCCTCGGCGTAACCGCCGAAGGTGCGGCCGGCGGCCAGCAACTCCGAGGCGAGGTTGGGCTGCGCGCCGACGTCCACCGGGCAGCTGTCCTTGGTGAGCCCGAAGGTGCTGCCGGCGAACAACGCCAGATAGTTCGGTTCGCTGGGATGGGTCTCGGCGAACGACTGCGCCATCATGGCTCCGCCGGCGGCCAGCGCATTGATGAACGGCGCCGCCTTGTTGCCGATGATGTTGGCCTGAGAGCGGTTCTCCTCGATCACGACCACCACGTGCGTGTACGCCGGCAGCGTCGCGGCGGCAAGCGCCAGCCGGGGAATCGGCAGCAGCGCCGAGCTCAACCCGGCCAGAGCGCAAAAAACGCTGGTCAGATGCCGTTTGAGCCGCCGCATGCCGGGAGTATATGGGCGGGTTCGGCCCGCCTCCGGGACAGAAACGCGTGTGTCAGGGGGCCTGCACCCGATTGTTATATAAGGTCACCCCGTGGACGTCCACGTCATCGAGCATCCGTTGGCCGCAGCCCGATTGACCGTGCTGCGTGACGAGCGCACCGACAACGCCGCTTTTCGGGCCGCGCTGCGGGAACTGACGTTGATGCTCGTCTACGAGGCCACCCGCGACGCGCCCACCGAGCCGGTGCAGATCCGCACGCCGGTCGGCGAGACGGTCGGTGTCCGCCTGGCCAGGCCGCCGCTGCTGGTCCCCGTGCTGCGCGCCGGGCTGGGCATGGTCAACGAGGCGCACGGCGTGCTGCGCGAGGCTCACGTCGGGTTCGTGGGGGTCGCCCGCGACGAGAAAACCCATCAGCCCGTGCCCTATTTGGAGTCGTTGCCCGACGACCTGAGCGAGCTACCCGTGATGGTCCTCGACCCGATGCTGGCCACCGGCGGGTCGATGGTTTACACGATTGGGTTGCTATTGGCGCGCGGCGCGGCGGACATCACCGTGCTGTGCGTGTGTGTGGCGCCGGAGGGTGTCGCGGAGGTCGAGAAGGTGGCGCCGAACGCGCGGCTGTACACCGCCGCGATTGACGAGGGACTCAACGAGACGGCTTTCATCGTGCCCGGGTTGGGTGACGCGGGCGACCGTCAGTTCGGCCCACGCTGAACTACCAGCGCCCGGCCTGCGCGATGAGCTCCTCGCGCAAGGCTCGGGCCCGCTGCCTCGCTGCCGCCAGATCGCCATTCGTGGCGCATCGAACTTCCAAGTAACACTTCAGTTTTGGTTCCGTACCCGACGGGCGCACCACCGCCCGCACCGACGTGTCGTCGTCGCCGCCGCGCAGGATCAGGGCGTCGGCGATGTCGGTGTGGGTAGCGGCGAAACCGGCGAGCCGATCCGGCGGCGTCTCGCGCAACCGGCGCAGGATGGCGGCGGCCTGCTGCGGGTCGGCGACGCGACGCGGCACCGCGGCCACCTCGTGCACGCCGTACCGGCGGGCCAGCTCGTCCAGCAGTTCAGGCACCGAACCGCCCGCCAGCGAGGCCACCAGGTCGCACACCAACACCGCGGCGCTGATGCCGTCCTTGTCGCGCACCGCCTGCGGGTCTACGCAGTGTCCGATCGCCTCCTCATAGGCGTAGACGAGTGTCCCGGGGCGGTCGGAGTCGGCACGCGCCAGCCATTTGAAGCCGGTGAGGGTCTCGACGTGCACCGCGCCGTAGTGCGCGGCGATCGCGGCCAGCATGCGCGACGACACCACGGTGCTGGCCACGGTCCGGGGTCCATGGGCGGGCTGCGACAGGATGTAATCGCCTAGCAGCCAACCGGTTTCGTCACCGGAGAGCATGCGCCAACCCGCCGCCATCGGGATTCCCACCGCGCAGCGGTCGGCGTCGGGATCCAGCGCGATCGCGACGTCGGCGCCGACATCGGCGGCCAGGGCCAACAGCGCGTCGGCGGCGCCGGGTTCCTCGGGGTTCGGGAACGCGACGGTGGGGAAGTCGGGGTCCGGTGCGAACTGCGCGTCGACCACGTGGACGTCGTCGAAACCGGCCCGGCGCAGGGTCTGCACGGCGATCGCGCCGCCCACGCCGTGCATCGCGGTCAGCGCCACCCGTGTCGAACCGGCGCCGCGCCGCACCCCCGCCGCACGGCGGACGTACCGGTCGACGAGATCGGTATCGGCGGGTGTCACCGGTGTGCGGGGGATCTGGTCGGCCGGCGGAGCGTCCGCCATGGCGGCTTCGATCTCGCGGTCGGCAGGAGAGATGATCTGAACGCCGCCGTCGAAATACACCTTGTAGCCGTTGTCGGTGGCGGGGTTGTGCGACGCGGTGATCTGGACCCCGGCCGCCGCTGCGGTGGCCCGCACCGCGAAGGCGACCACCGGCGTGGGGACCGGGTCCGGAAACAGCAGCACCGAAAAACCCTGCGCTGCAAGAACTTCCGCAGCACCGTGGGCGAACTGGGCCGAGCCGTGCCGGGCGTCGCGGCCCACGATCACCGTTGCGGGCCGCTCGATCACCTGCGCCAGCGCCCAGGTGGCCCGCAGCACCACCGCCAGGTTCATCGCGTCCGGCCCGCCGCGGACGGGCCCGCGCAGGCCCGCGGTGCCGAAGGTCAGTGGGCGCGCGAACCGCGCGGCGAGCTCGTCGGGATCCAGCGCCGCAAGCTCCGCGGCCGTCTGCGGATCCGGGTCGTGAGCGATCCAGTCCTCGGGCGTCACGGTTCAGAACCGCGCGATCACGTCGGCCAGCAGCTGACCCATCCGGGCGGCCGAAGCGGCCCCGGCGGCGAGCACCTCGGCGTGACTCAGCGGCTCACCGGTGATCCCGGCCGCCAGGTTCGTCACCAGCGATACCCCCAGCACTTCGGCGCCGGCCGCCCGCGCCGCGATGGTCTCGTGCACCGTCGACATTCCCACCAGGTCCGCGCCGAGGGTCCGCAGCATCCGGATCTCGGCCGGCGTCTCATAGTGCGGCCCCGGCAGGCCGGCGTACACACCTTCGGCCAGCTCCGGGTCGCAGTCGCGGGCCAGCATTCGCAGCCGCGGCGCGTAAGCGTCGGTCAGGTCGACGAATTGCGCGCCGACCAGCGGCGATCGCGCGGTCAGGTTCAGGTGGTCGCTGATCAGGACCGGCTGTCCCACTTCCATGTCGGTGCGCAGTCCGCCCGCGGCGTTGGTCAGCACGACGATCTGCGCACCCGTCGCGCACGCGGTCCGGACCGGGTGCACCACGTGTTGCAAGTCGTGTCCCTCGTAGGCGTGGATGCGCCCGGCCAGCACCAGTACCCGGCGCTCGCCGATCGGCACCGACAGGATCTCTCCGGCGTGCCCCGCCGCCCTGGGCGGTGCGAATCCGGGGATCTCGGCCTGCGGCAACACGGCGGTCGGGGAGCCCAGGGCGGCGATGGCCGGCGACCAGCCCGAGCCCAGCACCACGGCGACGTCGTGGCTGGCGATGCCGGTGCGTTCGGCGATGAATTGGGCCGCCCGGAGTGCGAGTTCGCTGGTCACACTCGGCGAGACTACTTGCCGAGGCGACGGTGCTCGGGGTGTGTGATGATCTGCCTTGTGCGGCACTACAAATCGCCCTTCCTTCTTGCCGCGGCCGCCGTCTTGGCCACTGCCGCGGCGGTCGGTGCCCCGCTCCCCAAGGCGGGCGCCGACGACTGTCCCAACGTCGAGCTCGTCTTCGCCAGGGGAACCGCCGAGCCGCCCGGACTGGGGGTGGTCGGCGATGCACTGGAGGCCGCGCTGCGGCCGGCGCTGGGCGCCCGGAGCCTAGGCGTTTATCCGGTCAACTACGCGGCCAGCTATAACTTTCTGACGACGGCTGACGGGGCCAACGACGCACGCGACCACATCGCCTTCATGGCCGATCAGTGCCCGCGGACGCGGATCGTGCTGGGCGGCTTCTCGCAGGGCGCCGCCGCGGTGTCGATGCTCGCGGGGGTGCCGCCGCTGGGGGAAACCGTCGGCGAATTCGGCTCGGCTCCCTCGCTCGATCCGGTGCTGGCTCAGCGCGTCGCCGCCGTCGCGGTATTCGGGAATCCCGGCATCCGTTTCAACGTCCCGCTGTCGTCCACCGGCCAATTTGCCGGACGGGCGATCGACCTGTGCAGTCCCGGCGACCCGGTGTGCACGGTCGGTGGGCGCGACCGGTTGGCGCACCGCGAATACGCGGACCCGCCCTATCCCGGCCAGGCTGCCGGGTTCATCGCCGGACGGGTTTGACCGTCGGTGAGATACTGCGTGGATGCCCGCCCTTAGCCCACTGGACCATGTCGAGGCGGCAGTGCGGCGCCGCAGCGGTGACCTCGTCGAGTTGTCCCACGCCATCCACGCGCAGCCCGAGTTGGCGTTCGCCGAACACCGCAGTTGCGCCAAGGCGAAGGAGTTGGTCGCTCAGCGCGGTTTCGAGATCTCGCCGGTGGCCGGCCTGGATACCGCGTTCCGCGCGGATTTCGGCAGCGGGCCGCTGGTTGTCGGCGTGTGCGCCGAGTACGACGCGCTGCCCGAGATCGGTCACGCCTGCGGCCACAACATCATTGCCGCCTCTGGAGTGGGCACCGCGTTGGCGCTGGCCGAGGTGGCCGACGAACTGGGTCTGACGGTGGCGCTGCTCGGCACGCCCGCCGAGGAATCGGGCGGCGGCAAGGCGCTGATGCTGCAGGCCGGGGCGTTCGACGACATCGCGGCGGCCGTGATGGTGCATCCCGGGCCCACCGACATCGCCGGGGCGCGATCGCTGGCGTTGTCCGAGGTGACGGTGAATTACCGGGGCAAGGAGTCGCATGCGGCTGTCGCTCCGTTCGCGGGGCTGAACGCGGCTGACGCGGTGACCGTCGCGCAGGTGGCCATCGGGCTGCTGCGTCAGCAGTTGGCGCCCGGGCAGATGATGCACGGCATCGTCACCGACGGGGGGCAGGCGGTCAACGTCATTCCGGGCCAGGCCGCGCTGAAGTACGCGATGCGGGCGGTCGAGTACGACTCGCTGCGCCAGCTGGAGGGCAGGATGTACTCCTGCTTCGCCGCCGGCGCGCTGGCTGCCGGGTGCGAGTACGAGATCGACGAGGCCGGCCCGGCTTACGCCGAACTGCGGCCCGACCAGTGGCTGGCCGATGTCTTTCGTGCGGAGATGTGCCGCCTCGGGCGCGAACCGGTGTCGGCCGCCGTGGAGTCTGCGCTGCCGTTGGGCAGCACCGACATGGGTAACGTGACGCACGTGCTGCCCGGTATCCACCCGGTGATCGGTGTCGACGCCGGAGGTGCGACGGTGCACCAGCGTGCCTTCGCGGCGGCGGCGGCGGGACCCAGCGCCGACCGGGCCGTGGTTGAGGGAGCCATCATGCTGGCGCGCACCGTCGTTGCTCTGGCGACGGACGCTGGTGAGCGGGACCGGGTGCTGCTGGCTGCGCAGGCGCGGGCGGCGGTGCGATGAGCCTGGTCGACAGTGCCGAGTCGTGGCTGGCCGCCCACTACGACGACCTGGTGGACTGGCGGCGCCACATCCACCGGTATCCCGAGCTGGGCCGCCAGGAGTTCGCCACCACCCAGTTCGTCGCCGAGCGGTTGGCCGACGCCGGGCTCAATCCCAAGGTGCTCCCCGGCGGGACTGGGCTGACCTGCGATTTCGGTCCCGAGCATGCGCCCAGGATCGCGTTGCGCGCCGACATGGACGCGCTGCCGATGGCCGAGCGGACCGGCGCGCCCTACGCCTCGACGATGCCCAACATCGCGCACGCCTGTGGTCACGACGCGCACACCGCGATCCTGCTGGGGACGGCGCTGGCGCTGGCCTCGGTGCCCGAACTGCCGGTCGGGGTGCGGTTGATCTTCCAGGCCGCCGAAGAGCTGATGCCGGGTGGCGCTATTGACGCGATCGCGGCGGGTGCCCTGACCGGGGTGTCGCGAATTTTCGCGCTGCACTGCGATCCCCGGTTGGAGGTGGGCAAGGTCGCGGTCCGGCTGGGGCCCATCACGTCGGCGGCCGACCAGCTCGAGATCACGCTGTATTCGCCCGGCGGGCACACCTCGCGCCCGCACCTGACCGCCGACCTGGTCTACGGGCTGGGCACCTTGATCACCGGGCTACCCGGGGTGCTGTCTCGCCGCATCGATCCCCGCAACAGCACCGTGCTGGTGTGGGGCGCGGTCAATGCGGGGGTGGCGCCCAATGCGATTCCGCAGTCCGGCGTGCTGGCCGGCACCGTGCGCACGGCCAGCCGCCAGACCTGGATAGACCTGGAGGCGATCATCCGCGAGGCCGTCACCGGCCTGCTCTCGCCGCTGGCCATCGAGCACACCCTGCAGTACCGGCGTGGCGTGCCGCCGGTGGTCAACGAGGACGTCTCGACGCGCATCCTCACCCACGCCATCGAAGCCGTCGGCCCTGATGTGCTGGCCGATACCCGGCAGTCCGGCGGCGGGGAGGACTTCTCCTGGTACCTCGAGGAAGTCCCCGGCGCGATGGCACGGCTGGGGGTTTGGTCGGGCGAGGGGCCGCAGCTGGATCTGCACCAGCCGACGTTCGACCTGGACGAGCGGGCGTTGGCTATCGGTGTGCGGGTGATGGTCAACATCATCGAGCAGTCCGCGGAGTTCTAGGGGGCTTCTTTGCGTCCCGCGAGCGCCCGCATTTTGCCTTCGACACGCCGTGTTTGCTGACATTTTGCGGCCGGTCGCGAGGTGAATTGTGGGCGTAGCCACGCCAATTGACGATAGGTGGCATGCACGCGGAGCTCAGCCGGCTACTCGATGCGCAGGGTGGCGTGGTGACCAGTGCCCAGCTCCTGCCGTTTCTGACGCGTCGCGGCCTTGAGGCGCAACTGAATCTTGGTGCGCTGACGAAGGTTTGGCACGGCGTCTACGGCCGCGGTCAAGTAACCACCGCTTTGCGGCTGCGGGGGCTTGACTTGTTTGCCGGAACAACCGTCGCGTCTTGCCTCAGCACCGCCGCGAGCGCGTACGGGTTCGATACCGAGCAACGCGACGAATTGCACATCCTCAGTCCTGCCGGTCGGCGACTGCGTTCGACCAATGGGCTGGTTGTCCATCGGCGCGAGGGCGCGCCGCTGCACGTGTTCGCGGGGCGTCCGGCCACCACCCCAGCTTGGACGGCGATCGAGGTGGCCCGCGGACTACGTCGTCCGCGGGCACTGGCGACTTTGGACGCGGCGCTGCGCAGCGGGACCTGCGGCCGCGACGAACTGACGCGTACTCTTGAGCTGCAGTCGGGCCGCCGTGGCGTCGTTGCTGTGCGCGAATTACTTTCCATTGCTTCACCTTTGGCCGAATCTCCGATGGAGAGTGAGGCCCGCCTCGTCATGCTCAACGGAGGACTGCCGCCCCCAGAGTTGCAGTACGAGGTGGTAGATGCGAGCGGCCGGCTCTGGCGGCTCGACTTCGCCTGGCCGGAATACCGGGTTGCCGCCGAGTACGACGGCGTCGACTGGCACAGCGGGCCCGACGCATTCCGTCGAGACCGCGCCCGGGCCGCTGCGCTGCAGGATCTGTCGTGGGTCGTTGTGCCGATCATCGCGGAGGACGTCAGACGCCGGCCAGAACAGCTCGTCAGGCGGCTGCAGTCACGACTCGATGGTGTCCGAGCCGCGTAGGTCTGGCCGCGAGGGGCCGCGAATTGTCAGCTGTGGCGGCGTGTTGGTGGCAACATGCGGGCGCTCGGCGTGGGGGGGCGGGACGCTGGCGCGCGAGGGCCCGCTACTCCGGACTACTGGGCCCCGGGCCGATGTTGCGGGCCGGCCGGGTGCGCAGGTCGTGCACATAATCCGCCGGCGCGCCGGCGATCTCGGCGGCATCGGCCATCACACCCAGATACTGCGCGGACGGCAGGCCACCCTCCCAGCCGTCCAGCACATAGAGCCAGGCCAGCACCGGGTCGATGTCGGTGTCCGACGATTCGCGCTCCACCCGGCAGCGGATCTTCTTGTGGACGCCGAACTCGGAGCCCTCCCACCGGTCCAGATTCATCTCGTCGGCCGGGGTCATGTCGTAGAGCACCACGAACACCCGCGAGTCCGGGTCTTCGACGATGGTCGCCAGTGCGCCTTCCCAGCCGATGTCCTCGCCCCCGAACGTCAGCCGCCACCCCGGTAACCAGCCAGTTCCGGCCATCGGCGAGTGCGGTGCACGCTTGAGCATCTGCTCGGGATGCATGTTCGACCCGTAGGCGGCGTAGAGCGGCACGGGGAAAGCTTAAACTCCGCCTTGCGGGCCACCGCATCGCCGGACTAGGTTATGGGCTGTGGTGACCCGCATCGTGATCCTCGGTGGAGGCCCGGCCGGATACGAGGCGGCCCTGGTGGCCGCCAACGCAAAGCCCGACGACGTCGAAGTCACGATCATCGATTCCGACGGTGTGGGCGGTGCGGCCGTACTGGACGACTGCGTGCCGTCGAAGACGTTCATCGCCTCCACCTGGCTGCGCACCGAGCTGCGCCGGGCCCCACGGCTGGGCTTCGAGATCGACATCGACGACGCCAAGATCGACCTGCCGCAGATCCACGCCCGGGTCAAAAAGCTCGCCGCAGAGCAGTCCGCGGACATCGCCGAACAACTGCGCAACGTCGGGGTGAAGCTGGTCCACGGCCGCGGCGAACTCGTCGACCCCACCCCCGGCCTGGCCCGGCACCGGCTCAAGGCGACGGCCCCTGACGGCACGGTCACCGAGCATGACGCCGACTTCGTGCTGATCGCCACCGGGGCCAGCCCGCGGGTCCTGCCCTCGGCCCAGCCCGACGGCGAACGCATCCTCACCTGGCGCCAGCTCTACGATCTGCAAACCCTGCCCGAACACCTGATCGTGGTGGGCTCCGGGGTCACCGGCGCGGAGTTCGTACACGCCTACACCGAACTTGGCGTCCAGGTGTCGGTGGCGGCCAGCCGTGACCGCGTGTTGCCTTACGAGGACGCCGACGCCGCCGCGGTGCTGGAAGAGTCGTTCGCCGAACGCGGCGTCAACCTGTTCAAGAACGCCCGAGCCGAGTCGGTCACCCGCACCGACGAAGGCGTCCTGGTGACGATGACCGACGGCCGCACCATCGAGGGCAGCCACGCCCTGATGACAATCGGCTCGATCCCCAACACCGCCGGCCTGGGGCTGGAACGCGTCGGCATCGAGCTCAGCCCCGGTGACTACCTCAAGGTGGACCGGGTGTCGCGCACCTCGGTGCCGGGTATCTACGCGGCCGGAGACTGCACCGGACTGCTGCTGCTGGCCTCGGTCGCCGCTATGCAGGGCCGCATCGCGATGTACCACGCGCTCGGCGAGGGCGTGAACCCGATCCGGCTGCGCACGGTGGCGGCGACGGTCTTCACCCGGCCCGAGATCGCCGCGGTCGGGGTGCCGCAGTCGGCGATCGACGACGGAGAGTTCAGCGCGCGCACCATCATGCTGCCGCTGCACACCAACGCCAGGGCGAAGATGTCCGGGCTGCGGCAGGGTTTCGTCAAGATCTTCTGCCGCAAGTCCACCGGCGTCGTCATCGGCGGCGTGGTGGTGGCTCCCATCGCCTCGGAGCTGATCCTGCCGATCGCGGTGGCCGTGACCAACCGGATCACGGTCAACGAGTTGGCCCAGACGCTTGCCGTTTACCCCTCGTTGTCCGGTTCGATCACCGAGGCCGCGCGGCGCCTGATGGCGCACGACGATCTGGACTGATAAGCGACTCAAAAGCCGCGGACGAACTAGCCTGGTTGGGCGAACGCCTACCGACAAGTAACCGACAGGAGACCTTCGTCGTGAGCCACCCGAACCACGGACCGGAGAACGAGCCCGCCGCATGGCTGGGACCTGAGCAGCGGGCAGAGGCCTGGGACCGTCTTGGTACCGAGCAATTCGACGTAGTGGTCATCGGCGGCGGTGTGGTGGGTTGCGGGTGCGCGCTGGACGCTGCCACCCGGGGGCTCAAGGTGGCGTTGGTCGAGGCGCGGGACCTGGCCTCGGGCACGTCGAGCCGCTCGTCGAAGATGTTCCACGGCGGTCTGCGCTACCTCGAGCAACTCGAGTTCGGATTGGTGCGCGAGGCGCTGTTCGAACGAGAACTCTCGCTGACCACACTGGCGCCGCATCTCGTGAAGCCGCTGCCGTTCCTGTTCCCGCTGACCAAGCGAGGGTGGGAACGCCCGTACATGGCCGCCGGCATCTTCCTGTACGACAGCCTGGGTGGCGCGAAATCGGTTCCCGCGCAGAAGCATTTGACCCGCGCCGGTGCGCTGCGACTGAGCCCGGGCCTCAAGCGCAGCTCGTTGATCGGCGGCATCCGGTACTACGACACCGTTGTCGACGACGCTCGCCACACCATGACGGTCGCGCGCACGGCGGCGCACTACGGGGCGGTGGTTCGATCGTCCACTCAGGTGGTCGCGCTGCTGCGCGAAGCGGATCGGGTCACCGGCGTGCGGGTGCGCGACTCCGAGGACGGCGCGACCACCGAGGTACGCGGCCACGTGGTGATCAACGCGACCGGAGTGTGGACCGACGAGATTCAGGCGTTGTCCAAGCAGCGCGGCCGGTTCCAGGTTCGCGCCTCCAAGGGCGTGCACGTGGTGGTGCCGCGGGACCGCATCGTCAGCGACGTTGCGATCATCCTGCGCACCGAAAAGTCGGTGATGTTCGTCATCCCGTGGGGCAGCCACTGGATCATCGGCACCACCGACACCGACTGGAACCTGGACCTGGCCCACCCCGCCGCCACCAAGGCCGACATCGACTACATCCTGACCACCGTCAACGCCGTTCTGGCCACCCCGCTGACCCACGCCGATATCGATGGCGTCTATGCCGGACTCCGGCCGCTGCTGGCCGGCGAAAGCGAAGAAACATCCAAGCTGTCCAGGGAACACGCCGTTGCGGTGCCCTCGGCTGGACTGGTCGCCATCGCGGGCGGCAAGTACACCACCTACCGGGTGATGGCAGCCGACGCCGTGGACGCCGCGGCGGAGTTCATCCCTACCAGGGTTGCGCCGTCGATCACCCAGAAGGTGCCGCTGATCGGCGCCGAGGGCTACTTCGCCTTGATCAACCAAACGGAGAACGTCGGCGCGATGCGCGGTTTGCACCCGTACCGGGTCCGACACCTGCTGGACCGTTACGGCTCGCTGATCGACGAGGTGCTGGGGTTGGCGACGAAAGATTCCAGCCTGCTCAGCCCGATCAAGGACGCGCCCGGCTACCTCAAGGTCGAGGCCGTCTACGCGGCGGCCGCCGAGGGGGCGCTGCACCTCGAGGACATCCTGGCCCGCCGGATGCGCATCTCCATCGAGTACTCACACCGCGGCGTCGACTGCGCCCGCGAGGTGGCCGACCTGGTCGCGCCGGTGCTGGGCTGGAGCGCTGAGGACGTCAACCGCGAGGTCGCCAACTACAAGGCGCGGGTCGAGGCCGAGGTGCTCTCGCAGGCCCAGCCCGACGACGTCTCCGCCGACGAACTGCGGGCCAGCGCACCCGAGGCACGCGCCGAGATCCTCGAGCCGGTGCCGCTGAACTGAGGACTCAGGTCACTAGCAATCTGTCGGTGGCCCGGGTGAGCATGGGGGCGTGAAGAAACGCTCCGTGGGTGCTGTCCTGGGTTCGGGCGTGGCCGGGCTGGCCGGCTGGGACCTATGGCAACGCCGGCACACCATCCTGCGCAACTATCCGATCATCGGCCACCTGCGGTTCGTCCTGGAAGCGGTCGGGCCGGAACTGCGCCAGTACATCGTCACCGACAACAACGCGGAGAAACCGTTCAGCCGCGACCAACGCCGCTGGGTGTACAGCTCGTCGAAGATGGACAACCGGTACTTCGGTTTCGGCACCGACAACGATCTGGAACGCGCCCACAACTACCCGATCATCAAGCATGCGGCGTTCCCGGTGTCGGCCCCGGACGGCGAACCGGGACATCCGGACCCTAAGGTGCCCTTGCCGGCGGCCAAGGTCCTCGGCGGAGCCCGCAACCGCGCCAAGGCTTTTCGGCCGCCGTCGATGGTCAACGTGTCGGGGATGAGTTTCGGGGCGCTGGGCGGGGCGGCGATCACCGCGCTGAACCAGGGCGTCGCGATGGCCGGCGCCCTGCAGAGCACCGGTGAGGGCGGGGCGTCGTCCTACCACCGGTGCGGTGGCGACCTCGTCTGGCAGATCGGCACCGGCTATTTCGGTTGCCGCAACGACGACGGCAGCTTCAGCCTGCCGCGGCTGGTCGACCAGGTGGCCGCCACGCCGTCGATCCGGGCCATCGAGATCAAACTCAGCCAAGGCGCCAAGCCCGGGTTGGGCGGCATGCTGCCCGGCGCCAAGGTCACCGAGGAAATCGCCAAGATCCGCGGCATTCCGGTCGGAGTCGACTGCAAGAGCCCGGCCGGGCATTCGGCCTTCCGCGACGTCGACGGCCTGCTGGAGTTCGTGGAGACGATCGCCGCCGAGACAGGGCTTCCGGTGGGCATCAAGTCGGCGGTCGGGGAGTCCGCGTTCTGGCCGGAGTTGGCCGCGCGGATGGCCCGCACCGGCCGCGGCGTCGACTTCGTGACCGTCGACGGGGGTGAGGGCGGCACCGGAGCGGCACCGCTGGTGTTCAGCGACCACGTCGCGCTGCCGTTCAAGTGGGCCTTCCCGCGGGTCTACCGCGCTTTCGCCGAGCAGGGCCTGCACCACGACGTGGTGTTCATCGGGTCGGGCAAACTGGGCATCCCAGAGAACGCGCTGCTGGCCCTGGCTCTGGGCTGCGACCTGATCAACGTGGGCCGCACCGCGATGTTCGCCATCGGCTGCATCCAGGCCCAGCGCTGCCACACCGGCCGCTGCCCGACCGGGGTCGCGACCCAGTCGGCCTGGCTGCAGCACGGACTGGACCCGGCGCTGAAGTCGGTGCGCTGCGCCAACTACCTGGCCACCCTGCGCTTCGAGTTACTGTCCCTGGCACGCGCCTGCGGCCACGTGCACCCCGCCCTGGTTCCGCTGAATGCCATCGAGGTGCTCGACGTGGACCTGCAGTCGGCGCCGGCCGAGGAGTTGTTCGACTACAAGCCGGACTGGGGGCTACCGGGGCCGGCCGACGTGGAGGCGATCACCGCGCTGATGACGCTTTAGAGCGCCGACCCGGCCGCGGCGCGAGACTCCATCATGCGGTTGCGAACGATGTGTTCGACCAGGACGGGGATGAAGGTCTGGACGGGCGCGTCGACGAATTGTTCGGCGGCCTCTTCGCACCAGCTGCGTATCTGGGCGGTCCGCTGCTCGTCGTGTCGGCCCTCGTGCTTGGCCAACTTCTCCGCGACGTCGGCCACCGACCGCGCGGTCAACGACCGACTGGCTGGAGCCGAGTCGGCCCGGGTGCCGTCGGCGCCTCGTGCCTCATCCAGGGCTTGGCGGCCGCTCTGCTCGCTGACATCCGGCGAAATGACGTGCAGCGTCAGGTGATGACCTTCTTCTCCGATCAGGATGACACTGGTCGGTTCGTCACTGCTGAAGCCGAGCAGTTCGACGGTGCGGCCGCCGATGTCCGCCAAGGGCGGCGTCTCGTCCCAGCCGTTGTGGCGGTAGCCCACCATCACGATTGGTCCGAGCTGCTCGGACACCGACGCCAGCAAGTCGGGCAGCTCGTGGACCAAGTTCTTCGACCTCGGCCACCAAGCGCCGTCGACATGCTCGGACAGAGGGCGAAATGGCTTGATTTCCAACCTGGTTTCTTGCTCCATCCCAACCACCTGTCCGCTGAGTGTGGGGCGGCCATGCCATCCCCCCGAAATGCTGCGGCCAACGGTAAAGCCGCCAAGCTCCGCCCGCGACTCGAAAAGCCGTCTTCCGGGTAGCGGCTGGCCGAACATTCGGTGACACGCTTACCCCCGCCGAGGCCAACGTCGCCATGGGCGCACCCCGGCTCCCGCGCGGCTCCGCCACCCGCCTGACAAGATGTGGTCGTGCAGGTCGCGCCGAGTGTCAAGGGCCGCCTGTGGCGTTCGGGTAAGCCGCAGGATGACTTCGAGTTCGACAAGCTCTCCGAATACCTCGGCGACGATGACACCCTGGTGTGGGTCGACCTGTGTGATCCGGACCACGACGCGTTGCGAGAACTGGCGGAAGAACTCGGCCTCAACCACTGGGCGGTCGAAGATGCCGTCGCGGCCGCAGAACGCGTCAAGACCACCGCCTACGAAACCCACACGTTCTGCACGGTTTACGCCGTCGACGTAGTCGCGGACGCCGCCGATGCGTCAGCGCGGATGCTGGCGATGCGCCGGATTTCGGCGTTCGTACTTCCGCGAGGGCTGATCACGGTGCGGCTGACGCCCGACTTCGACATGACGCAGGTCACGCGCCGCTGGGAGGAGATCGGCGGGCAGCAGTACGGTATCGGCGCGCTGGTGCACGGATTGCTCGACGTAGTGGTCGACAGCCATTTCGCCGCCGTGGAAGCGCTCGACGACTGCATCGAAGCCATCGAGGACGAACTGTTCGACGGCGCATCGCCCAAGGGGGGCTTTCAGCGCCGCACCTTCCAGATGCGCCGAGACCTGGTCAACTTGCGGCGAGTGGCGTTGCCGATGCGCGAAGTCATCAACTCCATCCAGCACCGCCGCCTGCACGGTGACTCCGCACGGGAACTCGACCCGCTGTACGCCGACCTGTACGACCACGTGCTTCGCGTCTCTGAATGGACGGAGTCGCTGCGCGACATGATCACCACGATCTTCGAGACGAACCTGTCCCTGCAAGATGCTCGTCTGAACACCGTCATGAAGAAGCTGACGGGTTGGGCGGCGATCATCGCCGTCCCCACCGCGATCACCGGTTTCTACGGACAGAACGTCCAATACCCCGGCTTCGGCACGATCGCCGGTTTCCTTGCCAGCAGCAGCGTCATCGTCGTCATGATGGTCGTGTTGTACGTGATGTTCCGGCGTCGGGACTGGCTGTGAGCCCGGGGACGCGCCCACCGCATCCGGCGACGCGCCGCACGCCAACCGTGTCTAGCCGATTTCGCCGCACGCCCCTCGCCGGGTGGATAATCTGCTCGCGATGAAGCCCGCGGTGATCGGCGTTCGCGACGCGCTGGGACCGGTTCGAGTGCGTCTGCACGGCGGACCGGTACTGGCCGAACTCGTCGGCCGATTCGGGTCCCAGGCCGGGGCGAAGGTGCGGGCCGGTGAAGTGGTGGACGCCGACGGAGCGGTGGTCGACGACGCGACTGTGCTGCCCCCCGGTGCCAGCGTGTACCTCTACCGCGACCTGCCCGACGAAGTGCCGGTGCCCTTCGACATCCCGGTGCTGCACCGCGACGACGACATCGTGGTCGTGGACAAGCCGCATTTTCTGGCCACCATGCCGCGCGGGCGCCACGTTGCGCAGACGGCGTTGGTGCGGCTGCGTTGCAGCCTCGCGCTGCCCGAACTGAGTCCGGCCCACCGGCTGGACCGCCTGACCGCGGGGGTGCTGCTGTTCACCACCCGCCGGGAGCTCCGGGGCAGGTATCAAACGCTTTTCGCCCGCGGCCTGGTGCGCAAGACCTATCTGGCGCGGGCCGACGTGCACCCCGCGCTGGTGCTGCCGCGCGTGGTCCGCAACCGAATCGTCAAGCGCCGCGGCAACCTGCAGGCGGTCACCGAGGCTGGCGAACCCAACGCCGAGACGCTGATCGAGCTGTTGTCCGCCGACGGCCTGTACCGCTTGACGCCGCGCACCGGACGCACCCACCAGCTGCGCGTCCACATGGCCGGCCTCGGTGTGCCAATCCATGGAGACCCGTTGTATCCCAAGGTCATCGACGTCCATCCCGACGACTTCAGCACCCCGCTGCAGTTGTTGGCCCACCGCATCGAATTCGACGACCCGGTCACCGGGTCGCACCGCGAGTTCGTCAGCCGCCGAGAGGAATTCTGGTTATGAGTGAAGACAACGCGCTGGTCATCGTCGCCGGGTATCAGGACATCGACACCGCCCGTAGCGATTTCGAGAACCTGACCGGGCGGGCCAACGCCAAGACGCTGCCGTTGCAGGGGGCGGTGCTGGTCGGCAAGGACGCCGAGGGCAACGGGGTGCTGCTGGACACCGGCAACAAGCTCGGCCGGCGCGGCGCCGCGTGGGGTGCGGGCGCCGGTCTGGCCGTAGGCCTGTTCTCGCCGGCGCTGCTGGCCACTGCCGCGTTCGGCGCCGCCGCCGGCGCGCTGGCCGGCACCTTCGCCCACCACCGGATCACCAGCGGGCTGGGCGACAAGATCGGAGAGGCCCTGGCGGCGGGCAGCGCCCTGATCATCGCTGTGACGCCTGCCCACGGCCGGCTCCCGGTGGAACAGACGATGGCGGGCTCGCCGATGAAGTCGGTGGCCGAGCTCAGTCGCTCGACGCTGCGGGCGCTGGGTTCGGCACTGGCCGAAGCGATGGGCAAATTCAACCCCGATCGCACCAAACTGCCCATCCCGCAACGCAACTTCGGCGGCACCATCGGCCGCACCGTCGCCGAGTCAGTCGGGGACTGGACCATCGTGCCCGGCGCCGCGGCGCCGGACAACGCACCCAATGTGCTGATCGTGCTGATCGATGATGCCGGCTTCGGCGGCCCCGATACCTTCGGCGGCGGCATCAGTACCCCGGCTCTGAGCCGCGTGGCCGAAAACGGTCTGGCCTACAACCGATTTCATGTCACCGCGGTGTGCTCGCCGACCCGCGCGGCACTGCTGACCGGACGCAACCACCACCGCGTCGGATTCGGATCGGTCTGCGAATTCCCCGGCCCCTACCCCGGCTATGCCACGGTGCTGCCCCGCAGCTGCGCCGCACTGCCCCGGATATTGCGCGACAACGGTTATGTGACAGGGGCTTTCGGCAAGTGGCACCTGACACCGGACAACGTGCAGGGCGCGGCCGGGCCGTTCGACAACTGGCCGCTGGGCTGGGGATTCGACCACTTCTGGGGTTTCCCCAGCGGCGCGGCGGGCCAGTACGACCCGATCATCACCCAGGACAACACGGTCATCGGCATACCGGAGGCGCCGTCAAGTGACCGGCCCTACTTCTTTCCCGACGACCTCACCGACAAGGCCGTCGAATGGCTGCACACCGTGCGCGCCCAGAACGCCACCAAGCCCTGGATGATGTACTACGCGACCGGCGCCACCCACGCACCGCACCACGTGTTCAAGGAATGGGCGGACAAGTACCAAGGACAGTTCGACGAGGGCTGGGATGTCTACCGGCAAAAGACGTTTGAACGCCAGAAGCAGCTGGGCATCATCCCGCCGGAGGCCGAACTCACCGAGCGGCCGGACCTCTTCCCGGCCTGGGACAGCCTCACCGACAGTCAGCGCAAGCTCTACGCGCGCCAGATGGAGGTGTTCGCCGGATTCTCCGAGAACGCGGACTACAACGTCGGCCGCCTGCTCGATGCCATCGACGAACTGGGCGAGTCCGACAACACGCTGGTGATCTACATCTGGGGCGACAACGGCGCCAGCATGGAAGGCACCAACACCGGTTCGTTCAACGAGATGACGTTCCTGAACGGCCTGGACCTCGACGCTGATCAGCAATTGGCGCTGATCGAGCAGTACGGGGGCATCGAGGCGCTGGGCGATGAGTTCACCGCACCGCATTTCGCCTCGGGCTGGGCGCACGCCAACAACACACCGTTCCAGTGGGGCAAGCAGATGGCCAGCCACCTCGGCGGTACCCGCGACCCGATGGTGATCTCCTGGCCGAGCCGCATCCGCCCCGACGGCAAGCTGCGCGGCCAGTTCACGCACTGCATCGACATCGCTCCAACGGTGTTGGAGGCCATCGGTTTACCGGTCCCCACCAGTGTCGACGGGGTCGAGCAGGAGCCGATGGACGGCAGCAGCTTCCTGCCGACCTTCCAAGACGCGGCCGCCGCCGAGCACCGCACCGTGCAGTACTTCGAGATGTTCGGCAGCCGCGCCATCTACCAGGACGGCTGGTGGGCATCGGCCCGCCTGGACCGGGCGCCTTGGGATCTGTCGCCGGAAACCATGCAGCGGTTCGCGCCCGGCAACTACGACCCGGACAAGGACGTCTGGGAGCTCTACTACCTGCCCGACGATTTCTCTCAGGCCCACGACCTCGCGGCCGAGCATCCGGACAAGCTCGCCGAACTGCAGGAGCTGTGGTGGGAAGAAGCCGAGCGCAACCGGGTGCTACCGCTGCTGGGTGGCCTCGCCGTCATGTTCGGCGATCTGCCGCCGCTGCCCACCACCACGCGGTTCACCTTCAAGGGCGATGTGCAGAACATCCAGCGGGGCATGGTCCCCCGCATCTACGGCCGTTCCTATGCGATCGAGGCCCGACTCACGGTGCCCGAGGACGCCCAGGGCGTCATCGTCGCCAACGCCGACTTCATGGGCGGATTCGCCCTGTGGGTCGACGAGGAGCGCCGTCTGCACCACACCTACTCGTTCCTGGGGGTGGAGACCTACCGGCAGGTATCCACCGAACCGATCCCCACCGGTGAGGTCACCGTACGGATGCTGTTCGAGTCCGCCCAGCCCGTCGTCGGCTCGGGTGGCCGGGTGACGTTGTGGGCCGGTGACCGGCAGATCGGCGAGGGCGAACTACCTCAGACGGTCAGCTTGTCGTTCACGTCGTACGCCGGACTGGACGTCGGCCGCGACAACGGGCTGGTGGTCGACCGCGACTACGAGGACAAGGCGCCCTATCCGTTCACCGGTGTCGTCAGTGAAGTTGTCTTCGACCTCATGCCGGTGGCACCGGAGACCGAAATGGCGCTGCACGAACACAACTCGGTGCAGGCCGTCGGGCGCGGGGCCGCCGGCTAGCGTCAGCCGCCGCTGCCCAGCAGGTCAGCCAAACCGTTCTCGATCCCGGTATCGATTTGCTCCCGTACGGTGGGGCCCTGGTGCAAGAACGTACCGCTGCCGTCGCAGCTGCAGCTCAGGACACTGAACGGACTGGGATCGGCACCCCCCGGAATGGCGGTCGCTACTGCAGCACCCACCGCAATCGCCACGCTGAACAACGCTTTCGTGATCACTCATCACTCCCAATAGGCGTAGCGAAAGTGTAAGTGCCGATCAGGCACCGGCACGGCCCGCGCGCGTTACGACTCAGTAAAACGTTTGCTAGCCCGTGGTGTGATGCCGCGGGCAGTATGCGGCGACGCTGACGCCCACGAAGTACCCGGCGTGATAGCCGTCCAGGTTGCTGCTCCCGGTCACCTCGTTGGCCACTTCGGCCTTCTGCCGGCCGGAATCGAGTTCGTCGCACACCTTGTGTGCGGCCTGGATCGCCGCCTGTGGTGACCCGAAGTTGATGGCGTGGGATTGCAGGGCGTTGAGGAACTGGTTGTCGACTCCGTCGGCCTGGGCGGCCGGCGCTGCCGCCACCGTCGCGAGGGTGAGCAGCGCGGCCAGCACCAGGCTGCGCGAGAGTGAGTGGCAGACGGCCATCGCTGAAACCTCCCCGCAGACAGTAGTGGCGTAACACGATGCTTACATTCTGGATCATCGCATGTGACGCAGATGGATGGGCAAAATCCCGTTCGAGGCTGACGGTGGATGGGCGAATTGTCCAGTTCGTGAACCGCCCGCGAACTGCGGCTGAAATCATCAAATCTGGATGGGTGCCGCCTGCTGGAGAACAAATCCCGGTGGTCAGAACTTGTTAGCATTCCGCATGGCCGGCGAAGCACGCCGGGTGCCGGGCGGTATTGGCCAAGGAATTGAATTGAAACGCAATCAATTTGGCGCCGGGCTGACTGTGTTGGCGTTGGCTGCGGCGATGGTGTCGGCATGTGGCGGTGACACTCAGGCCCAGGGCTGCAGCGGCCGGCCGACAGTGAAAGCCAGTGGCTCCACCGCCCAGGCAAACGCAATGACCCGCTTTGCCAAGGCATTCGAGCACGACTGCGCGGGGCATTCGTTGAATTACACCGCCAACGGTTCCGGTGCCGGAATCAGTGAATTCCTGGGCGGCCAAACCGATTTCGCCGGCTCGGACTCGCCGCTGAGCAAGGTCGAGTACGGCAGGGCGCAACAGCGGTGTGGGTCGCCGGTCTGGAATCTGCCGGTGGTGTTCGGACCGATCGCCATCGCCTACCACCTGGGTGGCGTACCGGCGTTGAACCTGGACGGGCCGACTGCGGCCCGGGTCTTCAATGGCGCCATCACCCACTGGAACGACCCGGCGATCGCGGCGCTGAACGCGGGCGTTGCGCTGCCCGCCGAGCCGATCCGGGTGGTGTTCCGCAGCGACCAGTCCGGCACCTCCGACAACTTCCAGCGATACCTCGACACCGCCGGTGGTGACGCCTGGGGCCGGGGCGCCGGCAAGGTGTTCAACGGTGGTGTGGGGGAGGGCGCCGCGGGCAGCGACGGCGTCGCGGCGGCGGTGGCGAACGCAGAGGGGTCCGTGACCTATGTCGAATGGTCCTTCGCCCTCGCGCAGCACCTGAGCGTGGCGAAGGTCATCACCTCCGCGGGCCCCGATCCGGTGGGCATCGACCCCGCCTCGGTGGGCAAGACAATCTCGTCGGCGTGGTTCATGAGGGAAGGCAACGACCTCGCCTTCGACACGATCTCGTTCTACCGGCCCAATCAGACCGGTGCGTACCCGATCGTGCTCGCCACCTATGAGATCGTCTGCTCGAAGTATCCCGACGCGCAGGTGGGGGCGGCCGTGAAGGCGTTTCTGCACAGTGCCACCGGCGCCGGGCAGACCGGCCTGGCTGACAACGGATACGCGCCCGTTCCCGAGGAGTTCCGGCCCCGCCTGACGGCGGCGATCGACGCCGTCTCATGACCGGATGCCGGGGTCCGACGCGCAATGTTGGCGGGTATTTCCTCTGCCATACAACGCAATGTTTCGCAAAAATTTACCTGAGTTGACATTGTGTATGGCATGGATTTCATCGGACTGCCACCTGAGGTGACCTCGACGCTGATCCACTCTGGTCCGGGAGCCGCACCGCTGGTCGACGCCGGCTATGCGTGGCAACGGCTCGGCTACGACCTCGAGGAGTCTATCCGCGCCTATTCTCCGGTGCTGGCGGCCGTGGCCGAGGCCTGGGACGGCCCGGCGTCCACGGCGATGATCCAGGCGGTGGGAACGTATCTGAGCTGGCTGGGCAGTACCGCGCAGCAGTGTCTGGCCCTGGGCGCCTCAGCGCAGGCCGCGGCGGGCGCGGTCGGCTCTGTGCTGGCCGCGGTGGTGCACCCGTCGGTGGTCGCCGCCAACCGGGTCCGGCTCGCGCAGTTGCTCGCCACCAACGGTATGGGCAAGAACGTGGCCGCGATCGCCGAAACGGAGGCGCAGTACGAACGGATATGGGTCAGCAACGCCGCCGCCATGTACCGCTACCAGTCCGCCTCGGCGCAGGCCCTGCAACTGCCGATGTTCACCTCTCCGCCGTCGATCACCACGCCGGATGGGCCCGCGGCCCAGGCCGAGGCCGTACAGACCGCGTCCGCGTCGGCGACGTCCACCAATGTGTCCTCTGCGCTCGCCAACGCCGCCGCCGCCGCTGCACCCGCGGACGCGGTGCCGCCGCCGGTGTCCCCGATCGACACGATCCTGCAGGCGATCGGCGTCACCTTCGATCCCAACCAGGGCTGGTTCGGGCTGGCCAACACCTACATGAACCAGTGGATCTCGTCGGGCTTCCCGATCAACTTGCTGAGCTACTTCGCGCAGTTCAGCTCGGCCCAGGCGCTGCAGTCGGTGGCTCCCGACATTGCCGAGGGCCTGTCGGAGGGCGAGTCGGCGCTGACGGCCTCGGCGGCGTCACTGTCCGACGCGGCCGGTGCCCTGGGTTCGGCCGAACCGGCGGCTGCGATGGGCGTCGCCGTGTCCATGGGCAATCTCTCCGCGCCGCCGGCGGCGACCGCGGTGCTGACCGGGGCCCACATGCCGGCGGTGCAACTAGCGTCGGCGGCCTCGCCATTGCCCGCCGCGGATGCCGATGCCGGATTCCCCATGCTGCCGCCGCTGATGGCGCCGCCCATCTCGGCCGGTAGCGGCTGGCGCAAGCGCAAGGAGCCCAAGTATGAAGACCTTGCGATGGGTCTGGAGCTCAAGGGCACCTTCATGACCCGTCCGCCCTCAGCGGGGTGAGCAGAGTCGGTACGTTTGACGGCATGCTCTGGCCGCGATTTCTCGCGCTGGCCGTTCTGGTCGCCTGTCTGGTCGGATGTAACGAGCGGCAGGTGGCGGCGGCGCGTGCGCGCGATCAGGCGGGCATATTCCCCTACGGCGGCCTGAACCGGACCTACCTGGTGCACGTACCGCCGGGCCCGCCGGTCGGGCTGGTGCTCAACCTGCACGGCGGCGGTGGCACCGGCGCGGGTCAGCGCGGGCTGACCGATTTCGACTCCGTCGCCGACGCCAACGGTTTGCTGGTGGTCTACCCCGACGGCTACGACAAGAGCTGGGCCGACGGGCGGGGCGCGGCACCGGCCGACCGGAAACGTCTCGACGACGTCGGTTTCCTGGTCTCCCTAGTGACTAAGCTGCGTGATGATTTCAAGGTCCCGGTGGGGCATGTCTTCGCCACCGGCATGTCCAACGGCGGATTCATGTCCAATCGGCTGGCCTGCGAGCGCGCCGACGTGTTCGCGGCGATCGCGCCGATCTCCGGAACGCTCGGCGTCGGCGTGGGCTGCAACCCGTCGCGTCCGGTGTCGGTGCTGGATGCGCACGGCACCGGCGATCCGGTGGTGCCCTACAACGGCGGCGACGTCCGGGGCCGCGGCGGGCTGAGCCACGCCATCTCGGTCACCAGCCTCCTGGACCGGTGGCGGGCCGTCGACCGTTGCCAGGGCCCTCCGACGGTTGAGGAGATGCCGCCGGTCAACGACGGGACCGTGGTGCGCCGCTACAACTCCGAAGGGTGCGCCGACGGCACCGAAGTGATCCTGTACCAGATCGAGAAGGGCGGGCACACCTGGCCAGGCGGCAAGCAGTACCTGCCGAAGACGGTGATCGGAGCCACCACCCGGGTCTTCGACGGCTCACAGGTGATTGCGGAGTTCTTCCTGTCGCACGGCCGCGACTGAGTGCTACCGCTCAGCGTTGGCAGCAGGGGCACCAGTACTGCACCCGCTCGGCGTCACCGTCGTAGGCGATGGGTGTGCCGCAGCGCCGGCACGGCTGCCCGGCTCGCCCGTACACCCATACCTGCCGGCCCGCCCGGGTGTCGCCGGTGGTGGTGCGGTTGCGACGCGAGCGGTTGGCCCACAACATCTCCCGAGCGCGGGAGACAAGCCGCAGCGGGTCGGCGATGTCGCGCACCGGCGCGGTGGGCAGGTGTCCGAAGACGAAACAGAGCTCGTTGCTGTAAACATTGCCGACCCCGGCCATGACCCGCTGGTCCAGCAAGGCAACGGAGATCGCGCGGTCCGGGTCGGCGATGAGATTGGCGGCGGCGAGCTGCGGGTTCCAGTCGTCGCCGAGCAGGTCCGGTCCCAGATGCGCGACGGCGGCGTCGTCGTGGTCACGCTCGAGGATTTCCAGCACCCCCAGATCGATGCCGACGGCTCGAATGTCGCCGGCTTCCAGGATGATTCGCGCCCTGTGATCCACCCGCTGACGGCCGACCCGCCAGCTCCCGTCCATCTTCAGATGGGAGTGGATGCTGGCCGGCCCCACCCTGATGAACAGGTGCTTGCCCCGGCTGAGGACTTCGTCGACCACCTGCCCGGTGAGGTCCACGGTGGCGAACTTGGGCACCCGCACATCGCAGCGGGTCAGGGTGCGACCGACCAGGTGCTCTCGCAGCATGGCGGCGGTGTGCCAGACGGTGTCGCCTTCGGGCATCGCGCTACCGCAGCCGCAATCCGCGTGGGGTGCGGGAGAACCCGGCGTCCACCAGGGCGTCGAGGGCCACCGCGGCCGGCCCGTCGGGCGTCAGCACCGACACCCCGTTGACGCGCTCCACCAGAAGGGATGCCACCCGCCGGGCCGAGACGAGTTCGGCCAGGGAGACGGCCGCGGCATGGCTGGCATCGGGGTCGTCGGTGAACGTCAACAGCGACCGTCCGCCGCGTTCGGAGAACCAGCACAGCTCGCCGTCGACCAACACCACCAGCGCCCCGGCTTTGCGGCCCGGCCGCGCCGAACCCTCGGCGTGGGCCGTGGGCCAGGGCAGCGCCGCGCCGTACGGATTGGCCGGGTCGGTGGCGGCCAGCACGACCGCGCGGTAATCCGGTCGTTGCGGATCCACCCCGTCGAGGTAGCTGCGCAGCCGGTCCACGGTTGAGGCGACCGCGAACTGCGCACCGCCCAGCGACTCGACGAAATAGCCGCGCTGGCAGCGCCCCGCGTCTTCGAAAGCGCTCAGCACCTTGTAGAGGGTCGCGAAGCCGCCCGGAACGCCCTCGGCGGCCACCGCGCCCTTGGTCAGCACGCCGTGGCGGTTCAACAGCAACTCGGCCTGGAAATGGGCGCGCAGCGTCGAGTCGGGCTCCGGCGGAGGTAGCGCCGACCACCGCCCGGCCACCGTCGGATCCGCGCTGCGTACCTGCGCGTGCGCCACGCTGTAGCGGCTCAGCCGCGGCGCGCGTTGCATGCGGTGCGCCGGCGCCGACCGCTTACGCGGGCCCGCGCTGCCGCCCAGCAGCGCGCGCACCGGAGCAAAAGTGTCGCCGGTGACCCAGCCCGCCCAGACCAGCTCCCAGAGCGCGGCTTTCAGCTCAGCCTCGGAACCAGCCGCCCCGGCAAGCTGGCGGAAGAAGTACGCGCCGCCACCGGACAGCGTGTTCAGGATCTCGCGGTGCACGTCGGTGAACTCGATCTCCGCGGCGGGGAACAACGTGAGCGGCGCGGAGTCGGCGGGATGCAGGGCGATCCAGCCGTCGCTGCCCGAAATCGACCCAGCACCCGACCAGGTGACCTCACCCGTGGCCAGCAGCTCGTCGAGCATCGCGGGGGAGTAGTCGCGCACGCGCGGTCCCAGCACCAGCGGCTCCAGCGCCGACGCCGGGATCCGTACCCCGGCCAGCTGATCGATCACCCCCGCCAACCGGTCCACTCCGGTATCGGTGGCGCCCACCTGATGCCAGGCCGGCAGGAAGCGTCCGTAGGCGGCCGTGCTGACCGGCTCGACCTGGGCGCGCAGCGCGGCCAGCGAACGGCGCCGCAGAATCCGCAGCACGTCGGCATCGCACCACTGCTCCGAGCCCACGCCCCCGGCCGCCGCGGCGACGAACTCGCCGCGGACCAGCCGCCCGTCGGCACACAGGCGGCCCAGCACATCGGCGGTTACCCGCAACCCCAAGCCGAACCGCGCGGCGGCTTCGGCGGTGGTGAACGGTGTGTGGGTGCGCGCGTAACGGCCCAGTAGTTCGCCCAGGGGGTCGGCCACCGATTCGGTGAACGCCGCCGGCAGGCCCACCGGGACCGCCGCTCCCACCCCGTCGCGGAGCCGACCGATGTCCTCGACAGCGACCCACCAGCTGCGCCCCGCAAAGGACACCGTCAGCGCCCGGCGCGCGGCGCGCAATCCCTCCAGCCAGCCCCCGACGTCCAGCGCGCTCGCGCGCGCGGCGACCTCCTCCTCGGTCAGCGGCCCCAGCAGCCGCAACAGGTCGGCGACGCCCTCGGCGTCGCGTGCGGCCCGGTCCGACGAGAGGTGCTGCAATTGACGCCCGGTGCCGGCGATGACGTCGGGATCGAGCAGCTCGCGCAGTTCGACGCGACCGAGCAGCTCGGCCAGCAGGGTGCTGTCCAGCGATAGTGCCGCCGCGCGCCGCTCGGCCAGCGGGGCATCGCCCTCGTACATGAACGCGCCGACGTAACCGAACAGCAGCGACGCGGCGAACGGTGACGGACGGTCGGTCTCGGCTTCTAACACCCGAACCTTTCGCTGGGCGATCTGCGCCATGAGGGTGGTGAGCGTCGGCACGTCGTAGACGTCTTGCAGACATTCCCGGATGGTCTCTAGCACGATCGGAAAATCGGGGTACTTGCGCGCGACCTCCAGCAGTTGCGCGGCGCGCTGCCGTTGCTGCCACAGCGGCGACCGCTTGCCGGGATGGCGGCGGGGCAGCAGCAGGGCACGGGCGGCCGATTCCCGGAACCGCGAGGCGAACAGCGCGGATTCGCCGACTTCGGCGGTCACGATCGGGTCGATCTCATCGGGTTCGAATACGAACAGCTCGGCTCCCGGCGGTGCTTCCTCGGTGTCGGGCAGCCGCACCACGATGCCGTCGTCGGAGGCGGTCGGTTTCTCGTCGATGCCGTAGCGTTCCCGCAGCCGCCGGCCCACCGCCAGCGCCAGCGGGCCGTGCACCTGCAGACCGTACGGCGAGTGCAGCACCACCCGCCAGTCCCCCAGCTCGTCCCGGAACCGCTCGACCAGCAGCGTCGTATCGGTGGGCACCACCCGGGTCGCGGCGCGCTGCTCGTCCAACAGCCCCCACAGGTTGTCCCGAGCGTACTCGTCGAAACCCCAACCCGCACAACGCTTATCGAATTCTTCTCGAGTCAGGGCGGCCAGTTCACCGGTGAGCGCACCCAGTGCGGCGCCGAGCTCGGCGGGGCGGCCGGCGTTGTCGCCGCGCCAGAACGGCAATCGGGCCGGCTGCCCGGGCGCGGGGACCACCAGCACCCGGTCGTGGGTGATCTCGACGATGCGCCAACTGGTGGCGCCCAGCGCGATGACATCGCCCGGGCGGGACTCGTACACCATCTCCTCGTCCAGTTCGCCGACCCGCGACGGCTTTTCGGAATCGGTGGCGAGGTAGACGGCGAACAGCCCGCGGTCCGGAATGGCGCCACCGGAGGTGACCGCCAACCGTTGGGCGCCGGGGCGCGCGGTGAGCGTGCCGTTATCGCGGTCGTACACCAGCCGCGGCCGCAGCTCGGCGAAGTCGGTCGACGGGTACTTGCCGGACAGCAGATCCAGGGTCGCCTCGAACACACTGCGCGGCAGCGTCGCGAACGGCGCGCTGCGCCGCACGGTGTCGAACCAGCGGTCGGCGTCCAGAGGCTCCAGCGCTGCCGCGGCCACCGTGTGCTGGGCCAGGATGTCGAGTGGGTTGGTGGGCACCCGCATGGTCTCGATCTGCCCGGTGAGCATCCGCTGCACGCTCACCGCGCAGCCGATCAGGTCGGTGCGGTGTTTTGGAAACAACACCCCGCGGGAGACCTCGCCGACCTGATGACCGGCCCGCCCGATGCGCTGCAGGCCGCTGGCCACCGACGGCGGTGCCTCTACCTGGATCACGAGGTCGACCGCGCCCATGTCGATGCCCAGTTCGAGGCTGGAGGTGGCCACCACCGCCTTGAGCTGCCCGCTTTTTAGGTCCTCCTCGACGATCGCCCGCTGTTCCTTGCTGACCGATCCGTGGTGGGCGCGGGCCAGCAGCGTGGGCGCGCCGAAGCTCTGGCCGCTGCCCATCACATAAGCCGGCGCACCACCGGCCACCTGCGGATTGCCGCCCGTCGACAGCTCCACACCGGCGCGCTCGGCGTGAATCTCGTTGAGGCGGGCGGTAAGTCGTTCGGCCAGCCGCCGCGAATTGGCGAACACGATGGTCGAGTTGTGCGATTCGACCAGGTCGACCAGCCGGGCCTCGACGTCGGGCCAGATCGAGTTGTTGGCCAGGTTGGCCATGTCGGGCACCGGCACCTGCACCGACAGCTCAACCGTCTTGGCCGACGGCGGCGCCACAATCGTGGTCGGCGCCTGCCCGGACAGGAACCGTGCCAGCTCCTCGGGCGGGCGCACGGTGGCCGACAGGCCGATGCGCTGGGCTCCCCGCCCCTCCCGCAGCTCGTCCAGCCGTTCCAGCGATAGAGCCAGATGTGCGCCCCGCTTGGTGGCCGCGATGGCGTGAATCTCGTCGACGATGACCGTCTGCACGCCGGCCAGGGTTTCCCGGGCCGCAGAGGTCAGCATCAAGAACAACGACTCCGGTGTGGTGATCAATACGTCGGGCGGTGAGGTGATGAGCTGGCGGCGCTGCGCGGGCGACGTATCTCCGGACCGCACGCCCACGCTGATTGCGGGCGCGGGCAGACCGCGGACCTGGGCGAGCCGGGTAAGTCCGGCCAGCGGGGTGCGAAGGTTTCGTTCGACGTCTACCGCGAGCGCCTTAAGCGGCGACACGTACAACACGCGGGTGCCGCGCGGCCGCTCCGGCGCGGCGAGGCTGGCGAGGTTGTCTAAAGCCCACAGGAATGCGGCAAGGGTCTTACCCGAACCGGTCGGCGCGATGACGAGGGTGTTGTCGCCGTTGGCGATCGCGGTCCAGGCCTGCGCCTGCGCGGTGGTGGGCGCGGCGAAGGTGCTGGTGAACCAGTCGCGGGTGATCGCGCTGAATTGCACCAGCCCGGGCGGCGGCGAAAAAGTGCTCACCTTGTCATGGTGCCAATGGGCACTGACAAGTGATCAGAGCTGCGGCTTGAACCGTGCGGTGGCCATGGCCTCGGCCAGTTGCGGTGGGATCTGCGGAACCCGGGCGATCGCGTCGAGCAGGGTGTGCGCGCAGGCATCGGCGAGCCGGTCGGCCTCCAGCGTCTGATCCATGATCCGCTGCCGACAGGTTTCGAACGTGAAGGCCAGCCAGCCGTTGAGGATGACGCGCAGGTCGCGCTCCACCTCGGGTTCCAGGGCGGCCTGCCCCGGAATCCCGCCTACGACTTCCCCGATGCGGGTCATGATGTGTTCCATCTGGCGGTTCTTGGCTTCGTCGTCGATGCCGAGCAGAACCGGGTCGGAACGGCCTAGCCCCACGTAGGCCGCCCAGGCGGCCTCCGGATTTTGTTCGTGGTAGGCCATGTAGGCCAGCACGCCCATCCGGATCTCCTCGAACATCGTCATGCCGGGGGAAGGCTGGGTGTTGGTTGCCGCGTAGAGCCGGTCCGCCTCGTCCTTGACCACCGCGGCGAAGAACGCCCGCTTGTCCGGGAAGTAGTGGTACATGAGCGCGCGCGAAACACCGGCGCGTTCGGCAATCTCGTCGATCCGCACCTCGTCGTAGGGTCGCTTACCGAAGACTTCCGCCCCCAGAGCGAGCAGTTCGGCGCGTCGATCCTCGGGGGATAACCGCCTCCTGGCTGTCGCCATAAGGATCGATATTACTCACGGTGGATATCGCCGCCGCCGGGGCGGACGGTTAAGCCGAATCTGGTTCCGTTTTCTTGCCCCTACCCGGATGCGTCCGGCGCGGGCCGGCGCTGTGAAATGGGCCGCAGCCGGTTTGCTCGGCGACCGCTTGGGGTACTGAACGAAAACGCATTGCGGCGAAGGAAAAGGGCAGCTGCCGCGAACGATTGGCGAGATACAGAGGTGCTCCGATGCATACAGCAGACGAGAGGTTGCGCGGTGACCGCGCGGCTGCGGACGATAAAGAGGTTCATGCCGCCATCCGCTTCGCCGCACTGGCCACTGCCGCCGGCGTGGGATTCGTGGTGATAGCGGCCTTGTGGGTGAGCACCTGCGGCGGGGCCAGCACGGACACCGTGGCATGCGGTCCGCCGGAACGGACGATGCTGGCAGTCGGCGGTCCGCTGATCCTGCTGATCGCCGGACTGTGGGCTTTCCTGCGTACCTACCGGGTCTGGCGACACCACGGCACCTGGTGGGGTTGGCACGGTGCCGGTTGGTTCCTGCTGACGCTGATGCTGGTGGCCCTTTCCATGAGCATGCCGCACATCGCCGGGCCGGCTCTGGCGCTGGCGCTGTAGATATCTGCCTGCGTCCCGTGCGGCGTTCGGCGCCGGGCATCACTCGCAGGGCGGGCCTGCAGGGCTGTCTCGGCCGGCCGGCGAAGCGCCGGTTTCTTCGGCCCCGCATCCGCGGTAGCGTCGGGTTGCGTCGGCAAGGTCACACCGGAAAACCTGGTCGGCGTAGTTTTATCAGCGGCGACAACTGGGTATCAGGTCTGGACCATGATGAGTACCGGCAGTCTTGCGCCAGCGTGGTTACCCCATCATGGGGAACACAATCACGACAGCACCGACACAGACCCCTATTGCGACCACGATCAGAACGACCAGCATCACCCCGGCAAAAACCACGTCGCGCTCAATGCGGCGCGTACGGACTGTGTCGGTTATGTCTACGTCGCCCGCAACTGGTTGAATACCCGGTGGCGATCATGACCAACCGGCTCGACCCCTTGGTCCACGGCGGGCCGCAATCCGGCGCCGCTGCCCGGACCCCTGCCAGGAGTAGTGTCGGCCGAATATTGCCGGGAGGCCACATGACCGATGCGGATCAGCGCGCTGACGGGCGCCAACGCGGTTACCGCGCCGTCGAACTGAACGTTGCCGCACGCCTGGAGAACCTGGCGATGCTGCGCACCCTGGTCGGTGCCATCGGCACCTTCGAGGACTTGGACTTCGACGCCGTCGCGGACCTGCGCCTGGCGGTCGACGAGGCGTGTACGAGGCTGATCCGCTCGGCGACACCCGGTGCGATCCTGACCCTGGTGGTCGACCCACGGGACGAGGAGCTTGTGGTGGAGGCGTCCGCGGCCTGCGACACCCACGACGTGGTGGCTCCGGGCAGCTTCAGCTGGCATGTCCTGACCTCTCTGGCCGACGATGTCCAGACTTTCCATGACGGTCGCGAGCCTGATGCCGCGGGCAGTGTCTTCGGCATCTCGCTGACCGCGCGACGGGCGGCCCCCAGTAAGTGACTGCCAGTTGACAGAGCAAACTGCCGGCGGTTCCAGTTCGCGTCCCAACGAATACGCCGATGTCCCGGACATGTTCCGTGAGCTGGCCGGCTTCGCCGCCGGCTCGGCGGAGTTCCAGCGCCATCAGGACAAGATCGTGGAGCGCTGCCTACCGTTGGCCGATCACATCGCCCGGCGGTTCGAGGGCCGTGGCGAACCGCGCGACGACCTGATTCAGGTGGCGCGCGTCGGCCTGGTCAACGCCGTCGTCCGCTTCGACGTCGAAACCGGTTCGGACTTCGTCTCTTTCGCCGTGCCCACCATCATGGGTGAGGTACGACGGCACTTCCGCGACAACAGCTGGTCGGTCAAGGTTCCGCGCCGGCTGAAAGAACTGCACCTGCGCCTGGGCACCGCCACCGCCGAGTTGTCCCAGCGACTGGGCCGGGCGCCGACCGCGACCGAGCTTGCCGCCGAACTGGGCATGGACCGCGCCGAGGTGGTCGAGGGTCTGGTCGCCGGCAGCTCCTACAACACGCTGTCCATCGACAGCGGTGGCGGCAACGAAGACGACGATGCCCGCGCGATCGCCGACACCCTGGGCGACGTCGACCAGGGCCTGGACCGCATCGAGAACCGCGAGGCGCTGCGCCCGCTGCTGGAGGCGCTGCCGGAGCGGGAACGAATGGTCTTGGTACTGCGGTTCTTTGAGTCGATGACGCAGACGCAGATCGCCGAGCGGGTCGGCATCTCACAGATGCACGTATCCCGCCTGCTAGCCAAATCGCTAGCTCGACTCCGGGATCAACTGGAGTAGGCCCGCCTGCGTGCGGCGCTTCGGCTCGGCCGTCGGCAACACACCGTCGGGGTCGCAGACGCGCAGTAGCCGGGACACTGCCACGCTGGGCACCAGCGCCCAGCGCACGTCGGCCGCCGAACACGCCACATTGATTCGGTGCAGGGCCGAAAACCCTGCGGTGCCAATGAATTTGAGGCCAGTCAGATCAAGTGTCAGCCAGCGGCAGTGCTGGATGCAGCGTCCGACGTATTCGGCCAGCTGGTCGGCGTTGGCGGCATCAAGCTCGCCGTGCGCGCTGACCATGCCCGAACCGTGTTCCCACTGAGCGTTGAACTCTGCGTTTCCGCTTTTCAGCCATGCTTGGGTCACAGACATTTGTGAACTCCATCAGTCGACGATCATTCGTTGCTGTGGATCACATCAAGTGGGCGAGATGCCGCGTTTAAGAAATCGCACCTACCGGACGTTGTTTCCGGGGCGGCTGTGAACTCAACCTACTTCAAACCCTACCCGCGGTGGACGGGCTCGACAAACGTGGGAGCCGTATTCACAGAAAGGGCAGTCCCGTCACCGCCCCGGTTTGATTGTGCGGCTGCAGCGCCGTCCCCGGCGTGTCGCCCGCAGTGGACGCACACCCAGCGCAGTGAGCGCACACCCACCAGGCGGGACGGCGCCTACTTGATCTCGGCGAGCACCGTGCCCTGGGTGATGGCGGCGCCGGGCTCCACCGCCAGGCCGGTGATGACGCCGTCCTTGTGGGCAGTGACCGGGTTCTCCATCTTCATCGCCTCCAGGACCACCACCAGGTCGCCCTGCGCGACCTCCTGGCCTTCCTCGACGGCGACCTTGACGACGGTGCCCTGCATCGGTGCGGTCACCGCGTCACCGGATGCGGTGGCGCCGCCGTGCGCGCCCCGCTTGCGTGGCTTGGGCTTGCGGCGCACCACACCGACGGCGTCGGGCGCGCCGTTGGACAGTGCCAGGTCGCCGGGCAGCGACACCTCGACGCGGCGGCCGTCGACCTCGACAACGACCTTGTGGCGCGGACGGCTTTCGTCTTCTTCGATGGGTTCGCCGCCGGTAAAGGGCTCGATCTGGTTGTCCCACTCGGTCTCGATCCAGCGGGTGTGCACCGTGAAACCGTCGTCGTCACCGATGAACGCCGGGTCGGAGACCACGGCGCGGTGGAAGGGGATCACCGTGGCCAGGCCCTCGACCTGGAATTCGTCCAGGGCGCGACGGGCGCGAGCCAGGGCCTCGTGGCGGTCGGCGCCGTACACGATCAGCTTGGCCAGCATCGAGTCGAACTGACCGCCGATCACCGAGCCGGTCTCGACGCCGGAGTCCAGGCGGACACCGGGGCCGCTCGGCGGGTGGAACTTGGTGACCGGGCCGGGGGCGGGCAGGAAGCCGCGGCCGGCGTCCTCGCCGTTGATCCGGAACTCGATGGCGTGGCCGCGGGGCGTCGGGTCCTCGGTGATGTCCAGTTTCTCGCCGTTGGCGATCTTGAACTGCTGCAGCACCAGGTCGATCCCCGCGGTCTCCTCGGTGACCGGGTGCTCGACCTGCAGCCGGGTGTTGACCTCGAGGAACGAGATCAGGCCGTCCTGGCCCACCAGGTATTCGACGGTGCCGGCGCCGTAGTAATGCGCCTCTTTGCAGATCCGCTTGGCCGACTCGTGGATCTCCTTGCGCTGCGCGTCGGTCAGGAAGGGTGCCGGCGCCTCCTCGACCAGCTTCTGGAAGCGGCGCTGCAGCGAGCAGTCGCGAGTGCCGGCGACGACGACGTTGCCGTGGGTGTCGGCGATCACCTGGGCCTCGACGTGGCGGGGCTTGTCCAGGTAGCGCTCCACGAAGCATTCGCCGCGGCCGAAGGCGGCGACGGCCTCGCGTACCGCGGACTCGTACAGGTGCGGGATCTCCTCGATGGTGCGGGCCACCTTCATGCCGCGCCCGCCGCCGCCGAAGGCCGCCTTGATCGCGATCGGCACGCCGTACTCTTCGGCGAAAGCGACCACCTCGTCGGCGTCCTTGACGGGGTCGGGCGTGCCGGGCACCAGCGGCGCCTGGGCGCGGGCGGCGATGTGCCGGGCGGTGACCTTGTCGCCGAGGTCCCGGATCGACTGCGGGCTGGGCCCGATCCAGATCAGCCCGGCATCGATCACCGCCTGGGCGAAGTCGGCGTTCTCCGACAGGAAGCCGTAGCCGGGGTGCACGGCGTTGGCGCCGGACTTCGCCGCCGCGTCCAGCAACTTGCCGAAGTCGAGGTAGGACTCGGCCGAGGTCTGGCCGCCCAATGCGAACGCCTCGTCGGCCAGGCGGACGTGCGGGGCCTCGGCGTCGGGTTCGGCGTAGACAGCCACGCTGGCCAGTCCGGCGTCCCGGGCCGCCCGGATCACGCGGACTGCGATCTCGCCGCGGTTGGCGACAAGAACTTTGGAGATCCTCGAGCTGGCGTGACTGGGCACTGGCGCCTCCTGTATCGACGTCTTCTTCGTATGGCGTAGCGAAAATTTCTCTTTAAGAAATTTTCTTACAAGTCTTATCGGGGGAAGTTTATGCGGCGCGCCGCGGGGCCGGTCACGCGGTTCCCCCTTCAGGCCGCTTCGCGCAGGCGCCTTTTGATTCGGGTCAGCATCGCCGACATGCCGCGCAGCCGAAGTGGGCTGATCAGAGCGGCCAGGCCCAGCTCGGTGTAGAAATCCTCGGGTACCCCGAGGATCGCATCGGCGGGTTGCTCGTCCAATCCGGCCGCCAGGATGGCGGCGAAGCCGCGGGTGGTGGGCGCTTCGGCGGGAGCGCTGAAGTGCAACCGCACGCGCTGCGGGTCGCTGGCGTCGACATGCAGAAACAGCGGCGACTGGCACTCGGGCACCGGCTCCATCGCCGCCTCGGCCAGATCGGCCGGCAGCGCCGGAAGCTCGTTCGCGAACTCCAGCAGCAGCTGCAACTTGTCCTGGCCCTGGACCTCTGCGAAGTCGGACACCACCTCAGCCAGGGGCGCAGGCATGCTCATCAGCCGGAAACCGCTCCTGGCTGCTCACCGGCGACGATCGGCACCCGCACGGTATTGCCCCACTCGGTCCACGAACCGTCGTAGTTGCGCACATCCGGCTTGCCCAGCAGATGGGTCAGTACGAACCAGGTGTGGCTGGATCGCTCGCCGATGCGGCAGTAGACGATGGTCTTGTCGTCGGGATCCAGGAAGTCATAGAGCTGCTCCAGCTCTTCGCGGCTGCGGAAGCGGCCGTTCTCGTCGGCTGCCTTGCCCCACGGGATGGAGCGCGCGGTGGGGATGTGGCCGGCGCGCAGCGCGCCTTCCTCGGGGTAGTCGGGCATGTGGGTGCGCTTGCCGGTGTATTCGTCGGGAGAGCGCACGTCGATCAGTGGCTGACTGCCCAGCGCTTGGAGCACGTCGTCTTTGTAAGCGCGGATCGGTGCGTCGTTGCGCTGCACGACGGGGTAGCCCGACGAGGTCCGGTGGGGTACGTCGAGCGTGGTGTCGCGCCGCTCGGATAGCCAGAGGTCGCGTCCGCCGTTGAGCAGCCGGACGTCGGGGTGGCCGAACAAGGTGAACACCCACAGCGCGTAGGCGGCCCACCAGTTGCTCTTGTCCCCGTAGATCACCACGGTGTCGTCGCGGGCGATGCCCTTGGCGTCCATCAGCGCGGCGAACTGTTCGCCGTTGATGTAGTCACGCACGCGGGGATCGTTGAGGTCGGTGTGCCAGTCGATCTTGACGGCTCCGGGGATGTGGCCGACGTCGTACAGCAGCACGTCCTCGTCGGATTCGACGATCGCCAGACCGGGGGAGCCGAGGTGGGCGGACAGCCAATCGGCCGTGACGAGCCGTTCGGGATGGGCGTAGGCCTGCAGGGTGGAGCTGGGATCCGGAGGTAGCGGCACGTTTCAAAGCCTACTCAGTGCTTGCGCACCACCCGTTCGGCCTCGCCTGGCTTCCAGATGGTGATGTCCAGGTGGTCGTCGACGACACTGACCGACGACGCCCCGGTGATGTCGACGCCGATCAGGTCGAACTGCTGGCCGCGCAGGTCCAGCCCCATCTCGTCGAACAATGCGTCGGCGAAGCGCTGGTGCTGCTCGCCGTACGGGACCACGTAAGCCCGGCCGAACAACTTCGCGTCGCCGTCCTTGACCTCGGTGTCCACCGTGGCCGTGTGCAGACACAACCGCGGATCACGCTGCAGGTCGAGGTATTTCGTGGTGCTCGGCATGCCGGAGATCCACAACGCGTCCTCGAAGATCCGCGGCTCCATCGGGCTGATCCGCGGGAAGCCGTCCGAGCGCAGGGTCGCCAGCATGCACAGGTTGCGGGCGGCGCGATGACGACGGATGAAGGTGTCGGCGATCTGTGGTGCCTGCGCGATGAACTCGGTCCAGGTGGCCATGGTGTGAGGCTACGTGCGGTGAATTGCCGAGCGCCGGTCCGTCATTTAACTTCCGCAGGATGGGCGCCGAGGTGCGGGTTGACATTCATCAGCTGAAAGCCGCGGCCGGGCGCTGGAGCGGATGGAATAGTGAATTGGCCGCCCCTGCGGCGCCTTGGCCAGGCCAGGCGTTTCAGCCTACGACGGCTGCGGTGGTCGGTGTGCATGCTGCGGTTGACCTTGCCGAGACCATTCTGGCCGACCGCACAGGCGCCACGGTCGGGTTGGTGGCGGCGGGTGTTGATCACTATGTCGAGAACGAGGATTCCGCTGCGGGAAAACTGGCGGGAGTGGTGCACCCGACGGTGGTGTCGTAATTGGCGCCCACCCTGTCGGAGATAAGCGCATGGGACACCGAACATCTCATCGCGGCGGCCCGGCACTGGACCACGACCGCCGACCGGTGGGAAGACGTTTTCCTGGACATGCGAAACGAAGCCCACTTCCTCGTATGGGAGGGCGCTGGCGGTGAAGGATTGCGACAACGAACTAGTGACGACCTGTCAATCGTCAGCGGCAAAGTCGACCAGCTTCGTCAGGCGAGTGCGGTCGCCAGAGACGGGGCCGGATGTATTGGTGCAGCTCATCGGAGGGTCATCTACGCCATTGAGGACGCCCGCGACGGGGGCTTCCAGGTCATTGAAAATCTCTCCGTCACCGATACCCGAATCAGCCCCACGGCGGCAGAGCGCGCGTATCGACAGACCGAGGCAACAGCTTTCGCGAGCGAGATCCGGCAACGTGCTACCCAGCTCGTCGACATCGAAAAACAAGTGGCCGGCAGAATTACCGCCGCTGCAGCGGGAATCGCCACAACGGACTTTCCGACAACAGATCACCAATTCGCGCCGCGAATCCAATCCGTCGACCAGCACACCTTCAAACAAGATCCACCCCCGCCGCCCGGGCCGCCGGGCGATCCGTTCGCGGGGTGGACTGACGAGCAGATGGCCCAAGTTGCAACGGAAATCGCGCACGGGCATGCCTTGAAACATTTCCCCGATTTATCCCCGCGAGACCTGGCCAGATTGATCTACGACGGGATGAAGGATCCGAACACTCGTGTCGCGACGAGCATCGACTCCGGTGGTCTAGCGCTGTTGCGGCCTGACGGCACCGTGATCTTCATCAATCCGCACGATGGCGACTACGGAACCGCTTACCGACCTACACCGACTCCCACCAGTACGTGGCGGACTCCGCTTGAGTACTTCGAGCAGCAGACCAGATCGATGGTGCCGATTGCCCCTCCAACGCGGGGACGACTACCGCCGCTGACGCCAGGCGAAATGTCGCCGCCCGCAGCCCCGCCCAGGGTCGAGCCCCCGCCAGCGCCTCGATCAGCGCCCCAGCCCAAAGGCGGCGGAGGTCCTGCCCTACCCGGCGGACCAGCCACGCCCCTCGGGCCGCATGTCGTGCACCCGCCGCACAGCATTCCTCACCACTTGCCGATTCTTGGTGAAGACGACCCATGGGAGAATTATCAGGACTTTCAATAGGCTTGTAGCAGTTGACTGTTCGCCATTGTCACGGTCGAGTGCGCTGGGCGGTGTTCAAAGCCCAGGAGGATACTGGCGACCCTGCTGTTCCAGGCGCACCGCCTCCGCCCACCGTTGACGTTCATCAATTTCCGCGGCGGTCGCGGTACGACCACCGTTCGGAAACAGCAGCTTGGCCCGGTCGTAGCCGCCGATCTTGTCGCGCCGCTGCAGACGGCGTAGCAAGCCCAGCGCCTCGTTGTCGGAAAACCCGGTGACAGTAGCGAAGTCCAAACCGGCACCGACCAAGTCACTGGCCCAACTGATTTCGGTTAAGAACAGCACGCGCGCCCAGTCCAAGTCAGTCAACGCCTCGTGCTTTTGAAGAGCGCGGTCGAGACGAACCGCGAGTTCGCCGAACTCCTCCCACCTCGACAAGCCGAGAATCTGAAATGGGAACGGCGCGTCCGACGCAGACCCGTCCCACTGCCGCAGCGCCTGCTGAATGAACTCGCGCTCCCTGTCGGTCAATTCGATCGACACCAAGTCGGCAGGCTTTCTCATCGCCTCGATGGTACGGCCCGTACGCCACCACGAAAACTCAGCTCGGGGCCACGCTCGGGGGCCCTGTTCACAGCCCAGGGGGATACCGGCGGCCCCGCTGCTCCTCGATGATCTTCTCGCTCTCGCGTTTCCATTCTTCGACTGGGCGATGCCGGCCGCGGCCCGGAAACAGGGCATCGGCGTACTTCATGCCGCCAATCTTGCGCTGCAGACCACGGAGCAAGCCCAGCGCCTCAGTGTCGGTAAACCCGCTAACGGTGGAGAAGTCGAGGGCCGCGCCGACAAGACTACTGGCCCATGAACATTCGGCGAGATAGAGGACACGCGCCCAGTCCAGGACAGACAGCGACTGGCGTCCAGTGACGGCCTGAGCAAGCCGCTCGGTAAGAACGTCGAACTCGCTCCATTCAGACAAACCCAAGACTTGAATGGGAAAGGGCTTCCATGCGGCCGTGTTCTGCCATTCCTGCAGAGCCTGCCCGATGAAAGCGCGCTCTCTCTCGGTCAGATCAATTGCCACCAATTCACCAGAATTCGCCATCGGGTCGATCGTACGGCCGTCGCCCCTTCAGGCGACGTTTCCTGCCCACAGGTCAGTCACCGACAACCCGCAGCGGGCCAGCAGCGAGCGCAGTAGCGGCAGGCTCACCCCGATCACGGTCGACGGGTCGCCGTCCACGCCGTCGATGAACCAGCCGCCCAGGCCGTCCAGTGTGAACGCTCCGGCCACCCGCAACGGTTCGCCGCTGGCCAGGTAAGCCTCCAGGTCGGAATCCGACGGCGTGCCGAAATGCACTGTGGTGATCGACGTTTGAGCCTCCACCCGCACGACGTCGTGGTCGCGGAGCTGAATCAGGCAATGCCCCGTGTGCAGTTGCCCGGCGCGCCCGGCCATCGACCGCCACTGCCGGCGGGCGTCGTCGGTCGACGCCGGCTTACCGCACAACTGACCGTTTAGGTACAGCATCGAATCGCAGCCCAGCACAACGCAATCCGCGGTCACGTGCTGGTCGCCGAGCATCCCGGCCACGTGTTCGGCCTTCGCGCGGGCGAGTGTGCGCACCACCTCATCGGGCGCGGCGTCAGGACCCATCGCCGCGATGAGCCCGTCCTCGTCGAGGCCGGAGACCCGCACCAGCGGTTCGACGCCCGCTTGACGCAGCACCTTGAGCCGGCCCGAAGAGGCCGACCCGAGCACCAGCCGCGTCATTGCCGCATGTGCGTCATTTCCTGCAGCGTGATGCGCTGCCAGCTGTGCATGGGATAGCGCAGCTTGTCCACCGGCAGCCCCCACCGGCTGGGCTCGGGCAGTGCCGGCTCGGGTGCGTGGCCGATGGTGCCCAGCACAGCGACCAGCGCGGCCAATTCCTGGTGGGTGGGGTGTCCCCGCAGGATCTGCAGGTGCGGCTCGTGCGGGTGCGGTGCCTGCGCCTCGACGGCTTCACTCGCCTCGCTCACGTCGGTCACGTCAATGTCCTCGCTCACAGGGGAATGTTCCCGTGCTTCTTCGGCGGCGTCTGCGCGATCTTGCGTTCCAGCAGCCGCAGTGCCGTCCCGATGTACCCGCGGGTGTGCGACGGCGGGATCACCGCGTCGACGTAGCCGCGCTCGGCGGCGATATACGGGTTGACCAGCGTGTCCTCGTATTCCTGCTGCAACTGCAACCGCAGCGCGTCCACGTCCTCGCCGTTCTTGGCGGCCTCGGCCAATTGCTGGCGGTACACGAACCCGACTGCACCCGAGGCGCCCATCACCGCGATCTGCGCCGTCGGCCAGGCCAGGTTGACGTCACACCCCATGTCCTTGGACCCCATGACGCAGTAGGCGCCGCCGTAAGCCTTGCGGGTGATGACGGTGATCTTGGGGACGGTGGCCTCGCCGTAGGCATACAGCAGCTTGGCGCCGCGCCGGATGATGCCGTTGTACTCCTGGCCAGTGCCCGGCAGGAAGCCCGGAACGTCCACCAGCATGACGATCGGGATGTTGAAGCAGTCGCAGGTCCGGACGAATCGCGCCGCCTTCTCCGAGGCGTTGATGTCCAGGCAGCCCGCGAACTGGGTGGGCTGGTTGGCGACCAGCCCGACCGGCCGTCCGTCGACGCGCCCGAACCCCACCACAATGTTCTGCGCGTAACCCGCCTGGATCTCCAGGAACTCGTCGTCGTCGAGGATCCGGGTGATCACCTCGTGGATGTCGTAGGGCTGGTTCGGCGAGTCCGGGATCAGGGTGTCCAACTCCAGGTCCTCGTCGGTGAGGTTGTCCTCGATCGCCCCGACCGGAACGGGGAAGGGTTCACGCGGGGCGTCGGTGGCGTTGTTGGGCGGCAGGTAGCTCAGCAGGTCGCGCACCCAGTCGAAGGCGTCCTGCTCGCCGGAAGCCACGTAGTGCAGCGTCCCAGACTTGGCCATGTGCGTGTGGGCGCCGCCGAGTTCCTCCATGGTGACGTCTTCGCCGGTGACGGTCTTGATGACGTCGGGACCGGTGATGAACATCTGGCTGGTCTGGTCGACCATGATCACGAAGTCGGTCAGGGCGGGGGAGTACACGTGCCCGCCGGCCGCGGCGCCCATGATCAGCGAGATCTGCGGGATGACGCCCGACGCGAGGATGTTGTTGCGGAAGATCCGGCTGTACAGGCCCAGGGAGACGACGCCCTCCTGGATGCGGGCGCCGGCGCCGTCGTTGATGCCGATCAGGGGTCGGCCGGTCTTGATGGCCAGGTCCTGCACCTTGACGATCTTCTCGCCGTACACCTCACCGAGGCTGCCGCCGAACACGGTGGCGTCCTGGCTGAAGATGCACACGTCGCGCCCGTCGATGGTGCCGTAACCGGTGACCACACCGTCGCCGACCGGACGGTTCTTCTCCAGGCCGAAGTTGGTGCTGCGGTGCTTGGCCAGCGCATCCAGCTCGACGAACGAGTCCTCGTCGAGCAGCGCGGTAATGCGCTCGCGGGCCGTCAGCTTGCCCTTGGCGTGTACCTTGTCGACGGCGGCCTCACCGACCGGGTGCAGCGACTCTTCCCTGCGCTTGTGCAGTTCGGCGAGTTTGCCCGCGGTGGTGTGGATATCGATGGTGTGCTCGGCAGCGGGTTCGGCCGTGTGGTCGGCAACGCTTGTCATGGGAGTCGATGTTATCGGCAGCCCTGCCTCGGCCCTTAATGAGCCCTTAAGTAGTCTCCGCTCATGGGCGACCACGCGGCGGTGGACTGGTCAGAGGAACACGATGTCCTGGTCGCCGGGTCCGGCGGAGGAGGGGTCACCGGCGCTTACACCGCCGCCCGCGAAGGCCTCAACGTGCTGCTGATCGAGGCGACCGAGAAGTTCGGGGGCACCACCGCGTACTCCGGCGGCGGCGGCGTGTGGTTCCCGTGCAATCCGGTGCTGCAGCGCGCCGGCAGCTGGAACGGTAGCGAGGACACCATCGAAGACGCGCTCACCTACTACCACGCGGTGGTCGGCGACCGGACACCCCGCGAGCTGCAGGAAACCTTCGTGCGCGGCGGTGCGCCGCTGATCGAATATCTCGAGCAGGATCCCGACCTCAAGTTCGTGCCGCTGCCCTGGCCCGACTACTACGGCAAGGCGCCCAAGGCGCGCCTGGACGGGCAGCGCCACATCGCCGCGAAGCCGCTGAAGGTGGCTGCCGCCCCCGAACTGCGCGACGCCATCCGCGGGCCGCTGGACACCGACCGGCTCGGGGCGCCGACGCCGCCGGACTACTACATCGGGGGCCGGGCGCTGATCGCGCGGTTCCTCAAGGCCATCGGCCAGTATCCCAATGCCGCGCTGCGCCGCGACACGACGCTGGTCGAGCTGGTCGTCACCGACGGCGCCGTCGAGGGCGCCATCGTCGAAACCGGCGGCGAGCGCAGGGCCATCCGCGCCCGCCGCGGAGTATTACTGGCCGCCGGCGGTTTCGAGAACAACGACGACCTACGCCGCCGATACGGCGTGCCCGGCGTCGCGCGCGACACCATGGGTGGTCCCGGCAGCCTCGGCAAGGCCCTGCAGGCGGGCATCGCGGCGGGCGCCGATACCGATCTACTCGATCAGGCGTGGTGGTCGCCGGGGATGACCCATCCCGACGGCCGTTCCGCCTTCGCGCTGTGGTTCACCGGCGGCATCTTCGTCAACCAGGACGGCAACCGGTTCGTCAACGAGTCCCGGGCCTACGACCGCGCCGGCCGCGAGATCATCGCGCAACTGCGGGACGGTTCCCTGACCCTGCCGTACTGGATGATCTACGACGACAAAGAGGGCGAGCGGCCCCCGGTCAAGGCGGCCAACGTCTCCATCGTCGAGACCCAGAAGTACGTCGACGCCGGGTTGTGGCACACCGCCGACACCCTCGAGAACCTCGCCGCCAAGATCGGCGTGCCCGGTGATCGGCTGGCGGCGACGGTGGCGCGCTTCAACGACTTCGCGGCCGCCGGCGTCGACGAGGATTTCGGCCGCGGTGACGAGGCCTTCGATCGGGCCTTCTCCCAAGGCGCCTCACCGTTGGTGCCTCTCGACGCGCCGCCCTTTCACGCCGCGGCGTTCGGCATCTCGGATCTGGGTACCAAGGGCGGGCTGCGCACGGATGTCGCCGCCCGCGTGCTCGACACGTCGGGCAACCCGATTGCCGGTCTCTACGCGGCAGGCAACACCATGGCCGCGCCCAGCGGGACGGCGTACCCGGGGGGCGGGAACCCGATCGGCACCAGCATGTTGTTTAGTCACCTGGCCGTGCGGGACATGCTCGCCGCGCGACGGCCTCACTGAATTTAAACGAAACAGCGGGTTTGATACGCCCGGTTGAGTACCGTTTTATACGCCGTATCGGGCTGCGGCAGCAATGGGTGGTGCTTCAACCAGGGGTAGCTGATGTCCTTTGTGAACGTGGTCCCGGAGGCGGCGCTGGCGGCGGCGGGCGAGCTGTCGACACTCGGTCAAACAATAAGCAGGGCGGGTGCGGCGGCCGCGGCGCCCACGACGGCGATTTTGGCTGCGGCCGAAGACGAGGTGTCGGCGGCGATCGCGGCCTTGTTCGGGGCGCACGCGCGAGCGTATCAAGCGCTCAGCGGGCAGGCGGCGCAGTACCACGACCAGTTCGTGGGGGCTTTACGCGGCGGCATCGGCTCCTATGTCGCCACCGAGGCCGCCAACGTCCAGCAGAACCTCTTGACTGCCATCAATGCGCCTTTCCAACAGGAACTGGGACGGCCCTTGATCGGAAACGGCGCCGATGGCCTCCCCGGCACCGGACAGTCCGGGCAGCCCGGTGGGCTGTTGTACGGCAACGGTGGTGCCGGCGGATCCGGGGCAGCCGGCCAGGCGGGGGGTGCTGGCGGGTCGGCCGGGTTGTTCGGCAATGGCGGTGCCGGCGGTGCCGGCGGCAGCGGCACCACGGTCGGAGGGGCCGGAGGCAACGGCGGCTGGTTGTGGGGTAACGGGGGTGCCGGCGGGACCGGCGGGAATGTTGTGGCTGCCCCCGGCCCGACCACGGCTGTCGGCGGTGCCGGCGGCAATGGCGGTCACGGCGGGTGGCTGGGCGGCAACGGCGGAGCCGGCGGCGCCGGTGGGCGCGCGGAGGCCGGGAACGGTCAGAACGGCGGCGTCATTGGTGGTTTCGGGGGCGACGCCACGATCGACCAGCCAAATACGGAGGCTTTCGGCGGGAATGCTGAGGGGGGCAGCTTCGTGGCTGCGGTCACGACGGTTACCGGCGGGGCCGGCGGCCAAGGCGGTAACGCCGGGCTGCTGTGGGGTGACGGTGGATCCGGCGGAACCGGCGGTTCGGCACAGGGTGGCAACGGAGGATCCGGTGGCAGTTCATTGACGATCGGTGGCTCTGCCACTGTGCTCGCTGACGGCAGCACGGCGACTGGCGGCGACGCGACCGCCGGCAGTACCAACGGCGGTGCCATGGTGGTCACTGGCGGGGCCGGTGGAACCGGTGGAGTGGGCGCGCTGCTGTGGGGTGATGGCGGCAGCGGAGGGGCCGGCGGGGCGGCCGCCGGCGGAAATGGCGGGCAGGGCGGCGAGCCGGCGGCCATCGGCGGCGAAGCCGCCACCGCACCCACGACCCCGACCGCGCAGGCGGCTGCCACCGGTGGCCGGGCCGAAGTCGGTGACGCCAACGGTGGTTCGGTGACGGTCACCGGCGGAGCCGGCGGCAGCGGTGGAGCGGGCGGCTTGTTAAAGGGTGACGGGGGCGCCGGAGGCGGCGGGGGAGCCGCGTCTGCAGGCAACGGTGGCCAAGGCGGGAAGCCCATCGCCGGCGGCGGCAACGCATCCGAAGCAGGCGGTGTAGCCAATGGTGGCGATGCCGTGGCCGGCCGGGCCGACGGTGGCGCCGTGACTGTGACAGGCGGGGCGGGTGGACGAGGCGGCGCGGGCGGGGCGTACTGGGGCGAGGGAGGGGCCGGCGGTGCCGGCGGACTCGGAACCGGAGGCGTCGGCGGTGCCGGCGGCAGCCCGGAGGTCACCCCCGGAACCGCTTCGCCGCCCTCCGGCAGCGCGGTGGGCGGCAGTGCCGCGGCCGGGTCGGCCAACGGCGGAAGCGTGACGGCTGGCTCGGGGTCGGCTGGCATCGGCGGCCCGGACGGCCGGTTCTGACACCACGCGAGCGGGCTGGATGCTGGACCAACTCTCTAAGCTGGGCGGATGACCGACGGTGATCAACCCAGGCAGCTCGACGAGGCCGCCCTGCGTGCCCAGGTGATTGGCGACACCTCCTACTGGCGTCGCCTCGACGTCGTCGCACAGACCGGTTCCACCAACGCCGACCTGCTAGCGCGCGCCGCGCACGGCACCGACATCGACGGGCAGGTTCTGATCGCCGAGCACCAGAGCGCCGGGCGTGGGCGCCATGACCGCCAGTGGGCGTCCCCAGGAGAGCAGATCACCATGTCCGTCGGGGTGCGGGTGGACGACGTCCCAACCGCCGGCTGGGGCTGGCTGTCACTGGCCACCGGCCTGGCGGTGGCGGACGCAGTGGCCACCGCCACCACCGTCGAAGCGGGCCTGAAGTGGCCCAACGACGTGCTGGCCGGGCATGGGAAGCTGGCCGGCGTGCTGGCCGAGGTGGCCCAGCCGTTCGCGGTGATCGGGATCGGCCTCAACGTCACCGCGGCGCCGCCGGGAGTGCCCGGCGCGACGTCGTTGCAGGACGAGGGCGTCGGGCAGCCCGACCGCGACGAGCTCATCGGCCGGATCCTGCGCGAACTGGGGGAGCGGATCACCGGCTGGCGGGCGGCCGACGGCGCCGACCCCCGGCTCGCCAGCGACTACCGGGCCCGCAGCCTGACCCTGGGCTCGCGGGTGCGCGCCGAACTCCCCGGTGGCCGGCAGATCACCGGTATCGCGCGCGACATCGACGACCAAGGCCGGCTCTGCCTGGAAACCTGGGACAGCGACGCCGCCAAGTCCGGCGAGACCGTGGTGGTTTCCGCCGGTGACGTGGTGCACCTGCGGTAATCTCGCGCGACATGAGCTACCCGGACAACGCGCTGGCCGCCGGCGAGCAGGTCGTAATTCACCGCCACCCCCACTGGAAGCGGCTGATCCTGCCGGTTCTGACGCTGCTGCTGGTGACGGGCCTGGCGGGGCTCGGCTCGGGATTCGTGAATTCGACGCAGTGGGCGCAGCTCACCAAGAACATCCTGCAGGGTGTCGTCTGGGGGATCTGGCTAATCATCATCGGCTGGCTCACGGTGTGGCCGTTCCTGACCTGGCTGACCACCCACTTCGTCGTCACCAACCGGCGGGTGATGTACCGGCACGGCGTGCTGACCCGCAGCGGCATCGACATCCCGCTGGCGCGGATCAACAGCGTGGAGTTCCGCGACAAGATCCTCGAACGGATGTTCCGTACCGGCACGCTGATCATCGAGTCGGCGTCGCAGGACCCGCTGGAGTTCTACAACATTCCGCGGCTACGCGAGGTGCACGCGCTGCTGTATCACGAAGTCTTCGACACCCTGGGCTCGGAAGAGTCGCCCAGCTGAGCTGACCCGGGCGCGGCCAGCCGGCCGGTGCCCTTGCCGCGGCGGTTGCGCCAGGACTTGAGCAGCGTGACGTTGCCTTCTTCCAAGCCGCCTTCTTCCAGCGCGTCTTCGAAGACCTCGGCGATCCCGCCGGCCGTCAGCGCCGATTCCAGCGCCTTGTCCGGGTTGCGCGCGAACTGGTCGGGGAACACCCAGCGCCGGAACGCCCAGAACCGGAAGGCCATCTGCAACAGGTTGCCGATGATGTATGCCGACAGGAAGTCGGCCAAGTTCTCCACCGTCAGGGTGACGTTCGGCACCCGCAGTTGCAGCACGTAGCTGGAGAACCACAGCGGCGCCATGCTCAACAGCACGCCGACGCCGCTGAACGCGAAGAACAGCAAGGCCTCGTGGTGGCGCTCACGGCCGCCGCGGTCCCGGAAGCTCCATTCCCGGTTCAGCACGTAGGACGCGATGACGGCGACGATCCCGGCGATCACCTTCGCGGTGACCGGCTTCGGTTCGAGAATTGTGAGCTTCAGCGTGTAGAAAATGGCCGAGTCGATGATGAATGTGGTGCCGCCGACGATGGCAAATTTGATCAGCTCGTGGTGGCGCATCGCAAAGGGTTGAACCACCCCGGGGAGGCGCGCAATTGTGGCATCGGCAAAGGACACAGCACGCCAGTCTACGGACGATCTCGAATTCGGCGCAAAATGGTACATAACGATTTGGTACGAGAGCCGGAAAACACGCCGGTCAGGTGCCGTGACAACATGATGGCCGTGCCGAGACCCCGTACCCCGCTGGTGGCCATGGTCGGCGGTGGGCAACTTGCCCGGATGACCCATCAGGCCGCGATCGCGCTCGGGCAGAGCTTGCGCGTGCTGGCTAACACCACCGACGAGCCGGCCGCGCAGGTCAGCCCGGACGTGGTGGTCGGCTCGCACACCGATCTGGAAGACCTGCGCCGGGTGGCCGCCGGCGCCACCGCGCTGACCTTCGACCATGAGCACGTGCCCACCGAACTGCTGGAGAAGCTGGTCGCCGAGGGTGTCAACGTGCTGCCGCCGCCCGAAGCGCTGGTGCATGCTCAGGACAAGCTGGTGATGCGCCGGCGTTTGGCGGCTCTGGGCGCCCCCGTGCCGCGCTACCTCGGCATCGAAGAACCGGACGCTCTCGGTGAGCTGGACGCATTCGCGGCGGAGATCGGCGGCCCGCTGGTGGTCAAGGCGGCGCGCGGTGGCTACGACGGGCGCGGCGTGCAGATGGCACGTGATCTTGCCCACGCCCGCGACATCGCGGGCGAATACCTGGCCGGCGGCGTGTCGGTGCTGGTCGAGGAGCGCGTATCGCTGCGTCGCGAGCTATCGGCGCTGGTCGCCCGCTCGCCGTTCGGCCAGGGCGCGGCGTGGCCCGTGGTGGAAACTGTGCAGGAGAACGGCATCTGCGTGCAGGTGATCGCGCCGGCGCCGGATCTGGTGGCGGACGTCGCGGCCGAGGCGCAGCAGCTCGCGTTGCGCCTAGCTGGGGAACTGGGCGTGGTGGGGGTGCTGGCGGTCGAGTTGTTCGAGACCACGGGGAGCGCTGGTGGGCCCCTCCTAATCAATGAGCTCGCGATGCGGCCACACAACTCCGGCCACTGGACCATGGACGGGTCCCGGACCAGCCAGTTCGAACAGCACCTGCGGGCGGTGCTGGACTACCCGCTGGGCGACACCGACGCCACCGTGCCGGTGACGGTGATGGCCAACGTCCTGGGTGCGGCCCAGACACCGCAGATGAGCGTCGACGAACGGCTGCACCACCTGTTCGCCCGGATGCCTGACGCGCGCGTACACCTCTACGGCAAGACCGAACGACCCGGCCGCAAAGTGGGGCACATCAACTTCCTCGGCACGCACGCCGACGGGCCGCACGACCTCGCCGAGCTGCGCCAACGGGCCGAGCTGGCCGCACACTGGTTGTCCCACGCGCAATGGATGGACGGATGGGATCCGCACGCCGGCGACGATGCAGAGCGCAGCGATGAGGAGGAGCGGCGTCAATGACCACGCCGGCGACGATGCAGAGCGCAGCGATGAGGAGGAGCGGCGTTAATGAGTACGCCGGCGACGATGCAGAGCGCAGCGATGAGGAGGAGCGGCGTCAATGACCATGACTGAGCAACCCCGGGTGGGCGTGATCATGGGCAGCGACAGCGACTGGACGGTGATGCAGGACGCCGCCGTCGCGCTGGCTGAATTTGACGTCACTTTCGAGGTCCGGGTGGTCTCCGCGCACCGCACTCCCGAGGTGATGTTCGACTACGCGCGTCAAGCGGCCGGTCGGGGCATCGAGGTGATCATCGCGGGGGCGGGCGGCGCCGCCCACCTGCCCGGCATGGTGGCCTCCGCGACGCCCCTGCCGGTCATCGGGGTGCCGGTACCGTTGGCCCGGCTCGACGGCCTGGATTCGCTGCTGTCGATCGTGCAGATGCCCGCCGGTGTACCCGTGGCCACCGTCTCGATCGGCGGGGCCCGCAACGCCGGTCTGCTGGCGGTGCGGATGCTGGGATCGGCGGACCCGGAACTACGGGCGCGCATTGTCGCGTTTCAGAATCAGCTGGCCGAGACCGTGCGAGCCAAGGATGCGGAACTGCAGAGACTTGCGGGTAAGTTAGCCCGCGAATAGGGAAAGAGGAGGCTGGCGAAGATGGCTGGTTGGGCCGGAGACGCGTCGTTCGATTTGTTCCAGTTGCCGGAGGAACACCAGGAGTTGCGGGCGGCGATCCGCGGGCTGGCGGAAAAGGAGATCGCCCCGCACGCGGCGGACGTGGACGAGAATTCCCGGTTCCCGCAAGAGGCACTGGATGCGCTCAATGCATCCGGCTTCAACGCCGTGCACGTGCCCGAGGAGTTCGGCGGTCAGGGCGCGGACTCGGTGGCGGCCTGCATCGTCATCGAGGAGGTGGCGCGTGTCGACGCGTCGGCTTCGCTGATTCCCGCGGTCAACAAGCTGGGCACCATGGGGCTCATTTTGCGCGGTTCCGACGACCTGAAGAAGCAGGTGCTGCCCTCGATCGCGGACGGGTCGGCGATGGCCTCCTACGCGCTGAGCGAACGCGAGGCTGGCTCGGACGCGGCGTCCATGCGCACCCGGGCCAAGGCCGACGGCGACGACTGGATTCTCAACGGCGCCAAGGCGTGGATCACCAACGGCGGCAAGTCGTCCTGGTACACCGTGATGGCGGTGACCGACCCGGACAAGGGCGCGAACGGCATCTCGGCGTTCATGGTTCACATCGACGACGAGGGCTTCACCGTCGGCCCCAAGGAACGCAAGCTCGGCATCAAGGGCTCGCCAACCACGGAGCTGTACTTCGAGAACTGCCGGATTCCGGGCGACCGGATGATCGGCGAGCCCGGCACCGGGTTCAAGACGGCGTTGGCCACCCTCGACCACACCCGGCCGACGATCGGCGCTCAGGCCGTCGGCATCGCCCAGGGCGCGCTGGACGCCGCGATCGCCTACACCAAGGACCGCAAGCAGTTCGGGCAGTCGATCAGCGACTTCCAGGCGGTGCAGTTCATGATCGCCGACATGGCGATGAAGGTGGAGGCCGCGCGGTTGATGGTCTACTCCGCGGCCGCACGCGCCGAGCGGGGCGAAGGAAACCTGGGCTTCATCTCGGCGGCGTCGAAGTGCCTGGCGTCGGATGTGGCCATGGAGGTCACCACCGACGCGGTGCAGCTGTTCGGCGGCGCCGGCTACACCGCCGACTTCCCGGTCGAGCGGATGATGCGCGACGCGAAGATCACTCAGATTTACGAAGGCACCAACCAGATTCAGCGCGTGGTGATGTCACGGGCGCTGTTGCGCTGAATGCACGTCAGGTATACGTCATACACTTTCCTCAACTGGGGAGAAAACCCCAGCCCAACCGCCTAGTATCCAGCTGACGACCAAGTCCCCGCGATTGAGCAGCCAGTCGGGGTGGCAATGAACGCGCAGGGCCGGTGTCGGTGAACTCGCCGTCGCCGTCGCGCTGTCGTGCCGCTCAGAAGTTTCCCACTGCCCAGGGGGTGTGAGGTGATTGACGCAGTCGCGCCTGCGCACCCAAGAGTGACAGGTTCTTCATGACGGTGGCTGGTCCGCTAGACCCGGCAGCGAGTTGGCAATCGCTGTCTTTGCTGTTGGTCGAGGACGACCGCGCCGACGCCGTGCTCGTCGAGGAACTGATCGCCGACACCGTGGCCGACATCGAGGTGGTGTGGGCGCAGTCCCTCGAGCACGCTGAACGCCAGCTCGCTTGCGCCCGACCCGACTGCGTCCTGCTCGATCTGAACCTTCCCGACGCCAACGGCATCGACGCGTTGGACCGCATCCTCAAGAGCGACGCCACCGTGCCGATCGTGGTGCTCACCGGACTGAACGACGAATATTTCGGCGCCTCGGCGGTGGCCGCCGGTGCGCAGGACTATCTGGTCAAGGGCCGCGTCGAACCGGAGATGCTGCGCCGCGCACTGTTCTACGCGATCGAACGCAAGCGTGCCGAGTTGATCGCCGCCGACCTGCGCGCCAGCCAGCTGCGGGCCCGGGAGAACGCGCTGCTCGAGCGGGGCCTGTTGCCGTCCCCGTTGCTGCTGGACGACCCCGGCGTCGACATCGTGGCCCGGTACCGGCCGAGCCGGGAGAACGCCCTGTTGTGCGGCGACTTCTACGACGTGGTGCAGACGCCCGACCGGGTCACCCACGTGCTGATCGGCGACGTCGCCGGACACGGGCCGGACGAGGCCGCGCTCGGTGCGGCACTGCGAATCGCTTGGCGCACACTGACATTCGCCGGTATACACGGGATGGAACAGATGCGTCAGCTGGACCGGGTGCTCAACGCCGAACGTGCCGAGAACGGCGTCTTCGCCACCGTGCTGAGCCTGGCGATCCCGGCGGAAGGCTCGGTCACCGCCACCCGCGCGGGCCACCCCGGGCTGTTGCTGCACGGCCCGGGTTCGGTGGATTGGATCGAACCCCCGTACGGTCCGGCGCTGGGACTCCGTGGCGGAGACTGGCCACAACACCAGCTGGAGATCCCGGCCGGTCACGGGTTGCTGCTGCTCACCGACGGGCTCTTCGAGGGCTACGCGGGCCGGGGTGCGCGACGGCTGGGCGAAGACGGGTTGCTGGCGCTGGCGCGTGGGCACGCGGGGCTGGCCGGTGCGGCTTTCGTCGATGCGCTCATCGACGGGGCTCAGGAGCTGGCGCAGCCCCAGGGCGGGCTCACCGACGACATTGCGGTGTTGCGGGTGGAGCGGACCGGCCGCTCGTGAGAACGGACGCGTCGGGTTCCCTGCCGAACAAGCGGCTCACCGTCCGGGGATGGCTGGCATTGGTGCTGTCCACGATGGGGATGCTGGTCCTGCTGGGCGCCGTCATCGGCGCCGTGTTGCTGGACCGCACCGACAAGCTGGCGCGCGAGCTCCGGGATGAGATCCAGCCGTCGCGCGTGTCGGCGTACCAGTTGCAGTCGGCGCTGCGGGATCAGGAGACGGGGCTGCGCGGATACCTCATCTCGGCTGACCGGCAGTTTCTCGGCCCGTACTACGAGGGCGTGGCCGCCGAACGGCTGGCTGCAGAGGAACTCCGGGGGCGGCTCGCCAAGCGTCCCGACCTGGCTGCGGACCTGGATGCCATCGAAACCACCGCCGCCAACTGGCGCCGTGACTATGCCGAGCCGCTCATCGGGCGCGTGACCCCGAACACCCCCACGGTCGTCCCCGGCGCGACGGCGGCGCTGGGCAAGGCCGAATTCGACTACATCCGACAACTTTTCGCCACCCAGAACGACCACCTCACCGCGGCCCGCGAAACGGGCGCCGCCAAGCTCATGCGCATGAACGGCTGGCGCGACCGCGTCCTGGGCGCCATGGTTCTCATCTTCGTTGCCACGGCTGCACTGCTGGGCGTGCTGGTGCAGCGTGCGGTCACCCGTCCGCTGGGCAGACTGGCCGCGGCGTGCCGGCAGATCACCGACGGCCACTTCACCGACGTCATCGAGCCGCCGCGCCGGCCGGCGGATATCCGGGGCATCGCCGTGGACGTGGAGAACATGCGGCAGCGGATCGTGGCCGAACTGGAGGCCTCGCAGTCGGCTCAAGTGCAACTGGATGAGCAGGCGGACGAGCTGCGCCGGTCCAATGCCGAACTAGAACAGTTCGCCTACGTCGCTTCCCACGATCTGCAGGAACCGCTGCGCAAGGTGGCGTCGTTCTGTCAGCTGTTGGAGAAGCGCTACGGCGACAAGCTCGACGAACGCGGCATTCAATACATCGAGTTCGCCGTCGACGGCGCCAAGCGCATGCAGGTGCTGATCAACGATCTGCTCAGCTTCTCCCGCGTCGGGCGGCTGAACACCAAGTACACCGAGGTCGAGCTGGAGACGGCGCTGGATTCGGCAGTGGCCAACCTCGCGACGGCGATCGAGGAATCCGGGGCCGAGATCGTTCGCCCGAAGCACCCGCTGCCGCAGGTGTGTGGTGATCCGACGTTGCTGACGATGCTCTGGCAGAACCTCATCGGCAACGCCGTGAAGTTCCGCCGGGAAGACCGCGCCCCGCGCGTCGAGATCGCCGCCCGCCAGGGTGTCGACAATCAGGACGGCAGCTGGGTCTTCAGCGTGTCCGACAACGGCATCGGGATCCCGGAGGAGTTCGTCGGTAAGGTCTTCATCATCTTCCAGCGCTTGCACGGCCGCGACAACTATGGTGGAACCGGGCTGGGGCTTGCGATGTGCAAGAAGATCGTCGAACACCACGGCGGGACCGTGTGGATCGACACCTCTTACACGGATGGGACGCGGTTCGAATTCACGCTGCCCATTGCTGAATCTGAGGCTGAACCCGACGCCGAGGCCATCCCTGAAGGAGCAGACGCATGACATCACCCGGCCGCGCTATCGACATCCTGCTCGTGGAAGACGACCCCGGCGACGAGCTCATCACCCGGGAAGCATTCGAACACAACAAACTCAACAATCGGCTGCACGTGGCGCACGATGGCGAGGAAGGCCTCAACTACCTGTACCGCCGGGGCGCCTACGAGCACGCGCCGCGGCCGGACCTGATCCTGCTCGACCTCAATCTGCCGAAGTATGACGGCCGGCACCTGCTGGAGAAGATCAAGTCCGACCCCGACCTGAGTCGCATCCCGGTCGTCGTGCTGACCACCTCCTCGGCCGAGGAAGACATTCTGCGCAGCTACAAACTGCACGCCAACGCCTACGTCACGAAGCCGGTCGACCTGGACCAGTTCATGAACGCGGTCCGGCAGATCGACGAGTTTTTCGTGCAGGTCGTGCGCCTACCCCAAGGCTGACACCGCTTCGCGGGCCGCTTGCGTGGTGGGCACGATCCCGTGCTCGTTGACTTCGTGCACGTGCACCGTGGCGAAGTCGAAGAAGATGCCGACGACCCGCAGTTGTCCGGTCGCGACCAGCGGCGCCAGCAAGGGATGACGGGTGAGCCGCTCCACCTGGACGGCGACGTTAACGATCGACAGCTGGTCGAGCTCACTGAAAGTGAAACCATTCGATGTGCTGCTGACCCGGGCCGGGTGATTGGCCCGGAATGCACTGAAGCTGTCCTTGGCGTACTGCAGCCACCGACCGATCGGGCGGTCCGCCACCTCGGCGTCGTCGTCGAGCACCACCTGCATGGCGCGGCATGACGAATGTCCGCACACGACAACCGAAGTCACGCCCAGCTGGTTGACCGCGAAGTCCAGCGCGGCGTCCACCGAGCGCTCGGCTGGATTGGTGGGCACCAGATTGCCGACGTTGCGCACGATGTAGAGATCGCCGGGCCGGCTGGCGGTGATGGTGTCCGGCAGGATCCGGGAGTCGGCGCAGGTGAGGAAGAGTGTGTCGGGGTTGGGTGAACCGACCAGTTCGGCAACATGGTGGTGCAGGGCCCCGACGCCGTTGCGGTGGTAATGCCTGACGCCGTCGAGGATCGACGCGTCGGCACCGTCTTTGTTGGTGTCGCGGCGCGACGGCCAGGGCGCCTCGCGCAGCGACCGCGCGGTGTAGTGACGCTTGGGTGGACTGCTGTGTGCGCTCGACAGATTGGCGGGCGACGTCTCGACGATGTGCACCGATCCGCCGGTCGCCTCGTGGGCGGTTTTCCAGTCCGAAATCGCTTCGGAGACCGAGTGATCGATGTAGTCGGCATTGAGGTTGAGGGTGACATCGCTGCCTGGCGGCAGTGTCGACAGCACGTTGGTCAGCCGGGGCAGCAGCAGGAAGCTCAGGGTGCCGTCGATGTCCACGTGCCACCGCTTGGGCTCCCCGCCGATCGGCCGGGCCTCGATGGGCGCACGGACGACGCGCACCAACAGGAAGAGGATGGCGATGGCGAGACCGATCGCCACGCCTTCCAGCAGGTTCAGGAACACCACGCACACGATGGTGATGGCGTAGATCACGAAGTTGCCGGTGCGCACCGCGACCTTGACGTGGGCCAGCTTGATCAGCTGAATCCCGATCACGATCAGCAGCCCGGCCAGCGCGGCCTTCGGGATGAGCTCGACCAGATTGGTCAGCAGCGATGCGAACAGCAGGATCCAGACACCGTGCAGCACCGCCGAGGCGCGGGTGCGGGCACCGGCGGCGACGTTGGTGGAACTACGCACGATGACGCCGGTGACCGGTAGCCCGCCGAGCAGTCCGGAGACGACGTTTGCGCTGCCCTGACCGAGCATCTCGCGGTTGAAGTTGGTGCGCGGTCCGCTGTGCAGCTTGTCGATGCCGACCGCGGAGAGCAGCGACTCGACGCTGGCGATCAGCGCGACCGTCACCACGCCGAGCGCAATGGCGCCGATCTCCTGCGTCCATGGCTGCCCACCCGGCGCCATCGGTGGCAGGTGCGGCAGGCCGATGGCTTCGAAGAAGTTGCCCGACAGTTGGATTCGCTCCACCTGCAGGTCCACCAGCAACGACAGCGCGGTAGCCGCCACGATCGCCACCAGGGCGCCCGGAATGAACCTGACCTTGGGCGGCAGCTTCGGCCACAACAACAGGATCGCGATGACGACGCTGCCGACGATCACTTCATGCAGTTCGTGGTTCAGGATGCCGCTCGGCAGCGCCTCGATATTCGCCCATGCGGAGCTGCGCGACGATCCGCCCAGCAGCACGTGAATCTGCTGCAGCACGATGGTGACGCCGATGCCCGCCAGCATGGCGTGCACCACCACCGGAGCGACGGCGAGCGCGGCACGGGCCACCCGCACCAGGCCCAGCAGGATCTGCACCGCGCCCGCGCAGACGGTGATCACACACGTCATCTCCCAGCCGAACTCGTCAATGAGCCCGGCCACCACCACCGTCAGGCCGGCGGCCGGCCCGCTGACCTGCAGCACCGATCCACCGACCGAGCCGGCGATGATGCCCCCGCTGACCGCCGCGATCAAACCGGCCATCAGCGGCGCCCCGGAGGCGATCGCGATACCCAGTGACAAGGGCAGCGCCACCAGGAATACGACCAAGGACGCAGGGAGGTCGTACCGCAGGTCAGGCAAGATCTTCCGCATGAGACTCCTCGTAGCCGGTCCGCTCAGGCAAACGGACGGGCGTGAACGGGTGGGGTGCATCGGGTGTCCACCGGGCGTCGGCAACCCGGATTCGCCATATATTTGTGATCAGCAAATTCTTTGAATCCCGCAATCGACGTCTGACCAAATCGTCCATGTGGCTCTGGGACATGCGGCAAATCCCACGCCGATTCATTCGCAATTCAAAGAAAGGTTGCCCCCGCGTCGGACTTGCTGTGCGCAACGTTGGGGGTCGGTGAGAGTCCCTCCTCCTGATCTAAGGTGGGTTCGCTGTCTACCGGGAGAGGAAATGGCCACCGACAACTCGCCTAGCCGGATGGACCTGCGCAAGCAGCGCACCCGTGCCGCGCTGATCAAGTCCGCCCAGACGTTCATCGCCGACGGCCAGCTGGAGGTGCCCGTGCAGGACATCTGTCAGGCCGCCGACGTCGGCGTCGGATCGTTTTACAACCACTTCGACAGCAAGGAAGAACTGTTCCAGGCGGCGATCAACGATGTCATCGACGCCCAGGGGACGTTGCTGGACGCGCTGACCGACGCGATCGAGGACCCCGCGGAGCAGTTCGCCGCCCGCTACCGACTGACGGGACGGTTGATCCGGCTGCGCCCCAAGGAAAGCCGGATCGCGGTCACCCTGGGCATGCGGTTGATCATGGCGGAGAAGGGCCTGGGGCCGCGCGGCATCCGCGACATCGGCGCGGCCGCCGCCGCCGGCCGCTTCACGGTGAAAGACCCCGAGCTGGCCATGGTGATCAGTGCGGGTTCGCTACTGGCGCTGGGCGAACTCCTGCATGGCCAGCCGGAGCGCGACGATGCCGAAACGGTCGACGACGTCACCGAAAGCCTGCTCAGGCTGTTCGGGATGCCGGCCGACGAGGCGCAGCGGATCGCCCGATCGCCGCTGCCGGATATCGCGTGGGTCGCCGACGTGGACCTCGACCAGCTGAGCTAACCCGCCTTGCCGGCGATCCCGGCCAGTTTGCCGCCGGTGCCGCCGGAGCCGGCCGTTCCGTCGTCCGCCGCGGCCCCGCCGGTCCCGGCGACGCCGCCGGCCGCTCCGTCGCCGCCGATCCCGACCAGGCTGTCGGCGTTGCCGCCGTTGCCGCCGTTGCCGCCGGCGCCGCTTTGGCTGTTGCTGCCGCCGTTGCCGCCGGCGCCGCCGACCCCGCCGTCTCCGCCGTAGCCGATCAGCCCGAGGGACTGGCCGCCGTTTCCGCCGTTTCCGCCGGCCCCACCCTGACCGTTCGCCAGGCCGGCGTCGCTGCCGTGACCACCGGCTCCGCCGTTGCCGCCGATGCCGCCCAAGCCGACGCCCCCGCCGTCGCCGCCGTTGCCGGCGGCATTGACCGAGCTCACGTTGCCGCCGCGCCCGGCGTCGCCGCCGTTTCCGCCGGCCCCGCCGACGCCCCACAGGTATCCGCCGTGGCCGCCGTCGCCTCCGTCGGTGCCGGCGCCGCCCGCGGCCTGGCTGGGGTTTCCGGACAAATTGAAGGCGCCGCCGCCCGCGCCGCCGGCGCCACCTGCCCCGCCGACACCGATCAGGCCGACATCGCCGCCGGCGCCCGCGGCCCCGGCGCTGCCGCCGGCGATCTGAACACCGAAGCCGGCGACCCCGAAACCGCCATCGCCGCCGTCACCGCCGGCTCCGCCCACACCCCACAGGTATCCGCCGTGGCCGCCGTTACCCGCGGACCCGCCGAGGCCGCCGGTCGCGCCGGTTCCGGCGGTGTAGTAGGTAAGGCCGCCCGCGCCGCCGTCACCGCCGTTGCCGCCCGCGCCGTAGATCAGCCCGGCGTTGCCGCCGGCGCCACCGGTCCCGCCAGCGCCGCCGGCGGTGTCGCTGCCGTCACCGCCCCGCGCACCGCTGCCGCCGTCACCGCCGCTGCCCCACAGCCCGACGGAACCGCCCTGACCCCCGTTACCGCCGCGGCCGGAGAATTCCACCGACCCGCCGTCGCCGCCGTCGCCGCCCACGCCGTAGATGTAGCCGCCGCGCCCGCCCGCGCCCCCGTCAGCGCCGTTCGCGCCGGACGGATTGGAGCCGTCAAGGTTGCCCGCGTTGCCGCCGTCGCCGCCCGCGCCGATCAACCAGCCGGCGTCCGCGCCGCCCCCGCCGGCCGCGCCCGCACCGGCGTCGCCGCCGTTGCCGCCGTTGCCGCCGATGAAGCCGGCGGCCCCGCCGGTGTTGCCGGCCACCCCGGCGGCGAAGGTGTTGCCGCTGTTGCCGCCGTTGCCGATCAGGTATCCGGCCCTCGCGCCCTGGGCGCCGAGCCCACCGTCGAAGCCGTAGGCGCCGGAGGCGCCGTTTCCGCCGGACCCGCCATCGCCGATCAGCAGCCCGGCGCTGCCCGCAGCGCCACCGTTGCCGCCGTCGCCGGTGTCACCGGCCCCGCCGTTGCCGCCGTTGCCGCCGTCGCCGAACAGCACGCCGCCGTTGCCGCCGGCGCCGCCGTTCGCGCCGGCCCCGGCATTTCCGCCGTCGCCGCCGACTCCGTACAGATAGCCGCCGCGACCGCCCGCGGCGCCGGCCGTCCCAGACGCGGAGCTGTCGCCACCGCGGCCGCCGGTGCCAAAGAGCGCTCCGGCGTCCGCACCGGCCGCACCACGTCCACCGCTGCCCCCGGCCCCGCCGTCACCGGCCAGCTGCCCGGCTCTACCGGCGGCGCCGCCGTTGGCCGGGCCGTAGCCGCCGTTGCCGCCATCGCCGAACAGCGTCGCCGACCCGCCCGCCCCGCCGTCGCCGTTGGCGCCGATGTTGCCCGCGGAGCCACCGCCGGCCTTACCCGAGGCGCCCTGTCCGGCGGCGCCACCGTCGCTGCCGGCCCCGCCGGCCCCGCCGCTGCCGAACAACCGTCCGGCGTCCGCGCCGGCCGCGCCCGTCGCGCCATTGCCGCCGTTGCCACCGTCGCCGCCGTAGGTGTTGGTGCCGTTGCCCGCACCGCCGTTCCCGCCACCGCCGCCGAGGCCGCTGCTCCCGCCGGCACCGCCGTCGCCGATCAGCCAGCCGCTGGCCCCGCCGGCGCCGCCCATGGCCCCGTCGCCGCCGTCGCCGCCAGCGCCGCCGAAGCCGGTGCGGCCGGTGTCGAAGTTGCTGTTGGTCGGGGCGCCGGCCCCGCCGTGGCCGCCGCTGCCGCCGCCGCCGCCGACGCCCCCGTCGCCGAACAGCCAGCCCCCGGCACCACCGGCGCCGGCCAAGCCGCCGGCCCCGCCGTCGCCGCCGCCACCTCCTTCAGGACCGGTGCCGCCGCCACCGACGGTGCTGGTGCCGCCGAGGGCGCCGGCCCCGCCGTTGCCGCCGTTCCCGCCACCGCCGCCGGCTCCTCCGGTGCCGTACAGCCGCCCGGCGGCGCCGCCGGTCGCTCCGCTGCCGCCGGCGCCGGCGTTACCCCCGTAGCCGCCCTGCGCACCGACATTGCCGACGCCGCCGGCTCCACCGTCGCCCCCGGCACCGCCACCGCCGCCGGCCCCGCCGGTGCCCAGCAGCCACCCACCGGCGCCGCCGATCGCGCCGCCACCGCCGAGCCCACCGGTGCCGCCGTCGCCACCGCCTCCGACGGCTTCCTGGTCGGTGGCGACGCCGCCGGCCCCGCCGGTTCCGCCGCGGCCGCCCTGGCCACCGGCCCCGCCGTCGCCGAATAGACCCGTGGAGCCGCCGGCGCCGCCCGTTCCACCGGCACCGCCGTTTCCGCCGTCGGCGCCGACGGCGCCCGAATTTCCGCTGACCTCGCCGCCGACGCCGGCCGTACCGCCCCGGCCGCCGGCCCCGCCGGCCCCGCCGTCGCCGTAGAGCCAGCCACCGCT
>NZ_LQOY01000014.1 GCF_002101675.1 Mycobacterium gordonae | reverse complement strand
CTACGACGAACACAAAGCCTGGGCACACCGCACACCCGCAGCCGCTTGACGACTTACCCACCTGGGATGTCTAGACCCATCGCTCTCCGGTGATCACTCAAGATAGTTAAAGCGAGGATCTCCCGGGTCGTGCAAGTTGTTCTGCTGAGTGGGGCGGGACTCACGGAGCTAGGCTTCTGACTACTCCTGCGACCGGGACCCGGCGCCCATCGGCTTGGCGAAATGCCTCCCCGATGGACGGCATCTCTAGTGGCAATTCCCGTAGAAGCGGTACCGTCAGCGTGAAGGTTCCATCCGCGATCGAGCTCTCCCCGCTCATACGCATGCACCAAATCCATGACGTCCTGCGTCAGGTGTTCGTGATCGCACTCAACCCGCGTGTTGATGTACACCTCGTTCGGTGCACGGTTTGCGCAGCTCAGATAGGCGCACAGCAAATCTGAGTGTGCGATCGAGCCTAGAGCGTCTAGTGATCGCACACTTCCTTTAAAAACCGGAGTCGTGCAACAACTTCCGTAAGGATTGCACTGTCAACTTTGCTTTACTCATAAAATTCAGTCCTCTTATCGTTTTGGATTCGTTGGGGAAGCACTAGAGCATGCAGGACACGCAGCCCTCGACTTCGGTCCCTTCCAGCGCCATCTGCCGCAGCCGGATGTAGTACAGCGTCTTGATTCCCTTGCGCCAGGCGTAGATCTGCGCTTTGTTCACGTCGCGCGTCGTCGCGGTGTCCTTGAAGAACAGCGTCAGCGACAGCCCCTGGTCCACGTGCTGGGTGGCCGCGGCGTAGGTGTCGATGATCTTCTCGTAGCCGATTTCGTAGGCGTCCTGGTAGTACTGCAGGTTGTCGTTGGTCATGTAGGGCGCCGGGTAGTAAACGCGGCCGATCTTGCCTTCCTTGCGGATCTCCACTTTGGACACGATCGGGTGGATCGACGACGTCGAGTGGTTGATGTAGGAGATCGACCCGGTCGGCGGCACCGCCTGCAGGTTCTGGTTGTAGATCCCGTGTGTCTGCACCGACTCCTTGAGACGCTTCCAGTCGTCCTGGTTGGGGATGCGGATGCCGGCATCGGCGAAGAGCTGGCGCACCTTGTCGGTGGCGGGCTCCCACACCTGGTCGGTGTACTTGTCGAAGAACTCCCCCGAGGCGTACTTGGATCGCTCGAAACCCTTGAAATGGGTGCCGCGTTCGATCGCGATGCGGTTCGACGCCCGCAGCGCGTGGTAAAGCACCGTATAGAAGTAGATGTTGGTGAAGTCGATGCCTTCTTCGGAGCCGTAGAAGATCTCCTCGCGGGCCAAATAGCCGTGCAGGTTCATCTGCCCCAGTCCGATCGCGTGGGAGTCGTTGTTGCCCTGCTCGATTGACGGCACCGAGGCGATGTGGGTCTGGTCGCTCACGGCGGTCAGCGCCCGGATCGCCACCTCGATGGTCTGCGCGAAATCCGGCGAGTCCATCGTCTTGGCGATGTTCAACGACCCGAGGTTGCACGAAATGTCTTTGCCCACTTTGGCATACGACAAGTCGTCGTTGAACAGCGACGGCGTGGACACCTGCAGGATCTCCGAGCACAGGTTCGAGTGCGTGATCTTGCCCTCGATGGGGTTGGCCCGATTCACCGTGTCCTCGAACATGATGTAGGGGTAGCCGGACTCGAACTGCAGCTCGGCGAGCGTCTGGAAGAACTCGCGGGCCTTGATCTTCGTCTTGCGGATCCGCCCGTCGTCGACCATCTCGTAGTACTTCTCGGTGACCGAGATGTCCGCGAACGCCTTGCCGTAGACCCGCTCGACGTCATACGGCGAGAACAGGTACATGTCCTCGTTCTTCTTGGCCAGCTCGAAGGTGATGTCGGGGATCACCACGCCCAGGCTCAGCGTCTTGATCCGGATTTTCTCGTCGGCGTTCTCACGCTTGGTGTCCAGGAAGCGGTAGATGTCGGGGTGGTGGGCGTTGAGGTACACCGCGCCTGCGCCCTGCCGCGCTCCGAGCTGATTGGCATAGGAGAAGGAGTCCTCGAGCAGCTTCATAATCGGGATGACGCCCGAGGACTGGTTCTCGATGTTCTTGATCGGCGCGCCGTGCTCGCGAATGTTGCTCAGCAGCAACGCGACTCCCCCGCCGCGCTTGGACAGCTGCAAGGCGGAGTTGATGGACCGCCCGATCGACTCCATGTTGTCCTCGATACGCAGCAAAAAGCAGCTGACCGGCTCGCCGCGCTGTTTCTTACCCGAGTTCAGGAAGGTCGGGGTGGCCGGCTGGAAGCGGCCGTCGATGATCTCGTCCACCAGCTTCTCGGCCAGTCCGGTGTCACCGGCGGCCAGAGTCAGCGAGACCATCACGACACGGTCCTCGAAACGCTCCAGGTAGCGCTTCCCGTCGAAGGTCTTCAGCGTGTAGGAGGTGTAGTACTTGAACGCGCCCAGGAAGGTCGGGAAACGGAACTTCTTGGCGTAGGCGCGGTCGAGCAGGCTCTTGACGAAATTACGCGAATACTGATCGAGAACCTCACGCTCGTAATAGTTCTCGCGAATCAGGTAGTCGAGCTTTTCGTCCTGGTTGTGGAAGAAGACGGTGTTCTGGTTGACGTGCTCGAGGAAGTACTGCCGTGCGGCCAGTACGTCCTTGTCGAACTGAATCTTGCCGTCCGCATCGTACAGATTCAGCCTCGCATTGAGCGCGTGGTAATCAGTTTCGTCGGGCAACCCGTGCACGCCGGTGGTTACAGGCTCTGCAATGACGGTTGGTGGCACGTCTGTTCCTTCCAATATTGAGCCCAGAATTGAGCGAGGCCGTCGCGGACGGCGGCCACGTCGTCCGCGGTGCCCATCAGTTCGAACCGGTAGAGGTACGGAACACCGCACTTGCGCGAGACCACGTTGCCCGCGTAGGCGAATTCGGCACCGAAGTTGTTGTTGCCCGCGGCGATGACGCCACGGATCAGTGAGCGGTTGTGCTCGTTGTTCAAAAAGGCGATGACCTGCTTGGGGACGTAGCCACCATTATTGATGTCGGGGGTGGCCCGGCCGCCGCCGTAGGTGGGCAGCACCAGCACGTACGGTTCGTCAACCTCGATGCGGCCGTGCAGCGGTATCCGGATGGCGGGAACACCCAGCTTCTGCACGAAGCGGTGGGTGTTCTCCGACACCGAGGAGAAATAGACCAGTGACGATCGCAAGCGCGGTGCAACCGCGACCAGCGGGTCGTCACTCATCAAACCTAGGTTGGTACCCGCGATTTCTGAGATGTCCATCGGGCACCGCGACCCTTCCTTGTCTACCGCTATACCGGACTAGGCGCTCAGCGCCGATTCGGCGAGCGCCTTGATGCGGTCAGGCCGGAAACCCGACCAGTGCGCGTTGTCGGCCACCACCACGGGCGCCTGCAGGTAACCGAGCGCCATGACGTAGTCGCGCGCCTCGGGGTCCAGGGTGATGTCGACCTTCTGGTAGTCGATTCCCTGCTTGTCCAGTGCCTTGTAGGTGGCGACGCACTGCACGCAGGCGGGCTTGCTGTAGACGGTGATGCTCATGGCTGTACCGCTCCTTTGCGGGGAAGAGTGGACGGGGAAGGGCTACGACTGGGCAACGACTGGATTGGTACCTCCGCGCTATATTCAGCGCCCCGGCGAACCCCCAGATTCCCGTCGCGCGGGCGCTGGTTTCGAGCTGACCTGGCTCGACATGCGCACTGCGATTCCGGGAAGTTCATCGTGCCCCACCGGACCGGTCGGGACCGGATCGGGACTCGGTGAACCTGGGATCTGCCGGTCCTCGAAACACTACACCTAGGGGGTGACAACATGAAGAGATACAAGATGTTCTGAATAACATTTCTGAAATTCCCTGGTAGTAAGCCCTGTCGCGCGTGTCGGCCCGGCGTGTCGCAGATCACAAAATCGTGGCCATAGTCTCTGTGCGGCGGCGTCAGGGCGGTCATGAATCAGAGGTATATCAGCGACCACCGACAAGCCCGCCCGCGCGCACCTGTCCTCCCCTGCTAGCAAAGCCGCCGGCGAGAGCGCCGACGGCTTTGACTAGAGAATTGACCCGGCTGCAGCCGGCTCGATGCAAACGGCTTCAGCCGACCTCTGCGGCCAGCTTGCCGATCACGTCGCGCACGTTCGCCGACAGCTCCGCGTTGTCGGCCGGAGCGCTGCCACCCAGGGTCTGGAACGGCACCGAAAGCTTGATCGCGTCGCTCACCCGGGCACCGGCGATGGCGAACGACTTGCGGGTCTCGTCGTGCGCCCACACCCCGCCGTACCGGCCCATCGAGCCGCCGATCACGGCCAGCGGCTTGTCTTTGAGCGCCCCGTTGCCGAAAGGCCGGGAGAGCCAGTCGATCGCATTTTTCACGACGGCGGGAATCGTCCCGTTGTATTCGGGCGTGACCACCAGCGCGGCGTCGGCCTCGGCGGCCGCGCTCCGCAATGCCACCACCTGGGCCGGTGCCCGGTCCAGCTCGCTGTTCATCGCGTCGTCGATGTCCTCGTTGTAAAAGGGAATCTCCCCCAACCCGTCGAACACGGTGACATTGACCCCTTCGGGAGCCACCTCAGCCGCCAGCTCGGCGATCTGCCGGTTGACCGACCCCGCGCGCAGGCTGCCGACCAAAGCCAAGATCTTGATTTCCGTCACTGTCCGTTCCCTTCGGTTGTTGATGCCATCCTTGCACCGATTAAGTGGACTATGGTCCGCTTTATTCCCGTCGCGTTAAAGTGCAGAGGTGGGCGCTGTCGACGGCGGGCTGCGGCTACCGCCGCATGAAGACCTGACGAACGAGCCGCTGCCGGAGAGAAGCGACGCGGCGCGAAACCGGGCGCTGCTGCTGCAGGCAGCGCGCGAGTTGGTGGCCCAGCGCGGGGCCGGTGCGGTCACCATGGACGACATCGCCGCGGCCGCCGGCGTCGGCAAGGGAACGTTGTTTCGCCGGTTCGGCAGCCGATCAGGTCTCATGCTGGTGCTGCTGGACGAGGACGAAAAGGCCAGCCAACAGGCTTTTCTCTTCGGCCCGCCACCGCTGGGGCCGGACGCGCCGCCGCTGGAGAGGCTCATCGCCTTCGGCCGGGAACGCATCTGCTTCGCCCACACCCACCGCGAGCTGATGTCGGCGGCAAGCCGCGACCCGCACATGCGTCACGTGGGCGCCGCTCTCGTGTTGCGCACTCATGTGCGCGTGCTGTTGCACGCCGCGCACACCACCGGTGACCTGGACATCCAGACAGACGCGCTGCTGGCTCTGCTCGACGTCGGCTACGTCGAGCATCAACTCACCGAGGGTGGCCACACGCCGGAGACGCTGGGCGAGGCGTGGGCGAGCCTGGCCCGCAAGCTGTGCGGCCGGTAACCGCAGACGTGTCGGGCTGGGTGCTGCACGTCGACCTCGACCAGTTCCTCGCCTCGGTCGAGCTGCGCCGCCATCCCGAACTGGTGGGGCGCCCGGTCATCGTCGGCGGCAGCGGCGACCCGACCGAAGCGCGCAAGGTCGTCACCTGCGCGTCGTACGAGGCCCGCGAATTCGGCGTGCACGCCGGCATGCCGTTGCGCGCCGCGGCACGTCGCTGCCCGGACGCCACCTTCCTTGCCTCCGATCCCGCCGCCTACGACGAAGCCTCCGAGCAGGTGATGGGACTGTTGCGCGACCTCGGCCATCCTGTCGAAGTGTGGGGCTGGGACGAGGCTTACGTGGCCGTGCCGGCCGACCCGTTCCAAGCGGCCGAGACCATCCGCGACGTCATCGCGGCGCAGACCGGATTGTCCTGTTCGGTGGGCATCAGCGACAACAAACAGCGCGCCAAGGTCGCGACCGGCTTCGCGAAACCGGCCGGGGTGTTCCAGCTCACCGACGACAACTGGATGACCACGATGGCCGAGCGGCCCGTCGACGCGCTGTGGGGCATCGGCCCTAAAACCTCGAAAAAGCTTGCCGCCCTGGACATCACCACCGTGGGACAACTCGCCCGCAGCGACGGTGAGCTGTTGACGTCGGTGTTCGGCCCGCGCACCGGCCTGTGGTTGCTGCTGCTGGCCAAAGGCGGCGGCGACACCGAGGTCAGCGCGCAACCGTGGGTGCCACGTTCGCGCAGTCACGTCGTCACGTTCCCGCGCGATCTCACCGATCGCTCTGAAATGGATTCGGCAATAACCGAATTGGCTCAGCGCGCGCTCGATGACGTGGTCACCGAGGGGCGGGTCGTCACGCGGGTGGCGGTCACCGTGCGCAGCGCGACCTTCTACACCCGCACCAAGATCCGCAAACTGGACGTGCCGACCACCGACTCCGGCGTCATCACCGCGGCCGCGCTGCGCATCTTGGACCTGTTCGAACTCGACCGCCCCGTCCGCCTGCTCGGGGTGCGCCTGGAACTACAGATGCCTTCCTAACGCCCCAACTGCGGGGGCGCCGGCTTCAAAGCGCGCGTGAAGATTCCGTTGACCTGGCGCATCGCCACGCTATAGGGCCACCAGGCCAGTCTCTTGAAGGCGTACAACGCCCTGATGTCCTGCGAGGTGTAGATCAGATAGCGCTTCCTGGCGACCCCGGCGAGGATCTTTTCGGCGGCCCGTTCCGGCGAGACGGCGTGGCCGCTGAAGCGGTTCACCCAGCGCGCCACCTGCGGGTCTTCGCGGTCCACGCCAGCGATTTCGACGGTGTTGACCAACGGAGTCCGCACAGCGCCGGGCACCACCACCGACACGGCGATGCGGTGCCGGGCCAGGTCGAAGCGCAGCACCTCGGAGAGCCCGCGCAGGCCGTACTTGCTGGCGCTGTAGGCCGCATGCCAGGGCAGTGCGACGATCCCGGCCGCCGAGGACACATTGACCACGTGCCCGCCCCGGCGAGCCGCAATCATCTGCGGAACGAAGGACTCGATCACGTGGATGGGCCCCATCAGGTTGATCGAAATCATCTTGTTCCACTGCTCGTGGGTCAACCGGTCGACCGTGCCCCACGCCGAGACGCCGGCGATGTTGAGCACGATGTCCATGCTGGAATGCCCGGTGTGGATGTCGGCCGCGAACGCGGCCACCTGTTCGTAGTTCGAGATGTCGAGCACCCGGTGGGCCGGCACCTGCGCGCCGAGCGCCCGGGCGTCGGCCACGGTCTGCGCCAACCCGTCGCCGTCGCGGTCGGTGAGATACAGCTCGGCGCCGTGCGCCGCCAACCGCAACGCGGTCGCACGGCCGATGCCACTGGCCGCACCGGTCACGAAACACCGCTTTCCCGCGAAATACTCCGGGGAGCCGCTCTGCACCATGGTCGGCACGATACCGGGGGTACCGGTCCTGCCGACCAACGCGGCCCGCTGCGAGCCGGCTGCACGAGAGCGCCGCGCGTTTACGCCGGTGCCGCCTGGACATTCTTTCGCCCTGAAGGGCCGCGCGTCTAAACCGTTTACATCGCCCGATCGTGCGTCAAATGCAACTACATTCATCAAATTGCGTGACATGCGCGTCCGGACACCCCTTACCCGAAAACGCTTGCCCACCAACCGGTCTCGGTTTCTGCCGCGAGGCGGCAGAACTCCAGATAGTTGCTGAACAGATCCAAGAAAATGGCTTCAGCACGCCATTTACCTTCGACAGTTATTGCGATAATGTTCGGCCATTCCTGCACCAGCGGCATTACCCATGATTGGAGCCCTGATGACGACCATGAACACCGAGCGCATCATCCGCCTACTCGTCGCCGCCACGTTGGCAGCGGCTGTCGCCTCGGCGACGGCGGCGTGCGGGCCCAACCTTCGGACGGATGTCCAGTCTCAGTCCGGGCCGGTCAGCGTCGCGCCGGTGCACACCAGCAGTTGATCGACCGGCGCTCGGAGCTACCGCGCCGGGCCGCCCCACAGCGCGTTGAGCCACATCTGCTCGAGCACCTTGACCCGTCGTTCGAGATCGCTCTCACGTCCCATTAGCAGCGGGTCCCCCGTCAAGGTCAGCGCCGTGGTCCCCGCCAGGGTACGAATCAGCGTCGGCAGGTCATCGCTGATCGGCCGGGCAGTGCCGGCCTTCATTTCGGCTTCCACCACGCTGACGATCTGGCGGAACACCACGTCGAATTGCCGGCCGAGGATCTCTTGGATCTCGATGTCGGTGTGGCGGGCGGCGTTACAGGCCTTCACCACCGGGTCGTTGTCGGTGTACACCGCCGCGGCACTGCCGACCATGCGTTTGGCGAACTGCTCCGGCGACTCGCCCGGCTGGCGCGGTGCGAAGTACTGGGTCAGCTCCTCGAGTTCTTCGGCGACCTCGGCCAGGATCTGCGCAAGCACCGAGTACTTCGAGTCGAAGTAGAAGTAGAAACCCGAGCGGGCAACGCCGGCTCGCAGGCTGATGGCGCTGACCGAGAGCTCCGAAAACGGCGCCTCCTGCAGCAGTTCACGCACTGCCTGCATGATCGCTTGCCGATGCTTGTCACCGCGCCGACGCGATGCCGGCGCGCCCTGGCCCTCATCAGCGGCCGGGCTACTCACTCGCGATCACCTCTCGACCATGCACCACACCAATCCAAAAAGAAAACTTGACAGGCGTCAAGTCCGTCCGAAATATTGGGAAATAGTGACGGTTACCACAACCGGTGAGGAGCGCGCGTCAATGGCGACTGGCAAGGCGACAATCAGCACCCCCGACTATCTTCTCGATCAAGCCAGGCGCCGGTTCACGCCGTCGTTCAACAACTTCCCGGGCATGGGACTGGTGGAACGCAGGCTGCGCAACACGCAGTTCCCGGAGAAGCGGCTCGCCGACCCGCCGCCGGGCAGCGGGCTGAAGCCGATCGTCGGCGACGCGGGCCTGCCGATCCTTGGGCACATGATCGAGTTGTTGCGGGGCGGACCGGATTACCTGATGTTCCTGTACGAGACCCGGGGCCCGCTCATCTTCGGCGACTCACCGTTTCTGCCGTTTGTCACGGCGCTGGGACCCGATGCCGCCCAGGCCATCTACTCCAATCGCAACAAGGACTTCTCCCAGCAGGGCTGGGTACCGGTGATCGGCCCGTTCTTCCGCCGCGGCCTGATGCTGCTCGACTTCGAAGAGCACATGTTCCATCGGCGGATCATGCAGGAAGCGTTCATCCGGTCCCGCCTGGTCGGCTATCTGGAGCACATCGACCAGGTGGTGCAGCACGTGATCTCCGATGACTGGGTGACGAACGACCCGCGTTTCCTGCTGTATCCGGCGATGAAGGAGATGACGCTCGACATCGCCTCGATGGTGTTCATGGGGCACGAACCGGGCACCGATCACGAGCTGGTCACCAAGGTCAACAAGGCGTTCACCACCACCACGCGGGCGGGCAACGCGGTGATCCGCAAGGGCGTCCCACCGTTCACGTGGTGGCGCGGCCTCAAGGCCCGAGAGCTGCTGGAGAACTACTTCGCCGAGCGGGTCAAGGAGCGCCGCGGCAAAGAAGGCAACGACCTGCTGACGGTGTTGTGCGAGACCGAGGACGAGGACGGCAACCGGTTCTCCGACGAAGACGTCATCAACCACATGATCTTCCTGATGATGGCCGCGCACGACACCTCCACGTCGACGGCCACCACGATGATCTACCACCTGGCCGCCCACCCGGAGTGGCAGCAGCGCTGCCGCGACGAATCGGACCGCCTCGGCGATGGCCCCCTGGACATCGAGTCGCTGGAGAAGCTGGAATCTCTGGACCTGGTGATGAACGAGTCCATCCGATTGGTGACGCCGGTCCAGTGGGCGATGCGGCGCACGGTGCGGGACACCGAACTGCTCGGCCACTACCTGCCCAAGGGCACCAACATCACCGCGTTCCCCGGATTGAATCACCGCCTGCCCGAAATCTGGACCGACCCGATGAAATTCGACCCCGAGCGGTTCACCGAACCGCGCAACGAACACAAGCGGCACCGGTATGCGTTCACACCGTTCGGCGGCGGTGCGCACAAGTGCATCGGGATGGTCTTCGGTCAGCTGGAAGTCAAGACGATCCTGCACCGGCTGCTACGCCGGTATCGGCTGGAGCTGCCCCGGCCCGACTATCAGCCGCGTTGGGACTACGGCGGCATGCCGGTGCCGATGGACGGCATGCACATCGTGTTGCGTCCGCTCTGACTTCGCGGCCACAGCGGCTCGTTCCGCAGTACCCTCCCGCGCTCGTTTCCCTCCAGGCTCAAGCCGGGCAACCGGAAGCGAGCAGCCGGTTGACGCAGCCGATCACCGCACGCAACGCCGACTCGGTCCGGTCCTCAGCCCACCCCATGGCCCATGCCGGGTGAGTACCGTCGGTGCCCCGAACCAGGGTAGCCACGTCGTTTCCCGAGCACATCTGGTGAAACTTCAATATTTCCAGCCGAATTCCGCGTCCATGCAGCATGGCGGTGAGTGCCGCGACTTCACCGCCGCCGGCCGCCGTCGACGTGCCGATGCGATCGCCGACGGCGATGACGGCGCGAAAGGTGCGCGCCTGGGGACCCATCCGGCTCGCCGGGCGGTGGGCATCGTCGCAGGACCACTGTCCAAGTCGCACCGGACCGGCAAGAGGGCTGAAGACGGCGACGAATCGCTGCCACGACAGCGCCCCGGCCTGCTCACGCAGGCCGGCCGGCAGCGCCACGCCGAAATGGTGACGAAACCATTCCTCGGCGGAATCAATAGCCGCGGGGTGGTGGAGATCCTGGCTGAGGATGGTCATTGCGACGGTCTTCTCTTGCTCGAAGGAGCGACCGACGGTAGTAGCTTCCGACCCACAGCGGGGGGTCGGTCTGGATCAGACCCCGCTGCGGGTGCTGGCTACTACGGCATGCAACACAAGACGCACGAGCGCAGACACTAGACCGCCGGCGCCCGGGCGCGCAACCGGTTTTCCTGCGGACGGAAATGCAATGCGCCCATTTCGATGCAAAACCGCTCGCTCGACGCATTGCCGGAGTTAGCATCTTGATAGCGATTAATTCGCTAAATGGGGTAATCAGCAAACGAAGGGGGTAGCCGATGAAAGTACGCAGATCTGGCAGGGGGATTCAGGCGGTGAAAGTCGTGGTCGCCGTGTTGGCCACTGCTTTCGCCGTGGCGTCGGCTGGTTGTACGGCGCAAACGGCGGGTTCGGTCGGCGGCACCGTGGGTACGCCTCCTTCACCCGCCGCTCAGTAATCACCCCAATAACGTCGGGGGAACCCGCTGGGAACCGCTGCACTCGCAGTCGGTTCCCAGCGGGCTGACGTACCGAATGAATGCTTTACCCCTCAACACCCAATTGCCAGCTCGCTTCTTGCCAATTGAATTCATCTGGATTTTCCGCGGTTCTCTGAAAAACCGACTCGCTAAACGCTGCGCGGCGATAGCATCACAGACGTTCGAAGTCGTCACATGAAACACGCCCCGGCACGGCGGAGAAAGGCGAGAACAATGCGTACCAAGCGGAAAACCCTGCAGACGGTGGGAGCCCTGATTCTTGCGGCGTTCGCGTTGTTCGCGGTGGGTTGCAGTAATCAGATGAGCCCAGCGCGTACCCCGGAAGGCAACACCGGGCAGCTCGGCTGACCGAAGTTATCAGCCCGTACCCGGTCAGCAGTCCCGCGCGGAGTCCAGCCTCAGGTACGCCTGGATGGTGGTGCCGTTCGCGGTGGTGTGGGTGCGCACCAGATCGGCCATCGCGTTGACCAGGAACAGACCGCGACTAGCGGTGCCACTGCCGTTCGGGCGTCTCAGTCCGACGTAGGGGTCTTCCAGTCGCCCGGCGTCGCGTGCCTCGCACACCAGATGCTCGTCGTGGCGCCAAAAGGCGAGGCGGCACGCGCCGCCCGCGTACTGCAGGCTGTTCGTTGCGAGTTCGGTGGCGATCATCTGCAGGTCGTCCCGACCGTCCTTGGACAGTCCGACCCAGCCGGCGTAGTCGGCGGCGAACGACCGCGCCGGACGCAGGTCCGCGCTGCGCCGCACCATGTAGGTCACCGCGCCCGGGTTTAAAGGCAGCGGTTGATTGCAGCGCGCCAGTACCTCGCCGGGCGCGTAATCATCGCTGGGACAAGCCGAGTCACCTTTCCACAGCAACGGGTGGGTGCGGCGGGCATCCGCCAGCACCCCGTCCGGCAAATGAGTCGCGTCATACAGACACAACCCCAGCACGTTTCGCGCTTTCAACGCCCCATTACTCATCGCCTCGTGCTCCACGCAGGACAGACATTCGTCGGCGCTGCGGCCCGGCCAGACCAGTTCACTCACGACGCGGACAGTCTGATCTGGGTGCTTCTCGGCGAAGGCGGTTTCCATGGCCAAAAACCGACTGGGATTGCGCGCTACGTCCGTGATGTCGACCAACCGGAGTTCGGCATCGCATCCGGCGCGCGCGGCCCACAGCGCCGGGCCCAGCATCGCCAACCTGTCGCGCGGCACAGCGACCAGCACCGGTTCGTCCAGAGCAAAGCCGTCCGCAGCGAATCGGACCACGAAATCCAGGCACTGGCGTTCGGACTGATACAACAGCGCAGAGTGCAGGAAGCCTCTCTCGGCGCCCAGGGGTCTGATCTCCGTGCCCGCGGTCATAGAGACTCCCACCCAACGTCAGCCGGTACGCCGCTGTACCGCGATTACTTGAGTATCCCTGTACCCCCAGCGAGGCTTTGCTAAGCGCGGGCTTTGCGGTGGGGCGTGTCGCGCTCAGAGCCACCAGGACGCCGCGGCGTCCAGGTGCCGCCGGATGCGGTAGCGCGCCAGGCTGTCGTCACCGCAATCGATGGCCTCCAGGATCCGCAGGTGAGCGTCGCCGACAGCGGCCACGTCGGTCCGCGTCAGCTGGGCCTGACCGGTCGTGGACCAGTGCCGGCGGAACAGTTCGACGATGATGCGCAGGAAAAGGTCGAGCAGCGCGTTGCCGGCCAGGTGCGCCAGACCGACATGAAAGCGGAACTCCTCGACGGCCGCGTCGCGCGCATCGCCGCCGACGTCTCCCGCCACTGTCGACCAACCGTGCGGGTCCAGGAAAGCGGCCACGTCGGGTTGGGCGCGGCGCGCCACCACGTTGACCACGTTGTCAATCTCGATGGCTTCCCGCACGCAGCGCAAGTCTTCCCACGTCGGCTTGCGGTATTGCAGATACAGCGCGATGGTGTCGATGCTGGCCTGGGCGCGCGGTCTGGCGACGACGAGGCCGCCGCCGGGGCCCCGACGCATGTGCGCAACCTGGTGATATTCCAGTAGCCGCACCGCCTCACGCAGTGCCGCCCGGCTCACCCGGTACCGCTGCAGCAGCGCCGTCTCGGTGCCGAAGACCGAACCCACCTGCCAGCCGGTGGCGGCGATGTCGTCGGCGATGTTGGCCGCCAGCACTTCGGCGAGCTTGCCGCGCGGCGCTTCGGAGGCGAGTCGCTTGCCCGCCGAGCCGGGTCTGGCCCGACGTGCCGGGTCCTGGTGTTCGGCCAGCCAGGCCGTCACCCGCTGCACGTGCCGCTCACTGAGGGTCTTGGCCCGCGCCGAATCGCCGGCGGTGACGGCCGCGACGATGTCGGCGTGGGCACCGCGCATCTGGTGAGCGGCGTCGGCCGCCTCGGCCGCGGAGCCGGTCCGCGCGGTGCGGGCATAACGCTTCGTCAGCCTCATCAAGACATCGATAAATAGTTGCAGCACCGGGTTTTTCGATTGCTCGGCCAGCGCGGTGTGGAATTCGTCGAGGGGCCGGCCGGGCCGCCACTGCTGCTCAGCGCTGAGCACCGATCGCAACCGGCCGATTCCCGCCTCGTCGATGCGTTCGGCGGCCAGCGCGGCCGCCAGCGGCTCGAGCACCAACCGCGCGTTGAGCAGGTCGGCCAGTGTGGTGCCCAAGTGTTCCAGGTAGATGACGACGGCGCGGGTCGCCGGCCCGGCATCGGGCTCGCAGATGATCAACCCGCCGTTGGGTCCGCGTCGCATCCGGGCGACCTGGTGGTGCTCGAGAAGGCGGACGGCCTCGCGCAGTACCGACCGGCTCGCGCCATAGCGTTGTTGCAGAGCGGCTTCCGAGCCGAGTGACTCCCCGACCACCCAGCCGCGGCGGACGATGTCCTCCTCGATACGACGGGCGATCTTCGCGGCCAGCTTGTCCGACCGGACCTGGTCCGGTTCGGCGGTCACTGCCGGCTCAGCATGTGAGCAGCATGCATCCCGCGACCGGTCCGCCACCGACGGACACCACGCCGACTTCGGGACGCCGCTCCACCTGCCGCTCCCCCGCCTCGCCGCGCAGTTGCAGACACCCTTCGTGCAGTGCCCAGTAGCCGTGCATGCGCCCGGCTGAAAGTTGGCCGCCATAGGTGTTCAGCGGCAGCTGCCCGTCTCTGGCGATGCGGGCGCCGCCTTCAACGAACGGACCTGACTCGCCGTCGCCGCACACCCCGAGGGCTTCCAGCCAGGACAGGGTCAGGTAGGTGAAACCGTCGTAAAGCTGGGCGACGTCGAGGTCGGCGGGCCTCAGCTCTGTGTGCGACCACATCTGCGCCGTGGCGTCCGACATCGCCATCTTCGGGTAATCCTGGCGGTGGAACCACCCGCCGGCACCGTCGGAACCGCCGATGGCCTCCACTTTCACGGCGCGGTGCGGGCAGTCCCCGGCGTACTCGGCGTGCGACACCACGACGGCGATCGAGCCGTCGATGGGCACATCGCAATCCAGCAATCCGAACGGTGTGGACACCGGGCGGGCGCCCAGGTAATCGGCCATTGTCATCGGATCCCGATACACCGCAAGGGGATTCAGTGCCGCATTGCGACGGCCGTTGAGAGCGATCCAGCCCAGTTGCTCCTTGGTGGTTCCGTACTGTTCCATGTGCCGACGGCAGTTCAGGGCCAACCAGTTGGCCGCCGAGTAGGCGTGCGCGGCAACCAGGTCGTTGATGTCGTCCATGGCGCCGACGGCAGGACGCTCTCCTTCGGGGGCATCGAACATCCGGGCGAGCGGTGGGGCGGGGGCGTCTTTGTCCTGCAGGATCGTGCCGCCCAACATCTGGATGGTGCGGTAGACCACCACATGGCGGGCGCGTCGCTCCGAGACTGCGCGGCATGCCGACATCACCGGGCTGAGCAGACCGCCGGTGCCGAATCCACTGCCGCAATCGGCGGCATCGATCTGCAGTTCGGCGTTGACCTCGGCGGCCGGCGTGTCACCCAGTGTCGCGATGCCGTCGATATCGGCCGCCCGCAGGCCGGCGTCGTCGATGGCGGTCCGCACCGCCTCCATGGTCAGGTCCCGACCGGGAATACCGGTGCGTCGGCCGATGCGCGAGATGCCGATGCCGGACACGATCGCTTCTTTTTCGAAGTACTTCATCTACACCGTCCGTAGACCACACCGCGACATATCGGGACGAATTGAGTGTACTGTATTTGTCGTGTCGACTTCCCCGTTGCTCGTCGAGCACTGCGACAAGTGCGCACACTGGGTGCATCCCGCGGCCGGTCAGTGCCGTGATTGCGGTGGTCCGCTGATAACCAAACCGGTGTCCGGCCACGGCACGGTGTTCACCTACACCGTCAACTACCACCCTTACAACCCGGAGATCCCGACGCCGTACGTGATCGCACTGGTCGAACTGGCCGAACAGAGCGGGCTGCGCGTTGCCGCGAACATTGTTGACTGCGAACCGGATTCGGTGTCCTGCGGGATGCCTGTCGCCATCCGGCCGGAGCGTGGCACCGCCGGTGCCCCGCTGTTCGCGCCTGTCGCCTAGTTGCGCGAGCAGACGCAAAAGCGCCCCAAATCACCGATTTTGGGGCGCTTTGCGTCTGCTCACCAGGGCCGGGTCAGCGCTTGCGCGCGGTAACCAGCAGGTACTCCCACCGCATCGTCGACCCTCCGGCCAGATGGCGGTCGCCCAGTGCCGCCAACTCCGCATCCAGCGCCGCGACGCGGTCGGGGTCCCCGGCGATTTCCCGGTAAGCGGCGACCGTCGGCCCATAGTTCGCCTTGAAGAAGTCCCGGAAGGCCGCCCCGTCACCGAAAGTAGCCACCGGCAACATCTCTCGCCGTGCCGCGAAGCCGGTAATGCGGTCCGACAGCAGATCCCGGACATGATTATCGTCGCCCCACAGGGGCGCCGGCTGCGCACCCGGTAGCGGTGGCGGCAGGTAAGGCTTCAGGGTCGCGAACATCTGGCCGACGAAGCCTTCGGGTGTCCAGCTGATCAGCCCGATCACCCCGCCGGGGCGGCAGACTCGGAGCAACTCGTCGGCCGAGCGCTGATGATGGGGGGCGAACATGACGCCGATGCAGGACAGCACCGCGTCGAACGCATCGCCCCCGAACGGCAGCGCCTCGGCGTTGGCCTCCATCCATCGCAGCCGCGCGCCGCGGGCCTGCGCCAGCCGGCGGCCGCGTTCCAGCAGCTCCGGGCAGAGATCGCTGGCGATCACGTCGGCACCGAGCAGCGCGGCCGGGATGGCCGCGTTGCCGGATCCGGCCGCCACGTCCAGGACGCGGTCACCGGCGCCAATACCGCTGGCCGACACCAGGACCGGACCCAGCGGTGCCACCACATCGGTCGCAACCGACGCGTAGTCGCCCAGCGCCCACAGCGCTCGATGCTTGCTTTCGTAGCCGCGATCCGGCTCGGTGACTGTGGTCATCGTTGGCTTCCCCTCTGATTGAACTGGTTGATCTCCATCATCGGATCGTCCGATGAACTGGTTCCAGTGCCAGATGTGAAGCACCTGCGGTACACAATCTGTACTAGTCAACTGCCTCGGCGCGGCGTCTACTGGAAACGAGGGAGGGTGCCGATGTCCACCTACAGTCAGTTCTGCCCCGTCGCCAAGGCGATGGAACTGCTCGACGAACGCTGGACGCTGCTTGTCGTGCGCGAACTACTGCGAGGCAGCGCCCATTTCAACGACCTGCGCCGCGGAGTACCGAAAATGTCGCCGGCCTTGCTGTCCAAGCGCCTGAAGTCACTGACCCGTGCCGGTGTGGTCGAACGCACCGACCTCGATGGCCGAACGTCCTACTCCCTGACGACGTGCGGCCAGGAACTGGCCACGGTGGTTGATGCGCTGGGCGCGTGGGGCGTGCGCTGGATCTCCGAACTCGGCGACGACGATCTCGATCCGCACCTGCTGATGTGGGATATCCGTCGCACGATCTCCGTCGACGCGTGGCCGCGGGCCCGCACCGTGCTGGCTTTTCAGCTGTCCGGCGTGGACCCCAAGGCCGCCCGCTGGTGGCTGGTGGTATCCGAGGGAGAGGCCGATGTCTGCGACTTCGACCCCGGCTACGAGGCGGCCGCGACGGTGGAAACCAGCCTGCTGACCCTCATCCAGCTGTGGCGCGGCGATCTGTCCTGGTCGCGGGCAATGCTCAACGGCGCGTTGGCCATTCACGGCGCCGCGGACGCGCGCAAAGCGGTGCCCGACTGGCTCGGCCAGTCGCGCCTGGCCGCAGTCCCCCGCCCCGCCTGACTCCCGCCAGCAGACGCTCGAGCACCGTGGAGCTGGTGCTCCACGGTGCTCTTGCGTCTGCTCGCCAGCGGCCTAGTTGATCAGCGGGTCGCGAGGCATGCCGAGAATCCGCTCGGCGATCTGGTTGCGGGTGACCTCAGATGTGCCGCCGGCGATCGCCATGCCGCGGGCACCCATCACCATCCGGCCGGCCAACGCGGCCGGCCCGTCCAGCAGCGCGGTCTCCGGTCCGCTCAGCGCGGTCGCAATGGCGGCACCCTCGATCATGTGGTCGGCCAGCTTCAGCTTGGTGACATTGCCTTCGGGCCCCGGACCCGCGCCCTCCACGCTGCGGGCGGCCCGGCGCAGGTTCAGCAGTCGCAGCGCATTCTCCTCGGCCAGGTAGGTCCCCACCCGAATCACCGCGCCCGCCAACTGATCCGAACGCCGTTGTGCCTGCTTGACCAGCTCCCCGGCCAGACCTTCGTAGAACGAGCCACTGCCGCCGATGCTGACCCGCTCGTTGCCCAGCGTCGCGCGCGCCACCGTCCACCCGGAGTTGGGCGCGCCGACCACGTCCTCGTCGGGCACGAACAGGTCGTTGAAGAACACCTCGTTGAATTCGGAACCGCCGGTGATCTGCCGCAGCGGGCGCACCTCCACCTCCGGGGCTTTCATGTCCACGATGACGGTGGTGATGCCGGCGTGCTTGGGCGCCTCGGGGTCGGTGCGCACGGTCGCCAGACCGCGCGCGCAGTACTGCGCTCCACTGGTCCAGACCTTCTGGCCGTTGATCTTCCACCCGCCGTCGACCCGGGTGGCGCGGGTCTTGACCGACGCGGCGTCCGAGCCGGCCTCCGGCTCGGAGAACAACTGGCACCAGATCTCGTCTTTGCGGAGCGCCTTCTCCACGAATCTTTCGATCTGCCAATCGGTTCCGTGCTGAATCAGCGTGAGGATGACCCAGCCGGTGATGCCGTAGTCTGGGCGCCTGATGCCCGCTGCGCGGAACTCCTCTTCGATCACCAGCTGCTCCACAGCGTCGGCGGCGCGGCCCCACGGCTTGGGCCAGTGCGGCATTACATAGCCGGTCTCGATCAGCTTGTCGCGTTGTGCCGCTTTTTCCAGCCCGGCGAGTTCGGCTGCCTCAGAACGGATCTGGGTGCGCAACTCCTCCGCCTCCGGAGGCAGGTCCAGGCTGTTCTCCCGTACGACGCCGGCCGCGGTCAGGTCGAACACGTCGCGCGCGGGCGCGTCACCGCCGAGCAGCGCCGAAGTCACCAGCGCACGGCGCAGATGCAGATGCGCGTCGTGCTCCCAGGTGAATCCGATTCCGCCGTGCACCTGGATGTTCAGCTCGGCATTACGGGCGTACGCGGGGAATGCCAGCGCGGCGGCCACTGCTGACACCAGCCGGAACTGATCCTCGTTCTCCGACGCCGCACGGGCGGCGTCCCACACCGCTGCCAGTGCGGACTCGGCGGCCACCAGCATGTTCGCGCAATGATGTTTCACCGCCTGGAAAGTGGCGATGGTGCGGCCGAACTGCTTGCGCACCTTGGCATACTCCACCGCGGACTCGACGCAGTCGGTGGCGCCGCCGACGGCTTCGGCGGCCAGCAACGTGCGCGCCCGGGCCAGGGCCGACGCGGCGGCGCCGGACAAGATGTCGTCGTCGGTCACCTGCACGTCCTGCAGCCGAACGCGCCCGGAGCGCCGGGTCGGGTCGAGATTCTCCGGCACCTCGACCGAGACGCCGGAGCGTCCGCGGTCCAGCACCAGCACATCGTCACCGGCCGCCAGCAACAGCACGTCGGCCAGCCCGGCACCGAGCACCACCCCGGCCTCGCCGTCGGCCACCCCGTCGGAAACCCGCACGCCGCCAACCAAACCGACGCCGGCGGTGACGGTTCCGTCGATCAGTCCCGGCAGCAAGCGGGTCTGCTGGTCGGCGGTGCCGGCGTGGGCGATCACCGCCGAGGCGATCACGGTCGGCACGAACGGCCCGGGCGCCACCGCACGCCCGAGTTCCTCGACGACCACCACCAATTCGGGCAGTCCGTAGCCGGATCCGCCGTGCTCTTCGCCGATGTGCAGACCGAGCCAGCCCAGTTCCACCAGTCCCTGCCAGAACGAAGGCCGCTCCTCCTCCGGCGCATCGAGCAGCGACCGTGCCGCCGACCGCGCCTTCTGGGAGGTCAGGAACCCGCGGGCTACCTCGGCGAGTTCGCGATGGTCGTCGGTCAGTGCGATACCCATACGGGTCCTCCTCGCAGCGCTGCTGATTCTGCAAAGAGTGTACTCATTGCGACGCGAACCGCGGCCGGGGTGTTACTTGGGCGCGAACCGTTGCCCCGCGTCCAGCCGCAGGCACTGGCCGTTGAGCATGGGGTTGTCCACGATCGCCGCGACCAGTTTCGCGTACTCCTCGGGGCGGCCCAGGCGCTTGGGGAAGGCCGCGTCCTTGGTCAGGGCCGCCGCGAACTCGTCCGGGATGCCCTGGGTCAATCCCGTGGCGAACAGGCTCGGCGCAATGGCCAACACGCGGATGCCCAACGACCCGAGGTCGCGCGCCATGGTCAGGCACATGCCCGCGATACCGGCCTTGGCGGCGGTGTAGGCGACCTGCCCGATCTGACCTTCGAACGCCGCGATCGACGCGGTGTTGATGATGACGCCGCGCTCGTCGTCCTCGGGCTCGTTCTTGGCCATGTGCGCAGCGGCCAGACGGCTGATGTTGAAGGTGGCGATCAGGTTGAGGTCGATGACGGACTGAAACGACTCGAGGTCGTGCGGACCGGACTTGGTCATGGTCCGCTTGGCGATGCCGCCGCCGGCGGTCGTCACCGTGACGTGCAGACCGCCCAGATCGTCGACTGCGGCCTGCAGCGCCTGCTCGGTGCCGGCGAAGTCCGTGACGTCCACGGGATAGAACTTGCCGTCGATCCCGTCGGCTACCGCCTTGCCGTCCGAGCTCTCCCGGTCGAGCACCGCGACCTGCGCGCCGCGCTGGTGCAGAAGTTCGGCGCTGGCCCGTCCCATCCCCGAGGCGCCGCCGATGACGACGACCTTCTTCCCGCTGATCTCCACCCGAACCTCCAATATCTGGGTTGTCACTTTGACTGCAATTTGTAACGTTAACCCGTCACGGTAGCGCGTCGGGTCCGACGCGTTGTCACCGAGCCGTGCCAAGCTCGAAACCGTGCTCCTCCTCGACGTCGCAAGCACCTCGCTTACTGTGGGCGCCACCTCGTCGCGCCTGACCAAGGTCGCCCACATCGCCGAGCTGCTGCGCGGTGCCGCCGGCGATCCCGAGCTGGTCGCCACCGTCGTGTCGTGGCTTTCCGGCGAGCTTCGGCAACGTCAGATCGGCGTCGGCTGGGCGGCACTGCGCTCCCTGCCGCCACCCGCGCCGCATCCGGCACTGACCGTCGACCGGGTGGACGCCACCTTCACCGAGATCGGTGCCGTCGCGGGCAAGGGCTCCCAGGCGCGGCGCGCCACATTGATCACCGGACTGTTCGCCGCGGCGACCGACACCGAACAGACCTTCCTGGTCCGCCTCCTCGGCGGCGAATTGCGCCAAGGCGCCCTGATCGGGATCATGACCGACGCGGTGGCCAAAGCCGCGGGGCTCCCCGCCACCGCGGTGCAGCGGGCGGCCATGCTCGGCGGGGAGTTGCCGGCGGTGGCCGCGGCCGCCCTTTCCGGCGGATCGCTGGACGCGTTCATGCTGCAAGTCGGACGGCCGGTCGGGCCGATGTTGGCGCAGACCGCCACCGACGTCGCCGGCGCGCTCGAACGCCACGACGGCACAACGATTTTCGAAGCCAAGCTGGACGGTGCGCGGGTCCAGATCCACCGCCGCGGCGACGATGTCAGCGTCTACACCCGCAGCCTCGACGATGTCACGGCACGGCTGCCCGAGGTGGTGGAGGCGACGCTGGCCCTGCCCGTCCACGAGCTGATCGCTGACGGCGAGGCGATCGCGCTCCGCCCGGACAACCGGCCACATCGCTTCCAGGTCACGGCGTCACGATTCGGGCGATCCGTCGACGTAGCAGCGGCGCGAGACAAGCAGCCGCTTTCGGTGTTCCTCTTCGACATCCTGCACCGGGACGGCACCGACCTACTGGACGCGCCGACCACCGAACGGCTCGCGGCGCTGGACGAGCTGGTGCCGGCGCAACACCGGGTGGACCGGCTTGCCACCTCCGATGCGGCGGCCGCAGACGCCTTCCTTGCGGCGACGCTGGCCGCGGGCCACGAAGGGGTGATGGCCAAGGCGCCGGGCGCGCCCTATCAGGCGGGCCGCCGCGGCGCGGGCTGGCTGAAGGTCAAGCCGGTGCACACCCTCGACCTGGTGGTGCTGGCCGTGGAGTGGGGTTCCGGGCGCCGTCGCGGCAAACTGTCGAACATCCATCTGGGCGCAAGGGATCCGGAGTCCGGCCAATTCGTCATGGTGGGCAAGACCTTCAAGGGGATGACCGACGCCATGCTGGACTGGCAGACCCAGCGGTTCACCGAGCTGGCGACCGAGGGGACGGACGGGTACGTCGTGCCGGTCCGTCCCGAGCAGGTGGTCGAGATCGCACTGGACGGTGTGCAGGGCTCGAGCCGCTACCCGGGCGGGGTGGCCCTGCGATTCGCGAGGGTGGTGCGCTACCGCGACGACAAGAGCCCCGCCGAGGCCGACACCATCGACGCGGTGCGCGCCATGTACTGATCCCGCGCCCGCGGGCGATTCCCGCAGCACCCGCGTAGGGTGTGCGCCGTGGCCGACAGCGACATCAGCTACATCCGCACCGAGCCTGACCTGCCACCCGTCGCCATCGTCGACCGCTCCCCGATCACGATCACGCACAAGATCTTCTTCGCTGTGATCGCGGCGATCGGCGCCGTGGCCTGGGTCCTCATCGCATTCGTCCGCGGCGAGACGGTGAACGCGATGTGGCTGGTGGTCGCCGCGATCTGCACCTACGTCATCGCGTTCCGGTTCTACGCCCGGTTGATCGAAGCCAGAATCGTCCGGCCGCGCGATGATCTGGCGACACCGGCGGAAATCCTCGACGACGGCACCGACTATGTGCCGACCGATCGACGAGTGGTGTTCGGCCACCACTTCGCCGCCATCGCCGGAGCGGGCCCGCTGGTGGGGCCGGTGCTGGCCACGCAGATGGGCTACCTGCCGGGCGCGATCTGGATTGTGATCGGAGCGGTGCTTGCGGGCGGCGTGCAGGACTATCTGGTGCTGTGGATCTCCACCCGCCGGCGCGGCCGATCGCTGGGTCAGATGGTGCGCGACGAACTCGGCGCGGCTGCCGGTGCGGTCGCACTGATCGGGATTCCGGTCATCATCACGATCGTGATCGCGGTGCTCGCGCTGGTGGTGGTCCGTGCCCTCGCGAAGAGCCCCTGGGGTGTGTTCTCGATCGCCATGACCATCCCTATCGCCTTGTTCATGGGCTTCTACCTGCGGTTCCTGCGGCCGGGGCGGGTGTCGGAGGTGTCGGGGATCGGCTGCGCACTGCTGCTGCTGGCCGTGGTGTCCGGCAGCTGGGTCGCTGATACTCGTTGGGGCGCAACGTGGTTCAACCTCTCACCGGTCACGTTGACCTGGCTGCTGATCGGCTACGGCTTCGCGGCCTCGGTATTGCCGGTGTGGCTCCTGCTCGCGCCGCGCGACTATCTGTCGACGTTCATGAAAGTGGGCACCATCACGCTGCTGGCGGTCGGGGTCTGCGTGGTGCGACCGGTCATCGTGGCGCCGGCCGTGTCCCATTTCGCCGGCCGCGGCGACGGGCCGGTGTTCGCCGGCTCGCTGTTCCCCTTCCTCTTCATCACCATCGCCTGCGGCGCCCTGTCCGGCTTCCACGCCCTGATCTCGTCCGGCACGACGCCGAAGATGCTGGAGAAGGAAGGCCAGATGCGCCTGATCGGTTACGGCGGGATGCTCACCGAGTCGTTCGTCGCGGTCATGGCGCTGATCACCGCCACAATCCTCGACCAGCACCTGTACTTCACCCTGAACGCTCCGGGCGCTCAGACCGGCGAAAAGGCCTCAACAGCAGCACAATACGTCAACGGCCTCGGACTGTCGGGTAGACCGGCTACCGCCGAGCAGATCCAACAGGCCGCAGACAGCGTCGGCGAGCAGAGCATCGTCTCGCGTACCGGCGGCGCGCCCACCCTGGCGTTCGGAATGGCGGAGATGCTGCACCGGCTGCTCGGCGGTAGCGGCCTCAAGGCGTTCTGGTATCACTTCGCGATCATGTTCGAGGCGCTGTTCATACTGACCACCGTCGACGCCGGCACGCGGGCCGCCCGTTTCATGGTGTCCGACGCCCTGGGCAACCTGGGCGGACCGCTGCGCCGGTTCCGCAATCCCAGTTGGCGACCGGGCGCCGTGTTGTGCAGCCTGGTGGTGGTCGCGGCCTGGGGCAGCATGCTGCTACTGGGGGTGACCGACCCGTTGGGCGGTATCAACTCGCTGTTCCCGCTGTTCGGCATCGCCAATCAGCTGCTGGCCGCCATCTCGCTGACCATCATCACCGTCATCGTGATCAAACGGGGCCACCTGAAATGGGCGTGGATTCCGGGTGTTCCGCTGCTGTGGGACCTGGCCGTCACGCTGACAGCCTCGTGGCAGAAGATCTTCTCCGGAGACCCCAAAGTCGGTTACTTCACGCAATACTTCCAGTATGCGGCGGCCAGGAAGGGCGGCAAGATATCCTTCGGATCGGCGGCCGACCCCGCGCAACTCGACGACGTGATCCGGAACTCACTCGTACAAGGGACCCTGTCCATCGTTTTCGCGTTGGTGGTCGTGGTGGTGTTCATTTCGGCAATTGTGGTGTCGTATAAGGCGATTCGGGGCACCGGGAGGCCACTGAGCGAAGACGATCAAGTGGCCTCCCGGCGATTCGCCCCGTCCGGACTGATTCCCACCGCAGCCGAACGAGACGTGCAGCGCCAGTGGGACGCGGCTACGCGGTCCAACTAGTGAGATCTCGTGGAGGTATGCCGTTTTCGGCGCAGTAGGTGTGGTATCGCTGAAGCGATGTCTTGTGGTTTTCCTGCCACAGGATCCGGTTGTCCTCGTCGAGGAAGAGCAACTCGCCGACCAGGAAGAAGAAGACCTCGGTGTCCTCGAAGCTCTCGGGGCTATGCGACGAGCCCGCGACCTCGTAGAGAGTGTCTCCGGCACGCGCGACCCAGTCGCTCTCCTTATACCGCCATGCTCCGCTAACCGTGTGCGCCACAACGATTCCGGTGTGATAGTGGGCTCCCATTTCCACCCCGGCCGGGATTCTCATCGAGACGATGATCTCTGCGCGCACCGGGTCGATCTTCCAGTACTTCAAGAAGACCTGGTCGCTCAGTGGTGTGAACGGTACCCACGGGTTGTCGGAGCCCTTCATGTAGTTGACATCGAGCTCTTGCAGCGTTTGCATGATCTCCTCCAAATATCCAGACCGCTTTCGGCTGAGTCGGGACACTAGGAGCATCCGCCCGGCCCGTCTCGGGCTGCGACAACAGAAATGGGTGATCGGCTTGTGCCGCCGTCACAGTTGCGCAGTGCGACGATCAATCAGACCGGGCAATGCCGGCAGCAACGCCAGCGCCACCGACAGCTCGACGGTGTTGGCGTCGATCGGGCGACCCAGTAGCCCTTCGGCCTGGTTGATCCGATAACTGATGGTGTTGGGATGCACGGAGAGCCGGTGCGCGGCCTTGGCCGGGCTGCGGTTCTCTTCAAGATAAACGGCCAGTGTGCCGGCTATCCGATAAGTCGTCTCGTCGTCGGCGGCCAGTGGGCCCAGGACGCGTCTGACGAACGCGACGGCATGCTCGGCGTCCGCACAACCGAGCGCGGCGACGGCGACATCGCGGTAGCACGTCACCAGCCCCGCTCTATCCCCCAGCAGCGAGGCGACCCGCCGGGCGTGCGAGGCCTCGACGTGGCTGCGCCGGAAGCCGATAATCCCCCATCCCGGCTCACCGATCGCAATCCTGACGCCGCCGGGCAACAGCGTACCGGCCTCGTCCTGAACCACTTTCAGGTCTTCGACGGCGTAGGCGCGCGGCCTAGTGATCCATGCAGCGATGGCCATCGAGCGCGCCGGATGGACCAGAGTGCTCTGCGCTGATACGGCACGCGCGAGTTGTGACAAGGCCTCGGCGAGTAGCGACTGCTCACCACCGACGTCGTGCGCCGGGTTCAGCCAAGTCTGCACCCCTACGTGGTGACGGTTGATGTCATAACGCAGCCGCGTCGACGCCCGCTGTGGATCGTGCTCGCGTCCAGCCAGGATGTCATCGACCGCCGAAGCACGCGCGGCCGCCGCACCGCCCAGCCACGCCTCCCTCTCGATGGCGTACGCATGTTCGCCCTGAGCGAGAAAGTCGTCGATGTACGCGAACAGCCAGTTCGTCACCAGTTCGAGCGCCTTACCGTGGTCTTCCGGCTGACCGGCCTCGGTGATCTGGTCGAAAAGCCACTGCCACAGTTGCCGCTGAGCCAGACGTACCGAGCGAATGAGCTCGTTGAGCGAAATGTTGCGTTGCACGCTGGAGCGGGCGAAAGCCGCCGTAGCCGGAGCGAGTTCAGCTCTACACGGATCCAGCCCGATGTCAATGCACTGAGCCACCTGGTGCAGCGCTGCTTCGGTGCTGGCCATCTGCTCGGCAACGGCCGACGCGTCGGGAACTACTTCCGGCGCCTCGGCCTGGTACAGCTGCACAATCAGTTCCGCCACTTTGCCTGCACCCACGCGTAATTCGGCAGCGACGGGCCGCAAGACCTGCTGCCACACCTGGTTTGCGGCCGGCTCCCGCAGTGGCCGCCATTGAGGCTCCATGAGGCCAGAATCTAATCCCGTTGTGCCGCGGCCACAATGCTCGGCCGATGCGGCGGGCGCGGTCAACTCCCGGGCGGCAGCAGCATCGACTGCCAGGAGCGCTCCCCGCCGGCCGGCGCCAGGTCGGACCGGGTGTAAACACGCCCATCCGGGCCGACGTAGCTGCCGGTGGCAGGGTCGTACTCGGCGGCCGGCACCGGAGTCGGCGGCAATTGCGGGACGGGCTGGCCCGACAGCGTCGCGTTCGGGTCACCTTTCCAGTTGTAGCCGTCGTTGAGCGGGACGTAGTGCTCGTCACTTTCACACATCGCGACCGTGGGAGCGCGTTTGCCGGGCTGGCCGACGCATGGTGTATTGCGCACGCCGCGAACGTTATTCGGCGAGTCCTGCGGCACCCGGCAGTACAGGTCGCCCGGCGGCCGGTCCGGGTGGTCCTCCCAGGATGGCACCCGCTGCTGCTGTGCCGGCAGGTAACCGGTGGTGCACGGCGGCGGCAGGTTGAGTCTCAGATTGAAGCTGAGGAACACTCCGCGGTAGGCCTGTTTGGTATTGCGGTTGGGCACACCGATGGCCTGGATCGTCGCCACCGCCTGGGGAAGCAGCACCAGCAGCTGCTCGATACCGGCGTGATAGGTCAGCGCGACCTGGCCGACGCCGATCAGGTTGGACAGCAGGATCGGCAGCGTCGGGCTCAGCCGGTCCAGCAGTTGGCGCACCTGCGCGGCTGCCGGGCCGGCGTCGCGCAACACGTCTCGCAGCGCGCCGTCGTTGCGCTGTAACCCCGAGCTGATATCGGCCAGGTGGGCGGCCCACTGTGTCACCGCGTCCGGCGAAGCCGACTGGCTGTCCAGCACCGGCTTGGATTGATCGATGAGGGTCAGTAGCGGGCCGAGATTCTTACGAGCGTCGCTGGACAACGTGCTGGTACCGGTCACCAGTCGGGACAGCTCCGGGCCCAGCCCGCCCACCGCCGTGAACGACTCGTCCACAACGGTTTTCAGGTTCTCGCGCGGGATCGCTTCCATGCCGCGATTTACCGAGTCCAGTAGCGTGTCGAGATCCGGCGGCACGGACACGCGGTCGCGGGTGATCACATCTCCGTTGCGCAGCGGTCGCGAATCCCGGCGCGGCAGCAGCGCCACGTACTGCTCGCCCACCGCCGATTGGCTGTGCACCTGAGCATCGAGGTCCGACGGGATGTCGATCCCCGACTTCAGCGACAACACGGCTGCGACGCCGGTTTCGGTAAGACGCACGCTGTCGACCCGGCCGACTTCGGTGCCGCGATAGGTGACGTTCCCGCTGACGTAGAGACCGGCGGCCTGGGGCAGCTGCACGGTGACCTCATAGCGACCCACCCCGAGCATGGCCGGTAACTGCATGTAGCCCAACGCCATCACCGTGCCGCCGATCACCGCGACGACCGTGAAGATTGCCAGTTGGATCAGGATTCGCCTGGTCAGCGGTGGCATGTCAGCGCCCCTGATCCCAATGATAAGGCGCCACAAGGGGATTACCGGCCGTCGCCGGACTCGGCAGCTGCCCGATGGTGCGGCCCCATTGCAACTCGAGCTCGGTCAGATTGCCCTCGAACCGGGTGCCGGTCAGGAATGAGGCGTCGAGCCGACTCAGAGTCAGGTCGATGATCGCGGTCAGGTTGGCGTAATCGCCGCGGGCCCACTTGCTGATGGTGTCTTTCGGGAAGGGATAGGTGGGCAGCAGACCCAGCGAGCGGGTCAGGGCCGGGCCGGCGTTGGCCAGCGATTCCAGCACCGGCCCCAGGTCTTTGAGCTCCTTCACCAGATTTTCTTTGGTCTGATTGGCGGAGTCGGCGGCCAGGGCGCTGAACTTGCCGATCTGATCGAGGGCCTCGACCAGTTGTTGTCGCTCCTGTTTGAGGATGGCCAGCGCGTTCGGGACAGTCTGCAGCGCCCGGTCGAGCACGGGCCGCTGATCGGCCAGCTGGCCGACCAGGTTGTTCAGACTGTCCGTCGCGGCGAGGATATCGCCGGTCTGGTCTGCCACGGAGCCGGTGAACCGGTCCAGCTGCTCGATCAGGCTGCGTACATCGTCGGCGCGACCGGCCAGCGCGGTACTCAACGACTCAGTGATGTCCTGAATCTGGCCGATGCCGCCCCCGTTGAGCAGCAACGAGATTGCGGCCAGGGTCTGTTCCGTGGACGGGTAGCTGCCCGCCGACGCCAGCGGGATCAGTGATCCCTCGGTGAGCTTGCCTTGCGGGGCAACATCGGTTGGCGCGGCCAGTTCGATGTGCAGCGAACCGAGCAGGCTGGTCTGTCCGATCGTCGCGGTGGCGTTGGCCGGCAGATCGACATCGCCATTGAGCCTGATGGTGAGCAAAGCGTGCCATGCCTGTCGTTCGATCTTGGTGACGTTGCCTACCGTCACATCGCCCACCTGAACCCGGGAGTTCTGCTCGAGCGTCCCCACGTCAGGCAGTTGGGCGTGAATTGTGAACGAGCCAGGTCCGTTTCCGACACTTCCCGGCAGCGGCAGCGAATTCAGGCCCCGCCAGCCACAGCCGCCGAGACTCAGCATGGCTAACCCCAGCAACAGAGCTGCCGTCCCACGGCGAATCATCAGTTACCCCCTTCCGGCAGCAGCAATCCCGGCAGTCCGTCGGCGGGGTTGGTAGCGTGAATTTCGGCCGGCAACGGAAGCAGGCCCAGGCCCGCCGTCGGCTGTGGCGGCACGTAGTCCGGGCGCAGCCAGTCTTCGCTGTAGGTCACCTCGTTGGGCCGCGCCACGGCGCCGACCACCGTGTTCTCGCCCAGCGGCGGGAAATTGTATTGACGGTTCTTGATGATCGGGGCCAGGTACTGCACGCACAGCTTCGCCGACTGTTGATACCCCAGCCGCGACGCGGCCTGAATCGCACCACACAGAAAGGCGATGGGGTTGGCGAAGTTGTTGAAGGCCGGCGCGCCGCTTAACGTGCCCTGCGCGGGCTGGTAGATGTTCATGAAGTTCTGCAGCTCGGTCGGGGCGATGTGCAGCGCCTGCTTGATGTCACCGAGACTGGCGTTGAGCACCTGGGACACCGACGCCAGCTTGTCCGCGGTGCTGCCCAACGTCTCGCGGTTCTCGGCCACGAAACCGGTGACGTCGCGGGCCACATCGGCAAGGGCCGCAACGGCTTTGCCGACTTCGTCCGGGTCGTCGGCCAGCAGTCCGGTCACCGAGGCGAGGTTCTGGTTGAGCTGTGTCATCAGGTCAGCGCTGCTGTGTAGCGCCGAAACCAGGATCGACAGGTTGCGCACCGTGCTGAAGAGATCATTGCTGTGGTCTGCGATCGCCGAAACCGCCTGGGAGAGTTTGATCAGAGTGTCCCGAATGGTCGCGCCCTGACCCCGCAGATTGTCGGCGGCGGTATTGATTACCGCTCCCAGCGCGCTGACATTGCCGGGCCGGGTCGGCTGCAGCATCTGGGTGAGCCTTTCCAGATCCGAACGCAGGTCGTCCCACTCCACCGGGACGGCGGTGCGCTCCAGCGGAATCACCGCGTGATCACGCAGCTGCGGCCCGCCGGTGTAGGCCGGTGTCAGCTGGATGGCCCGCGACGTGACGAGTGATGGCGACAGGATCACCGCTTTGGCGTCCGCGGGCACCGGGTACTTCGAGTCAAAGAAGAAGGTGATCTTGACCCGTTGCGGCTGCGGCTCGATGGTGTCGATCTTGCCGACGGCCACCCCCAGGATGCGTACCTCGTCACCGGCGAAGATGCCGTTGCTGTTCTGGAAGTAGGCGACGACCGTCGTCTTGCCGGAGCCACCCGGCCCATTCCAGATCGTCACGACTCCGGCCAACAGAGTGAGCACCAGCACGGCGCCCAGGCCGAGGCGAATCACAGTGCGGTTCATCGTTGTTCCCCCGGTGCCGGCACGAAGACCGGCGGGTGCGTCGGTACCGGCGGCGGGGCCGTCTGCCCGGGCGCCAGGGCCGGTGGCCCCGGTGGCGGTCCGCCCAGCGGCGGCGCCGGCGGCGGTTCCCGGTAGGGGTAGCGGGGGTCCCCGGGGTTGCCGGTGATCGCGTCCGGGAGGGTCAACCTCGGCTCGCCACCCTGGCCCGTGCGTGGGAATGGGATCGGCAGGGCCGGGGTACCGGGTTGGCCCACCTCCGGATCGGTGAGTTGTGAGGGCAGCAACACATTGGGATCCAGACCCAGGTCGGAGAACGCCGCGTCGACGAACGGCTGAATGAACTGGCCGGGGATGAGGTTCGCGATGTAGAAGTTGAACCATGGGCCGGTGGACATGGACTCGCCCAGGGATAGCGCGTAGTCGTCGAACTTCTTGATGGCCAGTGCAATCCGCTCTTTGCGGTTGTCGACGATCGCCAGCGCCGCATTGAGTCTGTCCAGAGTCGGCTTGAGGGTCTGCCGGTTGTCGGCGATGAAGCCGGTGAGTTGACGGCTCGCAGCTTCGATGTTGCCCGATATCTGATCCAGTGCCTGGCTCTGACTGCGCAGCTGGGCAAGCACCGCGTTGCTGTCGGCGACCAGGCGCACGATCCGGTCGCTGCGCTCGGAGAGCACGGTCGTTGCTTTGTTGGCATCAGACAACAGCTTTCGCAGTTGCGCGTCGCGGTCGGCCAGCACCGCGGAGAACCGGGCCACCCCGTTCAGCGCCATCTTGAGGTCCGGTGCCGTGTCGGCGAAGGTGTCGGCCAGCACGCCCAGTGATTCGGACAGCCGGTTGGTGTCCAGCCCGCTGATGGTGGCCGCGAGATCCCCGAGCGCGTCGGGAAGTTGGTAGGGCGACGTCGTGCGCTCGAGTGGAATCGGCCCGCGCAGCCTGCCGTCGCCGCGGGGTGAGATCTCCAGAATCTTGGCGCCCAGCAGGCTTTTGGTCTTGATGGACGCCTCGGTGCGGTCGCCGAGCCGGATAATCTTGTCGACCTCGAAGGTGACCAGAACCCGGGGCCCGTCCAGGGCGATGCCGTCGACCTTGCCGGCCTTGTAGCCGGACACCTGCACCGCGGTGCCGATCAACAGCCCACCGGCTTCGGCGAAATAGGCCGAGTACTCTTTGCCGGACTTGAAGAACGGCAGCTTGCTGTAGGTGAGCGCGGCTACCACCGCCGCGCTGATGACCACCACACCGACGGCGCCGACGACCAGCGGATTGCGTTCGGAGAAGTACTTCATTTCGGCGTGCACCTCCCCGACGGCTGACCGACCACCTTGACGTAGACCGGTTGTCCCCCTTTGCCGTTCACCTTCAATATCAGGTCGCACAAGTAGAAGCTGAAGAAGTCGCCGTGCAGGCCCTGGCGGTTGAGCATCTGGTAGGCGTCGGGCAGGGTGTTCAGCAGATCGTCGAAGTAGTCGTGGTCGGCCAGGACCAGACCCGCTATCCGGTCCGATTCGTGCAGCGTCTTGCCGAGCGGCAGCCGTCCGCGGGCCAGTAGATCCGCGAGGGAACCGGCGGCGGCGTTGCTGTAGGCCAGCGAAGTGCTGATGTCGCGCTTGCGGTCAGCCAGCGTGGCCAGCAATTGCGACAACGAGTCGACGGCCCTGGCGAATTGGGTGCTCTGGTCGCCGAGCGAACCGAGCACGGTGTTCAAGTTGACGATGACCTCACCGATCAACTGTCCCCGGTCGGCGAGGGTGTTGGTCAGCGCCGCAGTGCGCACCAGGACCGAGTTGATGGTGGCCCCCTGACCTTGGAAAGCCTTGATCAGCTCGCTGGACAACACATTGACCTGGTTGGGATCCAGCGCGTGGAACAGCGGCCGGAACCCGCCGATCAGTGTGTCGAGGTCCAGCGCGGGGGCGGTGCGGGCCAGCGGAATCGTGCCCCCCGGTTCGAGTCGCCTGGTACCGCCCGGCCCTTCTTCGAGCGAGAGATAGCGGCCACCGATCAGGTTCTGGTACCGAATGACCGCTCGGGTGCCCTCGGTCAGTACCACGGAATCGTCGGTGCCGAAGTCGACGAGTGCGGTGCCGTCGTCTTGGACCACGATCTTCTTGACCTGCCCGACCTCTACACCCGCGATGCGAACGAAGTTGTCCACTTCCAGCCCCGAGACGTTACTGAACTGTGCCCGGTACTGCTTCTCTTTCCCGAACCTCAGGTCGGCGAAGATCGCCAGCATGGCGACCAGGCCGAGCACACACACGGCCATGAACGCGGTGAGCCGCCAGATCGCGCCTGGCACAGTCATTCTCACGTGGGCTGCTCCTGTGTTTTAGTGGCCGCTCGGGGTGGGTTGCACCTGGGCCGGTTCCGGTACCACGAACGGCTCGGATCCCGGCGCCGGAGGTCCGGGTTCACGCGGTGCACCGGGCGCGGGCGCCGGTGGCAATCCGGGGTAGAGCGGGGTTCCGTCCGGTGCGTATTGCGCAGCCCCATAGGGCGGCGCACCGGGATACGGGATGGGCCCGGGCGCCGGACCGCCCGGATACCGGATGCTGGGCGGCTCTGGCACCCCGCGGGTGATCGGCAGGTAATCGGCGTAGGCCGGGAAGGCAATGCCCGGGTTGGGCCGGATGTCCAGACCCGTCCCCCATCCCGTGTCCGTGATCAGTTGGCGCAGCGGCCAATTCGCCGCGACGTCGGGCAGGGATCCACAGCCCGGCTTGCCGCCCGGTCCGCCCTTGGCCCCGACGACCGGAAGGTTCTGCGGATAACGGTATTGATCAGCGCCGAACAGCGGAGTGCTGTCGATCACCAGTGAATACCCGTTGGCCCCTCCGGTTGCCTCCAGGTAACCGGTGTCCAGTGCCAGCTTGGCGCCGACCAGCATGCAGGTCAGGCCGGGGTTGTACTTCATCAACAGGTTGGTGGTGGGCTCCAACAGGTTCACGGCCTGAATCAGGTTGTCCCTGTTTGCTCCCAGAACGCCGATACCGCTGCGCGACAACCCGATGACATCGGCCAACAACGCATCCAACTGGGGCCCGTCGGACAGCGTCGCCCCGGTGACACCGGCCCCGTTCAGCGCCTGCAGAATGTCTTGTGCGGCAGCACTGTAGGTGTCGGCCATCCTCCCGGCCGCCCGGGTATCGGCACGGATCGTCTCCGCCCGCGGATTGACCGCCAGCAGCACCTGGTTGGCATCGGTGATGCCCTGTCCGATGGCGGCACCGTGCCCGCGCAGCGCCTCGGCCAGCGCCGACAGCACACCGTTCAACTTGGCCGGGTCGATCTGGCTGAGGACCTTGACCAGGTTGGCGAACATCGTGTTGACCTCGGTGCCGACACTGTCGACTCTGATCGAAGCACCGGCGGCCAGGCGCCGGGCACTGGGGTCACTGGGGTAGACCAGGTCGACGTATTTGGCGCTGAACAGGGTGGTCGCCCGGATGCGGGCCCGCACGTTGGCCGGGATGTATCTGATCTCTCCCGGGTAGATGTCCAGCCTGATAAGCACGTCTTCCTTGCCGGTGTCGATGGCGCCGACCCGGCCCACCTGCACCCCGCGCATCTTGACCTTGCCGCCGCGATCCATCACCAGCCCGGCCCGGTCCGAGATCAGTGTCACCGTGACATAGGACTTGAACGATCCGCTGAACAGCGCCGAGGTCGCCACGACCACCCCGACGGTCGATACCAGCAGGATCAGGGTCCACCACCCGGGATGCATTCCCCCTGGACGTGATTCCTGCATGCCAGCCCCGATCTACCCGGCTAGCCCGACAGGTTGAAGTGTCCGGACTGGCCGTGGACGGCCAGCGAGATCGCAAGTACCACAAGGGTCAACACAATCAACGAGGTGCGCACCGAGTGGCCGACCGCCTCGCCCACTCCGGCGGGTCCACCGCGGGCGGTATAGCCGTAGTAGGTGTGCACCAACATGATTGCGATCGCCGCGACGATCACCGTGACGAAGGACCAGAGCAGGTCGATCGAATTGAGGAAGGTGTGGAAGTAGTGGTCGTAGACACCGGTGGACTGTCCGTAGAGTCTGGTGGTTCCGAACCGGGCGGCCTGGAAGGCGCACACCACGGCCACGCAGTACAGCGGGATCACCACAGCGACCCCGGCCACCACCCGGGTGGAGACCAGGTAGGCCACCGAGCGCACCGCCATGACCTCGAGTGCGTCGATTTCGTCGGCGATGCTCATCGCCCCCAGTTGGGCGGTCGCCCCAGCCCCGATGGTGGCGGCCAGACCCACGCCGGCCACCGCCGGCGCGATGATCCGCACGTTCACGTAGGCGGAGATGAAGCCGGTCATCGCCTCGACACCGATGCCCGACAACTGGTTGTAGCCCTGCACGGCGATCACCGCTCCGGTCGACAAGGTGAGGAAGCCGACGATGACCACCGTTCCGCCGATCACCGCCAGCGCACCGGTGCCCAGGCTCATCTGGGCGACGAGCCGCACGATTTCCTTGCCGTAACGCCGGAACGCCGTGCGCATTTCGGCGAATGTCCTGACATAGAATGCCACTTGGGCGCCGGCGTGATTCCAGCTCGCCACCAGGTTCATTGCGGCCCCGTATAGAAAACGGCCGTGGCGACGATGTTGATCAGAAACAGCGCGATGAACGAGTAGACGACCGTTTCGTTGACGGCGTTGCCCACACCTTGCGGCCCCTTGCTCACGGAAATGCCCTTGTAGCAGGCGATCAGGGCCGCCGCCATCCCGAACAACGCTCCCTTGACCAGCCCGAGGATCAGATCGGGCAGATGGGTGATCAGCGTCAGGCCCGCGGCGAACGCCCCGGGGGTGACGTGCTGCACGAAGACCGAGAAAACGAAGGAACCGGCCAGACCCACCAGGGTCACCAACGACACCAGGGACACCGCCACCACGGTGGCGGCCAGCACGCGTGGCGCCACCAGGCGACGAACAGGGTCCACACCCATCACCCGCAGCGCGCTGAGTTCATCGTGGATCGCGCGGGAACCCAGGTCGGCGCACATCGCGGTCGCTCCCGTGCCGGCGACGACGAGAACCGTCACCACCGGGCCGATCTGGGTGACCGAGGCGGTCGCGGCGCCCGTGCCGGAGAAGTCGGCGGCACCGAATTCCACCAAGAGGATGTTGAGGGTGAACACCACCAGCACCGTGAACGGAATGGTCAACAGCAGTGTCGGGATCAGCGAGACTCGCGCCACGAACCAGCTCTGCAGCAGGAATTCGCGCCACGGAAAAGGCCACTTGAACATCGCCACGAACGTGTCCAATGACATCGCGACGAATTCTCCGACGGCCCGCAGCGGCTTGGTGACCCTCTCCACCTCAACTGAAACCATCGGCGACTTCCTCTACTGTGCGCGATGTCGGCCGGTTCAGCTTGCGCAATGTCCCCGCCGCGCCACTAGGGTCTTAGGTCGCCAACTTACGGTCCCGAAAACACTTGCTATCGCCTGGCCAGGGACATTTCCGCACCGCGCGGCAAGCTTGGACACGGCGCGCAGGTGACGGGATGGTGCCCAACTACCTTGCCGAGCACTAGGATTGTGCGGAATGAGAGTCGGTATCGACTTCGGCACCACCCACACCGTCGCTGCGATCGTCGACCGTGGCAACTACCCCGTCGTCGCCTACGACGGTGTCGACGCGTGGCCGTCGCTGATAGCGGCTGACCCCGGCGGCGAGCTGCGCTTCGGACTGGACGCCGCCGCCGTTCGCCACGAACCTGGCTGGGACGTGCTCAGATCGTTCAAGCGTCTGCTCAACGACGCCGGCCCGCAGACCACGGTCGTACTGGCCGGGCGTGAGTACCGGTTGGCCGACCTGCTCACCGGGTTCCTGGCTCAACTGAAGGACGACTTGGTTCAGCGCTCGAATGCCGGCGCCGCCAGGGGCGAGGCCGTCCAGGCCGCGATCAGCGTGCCCGCCAATTCGTCGAGCGCACAACGCTTTATGACACTGGACGCCTTCGCCGCGGCAGGTTTCGAGGTCGTCGCGCTGTTGAACGAGCCGTCCGCCGCGGGACTGGAATACGCCCACCGGTACCGCTCCACGATCACCGCCAAACGTGAGTACGTCCTGATCTACGACCTGGGCGGCGGGACCTTCGACGCTTCGCTGCTGAAGATGGCCGGGCACGTCAACGAAGTCGTCGTCAGCGAGGGAATCCAACGCCTCGGCGGCGACGACTTCGACGAAGCGATCGCACAGTTGGTCCTCTCCGACTCGCAGCTGCCGGCGCGCCACGGCGCCCCCTATGAGCTCCTCGTCGAGGAATGCGCCACCCGCAAAGAGGCGGTGGGCCCGCAGACCCGGCGTTTCCTGGTCGACCTCAGCGTGGTCGACGGCGTCGACCGGCCCCCGTTCTCGTGTCCGATCGACGACGTTTACGCGGCATGTGCGCCGCTCGTCGACAAGACCACAGAGCTGCTGTCCCGTGTCCTGCACGATCCGGTCGGTGACGGCAGGGACGTCCCCTGGTCGGAGGTGGCGGGCATCTATGTGGTTGGCGGTGCCGGCAGCTTTCCCATCGTCTCGCGCATGTTGCGCGCGAGCTTCGGCGACAAGCGGGTCAAGCGCTCTCCGCACCCGTTCGCCGCGACCGCCATCGGACTTGCCGTCTTCTTAGATACCGAGTCGGGTTTCGTTCTCTCCGAACGATTTTCACGGCACTTCGGAGTGTTCCGGGAGGCTCACGCCGGCGCCGACGTCGTCTTCGACCCGATCGTGCCCAAAGACGCCGCCCTGCCCGCCGACGGCCGCACCCCGCTGGTCGTCAGCCGAAAGTACCAGGCGGCGCACAACATCGGGCATTTCCGGTTCGTGGAATGCAGCCGCGTGGTCAACGGGCGGCCCGACGGCGACGTCACGCCCTACGATCCGGTGCTGTTCCCATTCGACCCGGCCCTGAGTGACCGCGACGATCTGGGGCGCCAGCCGGTGGGCCGGTGGCAGGACGGACCTGACGTCGAAGAGATCTACACCGTGGCACCCACGGGCGCGGTGGAAGTCACCCTGACCACCCGGCCGACCGGCATCCAACGCACCTTCCGGCTGGAACGGCGGGGACATGGAGCTTTATGAAGCCCTCCGAAGCACTTTCGCCGCAAGGGAATTCACCGACGACCCGGTGCCCGACGACGTGTTGTACCGCATCCTCGACAACGCCAGATTCGCTCCCAGCGGCGGCAACCGACAGGGCGCGCACATCACCGTGGTGGGTGCGGCCGGCACTCGCCGTCGGCTCGCAGAGCTCGGCGCGCCGGCCGCCCGCCGCTATTTCGCCCAGCTGACGGTCGGCGAAAACCCATGGAATCCCGTGCTTCCCAGCGCGGTACCGCAACACGTCATCGACGAGACTGAAGTTCCCCAGACGTTCATCGCGCCGATGATCAACGCCCCGGTCGTGCTGGTCGTCTCGGTGGACCTCAACGTGGTGGCCGCCCTGGATCAGGGCTTGGACCGCGTCGGTCTCACCGGCGGCGCGTCGGTGTATCCACTGGTATGGAGCATCCTGCTGGCCGCTCGCAACGAGGGATACGGCGGAACCATCACGACCATGGCGATCCCGCAAGAAGACGAGATCCGGCGGCTGCTGGGGATTCCCGACACGCACGCGATCGCCGCGATCGTCCCACTGGGCAAGCCTCCGCGCCAGCTGACCAGGCTGAGCCGCCGCCCGGTCGCCGAGTTCGTCACCCGCGAACGCTTCGACGGCACGGCCTTCGACGGCTGACCCGACCGCTCAGACCGCCTTGGTGCTGCCGACGTAGGACAGCACGACGTCGGACTCGTCGGTGATACGGGTCAGGGTCGAATATGAGCGGATGAAGGACTGGCCGACGCAGCCGTCAATCTTGATATGGAAGGCGCTGATCATGATCCACGGATTTGCCCCCGTGAACTGTTTCCTGACCACCGGCACCACGACGACCAATCCGGGCTTGAGGCCCACGCTGACCACGTTGTTGTACTGCCCGGTGATCAGTGGTATCAGGGTCGGAGGTTGCCCGGGCGCTAGCGGTAGCTCCGCGCCGAGAGAGGGCGCGACACCGCCACCATTGGCCTGAACCACGCCGTTGGAGGTACTCATGTCGATTCCGCAGCCGATCTCGTAACCCACCTCGAGTACGCCGTGGGGCGTCTCGGGACCGTTCAGCGAAGCAACGAACACACCGCTGGACAGGTATTCACGGGACGACAACGCGGTGATCAAAGGAGCCACGGGAACATGACTCTCGTCCTTGCCGCCAAGGGCCAGCACCCAACCGTCAGGGGTAGTCAACCGCACCGGCGCTCCGGGGGGAACCGCCCCATCAGCCGATGGCACGGTGCCGGCGACGGGTTGGGCCTCGGGCTCCGCATTCGCCGACGGCGCAGTAGCTGACACGGCAAGGGAAACGACGATCACTGCAGCTCGACGTACGACTGCGGCAATCGGCATCACGGCCTTCACGGTATGCACAACTTCACTCGTCCACAGCTATTGCTGATCGAGCAACGCACAGTTGTTGTGTTTCCGTAGCTCGTTCGCGATCAGGACCCGAGCACGGTGGCAAACCGGACTGTTTAGGCTCTCATATGCGAGTAGGGTCGACGTTAGGCAGAAGTTAGAGAGGGCAAACAATGACCCTTCGCAGGTTTGTTCCGAGACTTGTCGCCGGCGTCATTGGAGCCGCTGTTCTCGTAGGCGGCACTGGCGTTGCCGGAGCAGACCCCGATGATGCGACGCCGGTGATAATCGACGAATTGCAAATTGTGGTCCCGCCACTGGCACAAGACCCCCGTCTGCTGAATCCGGCCGAGAAACACGGAGCAAACGAGTGGGGCGGTACGGGCATGTACTGCCAGAACGCACACGTCAAGTGTCAGAAGCAGGGATTCTGAAGGCACCGATTTCGAGAAAAGTCGATCTGAATTTGTCCACCTGGCTCATCACCGGTTGTTCAACCGGATTCGGGCGCGCGCTTGCCGAGGCGGTCATCGACGCCGGCCATAACGTCGTGCTGACCGCACGCGACGTCACCAAGGTCGCCGACCTGGCCGAGACCGCATCCGACCGCACGCTGGCCGTCGCCCTCGACGTCACCGACGCCGAGCAGATCACTGCGGCGGTGCACCAGGCCCAGGAGCGGTTCGACGGTGTCGACGTCCTGGTGAACAACGCCGGTTACGGGTATCGCGCCGCCATCGAGGAGGGGGACGACGCGGATGTGCGCGCGCTGTTCGACACGCACTTCTTCGGCGCCGTCGCCATGATCAAGGCGGTCCTGCCGGGCATGCGGGAGCGCCGCTCCGGCGCAATTGTCAACATCTCCTCGATCGGCGTGCAGCTGACGCCGGTGGGATCGGGTTACCACTCGGCGGCCAAAGCCGCGGTGGAAGGCATGAGCGGCGCACTGCACGGTGAGCTGGCGCCGCTGGGCATTTCGGTCACCGTCGTCGAACCTGGCTCGTTCCGAACCGAATTCGCCGGGCGCTCGCTGACGCAGTCGTCTGCCGTCATCGACGACTACGCCGACACCGCCGGGCGCCGCCGCATCGAGAACGACACAATGCACGGCAACCAGGCCGGCGACCCGGCCAAAGCGGCCGGAGTGATCATCACCGCGGTCGAGTCGGACACGCCCCCCGCCTTTCTGCTGCTCGGCGAGGACGCCTTGTTCTCCTACCGCCACATCGCCGAGCGGCGGGCGGCCGAGATCGCCGCGTGGGAAGAGTTCACCACCAGCACCAATTTGGACAGCTGATGCAACCGGCGGCCCTGGGCATCATCGGTGTAGTCGTCCTGGCCGCCGCGGGCGTGACCCTGCTGATCATCGGATTGCGGAATCGTTCGACGCCACGCACTCAAGCCCCCACCGGTTACCTGCCGGGCTATCCGCCCGGGTTCCCCGGCTACCCCCCCGCGTTGCCCGGCTACCCCGGCGGCGGCTACCCACCCATGCCTCAGCCACCGCGAAAGTCCGGCACAGGCTTGATCATCACCGGCGTCGCGTTAATCGCCCTGAGCGGGGTCAGCGTCGTCGGCACGGTCGCCCTGGCTGCCGGCCGCAGTACCCGCCTGGCGGTGGGCGACTGTTTCACCAACGAAATCCTGGACAAGCAGCGCTGGAAGTCCAAGAGCTGTGGCAACCCCGACGCGGTGCTGGAATATGCCGCAAAGGCCGATGCAGGCGGAAACTGTCCTGACGGCAAGCTCGACACCAGCTCCTACCTATCCGTCGAACACGATGGGTCTAGGCGCTGCTTCATACCCAATCTGCTTGTCAGCCATTGCTATTCCTCCGACCACAACGGCGAGACCATCCGCGCGGTGAGCTGCGGCGCCGGCGGCAGCGTCGTGCGGATCACCACGCGGCTGGACAATACGGTCGACGCCTCCGCCTGCCCGCCGGGAGCGCGCACCGTAACATTTCCGCAGCCCAGGCGGACCTACTGCAGCGAGCGCGTCACCGGAGTCATCTGAGGCGCGACCGGCGACCGCTCATCGTGTACCTGCCGGGCCCCAGGAAAATCAGCAGGAAGAAGCCGAAACAGAACAGGATTGCCGGGGTCCCGCCATTGCCGTCGGGCGGATTACTGATCGGCCAGAGCGCCAGCGGTTGATGCATCCAGAAATACGCGACGGCCATCTGGCCGGACGCGATGAACGCGGCGGCGCGGGTGAACAGCCCCACAGCGATCAACAGTCCGGCAACCAGTTCGATCACCCCCGCATACCAGCCGGGCCACTCACCGAACTCGACCGGATGCCCGGACGAGACCGGCCAGCCGAAGAGGATCATGGCGCCGTAGCCGGCGAAGAGCGAGCCGTAGACCAACCGGAACAGGCTCAGGACGGCCGGCGACATCCCGGCCAATCGGCGATCGAGGTCGTTCGTCATAGCGCCCACGTTACGACCGTCTCCCGACATGGCCGAAATAGTGGGATGGACGTCCGTCAAGCCACTCACTATGCCGTCACCGCAGCGCCTAAAGTCGTTGCCATGCTCACGATTCCGCCGTTGATCGAGTCTCAAGTCGCCTGTGCCGCAATTGAATTAGCTCAAACCACCGAATCGGCTCCGGTGTTCAACCACAGCGTGCGCAGCTACGTGTTCGCCGAGCTGCTCGCGACACACGAAGGTTTGCGCCCCGGCTGCGATTTCGACAGCGAAACGTTGTTCCTGGGATGCGTATTGCACGATCTCGGCGCCGGGTCCGCCGCCGCCGGCCAGGAACGCTTCGAGATCGAAGGTGCCGACCTGGCCGCGAACCTGCTGACCGAGCAGGGCTGCGACCGCGCTGTGGTGGACGCGGTGTGGGAGGCGATCGCGCTGCACAGCTCCTTCGGAATCGCCCAGCGCCGAGGAGCGATTTGCTACCTGGTCAACGGCGGGGTGGGGATCGACTTCGGCCGCAACGCCGACTTCATCGACGATCAGGCGGCCGCGGCGATCCACGCCCGCTACCCACGGCTGTCGATGGCGAAGTCACTGATGGACGCCATCGCCGCGCAGGCGCAGCACAGCCCCGAGGCGGCACTGCCCTACACAATGGCCGGCGAGGTGTTGCGCGAACGCCGCGAGACCGGAATCACCCGACTCGAGCAAATGGCCGCGCTGGGCCGATGGGGCGACTGAACCGGGGGTGCCCCCGCTGCGATCCTTAGTGTACATTTGTACATGTACATATGTACACTACGAGAGGTGATCGTGGCTTACCTGTTTCTGCTCGTCGCCATCTTCGCGGAGGTCGCGGCAACCAGCATGCTCAAGAGCACCGAAGGCTTCACCCGCCTGTGGCCGACGGTGATCTGCCTGATCGGTTACGCCGTCTCCTTCGCGCTGCTGGCGCTGTCCATTGCGCGCGGCATGCAGACCGACGTCGCCTATGCGTTGTGGTCGGCGATCGGGACCGCCGCGATCGTGTTCATCGCGGTGGCGTTCCTCGGATCGCCCTTGTCGGCGGCGAAGCTGATCGGCGTCGCCCTGATCATCGGCGGCGTGGTGACGCTGAACCTGGGGGGTGCCCATTGAGTCCCGCGAGTTCAGCGCCCGAACGCCGGCCACGCGACCCGGCCGGTCGCCGTCAGACGATCGTCGAGGCGGCCACCCGGGTTATCGCCAGTCGCGGCCTCGGCCAGCTGACGCACCGCCTGGTGGCTGCCGAGGCGGACGTCCCGGTGGGGTCGACGACCTACTACTTCAGCGATCTTGCCGAACTGCGCGAAGCGGCTCTAGCGCACGCGGCCACCGCCTCGACCGACTGTCTGGACCAGTGGCGGCGGGAACTGGACGCCGACACCGACCTGCCGGCCGTCCTGGCCCGGCTCACCGCGGAATATCTGGCCGACCACGACCGGTACCGGACCCTCAACGAGCTGTATCTGGCCGCAAGTTACCGGGACGAATTGCGGCCGCTGGCCCGGGTGTGGAATGAGGGTCTCGTTGCGTTGCTCGAACCGCGGGTCGGGCGCCGGGCCGCAGAGGCGATCGCGGTCTTCCTCGACGGCGCCATGCTGCATCCGCTGGCCACCGGCACGCCGCTGAGCACCGAGGCCCTGGCCGACGCCATCGCCCGGTTGGCCGGCGATCGCTAGGACACGCGGGCGCCCAGCCGGCCCAGATAGGACAGCCAGAGCAAGCCGCCGAGCACCGTCGCGACGATCGCCCAGGTCTTGGCGGTACTGGCAGATTTGGTTGCCTCCGCCCACCGGCCCTGCGCCCACAATCCGTCGACCTTGCTGGAGTACACCGTGGCCACGATGCCCGGGATCATGCACAGGAAGATCGTGATGATGGACCACACCAGGTAGTTGTTCGGCTTCATCGGCTGCCCGTAGGGTCCTTGCGGCGAGAAGCCGCCGTACGGCTGCGGCGCAGACGGTGGGTAACCGCTGCCTGGGTACCCGCCCCCCGGTGGCGGATAGCCGCCGTAGGGTCCCTGTGGCGGCGGGGGCGGTGTGTATCCGCCGCCCTGGTAGGGCGGATAGCTCCCCGGCGGGTCGTAACCACCGGGCGGCGGATAGTTGTCGGGCGGCGGTCCGGTCATGATCACTCCAGGCGGCGGGGGTTGGCTGGATATCGCCTAACAGTGAACTGCGACACCGGGACTGTCAATGCCGGATCGTTGCGGCTGAAGGCCCCTTCCACCATATAGCGGCACCTGGGGCTTGCGGCAAGGCCCGGGTCATGCCGCACAATGGCTGGCCGGACACCGGGCACCGAATGAAGGGGCCCGAATGGGGGGTGACTTGCGAGAATCAGACAAGGCCTACAACGACGAACTGCGCGTCGAGCAGGAGTACGTCCGCGGCCTCTACGCGCGGCTGGACGCCGAACGCGCACAGGCGAAATCGAGGTACAGCACCGCATTGCGGGGTGACGGCGAAACTCCCATGGATCGCGATGTCGAGGTGCGCGCCCTGGCGAGGCGGATGAAGCGGCTGGATGTTGCCGACGACGGGCTGTGTTTCGGTCGCCTCGACGGTGCCTCGGGCAACCGGTCCTACATCGGACGCATCGGCCTGCTCGACGAGGACAACGAATACGAGCCCTTGTTGATCGACTGGCGGGCGCCGGCGGCACGTCCGTTCTACACCGCCACGGCGGCCAGCCCGGAGGACGTCCGGCGGCGCCGCCAGTTCCACACCCGCGGACGCTCGGTCGTCGATTTCACCGACGAGGTGCTGGGCCGTCCCGGCGAGGGCGACCACCGCGAAAGTTCAAGCGATGCAGCACTTCTCGCCGCGATCAAGGCCCCCCGCGGCGACGGTATGCGCGACATCGTCGCGACCATCCAGGCCGAGCAGGACGCAATCATCCGGTTGGATCACTCCGGTGTGCTGGTGATCGAGGGCGGCCCCGGCACCGGAAAGACAGTGGTTGCACTGCACCGCGTCGCCTACCTGCTCTACACCCAGCGCGAGCGGATGGAACGCCACGGCGTACTTGTCATCGGCCCGAATCCGGAGTTCCTCAACCACATCAGCCGCGTCCTGCCGTCGCTGGGCGAGTCCACCGTCGTGTTCATGACGATCGGCGATCTGGTCCCCGGACGGCACATCACCGACGAAGACGAACCGACCGCCGCGAAACTCAAGGGTTCACTGCACATTCTGGACGTGCTGGCCGCCGCGATCGCCGATCACCAACGGCTGCCCGAGGATCCGCTGCCCATCAAACTCTCCGATGTCGTGCTGCGCATCGACGCCGAGACCGCCCAGTGGGCCAGGGAGGAGGCCCGCGCGACCGGCCTGCCGCACAACGCGGCCCGAGCCGCGTTCACCGACATCGTCACGTGGGTTCTGACGGAGCGCGCCATCGCCAAGATCGGCCGGGGCTGGCTGACCCGCGCGGACCGCAACGCGTGGGAGAAGCTGCGGGAGGAACTCATCGAGGAGCTCGCCGACAATGCCGCGTTCGCGGCCGCGCTCGATGAGCTGTGGCCGATTCTGACCCCGGATGCATTGTTGTCCTCGCTGCTCGAGTCCCCTGAAAAGCTGCGCGCGGCCGGTGCCGACCCAGCGCTGTGGCGTGAGCGTGGCGACGCGTGGACGGTGTCCGACGTGCCGCTCCTGGACGAACTGGTCGACCTGCTGGGCGTCAACAAGGAGGCCGAAGAACTGGCCAGGAAGACAGCCGAGCGAGAGCAAGCCGAGGAGGCGGCCTACGCGGCCGGCGTGCTGGACCTCATGGTCGGCCGCGAAGACCTGATGGACGACGAGGACCAGCTGCTCGCTCAGGACCTACTCTACGGCGAGGACCTGGCCGAAAGGTTCGTCGAGCATGACTTGCGCGAACTGTCAGAACGCGCTGCGGCGGACCGAAATTGGACGTACCGGCATGTGGTGGTCGACGAAGCCCAGGAACTGTCCGAAATGGACTGGCGAGTGTTGATGCGTCGATGCCCGGCCCGATCTTTCACGGTGGTAGGCGATCTGGCGCAACGACGGTCATCGGCCGGAGCGACGTCCTGGGACGCCATGCTGCGACCGTATGTGCCCGGTCGCTGGGTTTACCGCCCGCTCACAGTGAATTACCGCACGCCCGCGGAAATCATGGCGGTCGCCACTGCATTGCTCGCTGACTTCGCACCCGACGTCGTGGCGCCCGAGTCGGTCCGTGCGTGCGGTGTCCCACCGTGGTCCCGGCACGTCGAACAGCATCAAATACTGTCTGCTATCGAAGAATTCGTGCGCGAGGAAGCTTCCCGCGAGGGCACCAGCGTGGTGATCGGGCCACCTGGGGTTCCCGGCGCGGTGGCCCCTTCAGCGACGAAGGGGCTGGAGTACGACTCCGTTCTGGTGGTGGATCCGCAACGGATCCTCGCCGACGGGCAGCGCGGCGCCGCCGAACTCTACGTCGCCCTTACCCGCGCCACTCAGCGCCTCGGCGTCCTGCATCAGGAACCGCTGCCGCCGGTGCTGGCCGGCTTGGCGAGCAGGTCTGAGTCGATGTAGCGCTGAATGTTCGGTGCGACGGCGGCGACCACGTCGTCTTCGGACATCGAGGCGACGGGCTCGATCTTCCAGATGTAGCGGATCAGCGCGAAGCCGATCAGCTGGCTGGCGATCAAACCGCTGCGCCACAACCGATCCGTCTCGTCGGTTCCCAGCGTCGATCCACCGATGAGGCTGCGCTCGACCACCATACGCAGCTTCTCCCGGGTGCGCTCGTCATGCGCGGCGGTGAGCACCACGGCGCGCAGCACCGGACCGATCTCGTCGTCGGCCCAGGCGCCGAGCACGGTGCGCACCAGACGGGTACCCAACTCATCGCGCGGCGTGGCCCACGTCTGGGCAACCGTCTGCAGCCATTTCGCCGGCGGATCCGTCGCCGCATCCAGCAGGCGCTCCTTGGACCCGAAGTAGTGATACACCAGTGCCGGGTCGACGTCGGCCGCACGCGCGACGGCGCGGATGGTGGTTCCCGCCCAGCCGTGGATGGCGAATTCCTGCCTGGCGGCGTTGAGGATTCGCGCCTGCAGCACACCGCGCTCGTCGCGCGGTCCCGGAGTCACCGCCTTCTTCGCCACGGTTTCATCGTAGCGTGAGACTAATGCATAACGACTGCATAGCTTGCTGTTCATGTTTTCGGAAGGCATTCGCGTGGCGGGTGTGCAAACATCGCTGCCAGACTGTCTGCCTGCTTTCCCCCGTGCGCTGGTCAAATTTCCAGGGATAGGACCCACGATGACTGATCTTGATCAGACACCCTCCGACGAAATTCCGGCCACCGGTCCCGGACGGGCCGAACTGATCGAGCACTCCCGGACCGGAATGGGCGCTGCCGCACTGCAACGCGCGATCACCGATCATCTGCGCTACTCGATCGGCCGGCCGGCGGCCGCGCTGCGGCCCGAGCACTACTACCGCGCGCTGGCACTGGCCGTGCGGGACCGGATGCAGGACCGCCGGGTCGCCTCGACCCAGGTCTCACTCGATCTCGGCCGCAAGGTGACCTGCTATCTGTCGGCAGAATTCCTGATGGGCCCTCAACTTGGCAACAACCTGTTGAATCTGCGCATGGAAAGAGCCGCCAAGGCAGCGCTTTCGGCGATGGGCCAGAACTACGACGAGGTGCTGGCCTGCGAGGAGGAACCCGGTCTGGGCAACGGCGGTTTGGGCCGACTCGCCGCGTGCTACCTGGATTCACTGGCGACCCTCGAGCGCCCCGCGATCGGCTACGGCATCCGCTACGAGTTCGGCATCTTCGATCAGGAGATTCACGATGGCTGGCAGGTCGAACAGACCGACAACTGGCTGGACAGCGGAAACCCCTGGGAAATCGCCAAACCCGATGTCAACTACCTGGTCAAGTGGGGCGGCTACGTCGAGCATTACACCGACGACGACGGCCGCCAACGGAGCCGCTGGGTGCCGGGCCTGATGCTCAAAGGCGTTGCCTACGACACCCCTATCCAGGGTTACGGCGTCAACACCTGCAACGTGCTGACGCTGTGGAGCGCCCGCGCGGTGAAATCGTTCGCCCTCGAGGCGTTCAACACCGGCGACTACTACAAAGCGGTCGAGGACGAGGTGACCTCCGAGACGGTCACCAAGGTGCTCTACCCCAACGACGAGCCAGAAGCCGGCAAGCGGCTGCGCCTGCTGCAGCAGCACTTCTTCGTGTCCTGTTCGCTGCAACACGTGCTGCACATCATGGATGATCTGGCCGACGTGTCGGTCCGCGAACTTCCCCAGCGATTTGCCCTGCAGCTCAACGACACTCACCCCTCCATCGGGGTGGCGGAGTTGATGCGGCTGCTGATCGACGAGCGGCATCTGGAATGGGAGGAGGCGTGGGACATCACCGTTGCCACGTTCGCCTACACCAACCACACCCTGCTGCCCGAAGCGCTGGAAACATGGCCGTTGGAGATGTTCGGCGAGTCGCTGCCGCGTCACCTCGAAATCATCTACGAGATCAACCGCCGCTTTCTCGACGAGGTCCGTATCCGTTTCCTCGGCGACACCGACCGGGTCCGCCGGATGTCGCTGATCGGCGAGGACGGCACCAAGTTCGTCCGGATGGCGCACCTGGCCACCGTCGGCAGCCACGCCGTCAACGGCGTCGCCGCGATGCACAGCGAGCTACTGAAAGACAGTGTGCTGAAAGACTTTTACGAGATGTGGCCGGAGCGCTTCAGCAACAAGACGAACGGCGTGACACCCCGCCGTTTCCTGGCGCTGGCCAATCCCGGGCTGCGGGAGCTGTTGGACCGCACCATCGGCGAGGGATGGCTGACCGAACTGGGCCGGCTGCGCGGGCTGGAGCAGTTTGTCGACGACTCGTCCTTCCGCGAGCAGTGGCGTGACATCAAGCGCAACAACAAGGCGCGCCTGGCGTCATTCGTGCGGTCGGCGACGGGAGTGGAGCTCAATCCGGAATGGATCTTCGACATCCAGGTCAAGCGCATTCACGAGTACAAACGCCAGCATCTCAACGTGTTGCACATCATCGCGCTGTATTACCGGCTCAAGCAGAACCCAGGTCTGCCAATTCCGCCGCGCGCCTTCATCTTCGGCGGCAAGGCGGCGCCCGGGTACTTCCTGGCCAAGCGGATCATCAAGCTGATCAACGCCGTGGCCGAGACGATCAACAACGACCCGCAGGTCAACAAGTTCCTCAAGGTGGCGTTCATCCCGAACTTCAATGTGCAGAACGCCCATCTGATTTATCCGGCTGCCAACGTGTCCGAGCAGATCTCGACCGCGGGCAAGGAGGCATCGGGCACCGGGAACATGAAGTTCATGATCAACGGCGCCCTGACCGTCGGCACTCTCGACGGGGCCAACGTCGAGATCCGTGAGGAGGCGGGAACGGAGAACTTCTTCCTGTTCGGCCTGACCGTGCAGGAGGTGGAGGCGCTCAAGGCGAGCGGCTACCGCCCGGCGGATTACATCGACAACAACGAGGAACTCAGCGCCGTGCTGGATCTCGTTGCCGGCGGCACCTTTTCACACGGCGATCACCAGGTATTCCGGCCGCTGGTCGACAACCTGCGCTACCACGACCCGTTTCTGGTCTGCGCGGACTTCGCGTCCTACGTCGAGTGCCAGGAGCGGGTGAGCCACGCGTGGCAGGACCGTGATGCGTGGACGAAGATGTCGATCCTGAACACCGCACGCAGCGGCAAGTTCTCCTCAGATCGCGCCATCGCCGAATATTGCGAAGACATCTGGAAAGTCTGGCCGCTGACCGTCAAGATTTGACGGGGGCCGGTCCGGAGCAGCTAGCCGGATTCGCTGGCGACCCATACGGCGACGTAACCGATCGGGATGCCGGTCTTGCGGGTGATGCACTGGCGCGCCGCGAGTTCGACCGCCGACCGTCTACCGGCGCGGGCAATCCCGTCCACCTCGGGTATCCGAATCAACCATCCGTCCGCGTCCCGGGTGATGTCGATATCGAAGCACTGGCCAACCGTTACGCAGTTCATACGCTGGGTACGACCCCTGCGCGGGGAATGTGGGCGGCGCAGGGTGGGCTGAAGAGGCATAGGTGTGTTCCTGAGTCGATGACGGACCGCGCGCAAGACTAATCCGGCCGCGGAGTAAAACCTAATCGGAACCCGTCTGAGGAGGCTTCGTGTCGATTGTTCTGGTGCATGGCAACCCGGAGACCGACGCGATCTGGGACTTACTGGTCGACGCCCTGCGGCGCGACGACGTGGTGCGACTGTCCCCGCCCGGGTTCGGCGCCCCCCTGCCCGACGACTTTCCCGCCACCTACCTCGCCTACCGGGACTGGCTCGAGGGCGAACTGGAGCGCATCGGCGGCGCCATCGACCTGGTCGGCCACGACTGGGGCGGCGGGCACGTGATGAATGTGGTGATGCACCGGCCCGAGCTGGTGCGCAGCTGGGCCAGCGACGCCGTCGGCCTGTTCGACCCCGACTACGTCTGGCACGACCTGGCGCAGGTGTGGCAGACGCCCGGGGCCGGCGAGCAACTCGTCGACACCATGCTCGGCGGCACCGTCGAGGACCGGGCCGCGCAGCTGGGCGCGCTCGGCATACCGTCCGGCATCGCCACGTCGATCGCGCGGGAGCAGGGTCCGGCGATGGGCCGGGCGATTCTCGCGCTCTACCGCTCGGCCGCCCAACCGGCGATGGCCGAGGCCGGTCGGGCGCTGGGAAACGCCGCGGTCCGGCCCGGGCTTTCGTTGCTGGCAACCGACGACCCGTACATCGGCGGTGAACAGACGCGGCGCCGCGCGGCCGAGCGGGCCGGAGCCCGCACCGCGGCGCTCGAGGGCCTCGGGCATTGGTGGATGGCGCAGGACCCGGCGCGCGGCGCGGCGGTGCTCACCGAGTTCTGGGATTCGCTGGACTGAGCGACCCAAGCTTGCGAACAGGCCTTACGCTTCGTCTCGTGGGGAAATATCTTGTGCTGTATTCACCGGCCCACCGCACCGGTCAGGAGCTTCGTTGGCGCCTCGCCGAAGACGCCGATGTCACCGAGGTGCGCCGCCGGCTCGATAAGGCGCAGCCGGGCGAATTCGTGACCGTCCCCGTCGTGCTCGAAGACGAACTGGACACGCTGCTGCTGCGCGTGCAACCGCATCAATTCGGCGCGTGGCTCGTCCTTGATCTGCCCGAGGCGCAACGCACGACGGCTTCCCTGCCCGCCGCGCGCGCCAGGGTGCCGGACTTCGGGCAGATCTTCCGCGACGCCGCGGAGGCGGTGCGCGATTCCACACGCCAGCAGCGCAAGTGACGCAACGGGTTTGGCAGTGAGTCACTTCGCCGAATTCCTCGGCTTCCGATACCTGCCGTCCGAGGGTCAGGACGCCGTCGTGGAGGCTTTGCCGACAGCGCAGCACTGCAACGAGCGTGGAACCATCCACGGCGGATTCCTCGCGGCCCTACTGGATACCAGCACCGGACTGGCGGTTCACACCGCACTCGGCGACGGCATGGCGGCTCCGCACTTCGACTTGATGATCCAGTACCTGCGGCCGGCGGTGGCCGGGACGCTGCTGACCTGTAAGGCGCGTACGACCAAGGCCGGTCGCCGCGTCGTCGCCTCGGAAGCGGAGATTTTCCAGGACGGCAAGTTGGTCGCCCGCGCGATCGGCAGTCACGCCGTTGTCTAGTTCCGGTGGTCGGTCAGCCGAACGGTGACGGTGACCCGGCCCTTGCTGTCGCGGGTCGCCACCGCATGCCCGGTGCGCTCGGCGTCGTCGAGTCGCAGCGAGACGGGGCCGCCATCGCCGAGGAAGTTGCGCCACCACGTTTTCGTCTCGGGCAGGTTGGCGTTGACGGTGATTTCGTCAGCCGAACGGCGGTATGCCACCGGGATGCTGATCTCGCGCCCGGATCGCCGCCCGGTGTAACTCAGCATGGTGATGTTGCGATTCACCAAGCCGCCGAAACGGCGGGATTTCGCCACCGCTGCCACCGGCGCATTGAAGAGCGGAGCGCAGCGCATCAGCAGTCGGCCCAGAGTTGTTGTTCGCGAAGACATGACGGGGTTGTCCTTTCCGGTGGTGGAACGGGGGTCAGGCGATCAGGGCGAGGCACAGCGAAACGAGTGCAAGGCCCGGTAAGCCGGCGCGGGCGTTGATGATGCGGTCCCAATCAGCCTGCAAGGCGCGCACATTCGCCAATATCGGCCGTGGTCGGCGGCGGCGGTGAGCTGTCGATTGATCGGCGCGCTGATGCGGACGTAGAGCGACAGTCAGATCAGTAACAGCACCACGGCTACACCGGCGCTGGCGGCTTGGAGCCAGTGCCCGGCCAGTGCTGCCAGGGCAGTGGTCGCGGCGGCGGCGACGACACCGACCACGCCCGGCACCGGCATCCGCCGGTCACCGTGGCGGTGCACAAACCCGCTGACCGCCGACAGCGCCCGGTCGTCAACGTGGGCCAGCGCGGGGCGCAGCACGATCGCGCAGAAGACGTCGGTTCCGTAGACCACCGCATTGCCGATGACGGCGATCAGCGCCGCGAACTGAATGAAGTGAGTCATCGGGAACCTCCGCAAGTCTGTCGATGCTAGCTATTCTAGCGATGCTAGAAACATTCGGCGCGCGGTGTCAATAGCATCGCTATCGGTCCTAGCGATGCTATCTTCTGGTATGCCTGTCGAAGATCGTCGTGCACGTGAGAGGGCCGCGCGGCAGCGGCTGATTGTCTCGACCGCGCGCCGGCTTGCCGAGGCCGAAGGGTGGGACGCCGTCACCACGCGCCGGTTGTCCGCCGAGATCGAGTACAGCCAGCCCGTGCTGTACGCGCACTTCACCAACATGGACCAACTCGCGCAGGCCGTCGCCCTCGAAGGCTTCGGCGAGCTGACCGAAAAGTTGCGCACCGCACGCACTGGCGCCACGACGAGCACCGACGCACTGAGACGGTTCGCGCGCGCCTACGTCGACTTCGCCCGGGAAAACCCCGGGCTGTACGACGCGATGTTCACTCGGGCGACCACGTTGCACTTCGCCGATGACGACACCCCGCCCGAACTAGAAGCGGCCTTCACCGAACTCCGGGAGGTGGTAGCTGCACTTGACGGACACCGGGACACCGACACGCTCGCCGAGGTGCTCTGGTCAGCGCTGCACGGACTGGTCAGCCTCGCCCGGAACCGCCGACTGCGTCCGGGCTTCGACACTGACCGCATCGACCTGCTGACCGAGCAGCTTTGCCGGCCCGAACCCTCCTGAACTGCCCCGGCTACCGGCGTTTTATCGAAGGCGTAAAAACCGCCGCACGGGGTAAACACACGTGTAATAGACGCTCTGCAGAACCGGAGGGCTGCACGGTGAGGTGGGTACTTGGTGTCGTGGGCGCCGCGGCGGTGCTCGGATCGCTTTTCGGGCTTACGCTGCCGCTGTCATTGCAGGCCGTCGATCGCAGCGGTGCACCCATCGCCTGCGGCACCGGCTTCCACCCAGACCATCGCCGCGCGGCACGCGAAGACGCCGTTAATCGCGATCTGCACACCGGCTTTGGCGCACACTACGAACTCAGCGACTACCGGGCTCAGTGCGATGCCCTGGTATCCGCCCGACGGAACATCTCGGTCAATGTCGCGGTGTTCGGTGGTGCGTTGCTCGCCACCAGCTGCCTGCTGGCCTTGCGAGCGGCGGGCTACATCGAGCTGTCCCGCCCCAGCGGTAGTCGGCCCACGCCGACGAAGCAGCCTGCGGGTCAATGGCTCGTTCCGTCAGCGTCGCCGTCGGCCGTGCGCTATCACGATGATCTGAGCACGGCCCTCGCCACCATCGGCATCCGCCCCCAGCACTGAGCCGACACGCCTGCGAGTACAACGGAAGGCGAGGAAAGCCAGTCTGTCTCGAAGGGTGCCGCAATGGGCCAACAGCCTGCGATCACAGTGCAGAACTTCTCCCACATCTGCGTCGGCGTGTCCGACATCGAGACATCCCGGGCGTTCTATACCGCGGTCCTGGGCATGGACGTCGTGTTCGACGTGGAACTCGAAGGGGCCGGGCTGGATTCGGTGACCGGCGGGGCCGCGCAGCACGGCCGTATGGTCGGCGGGCTCATCGGTGACGTCATGGTCGAGTTGCTGTCGCTCGGCTCCGTTCCCGCAGGGCCGAGTGGCCCCCACCTCGGGTACACGAACATGTCGTTTCGCGTCGACGACCTCGACACCGCCTACGCCAACGTCCGACGGCAGCATCCTGATGTCCACGCGGAACCGCCCGTCGATATCGGCGGCGTCCGGATGTTCTTCGTTCAGGACCCGGACGGGACACCGATCGAGATCATCGAGCTGCCCGGCGGGGCGTCCTGCACGGTGCAGCTCTGGCGGCCCCAGACCTGACGTCCTCGCCGAGTGGCCTATGCACGCCGCAACAGCATCGCGGTAGTGCCACTGTTGGCCGCGCCGACGCCGACCGCTGCCAGTCCCGCACCATCGACTTGCCGGGCCCCTGCCTCACCGCGAATCTGGAGACAGGCTTCGTGAAGATGACCGAAGCCGTGCAGTCGGCCACCGGACAGCTGACCCCCGGCCGTGTTGATCGGCAGCTCGCCACCCAACGAAATGCGACGCCAATCGGCGACCCAGTCACCCGACTCGCCGACAGCACAGAAGCCGAGATCCTCCAGCCAGCACAACACGAACACGCTGAAGCCGTCGTAGAGCGAAGCCATGTCGACGTCGGCGACGGTGAAATCGGTTCGCTCCCACAGCGACAACCAGCGAGAGCTGATCCTGGTGATGTCTTGTCCGGCCTCCCAAGTAAAGCGGTCGTGATGAGCACAGTCGAGCGCCTCGCAGACCAGGGCCGGATGGTCGAGACCACCGGCGTGCTCGGCCCGCGAAATCACGAATGCGGTCGCACCGTCGCAGGCGATGTCACAGTCGAACAAACACAGTGGGTCCGAGATCATCCGGGCGCTCAGGTAGGTCTCGATGTCTATCGGATCGGTGTAGATTGCGCACGGGTTATGGGCTGCATGGGACCGCTGCGCGATCGCGATCGAAGCCAACTGCTCGCGGGTCAGACCATAACGGTGCATCCTCGTCCGGATCTGCAGCGCGGCCAAGTTGGCCGCCGTCGCGCCAAAAGGCACCTGCCAGGCCAACATTCCACCGGGTCGGCCCGCGCCGGCGCCGTACCCCCGTCGCGGGCCGGCGCCCTGCGCGGTGCCTTCCCAGATGCTCCGCCAACACAGCACGTGGTCGGCGAGTCCGCTGGCGACGGCCATCATCGCGTCGACGACCGCTCCGAGCTGGCCGGGTGACTCCACCCCTCCGGCAACCCAATTCGGCTTGAGGCCCAATGCGTCGTGAATGTCACGCAGCGAGGCCCCGGAGAATCCGAGTCCCGGTTGTGAGGAGCCGGGATAGGTGGTCAGTCCGTCGATGTCGGCCAGGGAGAGGCCCGCATCGACTACCGCGTTCTCGCATGCCTCGACGGTGAGGGCGAGGCCATCCCGACCGAGCCGGCGGCCGATCGCGGACTGTCCGATGCCGCTGATGATGACGCGCTCGGTCAGCGGGCTCGCCATCACCGCTCCGGCTCGAACAACGGCACGTAGATCTCGTCGTCTCCGTCGACAAGTCGATCGAAGACAACGCGCACGGTCATGCCGGCGACGAGCGCACCGGCATCGGCGTTGACCAGATTGGTCAGCAATCTCGCACCCGGGTCCTCGACCGGGTTGACGAACGCGACGATGTACGGCGGCGGATACCCGGGAAACCACTGATGCCGGTTGACTGTCCATGATTCGAGCCGGCCGCGGCCGCTCAGGTCAACCCAGTCCAGCCGCGCGTGGTCGCGTGGGCAGCGCAGCGCCGGTGGGTGACACAAGCGCGCACAGCCTGTGCAACGCTGCATGCGCAGTGCGCCGAGCGCGCCGCCGGTCCAGAAGGGCATGCTCAACTCGGTCGCCGCAGGCATCGGTCGCATGGCCGTTACCCGAAGACGCCAGGTGACTGTGAGTAGTCGACCGTGGATAGTTCGGTCATGCCGCCATCGATGTGCAGCACCGTTCCGGTCACGAACGCCGAATCATCACCGGCCAAAAAAGCTACCGCAGGGGCGATTTCGGTATCGGGATCTGCGCCCCGCTTCATCGGCGACGCATCGGCCGTTCGGGTGTAGTTGTCCCACTCGGTCCCGATCATCTTTTGCTGCACCTCCGTCAGGGCGAAGGGGCAGACAGCGTTGACCCGAATGCGATGCCGGGCCCACTCGTTCGCGGCGACCTTCGTCAACGCTGCCACGGCGCCCTTGGCCGCGGAATACGGTGCTGTGTAGGCAATTCCGGCCAGTGCGGAGCCCGACACGAAGTTGATCACCGAGGCCCGACCGGATGCCCGCAGGTACGGAAAGCCGATCTGCATAAAGCGAAAGGTTGCCTTGGGCCCGGTAGCTTCCGAAAGCTCCCAATCCTTTTCGGTGACCAGCTCCAGCGCCTTGGGCATCGCGAAGAATTGCGCGGCGTTGACCATGACGTCGATGCGACCGTCGCCGTTGTCCGCCGCCTGCTGCACCGCTATCTCGATGTCCTCGCGGCGGGCGACGTTCGCTCGGACAAAGGACGCCTGACCATCCTTCAGGCGGATCTGCTCGACGGTCTCGCGCGCCTTGTCCTCGTTAAGATCGACGATGGTGACGTAGGCACCCATATCGGCCAGCCGGTGGGCGATCGCGCGGCCGAGGCCCTGCGCTCCGCCGGTGACCAAGGCTTGCCTGTCCACCAAACCGGTCACGACCACTCCTTCGCCCTGCAAAGTCGGATATAACACTTGAACATATTTCGTTCATCTATTCAATGTGACCAACGCTCCACGATGTGTGGACGCGGCCGATCACACCCGCTGGCCCCCGGTCACGAAGATGTCCTGTCCTGTGATCGCCGAAGCGGCATCCGAAGCGAGCCAGACCGACACGTCGGCCACTTCCCCGGATTCGACCAGCCGCCCCAGGGCGTTCCCAGCGGTAATGCGCTTGCACGCTTCGTCGATTTCCACCTGCTGCTGGGCCGCCTGTCTGGCGATGTAGCGGTCCAGCAGCTCGCCGGCCACCGCACCGATCACGAGCGTGTTCACCCGGATCCCTGCCGCGCCGACCTCCAGCGCGAGCGTTTGACACAGCGCGCTCAGCGCCAATTTAGAGGCGGCATAGTGTCCCTTCCCGGGACGTACCGACCGTGCGGCGGCCGACGACAGAAACTGTATGTTGCCGCTCCCGCGGGATATCATGTTCTGCCGCAACACCTCCCGTGACAACATGACCGGGGCCAGCAGATTGGTCGCCAACACTTCCTGCCAATTGGCTGCATCCGCTTGGCTGATTGGCTGATCGGCGCCAGGAATTGCCGCATTGTTCACAAGCACGTCGAGGCGACCGAAACGCGCCACAGCCCGCGTGACGACATCCCGGCACTGCTCCTCATCGCGAATGTCGGCAACCAGCTGCAACGATTCACCACCCTCGCCGCCCACCAGTTGCGCCGTCTGCTCCAGCTCGGCTTCCCGGCGAGCAACCAGGGCAACGGACGCACCAGCCCTGGCATACCGCCGGGCCAACACCCGCCCGATACCGCCACTCGCGCCGGTGACCATGGCTACCCGTCCGCCCAGCGCCAATGCGGCACTATTCGACGTCGTCGATTGAATCGGCTGCACCTCACGTCCTACGCCGGACACCCAGGCGGCTCTACACAAGTACAGATACTGTACTAGTGTTATGCATGTGAGCGCAATTTCGATGCTTCCCCACCTGTCGCGCGTGACGCTGCCACGACCGCAGATGTTCATCGACGGCTCCTGGGTCGACGGACAGCTCGATCCGGTGCAGCACATTCATCCGGCAAGCGGTGAAAGCATTTTCGCTGCCCCAACGCCGACCGAACCGCGGTCGATGCCGCCGTCACGGCGGCCCGCACCGCCTTCGACAACGGCCCCTGGCCCCGTCTCCCCGGGCGCGATCGGGCCCGTTGCCCAATCTTCGGTCCGGTCGTGTGCGTGTTCCCCTTCGCCGACGAGGAGGCTATCGAGTTGGCCAACGACACCCGGTACGGCTCGGGAGCCGCGGTCTACACCCGCGATATCAGCCGTGCTCTGCGGGTCAGTCGCGCGCTGCGGGCGGGCAACGTCGGCGTGAACTCATGGACACTGCAACCCCACGCACCGTTCGGCGGGATGAAGGAATCTGGCGTGGGACGCGAGAACGGAAAGGCAGGATTGATGGAATATCTCGAGACCAAGACCGCGTTCATCGGCCGACCTAGTGGTGTGCCGTAACACTAGGACATCATTTGTCACGTAGCATCGACTAGCGAAAGTATCTGGTCACAGGCAGAGGAGCGTCATGTCAACGGATCGAGTCGCTGGCGAGGTCGACGTCGCCGACGAGTTCGACCGTCGCGAGCAGATTTTGGACGCCGCCAACGAGTGTTTCAGCCAACTGGGCATTGGGCGCACCAGTGTGCAGGACGTGGCGCGGATGGCCAAGGTCTCCCGCGGCACCATCTATCGGTACTTCGTCGATCGCGATGTGCTCATCGAAGCCGCCATCGAGCATGGCGCTCAACGCTTCTACCGCGAGGTCGCTGCGGCGATGGCCGGAAAGAGCACGTTGGCCGAACAGCTCGGTGCCATGGCCCAGACGCACGCGACGATTCTTCTCGACCACCGCACCCGCAACCGGTTGATGGCCGATGACGCTGAGCTGATGCGACACATGATCGCCGATGGTGACAGCGCCGTCCGGCGCACCACGAGGTTTCTGGAACCGTATGTGCGGGACGCGCAGAAGCGTGGCGAGGTCGGCGCCGGCGTCGACATCACCGCTGCCAGTGAATGGTTGGCCCGGATCGTGTACTCGTTCTCGACGGTCAATCAGGGACTGAGCTTTGATATGACCAAGCCGGAGACGGTTCGGCAGTACGTGGAGAAGTTCGCGATCAACGGGTTGCGCTGACCTTTCTCCTCACATCGCCGTGCCGCTGTCTCTACCCATGGCTGCCGGCTCTACCGCGAATTCACGCACCATCGCCTGGACGGTGTACGACGCCGCCAGTCGCCCGTCCCGGGTAAACACCCGGCCATCGCCCTGGGCCAGCCCACGGCCCGACCAGAAGGCGCGATTGCTGTAGAGCAGCCATTCCGTGATATCGACGTCGTCGTGAAACGCGACGTCAGCTTTCATTATTCCGGTCGAAAGCGTTATGTGCGCGCGCGCTTCACCCAGTCCGCGGTGCGGCCGCATCGCGGCCGCGATGGTCCAGTGCGTAGTCGACTGGGCAAGCAGGGCAGCCCGCAGGTACGGCTCGCCGGGATCGTCGCGGAAGCGCACCCACGCGTCGATGACGGGCGGCCCCAACCGGTCCGGGTCGGGGTCGTATGCCGCCTCGACCACGCGAATCTCCCGGCCCGTCATTCCGAACCCGGCGAACGGCACCGCCGCCTCAGGCCCTGGCAGGTCCGGCATCGGTTCCACGTCGCGCATGACGTCATCCGCTCCGGAGTCTGCCAGCACAATCCCAGCGCTTCGCAAGACGCCGTCCTGGGCGATCCTGACGTGCGCCGACGAGAACACTCGCCCGCGGCGAAGCGTCTCCACGGAGATGTTCACCGGCGCGTCGAAGGATGCCGACTTGACGAAGATCATGGAGGCTGAAGTAACCCGCTGCCCCACAAATGTTTTGGACGCAGCGACGACGGATTCGGCCAGCAGTTGGCCACCCTCGACGACATTGCGGCGGGTCGGGCCGTGCGCCGGTCCGAGGAAGTGGCCGGCCCCGGTAGGCACCACATCGATGAGCCGGCGCAACTCCGTCGCGTCACCCCACAACGGAAACGCGATGGTCACCGTCGAGCCGTCCGGCCAGTGTTCGAGCACCACCACCCGCAGCGACTCCTGGTAGAACGACACATGCCCGGCGATCGCCGCCACCTCGGCCAAAGGTGTGCGGTAGCTCCAGACGACATTCTCGATCACCGGATCCGCGGCAACCAGATTCCAGTAGGCCGCTCGACCCTTGAACGGGCACACGCTGCTGTAGTCCGAGGAGGCGAGATGTTCCCAGTGCACAGCGGATTCCGGAAAATACAGCCGATCAATGTGATCGGTCTCGGTGACCACCAGGCAACGGTCGCTTTCGGCGAGGAGCACATCGCCGAACCAGACCTGAGCGGTGTGGCCGCACGGGGTGGCCTCGATCCGGTAGCCGGGGTGATCGGGCCACGCCGATCGGACTTCAGCAGTCGTCATCGTCGGTACTTCCCGTTTATACACATTCTCGCGGCGTCACCAACGGTGAGGCCGGCCGCAGGACAAGGTTTTCCGGTCCGACCCCCGGGAAGTCCAGCACGCTGGCGAACATTCCCGCCAGCACGTCGGCGACATCGTCGGGCGTCATCATCGTCTGTTGCAGGAGACCCCGGGCGATCCATTGCTGCACGGCGACACCGAGCAGGTCGGCGTCGAACGCCGCCGTGAATTCGGTCGGCACGGTTCCACCCACCGTGACATTGCAGAACCGAAACCCGGGATGTTCGGTACGCCAAGCGTTCATGCTCTCCGCGAGCGCCGCCTTGCTGCTCGAATAGGCACCCAGCGCCACCCGCGGCTGCCCGACGGTCTCCGAGGTCATCGTCGCCACCAGCGCGGCCGGCGCCAGCACCGGCAGGCAGGCTTTTATGGCGCGGTGCACAGCGACGACATTGGTCTGCAGCACGTCGAACCATTCGTCGGGCGACGTGTCGGCGAACATGCGCAGCGGCGCGTAGCCGATGGAAACGAACAGCAGATCGATGACGCCGAGCCGTTCCCGGGCGGCGTCGGCGATGCGCGCGCAGTCCTCGACACTGCGGGCGTCGGCGGCAACGGATGTGCCGCAACCAGCTTCAGCGACCACTTCCGCCAATCGGTCCGCCCGGCGTGCCGCGGTAACCAGGCTCGCACCCTCCTTACCGGCGCGTACCGCGAATGCCCGTCCGATTCCTGCCGAGGCGCCCACGACAACGACGCGCTTACCGGCCAGCGTCCGTTCAGCCATGGCGCCCTCTCTGCTGCGGTTCGCGCCGTCCCCTACCGTATGCGTTGAAGAACAATAATACACAATATGTTTAGTTGAATACGACCTCGGAAGGGGATGCGACATGGATCTCGGGGTCTCGGGTGCCAACTTCGTCCTGGTGGGCGGCACTACCGGTATCGGATTCGCCGCCGCCGAACAACTGGCTGCGGACGGCGCACATGTCGCTCTGTTGGCCCGCGACGAGGATCGCGCCCGCGCCCGCGCAGCGCGCCTGGCCGACGAGCACGGGGTTCGCGCCGTGGGCATCGGGGTTGACGCGGCCGCCACCGGCGACGGGATGGCCCGCGCGGTCGAGCAGGCGGCCGCCAGTCTGGGCCCGCTGCGGGGCCTCGCGGTCACCGCCGGACCGATGAAACAGCAAGGGCCGTTTCTCGAGCATGCCGACGACTCCTGGGACTGGTACTACCAGATGATCCTGATGGCGACGGTGCGCTCCTGCCGGGCGGTAATACCGCATCTGCAGCGCAACGGCGGCGGAACGATCGTGACAACAGCTGCCTATTCGGTGCGGGCGCCCAAGGTGCTGATTCCGCCGTACAACGCGCTCAAGGCAGCTGTGCTGACCCTTTCCAAGATATTGGCGAAAACGCATGGAGCCGACGGCATTCGGGTCAACACGGTATGCCCGGGACTCTTCGACACCGAGGTCAACGACTTCATCCGGGCTCAGCGCGCGGCCGAGTACGGGGTGCCATTGCAGGACGCGATCTACACCCACCTGTCCAGCAACCCGGACTGGAACATGCGGGTGGCGCTCGGGCGGGGCGGCAGGCCGACGGAAGCGGGAGAACTGATCGCTTTCCTGCTCGGCGAGCGCGCCGCGTACCTCACCGGTGCGGCGATCAACATTGACGGAGGGACCGACTTCTGAGTGCCTCAAATGCCAATCAGGTCCGCGAGTAGTCCCCGGTGAAAGGCCGCATCACCCAGCAAGTGTCCCGACGACCTGGCGCGTTTGAAGTACAGGTGCGCGGGATGCTCCCAGGTGAAACCGATGCCACCGTGAATGTGGATATTGGCCGCGGCGGCGCGTGCGTACGCTTCCGAACTGCAGGCCTTCGCCATTGACGATGCGGCCGGCAGTTCCTCAGAGAGGGCCGCAGCAGCCCGTAAGGCGTAATAGGCCGAGCCACGGGCACATTCGACATCGAGATAGATGTCGGCGCATTTGTGCCGGATCGCTTGGAATGATCCGATCGGCTTGCCGAACTGTCTGCGCACCTTCGCGTAGTCGACTGCCATCTCCAGGCATCGTTGCGCCCCGCCGACCTGTTCGGCTGCCAGCGCTGAGGCGCCCAACGCCAGAGTCCGGGCCAGAACCGGCCATCCGTCACCTTGGCGCCCGATGAGTTCGGCTGGGGTGGCGTGGAACTCGATGTGCGCCTGTTTGCGGGTCGGGTCGAGGGTCGACAACGGGCGGCGCACCACCGTGTCGAATTCGTGCACCGCAAACAGCGATATGTCGTCACCGCTTCGGGCGGCCACGAAGATCAGGTCGGCGCTGCAGCCGTCCAGGACGTAGGTCTTGACTCCGTCCAGCACCCAGCGGTTGCCATCGCCGTGCGCGGGTGCCTGGATGCTGTCGGGGTGCCAGCGGCCCGACTCCTCGACGACTGCCACGGTCGCCACCGTGGAGCCGGCGGCGATGCCGGGCAGGTAGCGCTCCTGCATTGCGTCGTCGCCGGCGTGCATGAGCAGGCTGGCGGCCAGCACCACGGTTGCGAAATACGGTGTCGGAAGCAGGCATCGGCCCAGTTCTTCGGTAACGATGCCGAGTTCGACGAAGGTGAAGCCCTGGCCGCCGAGTTCTTCGGGGATCGCCAGGCCGGTCAAGCCGAGCTGGCCGGACATCTGATGCCATACCTGCGCGTCGTAGCCCACCGGAGGCTCCAGCTGGCTGCGCACCGCGGCCTCGTCGGCTTTGGCCTCGAAGAACGAACGCACCGTGCGACGCAACTCGGTGTGGTCATGGTTGAGCGCGAAGTTCGTCGCATCGCCGGACATGTCAGATGCCGCCGTCATGTCGGCCAGTAGGGTCCACCCGCGGCGTGTCCTGTCCGCGACGCAGGGTCTGCAGCCAGCAACCCACCGCTGCGGGGGCCGGCACGGGGTGGTCGAAATGTCCGGGATCGGCATTGCGGAAGGCCTCCCACGACGGAAAGGCGTGGTGGAAGGTGCCGTCATGGGTGGTGGTGCCGGGCCAGCGCATCTTGGCGGTACCCACGGGTGGATCCGTGATGTCGCTCTGATACCAGAACAGCGGTGTCCGGCGGGTGAAATACCATTGCCCGGAACGCTTTTCGTAACTGTCCAGGTAGGCCAGCAGCTCGATGACCCACGCTGATCGGGTCTCCAGGTCATTGCGGGAGTACACCAGACCGGTGGCCCGCTGCGCATCGTGGACGTCGATGACGTGGCCCAGGACACCGTGAGCGCTGCCGAGCAGCAGCGATCGCCGGATCTGCGTGTCGTACCACCGCCGCAGAGCTTCGCGCCCGCGCCGCTTCCCCGGGACGCCGACGTCGTCCACGAACAGGTTCACCAACGCGTCGAAATCGCGCATATCCAGCGCCACAGCGTATTTGGCGGCCAGTTGGCGTATCTCGTCCAGTGCTTCCAATCGAGCGATCCGCGCCTCGAGTGCCGCCATGTCCGTCATGCCAGCTCCCCTGCAGCCACCAATTGGGCCAGCCGGGCCTTGTCGATCTTGTCGGTCGTCGTGTACGGGAGCTTCTCGGGTCCGGCAAGGATCACCCAGCGCTTCGGAACCTTGTACGCGGCCAACGCCTTCCGGCAGGACGCGGTCAGGGTGTCACGGTCAGCATGAACTCCTTCGTTGAGGATGACCACCGCGCACACGACGGCGCCCTTCTCCGCATCGGGTACCCCGACGACATAGGCGATCCGCACGCCGTCGGTCTGGGCGATCACCCTCTCGACCTCCACCGGTGCGACATTGGCGCCCGAGGTCTTGATCATGTCGTCCGTGCGTCCGGTGAAGTACAAATGCCCGTCGTCGTCGAGGTAGCCCGCGTCCTTCGTGTGATACCAGCCGTCGATGTCGAACACATCGGTGCGCTGGCGCCCGACCATCCCGCGCATCATCGCCACTCCCCGCACGCAGATTTCGCCCACCGTGCCGTTGGGTACCTCGCGGCCGGAATCGTCGACGATCTTGTGTTCGTAGCCGGGCGCGGAGACGCCCAGCGAGCCCCGCTTGCTCTCGGGCACCAATTCGTGCGGTGGCCACCACGTGTGTGAGCTGCACGTTTCAGTCATGCCGAGCTGGGCCACCCGCAAGGTGGGATCGGGCACCCGCAGCTCCGGCGCCAGCAGCACCTGCTGGTAACCGTCCCGGAGCGTCGACAAGTCTGTGCCGGCGAAGTCGGGGTGATTGACCAGCGCCGGACCGACGTGGCCGAAACCCGTGGTATAGGTGGCGCGTTCGGAAGCGAGTAGTCGCAGTACCTCACCCGGATCGAACCTGTGCTCGGTGAGGATCGTGACTCCGGTTTGCATCGGCCCCAACAGCCCGAACACCAGTCCCCCGACCCAGAAGAACGCCATCGGGATGTAAACCCGGTCATGCGGCTTCCAGTCGTGCTGGGTGGCGATGAATCGGGAGTGCGTGATCGCGGTGGCGTGCGTGTGGATGATGCCCTTGGGATCCGACGTGCTGCCCGAGGTGTAGATGACCACCAGATCGTCTGCCGGCCGCACCGTGGACTCCGCTGCGCGCAGAAAGGCCTCTGACAACGGTTGCGGCCAGGCACTGGGCCAGCTGCGCTCGGTGTGACCGAGCGCAAAGACGTTGCGTAGCTGCGGAAGTCGCTCCAAAGCGAGTTGACCACCCGAGCTGGCGACTTCGCCGATCGCTTCGGTGATCCGGGCCAGCATGTCTTTGCCGAGCAGCGAGTCGACCGATAACAGGGTGTGGATGTCGGCGTCACGCAGCAGCCAGCGAAGCTCTGCGGGCTGGAAGAACGTATTGATCGGCACCGCAACCGCACCGATGCGGGTGGTGGCCAGGAAGGCGACGACGAAGTCCGGTCCGTTGGGTGCCATCACCCCAACGCGCACGGCCTTGGTGACGCCCGCAGCCAGCAAACGGCGGGCCAATTCCGCCGAGCGGGCGTCAGCCTCCGCATAGGTAATCCGCTCGATCCTGCCATCGCCGGTCGAGGTGACGATGAAATCGTTACCGCCGTGGGAGGTAACCACGGCGTTGAGCATCGCGGTAACCACCGGTGGGTAGGGCATCGGCTCGTAGCTGAACGAGCGGTTCACCGCACCGCCGCTTTCACTGCACGACCCAACGCGGCTCCCGTTTCTCGGCGAATGCGACCATCCCTTCTCGATAGTCCGGGTGGGTCAGCTGGTGCTGCAGCACGTAGCGGTAGGCGACATCGTTGGCGGCGTGCAGTCCGACATCCAGACTGGCCCACATCGCCTTGATCGATGCCTGCACGGTCCCGGGCGACAGCTTCGCGATGTCAAGTGCGATTTCGCGCGCCCGGTGTTGAAGTTGGTCGCCAGGCACGACTTCATTGATCAGGCCGATGTCGTAGCCGCGTTGGGCGCTGATGCGGCCCTTCTTGGTCATCAACCCCAATTGCATGACCATGGACAGCGGCATCCGGCGCAGCAGCACCGCGGGCTCGAGCGCGAAGACATTGCCGACGGCAAGGTGCGTGTCGATCAGTTCGGCATGGTCGGCCGCGATGATCAGATCGGCGTCGGCGACTTGATGCAGACCACCGCCGACCACCATCCCGTTCAGCGCACAGATGACGGGCTTCCAGACGTTGTGGTGCAGACGGGAGCCCGGGACCTTGTTGCGGATGCCGCCCTCGGCAGTAGCCCGGATGTCCTGTCCCGCAGAGAAAGCCCGGTCACCGGCACCGGTGATGATGGCGACCCGGATCCCGGGGTCGTCGCGCACTCGCGCCCACGCCATGCCCAATTCGGTACGGGTCAGATCGTCGGTGGCGTTGAGCCGCTCCGGGCGGTTGATGGTGATCGTGGCGACGTGCTGGCTGACGTCGAACAAGATCCGTTTCAAGTTGTCCACGTCATCTCCTGCACGCAACGATCTCACCTAAACACTAAGTCATCAAATGTCACATTGTAACGCAGCCGCTGTTATGGCATCCATTGGCCGCCCGAGACCGAGATCAACTGCCCGGTGATGTGTTTGGCCGCGGGAGAACACAGGAATGCGACCACGCCTGCGATGTCACCGGGGTCCCCCAGCTCACCGGTCAGCGTGCTCTGGCGCATCGTCGCCAACTCCTCGTCGGTCTTCCGCGACAACAGCCACGGCGTTGCCGTGGTACCCACGACGACCGTGTTGACTCGAACGCCCAGTGGACCCAGTTGCACGGCCATCAACCGGCTGAGCCCTTCCACCCCGGCCTTGGCGGCCGCGTAGGCAGGGGGGCCGGTGCGCACCCCATGCGCGGAGACGGAACTGACGTTGACGATTGCCCCGCGACCTTCCGCCACCATTTGTCGCGCGGCTACCTGACCGACCAGGAACGTGCCTTTGAGATTGACGTCGATGATGCGGTCCCAGTCCTCCTCCGATTGGTCCAAAAAGGTTGCCGGTAGCGTCATTCCGGCGTTGTTGACCAGGGCGCGGACCGGACCGTGGCGGTCGGCCAGCTCGCTCAGCGCACTCTGCACCGCGGCGCGATCGGTGATGGACAGTTGCATCGGCAACAACAGTCCCTGCCGTGCCGCGTCCGAATCTCCCGCTTTGGCAATTGCTTTGGAGTTGACGTCGAGTACGCCCACCCGGTGACCGGTGGTGATCAGCTCGGCCACGATGGCTTCACCGATGCCCCGTGCCCCGCCGGTGACGATCGCCAGGGGTAGCGCCTCAACCGACACGCCGACCTCCGGCGCCACCCGCGGCTTGTTCGATCGCGCTGATGGAGGGCCGGACCAGTTCCACGGATTCAGCCATCAACCTGCGCAGGTCGGCCGTCCCCCCGCCGGCCACCCACACGTCGATTGCGGCGCGGTTGGCACTGTTGATCAGCGTCGCGGCCAGCCGCGGGCGCAGGTCGGGCTCGGTGCCGCTATTGAGCCAGCGGGCGACTTCGGCGGTGAGTTGGTCGATCCAGTCCTCGTTGATCCGCAGCATGGTCGCACGCAGTGCGGGCATGCGGTGATACATCCGCGCACGGGCCAAGAAGATCTCCGGCGCCTCGGTAATCGCTTGCGCCACAGCCGAGGAGGCGTCAGCGAGGGCCTCCCACAGAGACGTGGACGGCTGGGCAGCGGCGGCGCGGAATCGGCGGGTTGCCTCCTCCAGCCGCTCGGCATAGCCGTCGAAGAGTATGTCGTCCTTGGCGGTGAAATGGTGGAAGAAGGTTCGCGGTGCCACCCCCGCGGCAGCTGAAATCTGCTCTATGGTGACCGATTCGTACCCGTGCGCGGCGAACAGCTCGATGGCCGCCTGAATCAGCGCCTGGCGGTTCCGTAATCCGCGGGCTCGTCGTTGATCCATGCTCAGCCTCCTGCCAGTCTGGCGTTTCCGGAGCTCAGCGCCACGACGTCGCCCTGCAACGTCCTGAATTGCACGTCGTGACCGTTTCGCCACATCTCGGTCCGCAGCTCAGCACCGAGGCGCACCGGTTTGGAGAATCGACAACTCACCGACGTCAGCGCCTGAGTATTGCCGCCGCCGATCTCATTGATCAAGGCTCTCGCGGCGAATCCCAGTGTGCACAGCCCGTGCAGAAAGACGTCATCGAAGCCGAATTTGCGCGCTGCCGCCGGGTCGATATGCAACTGATTGCGGTCTCCGGACAACCGGTAGATCGCGGCCTGTTCCGGGCAGATCATGTCGTGCCATACCGCATCTGGGACATTTTCGGGGACCGGATCGGCGCTGGGAGGGCGCGGGCCGCCGAATCCCCCGGCCCCGAGCACCATGGTCTGCGAACGAGCGACGAACAAGGTGCCTTCGGCATCGGATCCCCGCCCGGTCACCTCAACGGCTGCGTGCTTACCGGTGTCCCACACCGCCGACACCTCCGCCTGCACCGTGACTTCACCGCTCGGCCCGATCGCGCGGTGCAGTTGCAGCGATTGCGCCGAGTGCACGATCGGGTAGGTACCGAGGTCCAAGACGCTGCGCAGATCCTTGACGGCCCACCAGTTGGCGATCAGGGCGAAGGTGGGCAGAACCGCGGGTCCCTGCGTCTCGTTGAGTAACGACAGTTCGGCCGGTGGACGGGCCCCCACGCCCAACGCGTACAGGATCACGTCCGTGTCTTTCCAGCGAAATGCTCTCGGGCGCAATGCGGTTCCGACCATCGATTCGCCGAGGGCCATTCAGCCTCCTGCTGTACGGATTGACGCTATCTGTCTCATCGTGCAGTATAGTGGCAGTTACTGCAACTACTTTGTGGACGGCGTTCACCGGGAGAGCCGGGGGACGGGAGGAACGGCATGCGATTCGGCGTATTCATTCTCGGCGACAAGCCCAACCATCTCAGCGACCGGGAAGTGCTGGCGAACGTGCTTCAGGAAGCGCGTTGGGCCGAAGAACTGGGTTACGACGAGGTCTGGCTGGCCGAACACCACTTCTCGCCCTACGGAATGCTGGCCGACCTCCCACAGATCGCGACGGCGATCGCCGCGCAAACCTCGCGCATTCGGATCGGCACAGCGTGCATGGTTGCGCCGTTCCACAGCCCGATCCAGTTGGCCGAGCGGATCGCGCTGGTCGACGCCCTTTCCGGCGGCCGGTTTGACGCCGGGTTCGGGCGTGGCTACCAGTCACACGAATTCAAGGGCTTCGGTGTCTCTATGGATGAAGCGACCGGGCGATACCAGGAGTGCGTCGAGATTGTGAACCGGCTGCTGACCGAGGAGAACGTCACCTATCACGGCAAGTATTTTGCGGTCCAGGACGTCACCATTTTTCCGCGACCGGTGCAGCGGCCGGTGCCGGTGTGGGGAACGGTGATGAAGACTCCGGCGAGCTTCGAGTGGTTGGCGGACAAGGGTTTCGGCGCGATCATCGGCAATCCCTACCAGGTGGATCCAGATCTGCAGGGCGCACTGGACATCTACCTCGATGTGCAATCCAAGAAGGGGCTTGATGCCGCCACCGGCAACGTCTGGGCGCTCCTCAACGCGTTCTGCCACCAGGACGACGGGTTCGCCCGCAGCTATCCCAGGGACAGCGTCGAGCTGTCGATCCAGACCCATCGCAAGTATTCCAACCCCTTCGAGCGGGGCGGCGAGATACCGGCCGATTACAAGGCTTACTCAGACTGGTTCGAGAAGCACGACAAGCAGAGTTACGAGCAGGTACTGAACTCGCACCTGACCCTGATGGGCGACCCCGACCGCATCGTGGCCAAGATGCGCACGGTTATCGACATGGGTTGGCGCAACATCATGTTGCGCATGTCCCGCGGCGGCGCCATGGACCGGACCAAGGTCTACGAGTCGATGAAATTGTTCGCCCAAGAGGTGATCCCGGCCGCCACCGAGCTTGCGGCCGCCGCAGTTTGAGTCAGCGACTCGGCGATCGCCTACGCGACGTGCTGGCGCTGGATCCGTCCGCGCCCGCCATCGAATACCAGGGCCGCTGGACGGACTGGCGAACCCTGGCGAATATCGCGTCCGATGTCCAAAACCATTTGGTAGCAGCGGGCTTGACCGACGGAACGGCAGTCGGACTGGTATTGCGGAATCATCCGGCGATGGTCGGGGCCATGCTCGGCGTGCTCCTCGCCGACGGTTGTGTCGTGACGATCAACCCATCACACGGTGACGCCGGCCTGGCCGCCGAGATCGCGGGCCTACAGATACCCGCGGTCGTCGCGTTGCCGAAGGACTGGCAGCGCCCCGGCGTCCGCGAAGCCGCGGCGGGCGCGCTCGGATTGCAGGTCTGCGCCGACCCGGCGGCCTGTCTAACCGTTGCCGGTCTGGAGCGGCCGGGCTCCGGGCCGTTTCGTGCCACCCAAGAAGGCCCCGATCGGGTCGCCGTCGAGATGCTGACCAGCGGCACGACCGGTCCACCCAAGCGAATCCCGTTGACGTATCGGTCTTTCGACCATACGCTGGCGGCGGCCGGCGCACATTACGGCTCCCACTCCGGCACGCAGGCCCGACTTCGGTCCGGAGTCGCCATCGTCTCCTCGCCCCTGGTTCACATGTCCGGGCTATTCCGTACGCTGCTGAATATCTGCGAAGGCAGGAAGATTGCGCTCCTCGCGCGCTTCCGAGTGCCCGACTTCGTCGACCTGGTGGTCCGGCACCGGCCCCGCGCGGTCAGTCTGGTGCCGTCAGCGCTCGTGATGGTCCTCGACGCCGAGGTGCCCCCCGAGGTGTTCTCCAGCGTCGAGGTAGTGACCTCCGGGACGGCACCCCTACCGGTGGATGTCCAGACGGCGTTCGAAGACCGCTACGGCGTGGCCGTGCTGCCGTCTTACGGCGCCACCGAGTTCGCGGGCGGGGTCGCGGGTTGGAACCTTGCCCTGCACCGAGAGTGGTCCGGGAGAAAGCGCGGCAGCGTGGGCCGGGCGCAGCAAGGACGTGAGATCCGCATCGTGTCCGTCCCGGATGGCACCGAAGTGGCTCCCGGGCAGCAGGGTCGCATCGAGGTACGAACCACGGGCGGGCAGTGGGTATCCACGACCGATCTAGGACACCTCGACGCGGACGGGTTCCTGTTCATCAGCGGCCGCATTGACGACGTCATCATCCGCGGCGGCTTCAAGGTGAACCCTGCCGACATCATCGCGGTGTTGCGCACTCACCCGTCGGTGCGTGACGCCGGCGTCACCGGCTTGCCCGACGATCGGCTCGGGCAGATACCGGTAGCCGCGGTCGAGTTGGCCTGCGGCGCCGAGGTGACCGCCGAGCAACTGCTGGACTTCTTGCGCGATCGGCTCAGCCGGTATCAGGTCCCGGCACGGCTGGTCGTGGTCGATGAGTTGCCACGAACCCCGTCGTTGAAGGTCAGCCAGCCGGGAATCCGCGAACTATTCCAGGAGGCGCAGGCGTGACAACTCCGATCCGCGGCGCGGCCGCGATTGTCGGTGTGGCCGATGAGGTTTCGCCGTCCGGGGTGATCGACGTTGCGCTGCGTGAACTCGAAGCTCGCGTGATCAGGGCGGCACTGACCGACGCCGGTTTGTCGCTCCGCGATGTCGACGGGCTGTGCACGTGCACCGGCGGCACGCTGATGCACTCCGTCGAATTGGCCGAATACCTCGGAATTGCACCGAGATTCACCGATGCCACCCAGACCGGAGGCGCCGCCTACGGGCTCTATGTCGAACATGCCGCCGCGGCAATCGCCGCCGGGGCGGCAGAGACGGTGGTGATCGTCTACGCATCCACTCCCCGTGCTGCCCGCAAGCGCGGCGAGAAGGGCCTCGGGGTGTTCGCCACACCCGAGCGTTTGGAGTGGGAAACACCCTATGGCGTCATGCTGCCGATCAGCGCCTACGCGCTGGCCGCCAATCGGCACATGGCGACCTACGGAACCACCGCCGAGCAGCTGGCCCAGATCGCTGTCGACACCAGGCGCTGGGCCGAGATGAATCCGCGCGCCCACCTGCGTGACCCGATCACCATCGACGACGTGCTGGCATCGGGTTTCATCGCCGAGCCGATGCACAAGCTGGAGTGTTGCCTGGTCACCGATGGTGCCGCGGCGATCGTGTTGACCAGCGCCGAACGGGCCCGCCGGCTACCCCGGCCGCCCGTACTGGTGCTGGGTGCCGCCTCGGCGGCATCCCACGCGATGATCTCGCAGATGCCTGACCTGACCGTGACGCCCGGAGCGGTATCGGGTCCGGCGGCGTTCCGGGCTGCGGGCCTGACCCCGAGCGAGGTGGACGTGGTCGAGCTGTATGACTCGTTCACCATCACGGTCCTGCTCGCGTTGGAAGATCTCGGCTTCTGCGCCAAGGGAGACGGCGGACCCTTTGCCGGAAGCGGTGCGCTCGGGCCGGGCGGCGCCCTGCCGGGTCAGACCTCAGGCGGCGGTCTGGCCTACACCCATCCCGGAGCGTTCGGAGCGTTTCTGCTCGTCGAGGCCGCGCGTCAGTTGCGTGGTGACTGCGGCGAACGGCAAGTGCCCGGTGCGCAGACCGCGCTCGCTCACGGCACCGGTGGCGTGTTGTCGGCGACGTCCACCGTCATCCTCGGAACGGAGGCCACTCTATGACCGAGACGGCACCGGTACCCCAACCCAGCTCTGTATCGGCAGCGTTCTGGGAGGCGACCCGACGTCGCGAGCTGACCATGCAGCGCTGCGGCTCGTGTGGTCGCCTGGTGTGGTATCCGCGCTATGTGTGCCCGAACTGCGGCGCGTCATCGCTGCAGTGGGAGAAGCTGAGCGGCAACGGGGTCATCTACGCGGTCAGCGTGCATCACCGACCCGCATTTGCCGCATTGGCCGACAAAGTTCCGTATTCGGTGGTGCTGGTGGATCTGGACGAAGGGGCGCGAATGATGTCCAACGTTTTCGGTCGCGTACCGGAAGTCGGCGACCGGGTCGAGGTCAGCTGGCTCGGGCTGGACGACGGCCGCAACCTCGCAGTCTTCCAACCGCGATCCGAGCCGCGGTGAGCGGAAACGCCGCGTTGCGGAGCATCCGTGAGGACGTGGTCTTGCGCCATGTCGCTGCCGAAAACGACCGCGACATTGACGCGGCAATGGCCACCTTCACCCACCCGCGTTACGAGATCATCCCCACCGGAATGGTTTTCGACGGAGAAGAGCAAGTACGAGCGATGCTGCTCCGCCAGTGGGCACAGCCGGTGAAGCTGCAGTACCGCGCCGAAGCCATCTTTCATGGCGATAACGGCGTGGTCGTGGAAACCCGAACTACCGCACCGGGAACATCGATCGACATGCTCAGCATGAATCTGTTCGGCTTCGACGGGCAGGACCTCGTCCTGGAGCGCTGCTACTTCGATCGGATGCTGGTGGCAGCGCAGCTCAATGGCGAACTCGCCTGAGCGTAACCGCGAACCGAGCTTCGTGAGGCAGCCACTACACGACTAAACACATTTCGTCTTATTGTATACTCATGCGGAACGCCCAGCTAAAAGGAGCACTGATGGCCACGCAGGCAGACGTCGGGTGCGAGACGCTGAGCAGCGAGCGTGCCGTCGCGTTGTACCGGCTCATGAGCAAGGTGCACCACGCTGATCAACGTGTCCGTAAAGCACTGTCCTCCGGTGAGATAGCGATGAGTTACTGGCCTGTCGACGGTCAGGAGGCGATGTCGGCGGGAGCTGCCCTCGCGCTCGCCGACCACGATCAGCTGGTGACCACCTACCGCGGTTTGGGAGACGTGGTGGCAAAAGGCATCGATCTCCCCGGCTATTTCGGCGAGATACTCGGAAAGAGCACCGGCCTGTCGAAAGGCAAGGCCGGTGCTATGGGGATCTACGATCCCGACCACGGCATCGCCTGGACCACGGGCATCGTCGGCGCGGGACCGCTGATCGCCAACGGCATCGCCCTCGCAGCGTCCATCCGGGGCCGGGATCAGGTGGTGCTGGTGAGCTTCGGCGACGGCGCGACCAGCATCGGTTACGTTCACGAGGCGATGAACCTGGCCGCGCTGTGGCAGCTGCCGGTGGTGTTCTTCTGTCAGAACAACGCATGGGCCGAATGCACACCGGTAGCCGGCTACACCCGCACCGAACACCTGTCGGATCGCGCCGCCGGCTACGGGATGCCGGGCGTCAGTGTCGACGGCACCGATCCCGAGGCCGTCTACGGCGCAGTCGCGCAGGCCGCTGAGCGCGCCCGCTCCGGGGGCGGACCGTCATTCGTCGAAGCCGTCGGCTATCGGTTGCAGGGCCATTACTTCGGCGACCAGATGCCCTACGCCGACCCCGACGAACTGGCCGCCAAGCGGGCCAACCCGCCGTTCACCATCTACCGTGACCGCCTCGTCGACACCGGCCTGGCCACCGAAGCCGAACTCGCGCGCGTCGACGCCGAGCTGATCGCCGAGATCGATGCCGCCTTCACGGCTGCCCGCGAGGCGGAGCCGCCCCCGGTCGAGGAACTCACTCAAGATGTGTTCGCCCGCAACGAAACCGAGCTTGCGGCACCCACCGCTGAGCACGCGGCCATTCCCGGCGGTGAAACGGAAACACTCGGGCTGGTGCAGGCGATTCACCGGACTCTCGATCGTGCCATGGCCGCCGATGACTCCATCGTTCTGCTCGGCGAGGACATCGCCGATCCAGCCGGTGGCATGTTCAAGATCACCGCGGGTCTATCGACGAAGTACGGCGCCGAGCGGGTTCGCGACACCCCGATCGCCGAATCGTCGATCATCGGCGCCGCACTGGGCGCATCGTTGGCCGGACTCCGTCCGGTGGCTGAGTTGATGTTCGTCGACTTCCTCGGTGTGGCCATGGATCAGATCGCCAACCACGCCGCCAAGATCCGCTACATGTCGGGCGGCCGCAAAGGTGCGCCGATGATCATCCGCGCCATGGTGGGCACCGCCGCCGGCCCGCAACACTCCCAAGCGTTCGAGGCGTGGGCAATGCACACCCCCGGCATCAAGGTGGTCTGGCCGAGCACCGCTGCCGATGCGGTAGGCCTGCTGAATGCGTGCCTGGCGGAGGACGATCCATGCCTGTTCATCGAGTCGATGAAACTCTTCTACGGGGGCGGCAAAGGGCCCGTGCCCACGGCCGATTACCTGATCCCGCTGGGGCAGGCCGACATCAAGCGACGCGGTGGCGACGTCACGATCTGCAGTTACGGCAGTACCGTGCACGCCGCCGTGGACGCGGCCGATCAACTTGCGACCGAGGATGTTTCGGTTGAGGTGGTCGACCTCAGGACACTGGTTCCGCTTGATCTCGCCACTGTCCTCGACTCGGTGCGCAAGACTCGCCGCCTGGTCGTGGCACACGAGTCGGTGGGGTTCTGTGGCCCCGGCGCCGAAATTGCGGCGGCGGTCGGCACCGAGCTGTTCGGGGTCCTCACCAGCCCCATCCAACGAGTCGCGGGCACCTATACTCCCGTCCCGCGGGCGGCAACCCTGGAGGCCGCCTGCCGCCCGGACGCCGCCCGCGTCGTCGACGCGGTCAGGAGGGTCTTGTGATCGAGATACGGATGCCCAAACCGGGTGATGCGATCACCGAAGCGGAGCTGATCCGGCTGCACGTGGCCGACGGCGACCGTGTCGACGAGGGTGATCCGCTCTATCAGATCGCCACCGACAAGGTCGAGATGGACATCGAAGCGCCCGCCGCCGGCGTCGTCGCCTGGAAGGTCAAGGCGGGCAACACTTACGACGTCGGCGATCTGCTCGCAGTGATCGACGACCAGTGAATCCGTTACCGCGATCGGCACAGATCGACCTGGGTACTGCTGAGCTGACCGGGAAGATCGACGGCGACACCCTGACAGTCACCATCGATCGGCCTGAGAAGAAGAACGCCGTGACCGCCGACGGCTACCACGGCATCAAGCGTGCCGCGATGATCGTGGCCGACGAACCCGGTTTGGACTTCCTGGTGATCACCGGCACCGGCGACGCATTCTGCGCCGGCGGTGACATGAACGCGGTCGGCAATCCCGATCGGCGCTGGGATGCTTTCACCGAGTCCTACGACGGGACCCCGTTCGAAACCCTGGGCAGAGTGCCCAAACTCGTCGTCTGTGCGGTCAACGGGATCGCGCTCGGTGGTGGACTGGTGATGACCCTGTTCGCCGACCTGGTCATCGCCTCTGACAGCGCGCGGTTCCGGGTGCCGGATCTGACTCGCGGCGTCTATGAGGCATTCGTTGCCGCCCGGCTGCCTCAACGCGTCGGCACGCTGCGCGCCAATCACCTCATCTACGGCAACGATTGGATCGATGCGGCGGAGGCTGAGCGATTGGGCCTGGTCGGCAAAGTGGTGCCGGCCGACCGCCTTCAGGCCGAGGTCGAGGCGCTGTTGGATCGGGTCCGCAAGACCGGCCCGGCGGCGCGGGCCGCGATGAAGCGGGAGATGGCGCGTGCGCTACCACCGGTGGACGTCTCCGGGTACTGGTCGTCGATCGGTACGGCGGAGCAGATCGAGGCTTTCACCGCGTTCCTGCAGAAGCGGAGCCCGCAGTGGCAGCACAGCCACGACCGTGACGCGTTCGTCGAGACCCGACGTTCGGCATGGTTGCCGAGCGACGAAAAGGGTTGACGGCGCGGACTATTGACCGTGACTCGGGTCTGCCGATCTCGGTTCCAGGCCGCGGCAGAAGCAGGACAGGTACTCGTCGAGGATGGCGTCACGGACCTCAGGCGAGTCCCGGTTTGTGATGAGTAGCCCATAGACAGCGAGCAGGAAGAACTTGGCGGCATTGGCGGGATTCACGTCATGCGCGATGTCCCCGCGTCGTCGCGCCGCCTCCAGTTGCTCGACCACCAGAACGGCGATGGGATGCTCTGACATATCGCTGAACTCGCGCTGGGTCGCAGTGAAGTAGATGCTCAGCACGTCGCGAAACAGCACGCTGCCCAATCGCTCTTCCTCGTGGGCCACTCGACGCGCCACGAGCTTGAGCAGCGAACGGATATCCGACACTCCTTTCACAGCATCCCGCAGCTCATCGGTGATGATCACCTCCTCGCGCGTCATCAGCTCAAAGAGGACATGTTCTTTGGTGGGAAAGTGAAAGTAGAAGGTGCCTCGCGCAACGCCCACGGCGGCAGCGATCGCGTTGATATCCGAGCCGCTCGTGCCATGTCGCTCGAACTCGGCGAGGGCGGCCTGGAAGATCCGCTCGCGGGTTTCCAGCCGCTGCGCCTCCCGACCCGCTGCCTTTGCCCGCGCAGGTGTCATAACCCATGACACTACGCAGCGGCGCTCTGTGCGGTGGCGGCCAACCACGATCAATGTGACACATTGACAACTTGTGTTCTATTATTTACTTTGATGACCGACCTGCCAGAGGGCACACCGGATCTGACCGGGTGCGACGAGATCCTTGTTGCCGCCGACGGTCCCGTCCGTATCGTCACGTTGAACAATCCCGACGACGCAAACGCCGTCAACAACCGCATGCACACCGCCTTCACCCGACTGTGGGATGCCCTGGCCGAGGATGCCGAGGCGCGCGCGGTGTTGATCACCGGTGCCGGCGATTACTTCTCCGCGGGCGGAAACCTCGTCGAATGGCTGGAGACACACGTCAACAATCCCGTGACGCGCCGGGCCGGGATGCGCGACGCCCGCCGCATCGTGCGCGACATGGTCGACTTCCCGCTACCGGTGGTGGCGGCCGTAAACGGACCGGCGGTCGGATTCGGTTGCAGCATCGCCGTTTTGTGCGACATCGTGTTGATGTCCGACCGGTCGTTCTTCGCCGATACTCACGTGGCCAGCGGACTGGTGGCGGGCGATGGAGGTTCGGTACTGTGGCCGCTCCTGATGAGCCTGTTGAAGGCGAAGGAGTACCTGCTGCTCGGGGAGCGGATCAAGGCCGAGAAGGCGGTAGAACTTGGGCTGGCCAACCGAGTGGTGCCGCATGCCCAGATCAAGCAGGAGGGTCTGGCGCTGGCCCATCGCCTCGCCGCACTCCCCCCGAGAGCCGTGCAGGACACCAAGCGAACGCTGAACTTGCACGCTCATCGGGCGCTGATCGGCATCCTCGAGTATGGGATCTCCGCTGAGACGGAATGCTTCACCACACCGGAGCATCGGGCAGCGATCGACAAGTTTCTCGGCCGTTAGATGGCAGACGACGCGGTTGAGCCGCTGATCCGTCGCGACGACCGCAACGGTATCGCTGTGGCACTCCTGAACCGTCCGCACCAGCGCAACGCGTTGCGCTACGAGTCGTGGACCGCATTGGCCGCCGTGCTCGACGATGTGGTCGCCGCTGGTTCCCGCGGTCTGGTCGTGGCGGGCGCGGACGGGTTTTTCTGTGCAGGTGGCGATTTGAAGTCCGGCCCAGCATACGGCAGCGGCCCCCTGGCGCCGGCGGGACGGGTCGAGCACGCCCAGCGGGTGCTCGAGCAACTCAGGGCTTTGCCGGTGCCCACCATCGCCGCGATCGAGGGTGGCGCGGTCGGCTTGGGATGGAGCCTAGCGCTGTCCTGCGATCTGGTCGTCTGCGCCGACGATGCCTTCTTCGCCGCACCTTTCGTGGCTCGCGCGGTGGTCCCCGATGGCGGGTTGGCATGGCGGTTGACTCAGCAGCTGGGTCGGCACCGTGCGTCATCGCTGCTGTTGCGGGGATCTCGGCTGTCAGCCGTCGACGCCGAGCGGATGGGTTTGGTCACCGAAGTGGTGGAACCCGGTGCGGCCGTCGCCCGAGCATTGGCTACCGCCGGCGAATTGGCGCACGCGGACCCGGGTGCTGTCGAGATGACCAAGCGGCTGATCAATTCGGCCGAGAGTGCGCAACTCGCCGCCTTCCATCCACTCGAATTGGCATTGGCGACCGTGGCGCAGCAGCGCTCGGGGGCGGCCCAGGGCAGAGCGGCGTTTTCCTGACCAACTCTCAGCGCGGCATACCGAGAGCGACCGTGGCGATCAGGTCTCGCTGTATCTCGCTGGTACCGCCGCCGATCGAATGCAGCAAGGACAAGAGCAGACCCTCCGAGAAGTGCCCGTGCAGGACAGCGCCCGGGTCCGCGGGCATGAGTTCGCCTGCGGGACCTAATATCTGGGCACCCAGCGCACGCAGTTCGGCGGTCAGCTCGGAGTGGTACAGCTTGGACAGCGATGGCAGCGCGGCGTCCAGTGTGCCGGCGGCCTGCTGGTAGGCCACTCGATAGGACAGCGCACGACCCACCTCGACGCGCTCCACGGCGTGGGCCAGTGCGATTCGGTTGGCCTGATCGGCTAAGGGGTCGTGTGCTGCGCCACGTTGAGCGCGACACCACTCAATCAGCTCATCGAGGTATCGCTGGGCCTGTGCGGCCCTGGTGATATTGGACCGCTCGGCGTTGAGCAGCGCCTTGCCGACCCGCCATCCGTCCCCTTCCGCCCCGACCAGGTTGGCTGCGGGGACCCGGACACCGTCGAAGAATTCCTCGGCGAAAGTGGGATATCCGGTCATCGAACGGATCGGCCTTCGGGTGATTCCCTCGGAGGCGAGATCGACGAGGAAAAACGATATGCCGTCTTGCCGTTTCCCCGCCACCGGGGAGGTGCGGGCCAGCACGAAGATCCAGTCGGCGAGAACGCCGTTGCTGGTCCAGGTCTTCTGGCCGTCGAGGATGTAGTAATCGCCGTCGCGACGGGCGGTCATGCGCAGTGCGGCCAGGTCGGAGCCGGCTTCGGGTTCTGAATAGCCTTGGGCCCACATGCGTTCCGAGCGCGCGATCGCCGGAAGGTGCTCTTCCTTCTGTTCGGTCGTTCCGTACGTGAACAACACCGGCGCCAGCATGTTCACCCCGTTGGTGTTGACCAGGGGTGCGCCGGCGTACGCGAGTTCCTCGCGGATGACGACTTGCTCGACAACGCCGCGTCCGCCGCCGCCGTAGAGCGCGGGCCAGTGCGGCACGAACCAGCCCTGCTCGTGCAACTCCTTGCAGAAGGCAACGGCACGTTCGTGGGCATCCCGCGGCAGGTAGTCAGGGTTTGCCGCGCTGCGCCGGAATTCGTCGGTGAGGTTGTCTGCCAACCACTCCCGAACCGACCTGCGCAGTTCCTGGATTTCCGGGTCGTCGCCGAAGCGCACGATTGAGGTAAGCGGCATGGTCACGTGCGTTCGCTGGGTTTGGAACTCTTCTTCATCAACTCCGCCACGTACTGCTGGAACTCCCGACTGCCGGTCACCACCGCCTGCAGATCATTGCTGGCTTGCTGGTGAGTGCGGAACCCCATGGTCTCCCAGGCCCTGACGATGCCGGATTTGGTCGCCTGCAAGGTGATCAGTGGCGCCTTGGAGATTTTAGCGGCCAGTTCCTCGACCGTGGCCTCCAGCTCGTCAGCCGGCACCACCCGGTTGACCAAGCCGAACTCCAGCGCCTCCGCGGCCGTCAGTCGTTGTGCGGTATAGAGATATTCGGCTGCGCGCTTGTAATTCATGAATACCCACGGCTCGAACATGGTTTCCGACCCGGGCAGCCCGAATCCCGGTACCAGCGGCATCTGAAACCAGGTGTCTTCGGAGCACACCGTGATCTCCGGGATCAGCGCCCACGTGGTACCGCCTCCGATCGCATAGCCGTGCACCTGCGCGATAAGAGGTTTGGGGAATTCCCAGAGCTTGAGCACCGGCCACAGGAACAACTGGGCCGCTGACCGCCATACTTTGCCCGAGGCGTTCAATTCGGCTCGGAACTCCGGGTAGTCGCCGGTGGGAATGTGACCGGAGCAGAATCCTTTCCCGTTGGCCTTGAGGATGACCACTTTGATCTCATAGTCATACTGGGCGTCGTCAAGCGCCTCGTTGACACCGTGGACCATCTGAGCACTCTGGGCGTTCGCCGCTTCGGGGTTGTTCAGGATGATCCGCGCGACCGGACCGTCCTTCTCGTAGACGACATGTTCGAACTCCCGGGTTTCCACTGTCAGCCATCCTCCTCCACGCGAGCCGCGCCCTCCGCCGGCGTAGTGCAACTATACAGAAAATGTAATATTGTCCTACATTGAAAGGGCGGTGGCGAATGACGACCATGGGTTTGCGCTGGGACCCGTTCGACCGCGCACTGCACAAGGAACCGTACGAGGTCTGGAAGCGTCTCCGGGATGAAGCACCCGTCTATCGCAACGACGAATACGACTTCTACGCGTTGAGCCGATTCACGGACGTGCTGGAGGCCTCGCTGGACACCGAGACATTCTCTTCGGAGCACGGAGTCACGCTCGACGGAATCGGCCAGGACCCGTGGCCATCGCCGCGTCCCATCATCATGATGGACCCGCCCGACCACACCGCGCTGCGTAAGATGGTCAACCGCACCTTCTTTCGCACCCAGGTCGCCACGCTCGAGGACCGGGTGCGAACGCTCTGCCGCGGATATCTGGACAGATTCGTCGGCGCGGACGGGTTCGACTTCGTCCGCGACTTCTCGATGAAGTTACCCGTGATGGTGATCAGTTCCCTGCTGGGCTTTCCGGAAGAGGACCACGACAACCTAAGGGAGTGGTCCGATGCCCAGTTGCATCGCGAGGAGGGCACATCCCAGCTCAGCGAAAGCGGTCGGGAGGCCAACGTCAAACTGCTCAATTACTACGCCGAGCAGATCAGGCAGCGCCGGACCACGGCCAGGGACGACATTGTCAGCAACCTCATGACCACGGATCTGGTCCAGGCCGGCAAGGAGACCCGGCGCCTCGACGACACGGAGATGCTGATGTTCGTCGCGACGATCAACGTCGCCGGCAACGAGACCGTGGCACGACTACTGGGGTGGGCCGCGCTGACGCTGGCACGCAATCCCGCACAGCGGGCCAAGCTCGTCGCCGACCCGACGCTGATCGGAGGCGCCGTCGAAGAGCTGCTGCGCTATGACGCACCTTCACCCGTGCAGGGCCGTTATACGACCCTTGACGTCACCTACCACGACACCCTGATCCCGGCGGGATCGCGCGTCGCGCTGCTGACCGGCTCGGCCGGTCGGGACGAACGCCAGTACGAGGATCCTGACACCTTCGACGTCGAACGAAAGGGCATCCGCCACATCAGTTTCGGTCATGGATCACACTTCTGCCTCGGCGCGGCACTGGCCAGGCTGGAAGCCCGCGTCGCTCTGGAGGAGACGCTGGCGCGGTTCCCGACTTGGGAGGTAGACGAGGACGAGGTCCGATACGTACATACCAACACCGTCCGTGGACCGGCCAGCGTGCCCATCCGGCTATGAGCACCCCCGATGTGGTGGCACGCACTGAAGACGGGGTGCGCTGGTTGATCTTGGATCGGCCCGATGCCGGGAATTCGGTCACACGAGCGATGCAACAAGCCCTTATCGAGCATTTGCAACGCGCATCAAGCGATCCCGATATCCGGGCGGTGGTGTTCACCGGCGCCGGTGACCGGCATTTCTGCACCGGACCGAATCTGCGTGACCCCGGCATGCAACCCAGTAAGGATCGAGTCGCCGGCGACGCGGCGCGGATCCTTCGCACCGGATCCCAGGCGGTGGTTTCGGCTCTGCTCGACTGCGAGAAGCCGGTGCTGTGTGCACTCAACGGTGTCGCGGCCGGCGTCGGCGCCAGCATGGTGCTGGCCTGCGACCTCATCGTGGCCGCTGAACATGCCCGGCTCGTCGAGCTTTTCGTACGCCGCGGGCTTGCGCCCGACGGCGGCGCGGCCTACCTGCTGACCAGGAAGGTGCCGTTCAACATCGCCAAGCAGTTGCTGTTCTTCGGCGAGGAATTGACGGCCGCCGAGGCACACCGCATCGGTTTGGTGAATGCGGTGGTTCCGGGCAGCGAACTTGTTCGGGAGGCCACCGCATGGGCACGACGTCTGGCCCAGGGTCCGACCCGCGCGCTGGCGGCGGCCAAGGCGATGCTCAACGAAGCACTCGACGTCAACCGCGACACGGCTTTTCGCGTCGAGGCGTTGCTGGTTGAGCAGGTGGCGGGAACCGATGACGTCGCCGAAGGCATAGCGGCGTTCACCCAGCGGCGGGATCCTGAGTTCCGGGGACGCTGAGTTACGGCCTCAGAAGCCGAGTTTCAAACCTGCGCCGGCGTCGACGAACATCTGTTGGCCGGTGACATAGCGGGATTCGTCGGACGCCAGGTACACCACCAGGTGGGAGACGTCCTCTGGCTCGATCCACGGCACGGGCATCGCCTGCAGCAGCGGGAACACGATTTCGGCATCCTCCCGAGTCGGGTCCGCCAGGTCCGGACGGAATGTCCGGTACATCGGAAGGTTGTGCAACATCCCGGTGTTGACGTTGCTCGGGTGGATCGTGTTGATTCGGATCTGTTCGGGGGCCAATGTCAACGCGAGGCCCTTGGTGTACTCCACCAACATCTTCTTGGCCAACCCGTAGCCGGCTCCACCTGGACCTTGCGGCCCCCCGCCGGCAGCCAGGTCCTTCTGCGGCACAAGACCGGCAATCGATCCCGTGACGATGATCGACGCGCCGGACCGAAGATGATCGAAACTGACGCCGACGGTGTTGACCACGCCGACGAAGTCGACATCGAAAGCATCGATGAACCCGCGCGACGGAACCTGATTGCCCAGCGGGCAGATACCGGCGTTGGCAACGACCACATGCAAGCCGCCGAGCTCGGCCACGGCGTCGTCGATCGCCTTCTTGAGCGCAGCCCGGTCCCGCACATCGACCACCGCGGAAAGTGCTCGCCGTCCGGACTTTTCGACAAGCTTGACCGTTTCGTCGAGGTCATCTCGTGAAGACAGCGGGTAGCCGTTCGTCTCGATCTCGGCGCAGATGTCCAGCGCGATGATGTCGGCACCCTCGTCGGCGAGGTGTACAGCGTGGCTACGGCCCTGTCCGCGTGCCGCACCGGTGACGACGGCGACCTTGCCGCTCAGACGTTGCATCTGCCCCTCCTCACGGTTGGCCCCGTCGCACAACCACAATTAACAGTAATACATGATGTGTATTGTTGTAGAAGCCTGGATCGGAGGTTGAGCCGTGACGCAGTCCATTACTGCATCTCAGTGGGCTAGCGTCAGCGATCTGCTGGCGCGCGAAGCGATTCGACAGCTGCCCGTCCGGTACGCGGCGGCCATCGAAGCCCGCGATGTGCACGCAATGGCCGACCTGTACGTGCCACACGCACGTTTCGGTTCCTACGGGATCGGGCCCGAAGGCCTGGAGCGGCTGATGTCGGAGAGCCTTGCTTCCACTGTCTTCGCAGTGATTCTGGTGTCCAACCATCTGATCGAACTCGACGATGAGGACAACGCCCACGGCCAGGTCTGGGCACAGTGCTTCGCGCAGACTCACAACGACGGATTCGTCGAGCAGGTCATCAAATACGAAGACCGCTACCAGCGGCACCAAGGGCACTGGTGCTTCCTGCATCGGCGTCACCGACTGCATTACGGGGTCAACCGGCCGGTGTCGCCGATGACGCAGCGCGCCGCCGAGTGGCCGCGACGGCAGGTCGGGGTCGGAGACATTCCGCTGGCCGACCCGGCGTTCGCTGCCTGGTGGCATGACAAGCGGTCTCACGGATGACGGTGGCCCGCTGCCTGGCCGACGGACTGGCCTTTCCGGAAAGTCCGGTCGTCTCCGAAGACGGCTCGGTGGTGGTCTCGGAAATGGCCGCCGGCCGGGTCACCCGTGTGTGCGCCGACGGCAAGACCGAAACGGTAGCCCGTCCCGGCGGCGGACCCAACGGGGTGGGCCGACTACCCGACGGGCGACTGGTGGTGTGCCAGAACGGCGGGTCCCGGTTCGGCCTCGGACCCTGGCCCTACGACTTCCCCGGGAGCGTAACGATTTTCCGGCCGTTAGGCCCCGCTGAAAACCCCGTGACCCCCAGTGTGCAGATTGTCGACACCGACGGGACCGTCGCGGTATTGACCACCGAGTTCCGCACCCGTTCAGGCGCGATCCAGCCGCTGATACGACCCAGTGACGTCTGCGTCGACAAGTACGGCGGCTTCTACCTGACCGACGGTGGAACCACGAGCGGTCGGCAGCGCACCATCACCGGACTGCTCTACGGCACCGTCGAGGACGGATTACAGGAGATCGCGTACCCCTTGGAAATGCCCAACGGCATCGCATTGTCACCGGATGGCACCCTGCTCTATGTCGCCGAGACACGGACGCGGCGAATCTGGGAGTTCGAACTCGCCGGACCGGGCAGAATTCGCCGGGCCCGCGGCCTGACCACCGTACCGAGTGGGGGCGCGCTCAATATCGGTGGCGCCGATGGGGTTTCGACGGACCCCCGGGGCCGGGTGCTGGTGGCCACCCTCGGCGCCGGCGGCGTCACCATCTTCTCTCCGACCGGGAAGTTGTTGGGCGCAATCCCAGTCGACGACCCGATGACGACCAACGTGGCGGTCAGCGCCGACGGCTACCGGCTGTTCATGACACTGGCCTCAACCGGGCGGCTCGTCGTGGTCGACGACTGGCCCGCTGTCGCGGGAATCTTCGCTGACCGCGGGTGACTACTCGGCCTTCTGAGCCTTCTGCTCCTCCAGTTTGCCCAGGAAGGTGTCTAAGCCGATCCCGCCGTGGCCGGCCATCACCTTGTCATAGTCGTACTCGGAAGGCTCGCCGTCGTTGGGGCGCCATCCGGAATCTGCAGTGCACGACCTGAAACCCGCTTCCGGGAAGGCGTACCAGCGCCGGGTGTTCAGTTCGACGATTTTGGCCGCTTCCTCGTCTGGCACGTCGGCCAACATCTCCTGGGCGCGTGCCCGGCTCTTGGGCCAGAACGAATCCGAGTGTGGATAGTCACACTCCCAGGTGATGTTGTCGATGCCGATGGTGTGACGCATCGACATTCCGACCTCGTCCTCGATGAAGCATCCGGAGATGTTGCGCCGGAACAGTTCCGACGGCGCCACGGTGGGATGGATGTTCTGGTAGTACTTGTGCTTGCGCCAGACGTAGTCGGCGCGTTCCACCAGGTAGGGCATCCAGCCAACGCCGCCTTCGGAAAACGCCACCTTCAGGTTCGGGTGTTTGTGGAACACCGGCGAAAAGATGAGCTCGGTCGCGGCCGCCATCGACGTGGTGCCCATGAGCGTGATCATCACCGCGAACGGCGCCTCCGGTGCGGTTTGTGGCGGAAAGCCGCCACTGCCGAAATGCATCACCGCGGTCAGGTTGGTCTCCTCCAGCACCGACCACACCGGCTCCCAATAGCCAGTGTGGTAGCTGGGCAGCTGCAAGTTGGTCGGGTTGTCGGGCAGCCCGATGGCACGTGCGCCCTTGGCCGCCACTCGTTCGATCTCCGCGACGATCAGCGCCGGATCCCACAGCGGGGTGATCGCCATCGGGATGAAGCGGGCCGGGTCGGTCGCGCACCACTCGTCAAGCGAAAAGTCGTTCCACGCCTTGACTCCCAGCAATGCCAGCTCCTTGTCCTCTCCCTCCAGGAAAACCGTTCCGCAGAAGCGCGGAAAAGAGGGAAAGCACAGCATCGCGTGCACGCCGTCGATGTCCATATCGGCCAGCCGTGCCTTCGGGTCATAGCAGCCGGGGATCATGTCTGCGTAGCGAATCGGGTCCACCCCGAACTCTTCGGGAGACTTGCCCGCGACCGCGTTGAGTCCGATGTTGGGATAGGTGCGGCCCTCGTACACCCACTGCTGCATCGGCGGGGCGCCGTCGCGGGGGAAATCCACGATGCGCGGCCCTTGCCCGATGTACTTCTTCGGCAGCCGGTCAATCCAGACATGGGGCGGCTCGATCAAGTGGTCGTCCACGGACAGAAGCTTCATCGATGGCTGCAGCGGCATCGCCGTTCCTCAACTCTCCGCGTTGATGCGGTACTGTGCGGGTACTGTACAACTAAACATTTCCTGACTAGTTGACTATTGTAGCCGATGCCGTGGCCGAGGAGTGGACCGATGGATCCCCGTGAGCGAATTCCGCACGACGACTGGGCTGATCAGGACCTGCTGACCAGAAGTGAAGCGACCGAGCGGCTCACTGCCGAGATCGCCGACGTCACCGCCAGCTTGGAGCGGTCAGACGGCCCGGACAGTGCGGAGCGAGAACTGTTGGAGCGGCGGCTCAATGGGCTTCGAGAGGCGGTCAGGCATCTTGCCGGAGGCAGCCCGGGCTGAGCGCACCGCCACCTAGCTGCGGGGCAACCCCAACACACGCTGGGCAACGATGTTGCGCTGGATCTGCGCCGTTCCGCCGTAGATGCCGGCGGCGCGGGACCACACGTAGATGTCCCAGTCCAGGCCTTCGCGCAGCAGCGGGCCGCTACCGCGCAGGTCCATCACGGTGTGCCCGAAGAATTGGTCCGCGCGGGCCATGAGCAACTTGTCGACCGAGCCCTCGGCGCCGGGGAGTTTACCGCGCTGCCGCTCTGACAGGGATCGCTGCACTTTGACTTGCAGGGCACGCAGTTCGACGTAGGCCTGGCCGAGCCGCGCCCGTACCATGGGCGAGTCTTCCAGCCAGCCGGTGCGGACATCGTCTTCCAGCTGCCGAAGTTGCGCGGCCAGCCGGCTGATCCAGTTGATGTCACTGGGCCCGCGCTCATAGGCGAGCAACTGGTTCGCGATGGACCACCCCTGCCCCCGTTCACCGAGCAACTGTTCCTCGGGCACGTCTACGTCGTCGAAGGTGATCTCGGTGAACTCCCGGTTGCGGGCCGCGTTGACAATCGGGTGCACCTCGATGCCCGGCGTCGACATGGGCACCAGCAGTACCGAGATTCCCGCGTGCTTGGGCGCGTCGACCTCCGTGCGGCACAACAGGAAGCACCAGTCGGCGACCGCGCCGAAGCTGGTCCATATCTTGCGGCCGTTGATGCGGAACAGCCGACGGCCGTCGACCTCTAGCAGTTCGGCCCGGGTCTTGAGCCCGGCCAGGTCCGATCCGGCCTCGGGTTCGGAGAAGCCCTGGCACCAGCGCACCTGCCCGGACAGCAAGCCCGGCAGCAATCGGTCGCGCTGTTCTGCGGTGCCGAACAGGCGCAGCGCATTGCTCAGGTGGCCCACCCCCTCGATGGGTGGCGCGCCGGCACGACCGAGTTCGTCATTGAGAATGGCTTCGTAGATCGGGTCTTTGCCCTGCCCGCCGCAATCGACGGGGAAGGACAGTCCGATGTAGCCCGCTTCGTAAAGTGTCTGATGCCAGGCGTTTTGAGCGTCGGCGCGGGCGGCCGGGTCTTCGGGGACGACGGCATCGGCCGCGTGCTGACTGAGCCACTGGCGCAACTCGGCGCGGAACGCCGCCTCCGGCCCGCTGTCATCGAAGTCCATGGTCACGCCAACTTGCGGTCCGCCAACCGCATCGCCGCGATGGCTTCGTAGTGCACCGACTCATCGCCGAACAATCGACGATCCATGAGCATCCTGCGCAGCCGCAGATGCGACACATGTTCCCAGGTGATCGCGATCCCACCGAAGACCTGCACACTGGTTTCCACCACATCGCGACCGGCGGCGGACGCGTATGCCTTCGCGGCCACTGCTGCCAACCTCGCCTCGTCGAAGGGGAGCCGGTCTATCGCCCAAGCGGCGTGCCACAGACAGCTGCGGGCGCCCTCGACCCGGACCAGGGCGTCAGCCAGCAAGTGCTGAATGGCTTGGAACGAGCCGATTTTCACCGAGAATTGGGTGCGCTCGCAGGCGTAGCGCACCGCGTCGTCGAGCGCACCCTGCATGACCCCGACGAGGTCGGCCGCGACCGCGGTGATAGCGAGCAACTCGACTCGCTGCCACCGCTGGTCATCGATCGGTTTCCCGGTGACGGTCGCCGAATTGCGGAGATCCGCTGCTACGTTACGGAACTCACGCGTCAGGTCGAGGGCCGTCGCACCATCGTCACCACTACCCAACGGCGCGCACAACAACCGGCGTTGCCCGTCAACGTCCGCCACCATCAGTGCATGGGTGGCGCCGGCCGCATCGAAAGCCACCCCCGGCTGATGGGGCGCCGCAAAACCGATCAGGGTGTCGCCCAACACGGGTGCGGCCCGCAGCCCACCTTTCGCCAATCGCTCGAGTTCCTCGACACATCCGGCGGCCTGGAGTAGCTCAGCGGCCAAGATGCCCTGACCCACGACCGGGACAGCGCACAGGGTCCGCGCCAGCTGCTCGATGACGACGGCTGTCTCCACACCACTGGCGTCCAGACCGCACAACTCGGGCGAACGAAGGGTTGGCACACCGAGTTCCACGACGTGCCGCCACTGCGCGTCGAGCGCCGCGCCGGCCGGAATCGGCTCGGGGCTGGTCACGGCGATGCTCTGCGCGAGCCGCGCCGCGGTGTCCTGCAGGAGTTGCTGTTCGTTACTCAAGGCGATGTCCATGGCCTCCCCTTCCACGCGAGGGCCGGCATCGGGTTCTGTTCATGCGCAATGGTCAACGCAGCGTCATCTCGACACTCGTGTAACCCCGCACGGTCGCGGTAAGCACCCGCTCGCAGGCTCCGATCGAATAGTTCGGGAATTTCTCGGCGACATAGTCGAACACCAGCTGCGCCTCCCGCCGGGCCAGCCATTGCCCAAGGCAGATGTGGATGCCCCACCCGAAATACACGTCCGTGCCGCGCGGCCTGCCGATGATGAATCGGTCCGGATCCTCGTAGCGGCGTTCGTCCCGATTGGCGCTGCCCAGCAACAGCAACACCCAGTCCCCGGCTTGCATGGCGACTCCGTGGCGCTCGATGGGCCGCGTCAACGTACGGGCTACCCAGTGACTCGGCGTGTCGTAACGGAGCGCCTCATTGACGGCTGCCGGGATGACGCTGCGGTCGCTGACAACGCGCCCCCACTGGTCGGGATGTTCGGCCAAGGCGACCAGCCCGTTGGAGATCAACTTCTGGGTCGTCTCTGATCCCGCAGCCGACAACAAGTTGCAGAACATCAGCACCTCGTGCGCGGTCAGGCAGCGCTCACCACCGGCTTCGGGATCATCGAAGGTAGCCCGCAGCACAATGCTGATCAGATCGTCACCCGGGTCGGTGCGACGCCGTTCGATGAGATCACCGATGTACTGGCTGATCATGCGGTTGGCTTCAATCGCCTTGGGCGGCATCGAAACTGTGCCTTCGTCGCGGGTGAGGAAAGCCTCCCACCAGACGCGCAGCTGCTCCCGGTCGGCTTGCGGCACCCCGAGCAGGTCACCTATCACGTCGGTCGGCACCGAGAAGGCGAAAGCCTCCATCGCGTCGACCGTCGTCCCGGCGCGTAGTCGGCCCAAGTGGGTGTTCACCACAGCCTGCAGCGCCGAATCCATCGCCGCGACGGCCCTCGGCGTGAAAAACCCTTTGAGCACGCCACGAATCCGGTCATGGCGTGGTGGATCCATCGAGATCACGGAGTACTTGCGCCCGTCATTGTCCGGATTCTCCGGTGCCGGGCCGAGTTTGGAGGAGAACGTTTCCCAGTCCCGCAACGCCGGTGCGACGTCGTCGAATCTCGACAACACCCACCAGCGGTCCTGTGGGTCGCGATACACCGGAGCTTCGTCGCGCAACCGACGGTAGACCGGGTAGGGATCGTCGAAGACCGCCTTGGAGAATGGCGAATACATCAACTCGGTGGTGGCTGCCACGGCCTGACTCTACCACTAGACTGAACAATTGTACGGTCAGTGCCTAGTTGCTTATTTATGACCTGTCAGGCGTTCGATCAGTTCGAGCCAGTTGCCGTCGGGATCAGTGACCATCAGGCCGCGGTTGCCGCCGCTGAAAGTGACTGTGCGCTCGGGCCATATCCGCCCGCCAGCACACTCGAGGCGCGCGATCATGTCCTCGACGTCGTCCACCCGGAAGGACAAATGGGTGAAACCAACGGCATTCATCTGTCGCGGCCGGCCGTCTCCGGATACCCCGGGCGACGGGTAGCTGAGCAGCTCCAGGCGAAAGCCATCACGCTGCAGGTACACCAGATCAAGCACCAGGTCGGGCACGCCGAGCAGTTGCTCCGTGTCGGCCCCCTCGATCCGCATTCGGCCCACCTCGCTGAATCCCAATCCCGTGCAATAAAATTCGACGGAGATCGGCAGATCGCGAACGCATAGTCCGACGTGGGTCAGTCGGTGGCCGCCGGTCATTCGTCCAGGAGGGTGTTGTGCTCGCCGAGCAACGGCGGCCGCCGTAGCGCGGAGGTGGGAGTAGCGCCGAAGACATAGGGGGTGCCCGGGTAGTCGAAGCTTTCATCGAGTTCCGGATGGTGCACCGCGACCCTGAATCCGCGCGCGGCGATGTGTTCGTCCTCGAACGCCTCGTCCGGCGACAGCACCGCGCCGGCCGGGAAGCCGCGCCGCTGGCTCTCCAGAAAGTACTGCTTCGCGGGCATTCTCGAAGCGATCAAGGTGATGGCCTCACGCGCGGCGGTCAGTATCGCAGTGGTTTCGTCGTCAGCGCCGACCAGGGCGATGTCCACCGGTGTGCTGCGGGCGGTGGCCAATTCCAGGAAGACCGCTTCGGGCAGCACATCACGCAACCCAAGGTCGTCCAGCCAGCGCAGCAATTCGCCGTATTCGTGCGGCTTGCGGGGCAGCACTCCCGTGGTCGCGTACGAGCCGTCGGCGCACCGCACCTGCGTTTTCTGACTCGGGGTGAAATAGGCGTGCCGGCTGGTCTGGCGAACACACGTCTCGTTGTTGACCAGCCAGTGGTACGTGGCCTGTTCTGAGCTGACATTGCAGACCGCGTTGACGCTCACGTCGACAAGTTGGCCCGCACCGGTCCGGTCGCGGTGGGCGAGCGCTACCAGCGCCCCGATCGCGCAGTAAAGTCCGGCGATGTTGGCTGACTGCTCCCCCGCGCCGCGCACGGGTGGCAGCGAATGGTCGTCATATCCGCAGTTCCACACCGGACCGCCACCCGCCAGCATGGTGAGGTCCGTCACGGGGTGGTCGCAGCGCACGCTGCCCAGCCCGAACGGACTTACCACCAGCCAGATCAGAGACTGTTGGTCGGCCGCCACGTCGTCATACGTCAGCGCTCCCCGCTCGATCAGGCCAGCACCCGAGATCACGATGTCGGCACTCGCGAGCAAGCGCCGCAGCGTCGCGATCCCCCCGGTGTGCTCGAGATCAACTGTGACCGAACGCTTTCCCACGTTGCCGCTCCACCAGCGCAAGCTGGTTTCCTGACCGGCGTCGTCGTGCGCGAACGGTGGCCGTCGTCGATGCGGCGATCCGCCGGGAGGCTCGATGACAACGACGTCAGCACCGAGTTCGGCCAGCAACCTCCCGCCCACGGCGGTGAACTGGTCGCTGATCTCGACGATGCGGAGTCCGGCTAGTGCGTTCAGATCACACCCTGCTTCGTCAGTTCGTCCAATTCCACATCACTGCGCCCGAGCATGCCGCCCAGCACCTCGCGGTTGTGTTCACCCAGACATGGGGCGGCCCGGTCAATGCTCCACGGCGTCGCCGACATTCGCAGCGGGAGACCTTCCACCCGGACCGCGCCGATCTCGGGATGCGCGACCGTCGGGAACAGACCCCACGTGGCGACGTCGGGATCGTAGTCGATGCGCTCGCGCGGCGACTTGACCACGCTTGCCGGGACGCCGGCGGTGACGAGCTCCCCGGCCAGCGAGGCGGCTTCGCGCGTGCGAGTGCACGCAGTGATGAGCTCGTCGAGTTCGTCGGCGGCCGGCAACCGCCGTTCCAGGGTTGCGAACCGCTCGGCAGCCAACTCGGGCTCCTCCAAGACCTTCGACAGCAGCGCGACCTCGCGGTCGTCCCGACAGGCGATGGCGATCCAGCTGTCCTCATCCACACACGGGTAGATCCCGTGCGGCGCCATCTCGTCGTAGTCGGAGCGATTGCCGCGCGGACGCGCCACTCGGTTGTTGACCGTCCAGTCGAGCACCTCGGTAGGCAGCATGGCGATGCCGCCCGGCACCGTCGCCAAATCGATGTGCTGCCCCTCCCCCGTGCGCTCCCGGTGGTGTACCGCCGCCAGAATCGCGGTCGTCATGTAGTAGGCGGCGACGTGGTCCATGTAGGAGAACCCCCACCCCGCTGGTTCGTGGTCCGGCAGCCCTGCCGTGAACGTCAAACCACTGAGTGCCTGCACGATCGGGCCCCAGGTCTTGAAGTCTCGGTACGGGCCGGTGTGGCCGAACCCGCAATTGGAGACATAGATGACATCAGGCTTGATGAGGCACAGCTGCTCGTAGCCGAAGCCCATTTTCGCCATGACTCCGGCTGCGAAGTTCTCGCAGACGATGTCCGAGACACCGACCAGCTCTCGAAGCAGTTGCTTGCCGGCTTCCAGCCGCAGATTGATGGTCACGCCCAATTTGCCGACATTGTGGTTGTTGAATCCAGCGCCCAGATTCACCCCGCGGCGGTCGTCGACGAACGGGCCCACCCCCCGCAGCGCATCCCACATGCCACGAGTGACGGGATCTTCCACTCGGATGACCTGGGCACCGAATGCCGCAAGAATCTTGGTCGCACCCGCCCCGGCGAGTTGGCCACCCAGGTCGCACACGCGGAGGTGGGACAAAGCACCGGTCACCACGTAACACTATGACACGATTTGTTCCTTTGACAACACAGCTGCCGGTCGGCGAGCAACCCGCGCAACCGGCATATAGTCGTGGCAGACACGTTGCCCGAGCAACCTGGCCGCGGGGATGACCATGTTCGCAGATCAACACAAGATGTTCTATTGTTTAGGTCTATGGCGATCACCGCAACAGCCCGGTTCGACCAGCCGGCCTTTTATCTCGGCGACCCCAACGCCACTTTCGCACAGCTGCGCGAGAGCGACCCGGTGCACTGGTACGAGGAAGGCAAATTCTGGGTCATCACGAAATACGACGACATCAAGGGCATTTCGGCGCGCCCTGAGAAGTTCAAGTCCGAGCGCATCGGCATCATGATGGATCTGATCGCCCACCGCGAAGGACGGGACCCGCAGGGATACCAGACCCGCGGCATTATGTTCATGGATCCCCCGGAGCACCGGGCGCACCGCAAGGCCATCGGCGTACGGTTCACGCCGTCGGCGGTGGCGAAGATGGAGGCTCGGGTACGCCAGGTCGTCAACGACGCGCTGGACGACCTGCCGGAAGGCGAATTTGACTGGATTGAGCGGATCGCCGAGCCGATTCCGGTGTACGTCTTCGCCTATCTGCTGGGCGTACCCGAACCGGACTGGTCGAAAGTTGCCGGCTGGGCCACCACCATCGCCAATGTCGGCAGCGGCCTGGCCAACGATGACGACATGGCGCTGATCTTCGACCAGATCGGCCCGTATCTGGTCAGTCTGGTCGCCGAACGCAAAGACCACCCCGGTGACGACCTGCTCACCATGCTGTCCACGGTCAGAATCGACGGTGAGCCCTTCAACGACGCGCAGGTGATGATCTACGCGCTCACGCTCCTGGCGGCTGGCAGCGAAACGACTCAGAGCCTGATCGCCGGAATCGCCGACTGCCTCGACGCGCACCCCGATCAGGCCGGCCGGCTGTTCGCCGATCCGGCCCTGGCCGACAACACCGTTGAGGAAGTGTTGCGATATTGGACACCCGTCATGAGCATGGCTCGCCAGGCGGCTCACGACGTCGAGCTACGCGGAGTCACCGTCAAAGAAGGCGACGGGGTACTGCTGGCCTACGCCTCAGCCAATCGCGACCAAGATCACTGGGGGCCAACAGCCGAACACTTCGACATCACCCGCAACGACGCTTCCGGTCACCTCGGATTCGGTGTCGGCGAACACTTCTGCATGGGAGCCGCGCTCGCCAGGCGCGAAGCCCGCTTACTCTTGGAGGAACTTGCTAAGCGCGCCAGCGGAATTCGAGTAACCGGAGAGCGGGTACCGCGGGCTTCGGCGCTGGTGCACACCCACGACCGGCTTCCGGTCACGTTGGAATACCGCTGAGGACAGGTTGATGCCGGGACCCATGTCGGGAGTGCGCGTGCTCGAAGTCGCCCAATGGACGTTCGTTCCAGCCGCCGGCGCAGTCCTGGCCGACTGGGGTGCGGACGTGGTGAAGGTGGAGCATCCGCGCACTGGCGACTCCCAGCGTGGCCTGCGTCGACTCGGCAACATCGCCATCGAGGGCGCCCGCAACCCGGTGATGGAGCATGCGAACCGCGGGAAAAGGTCTATCGCACTCGATATTTCGAAGCCTGGCGGACGCGAATTGCTGATGGATATCGCACGCACCAGCGACGTGTTTCTCACCAACTTCCTGCCCAACGCCCGCAAGAAGCTGAAGATCGACGTCGACGACCTCCGTGCGGTGAACCCGCAGATCATCTACGCCCGCGGCAGCGCCTACGGTCCGCAAGGCCCGGACGGCGGCAAGGGCGGCTACGACATGACGGGGTTCTGGAGCCGCGCCGCCGGTGCCGCCAGCACCACGCCGTCCGACATGGACGGCGTGGTGGCGCAGCCGGGTCCAGCGTATGGAGATTCGATCGGCGGTATGACCATCGCCGGCGGTATCGCGGCCGCACTGTTCGAGCGGGAACGCACGGGCCAGGCCCGCACGGTGGACATTTCGCTCCTCGGCGTCGGCGTGTGGGCGATGGGCGTGGCGGTCAATGCCGCGCTCGTCAGCGGCCAACCGTGGGTCGCCAACCCGTCCGGCGCGAATGTGGCACCGCACAATCCGCTCACCGGTTTCTATCGCACCAGCGACCACCGGTTCCTGGGACTGTCCATGCTGCAGGCTTTTCGGTACTTCGCCGAGTTCTGCACCCGGATCGGGATCCCCGACCTTGCCACCGACGAGCGGTTTGCCAGCCACGAGTCGCTCGTCGAGAATGCCGCCGCGGCCACCGACGCACTGCGCCAAGTGATCGCGTCTCAGCCACTCGACCATTGGCGCACCGTGCTCGCCGACTTCGACGGCCAGTGGGCTCCGGTGCTGAACACCGCTGAAGTGGCGGCCGATCCGCAGGTGCGGGCCAACGGTGGAATAGTGTCGGTGGCACAGGACGGCGAACACTACGAACTGGTGGCCAGTCCGGTGCTCTTCGACGAAGCGCACCTTAGTCTGCGTCCGGCACCGGAATTCGCCGAACACACCGAAACGCTGATCCTGGAACTCGGCGGCGACTGGGACCGGATAGCCGCCCTCAAAGAGAGCGGTGCGATCGGCTGAGCGGTCTCACCGTCCCAGCACGGCGACGACGCACGACCCGCCGCCGCCCATGGCCTGCGCCAGTCCCACCCGCGGCTCGGCAACTTGGCGCGAATCCGCTTCTCCCCGAAGCTGAGTGACCACTTCGGCCACCTGGGCCAGTCCCGTGGCGCCGAACGCGTGCCCGCGGGCCAGGCAACCGCCGTCGGTGTTGGTCGGCAACCGGCCGTTGCTACTCAGCTCGCCGGAGGTCGCCAGCTCCCCCGCCTGCTCGAGGTCGGTGAGGCCCAACGCGATCAGCGCGGTGATCTCCTCGCTGGCGCACATGTCGTGCAGTGAGACGATACCGACATCAGCCGGAATCGCCTGTGCCGCATCGAAAGCGCGTTGTGCGGTCATCGTGATCTGGGACGGCGGTCCGACGCACGGACCCAGCACCGGCCAGGACGGATCCTGCGGCCAACTGGTCTGCTCGATAGCGTTGACCGCAACCGACCGTGGCGGGGAATCGGCGGTCACGACAATGGCCGCACCGCCGTCCACCGAGGCGTGGCACATCATCTTGGTCAGGGGCTCGGCAACCATTCTGGCTGCCATCACCTGCTGGACGGTCACTTCCTCGTCGCTGCGCCGGGCTGCGCGGGGATTCAGCCGAGCCTGGTTGTACGCCTTGGCCGCGACCGCGGCGATGGCCTCCGGTTGGCTGTGGGAGTCGTGCAGCCAGCGGTTCGCTTCGATGGCGTAGTGCAGTTGGGGAGGGAAGCTGTCCCAGAAGCCGACGGCCGCGGGTACCACACCTCCGGGTTCGAGGGCGGTGGTCTTCTCGTACCCGATGGCCAGTGCCGCGCGACAGCGCCCGGAGGCTACCGCCCACACGGCGTGTCGCAGAGCGACCATGCCTCCCGCTGACGCGCTTTCGATGGCAGTGACCGGAATGCCCGTGCGTCCCAGGCGATGCGCCACCCGCAACGCGGTTTGCGGCGGCGCCATCGACGAGGAAGCGAACACCTCACCGACCGCGTCATAGCCCAGACTTGCGTCGTCGAGCGCCTGCCGCGCGGCAGCCACTCCGAGGTCAGCCAGCGCGGTGTCACCATGCCGGCCGAAAGGGGTCACGCCGATTCCGGCGACGGAGACTCCGGTCATGCCGGGTCCGCCTCGAAGAGATCGACTGTCGTGTCACCGAGAGTGTGCGGACGCAACCGACCAACGGTTCCCGGCACGGGTCGCGGTCCGGAGACCAATACCTGCAACCGCCCCTCGGGGGTATCAACCCACGCGACGCTGTAGCCGTCCTGTCCATAACCGGCAATCGGCGACTTGGCGGGCACGAAGGTCGACGCCCACACTGTCACTGCGGAATCGGCGCGTGAGTCAGCGGGCACTGGTCATCCTTTCCGTGAGAGACGTTGGCACTGCCCAGCGCCGGTGGAGGCGCCAGCGGCACGGGTCCTCGGCCGGTGAACCGCCACGGCAACCCGACCAGACGCGCGGTGCTGATGTCCGGATCGGGGTGGGTGACTTCGGGAAAGAATCCACGCGCCGCCAGATGCGGGTCGGCGATCAGGTCCTCGGGACGTTGTACCGCGGCGGCCCGCGCACCCAGCGCGTTCACTGTGTCAGCCGCCTCGCCGGCGGGTACCGCGGCTGCCAGCTGCCTCAGTTGGTTCTCCTGCAGCACGCCGGCATCGAATTCGACTGCGACCCAACGCCCGTCAGCGGCCCGGCACACCCCGCGACGCACCGCGCCTTCGGTCACCGGAGGCACTTCGATCGATGTGGCGGCGACGTATTCGGCCACCGTCGAGGCGACCACCTCAGCCATGGACAGGTCGATGACGGCGCCGGTGTGGCGGGCGGGTCCGAGCGCCCAGGCGGCCACGACCACGGCAGCCACCACCGACGACAAGGGGTCGGCGATCACGGTGCTGAGCCTCGCGGGTGCGCCGGTCGCATCGACGGTCAGCCCGGCCAGCCCGCCGTACGCCTGAACATTATTGGCGTACACCCGGTATCCGGCCAGCGGGCCGGTCGAGCCGAATCCCGACACCCGTACCGCGAGCCGGCCGGACGCGGCCACGGCGTCTGGGTCGACACCAAGCCGCCGCAGCCGTGACGCGCCGACATTCTCGATGAGGACGTCGCAGCCGGCGACAGCACGGGCCACATCCGCGGCGGCGTGAGTCGGCTCGATCAGCAGACTGGCCTTGGAATGGTTGGCCACCGCGAAGTAAGCGCCGCGCTCCACACCCGGTTTTCCCGCCGCGAAGGGGCCGGTGCGCCGGTAAATGTCCAGCCGGTCGGGGTCTTCGAGCCGAAGCACTCGGGCGCCCATTGCACCGAGGAGTGCCCCGATGATCGGCCCGGCCAGCACGTGGGTGAGTTCGGCGATCCGCACGTCGCTGAGCCTGCCGGTGCGGGGCTGATCCGATTGGCCGCCGCGGTGGGAAAGCCATGGTGGGCCGAGAACGGCAGTTTCGACGCCGCCCGGATGCGCGCGCGAGACGGCACCGCGAAACAGGAACTGGGGTGAGGTGAGGATCTCTTCTGGCGCGTTGACTGGTGTCGAAGGCACGCCGTTGGCCTGAAGCAGCGCGGCGCAGTCCGCCTTGTCCAGGGTCGCAGCCCATTCGGCCACGTGCCGGTTGATCAGATCCGCATGCTGGATGCGCGCGGGCCGTTCGTCCAGACCAATAGCCCATTCCGGATTGTCCAGCGCCACAACCAGTCCCCGCCACTGGTGGTTTTCGACGGCGGTGATGCGGACCAACCCGTCGCGGCACCCGAACAGGCCCGACGGGGCGAGGTACCGCCCGCTGCCCGCCCGCCCGGGGCACGCGTAGAGCAGATGCGCGCACTCGGGCAGTACGGCCGTGGATATCACGGCTTCTTGTACCGAAACATCCACGCACACAGCATGTTTCGAGACCCGGCGGCGATCGAGGCCGTGCAGGGCAGCCAATGCGGTGACGGCGCCCGCCGCCTTGAGGGCTACGTATCCCGGCGCGGGCACCGGTGTACCGTCTGAACCCTCGATGGTGGACAGCAAGCCACCGGCGGCCTGCGCGACGAGCTCTCCGCCGGTCTGCCCCGCGCGGGGGCCGTCCAATCCGAAGGGGCTGACGACGACCACGACGGCCGTTCGAGCTTGCGGCGGGGTGACCGCAGCCTCGTGGTCGACGATGACGATGTCGTATTCGTCGATCGGGTTGTCTGCGTCGGTGCCCAGCCGCTTGTCCCGGTCGAGAATGACGTCGATCGCGGCGACGGGTCCCGCCTCGGTCTTGATCACCGGTCCGTGCCGCGGCACCGGCGGGCCGCCGGTCGACTTGGTGACACCGGCCCCCAATGTGGCCAGCAGCGCCACCGCCGCCGAGCCGGCGATCCCGTCGCCCAGTTGCAGGACACGAATCCCGCCGAGAAAAGCCGTCGACGCGTCGGTAGTCACTCTGTTCGGCTCCCCTCCTGGGAGTGCCGGGAACTGAGCCACGCGGCGACGACCTCGCGGTGTTGTGCACGTGACCCCAGTGTTGCCGCGCAGCTGGCCGCGCGGCGTAGGTGAACGTGCGCCTGGTGCTCCCAGGTGTAGCCGATGCCGCCGAATACCTGCATGGCACCTTCGGGCACCGACCGCAAGGCGTGCACTCCCCAGAAGGCAGCCAAGCCAGCCAGGGCCGCCGCGTCGGCATGATGCTGATCGATCGCGTCCGCCGCACGGTTGACCAGCGCTCGTCCCACTTCGATCGCACACCGCTGGTCGACGAGCCGGTGCTTGACGGCCTGGAATGTCCCGATCGGACGTCCGAAAGCAACCCGGAGCTTGGCGTAGGCGGTTGCCGCGTCGTTGGCCGCCGACGTGATCCCGACCAGCTCGGCGACCTGCGCAACTTGGGCACGCAGTGCCGCTCCCTGATGGCGGCACCTGGCCCGCTCTGCGCGCTCTATCACATGTATCCTGCTGTCACGCATTTCGATTCGCGCCGCGGGGTTGTGGTCGAGCGGACACACCGCTGAAAGCTGAACGGCGGCATCTGTCGGGTCGACGAACCCCAGCACCGTCTCATCACCCTTGTCCGCACGAACGAGGAGCCCGGTGGCCACGGCCCCGTAGGCCACGACCGGCCAGAGCCCCGACACCCCGCCCTCAGCGGTCAGTTCCGCGCGTCCCGGCAACAGCAGGTTGACACCGTCGGCGCACCCGTCGGCGCACCACCCGGCCGCGGCCGTCACCGCCAGGGGGATGGGTGCGGCGGCGGCACCGGCCGCCTCGGCCATCACGCACAGTTCCCGAAGACCGCCCCCGCCGCCGCGGGCGGACTCACTGACCAGAACGTCAGGCCAGCCGAGCTCGTTGACGGTGCGCCACAACTGAGCGTCGAACGCCGGACCGGGACCGTCCAGCAGCGCCCTGGCTCGTTCCACGGACCACACATCCTTCAAGATGTCGTCGACGGAGTTGCGCAGCTGCGTCAATTCGGCTGTGCGATCAGCAATCTCGTCCAACGAGGGCAGCGAGTCAGGGGTCACGGGGTAGTCCCAGCAACTTTTCGGCGATGACGTTGCGCTGGATCTCCGAAGTGCCGGCGCCGAAGGTGGCGGCCCGCATCAACAGATAGCTCTGCGCCACATTGCCGTTCTTGGCGGCGCCTGGCGACCCGCGCTCCAGCGTCCCGCCGGCCCCGGCCAGCTCCAATCCGAAGTCCGCCATCTCCTGGTCCACTTCAGAGGTGAGCAATTTTGCCACCGACGCCTCGGGCCCCGGACTGAGGCCGCGTACTCCCGCAGCGGTGGCCTGTGCGGAGATCTGCCGTAAGGCCTCGACCCGCGCGGCGAAGCCGACGATCCGGTCGGCAACGTAACTGTCCGGCAAGGCGTTGTCGCACAACGCGTTGTCTTCATGAGCCATCTTCACCAGGATCGCGAGCCGGCGCTCGATGCGGTGCGTCCGGCTCTGCCCGACCCGCTCGTAGCCCAAGGTAGATTTGGCGACCTTCCAGCCACCATGCAGGGGACCGAGCACGTTGCGCAGCGGCACACGTACCGCGTCGAAGAAGACCTCGTTGAACTCGGAAGCACCGGTGATCTGCCGGATTGGGCGCACTTCGATGCCCGGAGTATCCAGTGGCACCAGGATGTAGCTGATGCCGGCGTGCTTATCGGCAGCAGGATCGGTGCGCGCCAAGATATATATCCAGTCGGCGTACTGGGCCTTGGAGGTCCAGATCTTCTGCCCGGTGATCACCAGTTCGTCGCCGTCGCGTTCGGCGCGGGTCTTCAACGCCGCCAGGTCACTGCCCGCCTCCGGCTCACTGAACCCCTGACACCACACCTGTTGTCCGGACAGGATTCCCGGTAGGTAGCCGCTGCGCTGATCGTCGGTGCCCCACTGGATGATCGTGGGACCCAGCTGGTTGATGGCACTGCGATTGATCGGTTCAGGCGCGTGGGCAGCGGCCATTTCGGCGCTGAACACCAACTGCTGCACCGGGGTTGCCGCGCGGCCGCCGTAGCGTACCGGCCAGGAGATGGCGGCCAGACCCGCGTCATGAAGCCGGCTCTGCCACAGCCGCATTCGGTTCAGCCGATCGACCTCGTCGGACGCGGCACCGCGGACATCAGGTGTCAGCGCGCTCGCCAGAAACGAGCGAACCTCGTCGCGAAAGCAGAGATCCGCATCGCTGAGCACGACGCCGGGGTCCACCTCCGTCACGCCCCACCTTGCAGAATCGCGGCCATCCGAATCTTCATCTCCCCGTAGGTGATCGCAGTGGCGCCGGCCTTCGGCGCGCGTCCCGCGTCCACCGTGGGCGCCGACAGGTCGAGGTCGGCGATCTTGTCTCGCAGCGCCGAGACAGTGCAGTTCGACCTGCCGCGCCGGTCGACGCCGGTGTATCCGAACACCCGTGCGGCGTTCTTCCAGGTGATTGCTTCAATCTCCTCGGGTGTGCAACCGTCGAGCTGGGCGGCCAACTGTTCGGGCGCGTCGGGCCAACTGCTGTCGGAGTGCGGATAATCCATTTCCCAGCAGATGGTTTCCACACCGATGCGCTCGCGCATCTCGATGCCGACCCGGTCGCGAATAAAGCACGACATGAAGTTGCGGCGGTAGACGTCGGTGGGGCTCAGGCCATCACCCAGGTCGTCACCGGTCCATGCCCGCTGCCGCGAGTAGATGTCCTCGAATCGCTCGAGCAGGAACGGGATCCACCCGATACCGCCCTCGGACAACGAAAATTTGATGGTGGGGAACTTGCGCAGGATCGGCGAGAACAACAGGTCGGCGGTGAAGCGCTGCGTGTCCAGCGGCAGCATCGAGTTGTAAGCCAGATAGGTCGTCTGGTCGGACGGCACCGGTAGCCCGCCACCGGTACCGATGTGGATGTTGACCACCGTGTTCTCCGCACAGATCGCCTCCCACAGCGGATCCCAATGCGGGTCCTGCCAGGGCGGCTGACCGTAGTTGCCGATGTGCTGTGGTGCGGTGACGGCGCGGCAGCCCAGCCCGGCCAGCCGGTGCACCTCGGCGGCGGCCAGTTTCGGGTTCCAGAGCGGGAGAATGCCCATGGGGATAAATCGGTCGGGGTGGCGGCCCCACCAGGCCTCGACGTGCCAGTCGTTGTATGCGCGCACCATCACCTCTGACACCTCACGGTCACCCCGGTAGGTGAACAGCGCGCCCGAAATCGTCGGGAACGACGGAAAGCACAGCGAGGCAAGCACACCCGACGCATTCATGTCGTCGACGCGGGCGTCCACGTCATAACATCCGGCGCGCATGTCAGCGAAGCTGGACGGCTCGAAACCCCACTCGTCGTTCGGCCGACCGGCGACTGCGTTGAGCCCGATGTTGGGTAACTGCAGGCCGTCGTACACCCAGAAACACACCCCGTCGGTGTCCTCGACGATGCGCGGAGCCTGCTCGGCGAACTTACCGGGGACCCGGCCCGCGAACATGTCGGGAGGCTCGACGGTGTGATCGTCGACGCTGATCAGGACGAGATCGAGAGGATCAATCACCCCGCACACATTAGACTAATTAACAGATATTGTCTAAGTGTTCTATATGACGGGACGGGCTTGGGCATACTCGTCGATCCAGCCGGCCATCATGCCGTAAACGGCCTCGATCGCGTCTCGCGCGGCGGCGTCATCCCCGTCCGGCTCATACTCAATGTCCCAGGCCACAGTCGATCCACCCGAGGCCTCGCTGGTGGGCTCCGACACCGAGGCGACCGCGACGAATCTCCGCACCGGCAGAGGATTGTCGGTGATTTCGTACGATAACGATCGCACCTCGGGTTTCACCCAGAGCAGCGTCTCGACGACCGGCGCGCCACCACTGCCCCCGATGCGCCGGCACATGCCTGGTCCCTCACCGTCGACTTCAACCTCACCCACGCCCGGGATCCAGCCGACCTTGCCGAAGTCGGCCAGAACTGCCCAGACGCGGTCCGCCGGCGCCTCGAGCTGTTGACTGACGCTCATTGTTGGCATTGCCTGACCGTACCAGTGAGACAGTTGATCGACTACTGTATCTATGTACCGTCTGCGCGAAGGAGTCGCGATGAGCACCGACGCCCCCGCCGGCGGCGAATTCGAGGTCGACCCGGATTGGGTGCGCTACGAGGTCGTTGAACCACACATCGCACAGATCGTGATCAATCGCCCGGACCGGCGCAACGCGATTCTCTCCCCCGACATGCACACGTTGTTCAAGGACCGTTTGAACCTCGCCGAGGAGGACGACGACGTCAAAGTCGTCATCCTGCTGGCCGAGGGCAAGGACTTCTGCAGCGGAGACGACGTACGCCGACTTCCGGTGGAGAAGGCCGGACTGCAGAAGGGTAAACGCCTCCCACAGACGGCCAGGCTGGCCAACGCTCGTCGTCTACACCGCCACTTGACGAACTGGCTGGAATTTCCGAAGACGGTGATCGCCGCCTGCCAAGGCGCCACCTTGGGCGCGGGCATGAACTTGGCACTGGCTGCGGACATCCTCGTGGTCGCCGACGACATGTATCTCGCCCGGCCCCAGGCCAGGATCGGCTTCGCGGGGTTCTCGACCGCAATGCCGTTGGCATTGCTGAAATTAGGCCCGAACCGCGGCTACGAGGCGATGATCACCGGACGCAAAGTACCTGCGACCGAGCTGCGCGACTGGGGAGTCGCCGCATCCGTGGTCCCCGCCGCCTCGCTGCGCGGGGAGGCCATGCGCTATGCGCGCGCCATCGCCCATCACTCGGCCGACGGGCTGATGGTGGGCAAACATGCACTCATCGCGTTCTGGCACGCAGTCGGAATGGCTCAGTTCGGCGACTGGGTGCCGATGGGGCACACGGTGTTCAGCAACCTGTCCTGGCGCGACGACGAGTTCAACTTCATGAAAGAGCGTGGCGAACGCGGCGCGCGGGAGTCGATGGCCGAACTGGAGCGCCGCTACCAGGAGTGGGGCTTCGACTAGCAAGCCATCGGTATGCAACTATACAGATTCTGTTTTTCTGTTCTGTATGCTGATGGGAAACCAATCCGCCGCGAGGGAGCTGGACGACGATGGGTGTGCTCGACGGACGTACCGCGCTGGTGACCGGTGCCGGACGCGGAATCGGTGCGGCGGTCGCCGAAGGTCTTGCGGCCGAAGGCGCGACAGTCCTGGTGTCGGACGCCGGCGTGAGCGTCGACGGCACCGGCCACGATGCGGGCCCCGCCGAAACCGTCGCCGCTACCATCACGGCCGGTGGCGGCAAAGCCTTCGCCGACGCCACCGACATCACCGACTTCGCCGCGTGCGGCGAGCTGATCGATCGGGCCGCTGAGACACTCGGCGGTTTGGACGTCGTGGTGAACGCCGCGGGGATTCTGCGCGACGGCATGGTGTTCAAGATGAGCGAGGCCGACTGGGACGCGGTGATCTCGGTGCACCTCAAGGGCACGTTCAACATCACTCGGCACGCCGCGGCCTGGTGGCGGGAGAACCGCGGCGGACAGTACCGGCTGATCAATTTCAGTTCCATGTCCGGGCTGCAGGGCGCACCGAGCCAGCCCAATTATGCGGCGGCCAAGATGGGCATCGTCGGCCTTACCTTCTCGTGCGCCAACGCATTACGCAACTACGGTGTGCGATGCAATGCGATCGCACCGATCGCAGGGACCCGGATGACCCAGGGCATCAAGGGCGGCGGAAGCATGGACTACTCCGACAGCAACACCCGACTGTCCCCGAAGAACTGCGTACCGCCCGTGGTGTATCTGGCCAGCACGCAGTCAGATTGGTTGAACCGCCGCGTGATCTTCGCCGGCAACGGTCGCATCAGCCTGATGTCCAACCCGGTCGTCGAGCGCGAAATCGTCTCGTCTTCCGGCGTTTGGGACATCCCGACCGCGTTCGCGGAGATCGAGACGTCATTCAAGGAAGCTGTCCTATATCCCAACATCTTCGACAAACCACCCGCCGGCTGAGCAGAGGTGAAGGGTGACATGACCGAATTAGCCACCGAGCGGGTACCCACACGCTTTGCCTGCGGCGATACGTTCGTGCCGAAGAGCCGCTACATCGACCCTGAGTTTTTGCAGCTCGAGTTGAGCCGATTGTTCACGCAGGTATGGCAGCCAGCGTGCCGGGAAGAGGAAATCCCCTCTGCCGGTGACTATTACGAGTACACGGTCGGTCCGCATTCCATCGTCGTGGTGCGACAGAAAGACCGCAGCATCAAGGCTTTTCACAACACCTGCGCCCACCGCGGGATGAAGCTGGTGCGCGGGGCCGGACTATTGCCGGACCAAGAGTTCCGTTGCGAGTTCCACGGTTGGCGGTACGCACTGGACGGCCGCTCCTCCTTCGTGCCGTGCCGTGACGAATTCGCCTCTAGGCCGCGGGAGCAATGGGGCCTGCGGCCGGTCGCGACCGGCACGTGGGGCGGCTGGATCTTCATCAACATGGCAGCCGACCCGCCGGACCTGCTCGAATGGCTGGACCCGCTGCCTACGGCCTTGGCCCCATTTCGGTTGCAGGACATGCGGTTCCGCTGGCGAAAGCGCACGTATCTGCCGGCAAACTGGAAGACGGTCATCGACGCATTCATCGAGGGCTACCACACAGCGGGTACTCACCCTCAGACCATGCGCTCGGCGCAGGGGCCGCGGCCGTCGACCGCGCCGGCGCCACCCCAGGAATACATCTACGCTCCGTATACCCCGACCATCACCTATAAGAACCACTCCCGGTTCGTGTATACACAGCGTCCCGAGCACGCCAACCGCGATAAGGGGCGTCAGGAACTCGCCGCGCGGCCCGAGGTCTTCGCCAATTCGATGAAATACCAGTACCTCGAGGTCGGCTCACTGGTCACCGAGCGTGACTTCCGCGCCGCTCAGCAGTTGGCCACCATGGAGCCTGATGACGTCCCGCCGTTTCTGCGCTACCACCAGATGTGCGAGGAACTCGCGCTTGCCGAAGGTGTTGACTTCCCGCGGATGTCGATGGAGCAATACTTCGGCGGCAACGGCGACTGGCATGTGTTTCCCTCCATGGTCATCCTGGTCGAGAAGTCGTGCCTGCTCGGCTACCGAATGCTGCCTGACGCCCAGGATCCGAACCGGTGCGTGTTCGAGATGTTCTCGCTGGAGCACTTCGCCCCGGGGGAGGTTCCCGAGACGTCGTGGCAGGTTTTCGAGCGCTGGCAGGACCACTACGGCTGGGGTGAGTTGCCGACGCAGGACTTGCAGAACATCGGCGCGATCCACGCCGGGATGCATTCCGCGGGCTTCGACGGGCTCTGGCTGAACACCGCGCAGGAAATGTCGATCCGCAATGAACACGCCATCGCCGACAGGTTCCTGTTCGGTTCAGGCAACGGGCATTCAGCGCCCGCGAGCTAGTCAGGTACGTATGTTTCTTGCTCCCGTCCGAAGGCGCGCCGGACGGGATCGTCTCGCGGGTCGCGCGCCCGTTCGCACGACGCAGTGCCTATCCTCGGCGCATGGCCGAGATTGTCCGCGACGTCGTCGTCATCCACACCGACGGCGGGTGCAGACCCAACCCCGGACCCGGCGGGTGGGGGGCGGTGCTGCGCCAGAATCAGCATGTCCGCGAGATGTACGGCGGTGAGTCGGATTCAACCAGCAACAACCGGATGGAACTGACGGCGCCGATCATGGCGCTGGAGGCGCTCACCCGAGCGGTGACGGTGCACCTCTACACCGACAGCACCTATGTTCGGAACGGCATCACGAAGTGGGTGCTCGGCTGGGAGCGCAACGGCTGGCTGACTGCCGCCAAGCAGCCGGTGAAGAACGCCGACCTCTGGCGGCGGCTGCAAGCGGCCTGCGCGCGGCACCGAGTCGAGTGGTTCTGGGTGAAAGGCCATGCCGGCGTAGCCGATAACGAACTCGCTGACCAACTGGCGACCCGGGGTCTGCGGGAAGCGACCGCGCTGTCTGCGGCACCTTAGTCACGGTGGCGCGGTGGCGGTGTCAGCGTCGCGCGGCTAGCGCCGACGAGTTCTGAGACCATCGCCGCGGCGACGGGCATCCCCAAGTAGTAGCCCTGCCCAATATCGCAACCGTGCTCACGTAGCCAGGCCACCGTCTCGCCATCCTCGACGCCTTCGGCAACCACGGTGATACCCAATTCGTGGCTGAGGTCGATCACCGCGCGAACCACTGCCGCGGCCCGCTGATGATCCGTCAGCGACGCAATGAAGTAACCGTCGAGCTTCACCTCGTCGATTTGCAGGTCACGCAGGTAACTCAGCGCCGAATACCCGCTGCCGAAATCGTCGATCGCCACCCGGATCCCGCGTTCGCGCAGCCCCCGCAAGACCGCCGTCACCTGACCCAACTCGTTGAGAACGACATCCTCGGTGATCTCGACCGTCAACATGTCCGCGGGAAGCCATGGTCGCCGACAGCACTGCAGAGCCTGTCGGGCAGTTGCCTGTCGCGCAGCAGCGGCGCGAACAGGTTGACCGCCACCGGCGTCTTCGTTCCCACTGCCGTCCACCGAGCAGCATCTTCGAGTGCCTTCTCGAGCACCAGATCGGTTACCGGGCGCATCAAACCCTGCCGGCGCACCAGCGGTATGAAGGTGTCCGGTCGCAGCACACCCAGCTGCGGATGGGGCCAACGCAACAGCGCCTCCACCCCCACCACGCGGCCGGTGCTCAACTCTACTTTGGGCTGATACACGACATCGAGTTCGCCATGGTCGATCGCTTGGCGCAACTCCCCCAACAAGCGCACTTGTGAGGCGCCATCGCTCCCCGGTTGGCCAGCCTCTACGCCCGTTACCTCCACCACATCGGGATCGATCAGCAACATATCCGGACTGAACGTGGACACCACCGAACTGCGTGAGCGTTTGGCGGCGTACATCGCCACATCGGCACGAGTCATCAACACTTCCGGAGCCAGGTCCGGCTCGTCCGACGAAGCGACCGCCATCCCGACGCTGGGACGCAGCAGCAACTCCTGGCCGTCCATGGCGAACGGCTCATCGAAAACCTCGACCACGTTGCGCGCGACCAGCTGCGAACGATCGGGCCGGCCTTCGAGCAGAAGAGCGAACTCGTCCCCGCCCAGACGCGCGACCGTGTCGCCCGGTCGCGCGCAGCGCGACAACCGCTCGGCAACACCGACCAACACGCTGTCGGCAGCCGGATGGCCCAGGCTGTCGTTGACCATCTTGAAGTCATCGAGGTCCAGCGACACCACAGCCACCGTGCGATCATCGCGCCGGCGCAGCGCCATCGCCTGAGTCAACCGGTCGTAAAACAGGATCCGGTTCGCCAGGCCGGTCAATGGATCACGCAGTGCCTGATCGGCAACTGCGGAAAGCAGTCGCCTGTTCTCCCACGCGGCGTACGACTGCCGCATGAAAACGAGGGTCATCAGCACCGGAACCCCTGCTCGCAGCGGGCCGGTCATGACCATGGCCGGCCCGACGGTGCCCGCCAGCAGCAACGGCAGGTAGGGCAGCCACAGCGTTGCCCAGGTGGGCACCAGATCGGTCAGTTGCGCCGGCGCCGGCGCCGCCCTGGCCACCAGAGCCGCGGCGCCAAGGACGACCAGCCATAAAGCCCAGCCGATGTCGACCGCGAACCAGGCGTCCAAACGACCGGTCGTGATCTGATACCCGAGGGCGATATCGGACAACGCTCGCAGCACGAAAGCCGCGGAGATCAACCACAGCGGGGCCCGCTGTCCGGCACCGGCGTGTGCGAGAGCCAGCACCGCAACCATGGCAATGAAGAGATCAAGCGCCGGATAAACATGCGCCGGAGCGGCTCCGCCTCCGCCCTCGCGAAGCGTGTGCTGATACAACGTCTGCCCGCCGGTGGCCATCAACAGCACGAACAGAGCCACTGCGACGACGAGACAGTCCAAATACATGCGTACGCGGGAGCGCACGGTCGGCCCCGCCGCCAACAGCAGAATCGCGGCGCAGGCCAGCGCGGAAAATGCCCAGTACATCGCGTCCGCCGGCGAAGGCGACGAAATCCGGTGCAGGACGAGCGAGTAGAACGCCCGTGTCAGATCGGCCACCGCAAACGCCGCCAGGCCGATCGACATCGCGGTCCAGCCGGCACGGCGGCGGCGAGGCGCCGACCGCACGGCCAGCGCCGAGCACACACTCGCATAGATAGCGAACGGGATAAGGGCAACGGAGTCGACGACCATCACGAGGCCGTCGCCACCCCACCCGAAGATGAGCCAGAGGGCCAGACCGAGACACGCGACCGCCGACAACGCGACCGCCAATGCGGATCGCGAATATCGGCGAACGTTCACGACGTCACCGCTGGCTCGTCACCTTTGGGTCGAATCGCACTTCCCCCTGTTTGGGTCCACAGCAAAGCTCCAACAAGAGCCGTGCCGTGCCGGCTTCTGCGATCTTGAGCCGAACTGACCCAGTTTGCAATCACCGGTGGCATCGGCCCGGCTGGGGCTCGGGCCGGTGAACCGCACGGACCGATTTGGTATCAGCTCGCGCACGCTACTTCTGTTAACAGAAGTCACATACTTAACATCACGCGATGCAGGACTGGTCGATCAATTTTTGCCCACGGCAGGCGCGTCGCGTTGCTCGTCGTGACTTATTGCGCTACGCCCTCGCCCTGTCTGCACTGCCAGGCCTGCATGCGGTATCGGCGCCTGCACCCGCGACGGCCGCTGCCGCGCCCAAACTGATCGACTTCGCCATGCACCAGATTCCAGCGGAGCACATCAAAGCCGCCGGCTACTCCGGGGTCATCAACTATGTCTCGCTGTCGCGTCCCGGCTCGTCCTTCGGCGCCAAGCCGATCACCCGCTCCTACGCCGAGCAGCTGAGGGCTGCCGGGCTGATCATCGTCAGCAATTACCAATACGGCAAGCCCGGCGGGACGGCATCATCGGACTTCAAGCGCGGGTTCGCCGGCGGCGTCGACGATGCCCGCACCGCCTGGAAGCTGCATACCGCGGCGGGTGGCGGTCAGAGTGCCCCAATCTTCTTCACCATCGATGAGGACATCAACCACGACACATGGAACAACGTGGCGCTGAAGTGGTTTCGCGGAATCAATTCGGTGCTGGGAGTGCAGCGCACCGGTGTCTACGGCGGTATCGATGTGTGCCAGTGGGCGGCCGCCGACGGGGTCATCGGCAATTCGCGCACCCCCGGACGACGGTGGGCCTGGCAAACCAAGGCTTGGTCCGGCAGTCGGATCGACCCTGCCGCCGTTCTCTACCAACGGGTGGTCAGTACGGCATCTAATCCCGGCCCCAAAGTCGGCGGACAAGAAGTCGACGTCAATGACGTCCTTGCCGAGGATTGCGGTCAGTGGAACCTGCATCCCTGAGCCCTTAAGACCTAGCCGTGGCACAAGGGGCGGGACACGTCCCGATTCACCCACGGAGCGCACCTGGACACGCCTCTCAACTCGTCGAAATGCCATGCAGCACAGCGTCTATCACGCCGCGGTAACGTACGGTCGTTTCCCGCGCCGATGCCGTCACGCTCAGCGCTCGGTACAGCGTCGCACCGATCAACGCGTCGGCGGCAGCGTCGAGGTCGGCGTCGTCGCGGATCTGGCCCGCCGACACCCCGAGGCGCAGGCGCTGCGATACGGCTTCGTGGAAGCGGCCGGTGAGTTGTTGGTAGAGGGTGTCACGATCGCGGAGGTCTTCGGCAGCGGCAGCGGTAAGCGAGCGAATGAGTGCGACGTTCTCCGGGGAAGAACCGGTTTCGGCGTACGCACACATCCATGTCGTCAGGTCCGCAACGGTATCTCCCGTATCAGGAAGCGTGAAGTCGGATTGGTCGTACGCCTGCATGACCGCCTCGGCTACCAACGGAGCCTTCGAAGGCCAACGGCGGTATACCGTTTGAACGGCCACCCCCGCGATTGCGGCGACCTTGTCCATCGATAACCCGCGATACCCCGATTCAAGGAGAAGCGTGCGCGTGGCATCCAGGATCGCCTCGTGCACCGCCGCGCTCCTCGGCCGCCCTCGACGGGATTGGCTCACATCAACAAACGTAAAGCACCGGCGCCGCGCCCCTATCCGACTGTGCCGCGATGTGCCACTATTAACGAGAAAAATATTCTCGTAAATGGTGACAACAGGTAGGCAGATCGGAGCACCGTCACGATGGCCGTCCACACCGAGAACTCGGGGCGGCGCCTGGGTCTGTGGGTCAGCGCGATTGGGGTGGCGCACTTCGTCGTGCCGCGGTGCTTCGACCCCATCAACCGACTCGGCTTCCCCAACCACGCACGCGAGTTCACCTACATCAACGGTGCACTGGAGACGCTGATAGGCCTTCTGATGGCGAGTCCCAGGACCCGTCGGCAGTCCACGGTGATATCCGCCTGCTACGTCGTCTATCTCACGACTGCCATCGTGTTCACCCAACAGAAGACCTTCCGAAGCTGATTGGGAACGGCGTTGTCGCTCCGCAAAACTGTCTCCAAGGCGAACGAAGCCCTCAAACCCGTGGGCAGCGCGGTCCGCATGAATGTCGCGGCGACAATCCGGACACGCCGACGCGGCTACGGCGGTTGGACCGGTGCGATCAATACCGATTACGACCCGCAGGATCCAGCCACCGCGGCTCGGCCCTTCGAGGCGTACCGCGCTCTGCACCGCGGCGGCCGTGTGCACTACAACCCGCGGCGCGCTACCTTCATCGTCAGCCGCCTCGACGATGTGCGGGCCGCGCTGCGCGACACCGATGCGGTCACCAGCACCCAAGGGGTCACCCGACTGAGATTCTCTGCGCCGCTGGCGGTGCTCACCGACGGCGACGAACACACCCGACTACGCAAGCAGGTCCAGCCGGGATTCAGCAAGGGCGCCATGAACTCCTGGCGTGCGATGATCGAGAAGCTCGCCGTCGAACTGGTCAGCGACGTCATCGACAACCCGGGATGCGATGTCGTGCAACGCTTGACGATACCGATGCCGATACGCCTTATCGCTCAGATTCTCGGCATACCCGACTCCGATGTCGATGACTTTCGCCGGTGGTCCGAACGCGGCGTCGGGATCATGGAATTGACGCCGACGCTTTCCGGTGTCCTCGACGCAGCCAAATCGATGGCGGCCATGGCGGCGTTACGCCGTTACTTCAGAACGCAATTCGCCGCAGGGGGGCTCAAGGGCTTTAACACCGTCCTGGGACGGCTCATCGAACACAACACCGACGGCAACCTCACCGACCAACAACTCATGCTCATCGCCATCCACCTGCTGATCGCCGGCAACGAGACCACCACCAACCTGCTCGGCGGGATGTTCGACACCCTCGCGCATCACCCCGACCAATACGACCTCATTCGCGCCCGACCAGACCTCATTCCCCTTGCCGTGGAGGAGCAGCTACGGATCACCACACCGATCCAGAACCTGTATCGCTATACGCGAGCCGACTACCGCATCGGCGACGTCACCATCCCCAGCGGATCACGCGTGCTGCTGTCTTTCGGCGCGGCGAACCGCGATCCCAGCGCGTTCGACTTTCCCGATGAGTACCGCGCAGACCGCGACCCGAGAAAACACATCGCGTTCGGCTACGGTGCCCACATGTGCCTGGGAGCGCCACTGGCCCGCATGGAAGCCCAGGCCGTTTTGCGCCAACTCGTCACCCGCGTGGCGCGAATCACCCCAGCCGGCCCGACACGATGGTCGAGTCACAGCTCGTTGCGCGGACCCACCCACCTACCGATCCACCTCACACCGGCCTGACGAGTTGGCGGGACGGTCCTGATCGCGGTGCGCCGACGTCAAGCCTGACCGTCGCCCCCGTCATTGGAGTTAGCAACCACACCGTGCCCGCCGGAGCCGCCAACACCAGCGGTGCCCGCGTTACCTCCGGCGTTGGCATAAATACCATTGTTCGCGCCGAGGCCGCCCGTCCCTCCGCTGGCGCCGGCTTTACCGATGCCACCGGAGAAGCTGTTCGGAGGGACGGCGACCCCGCCACCGCCGCCACCGCCGCCGGTGCCGCTGCCCCCGCTACCCCCGGCACCAAAGGCAGCATTCAAATTCGACGGGACGTTGGTCGCGGAGCCACCTCCGCCTCCGGCTCCAGCGGCGCCTCCGGCGGTAGCGGCCCCGCCGCCGCCGCCTCCGCCTCCTCCGGCAGCTCCTGTCGATATTGCGGTGCCGCCCGCGCCGCCGCCGCCGCCGGCGCCGCCAGATCCGCCGCCGGGGGCACCAGCCCCGCCGCCGCCACCGTCGCCGCCGAGACCTGAGGCAACGGTGTTGACGCCGTTGACGGTTGTGGCGGTGCCGCCGTCGCCGCCGGTGCCGCCGATGCCGCCGGTGCCGTCGACTCCGGCGAAGACACCGCCGCTACCGGCGTGGCCGCCACTTCCGCCGGCGCCGCCACCACCCCCGCCGCCGCCGAACACCTCGTTACCGCTCAATGAGGACGTCTGGCCGGCATCGCCTTGACCACCGGTGCCACCTTGACCTCCGCCGCCGCCGCTGCCGTTGACTGCGCTGCTACTGGTGTTGCCGCCGGTCCCACCGGCGCCGCCGTTGCCCCCGTGGCCGCCTTGGCCGGCGTAACCCTTGGCAAGGGAGCCGTCGGCGGCGCCGCCGGTACCGCCGGTGCCGCCGCCTCCCCCGGTGCCGCCCGCGCCACCGTTGCCGGCCTGCCCGAAGAATCCGCCCAGCAACCCTTGCCCGGACCCGTTCGCGGCGCCGCCGGCTCCGCCAGAACCGAACAGGCCTCCGGCGCCACCGGCGCCACCGGCACCACCGACTCCGGCGCCACCGGCTCCGCCGTTGCCGCCGGCTCCGCCGATACCGATAAGTCCGGCGTTGCCTCCGGCGCCGCCGTTCTGCCCCGCGGCGCCCGAACCGCCTGCGCCGCCATTGCCGATCAGAATTCCGCCGTCGCCGCCGCGCTGCCCGGTCCCCGGGGCACCGTTGGACCCGTTGCCGATCAGGGGGCGGCCCAACAGCGCCTGGGTAGGCGCATTGATGGCCGCGAGCAGTGTCTGCTCGACGTTGGCTGCTTCGGCCGAACCGTACGCTGTCGCGTTCTCCGCCAAGGTCTGAACAAATCGGTCATGAAGTGTCGCGGCCGACGCGCTCAGCGCCTGGTAGGTCTGGCCGTGTACGGAAAACAACGCGGCAATAGCCGCCGACACCTCGTCAGCACCAGCGGCCAGCAATGAGGTGGTCGGGGAGGCGACCGAAGCGTTGGCCGCGGCGATAGCCGAGCCGATACGGGCCGCCTCCGAGGCAGACGCCAGCAGCGCTTCGGGACTTGCGAACAGAAACGACATTCCGCCTCTTTCACATGAGAACGCGTCGGCTCGGATTAGGCTCGTCGAGCATCTTACACCGTTACGGCACAACGTATTTCAGAATATGGTTCGAGTTTTACCGGTCTCGTACCGACCGGCGGGGGGCGTTCCCACTGCATGCTCAGCGGCACCCACAGACAGCTCGGACCGTTGGGTGGATGGCCCTGTGTCGCGGGCCGGCGGGATAACCTGGAGGACCCGGCACTTATATCAGGAAGGACCAGCGATTGGCGTGGCACCCCTAGCCAAAACCGACGTCGTGCTGGTGGGTGCCGGGATCATGAGCGCCACCCTCGGTGCCTTGCTGCGGCGGCTGGAGCCCGACTGGTCGATCACCGTCGTCGAGCGCCTGGACGGCGTCGGCGCCGAGAGCAGCGGCCCCTGGAACAACGCCGGCACCGGTCACGCGGGGCTGTGCGAGATGAATTACACGCCGCAGCGCCCGGACGGATCGATCGACATCACCAAAGCGGTGCTGGTCAACGAGCAGTTCCAGGTCACCCGCCAGTTCTGGGCCTCCGCGGCCGAGAACGGCATCCTGACCGACGTGTCGAGCTTCCTCAATCCGGTTCCGCACGTGAGTTTCGTACATGGCACCGCCGGCGTCGACTACCTGCGGCGCCGTCGTGACGCGCTGGCGCGCAACCCGTTGTTCGCGGCCACCGAACTCATCGTCGACCCCGACGAGTTCGCGCGCCGGCTACCGTTCATGGCCGCCCGCCGCGACTTCACCGAGCCGGTGGCCCTCAACTGGGCCGCCGACGGCACGGATGTCGACTTCGGCGCCCTGTCGCGACAGCTCATGGGCTACTGCGTCGAAGCCGGTGCCACGGTGCTGTTCGGGCACGAGGTGCGCGGCCTGGCGCGTCGTGGCGACGGCGGCTGGACGCTGACCGTCGGCAACCGGCGCACCGGCGAAAAGCGAAAGCTGGCAGCCAAATTCGTTTTCGTCGGAGCCGGGGGCGACGCATTGCCGCTGTTGCAGAAGGCCGGGATTGCCGAGATCCGCGGCCTCGCCGGGTTCCCGATCGGCGGCCGCTTCCTGCGCACCGCCAACGGCAGGCTCACCGCCGCACACCGCGCCAAGGTGTACGGCACTCCGTCGCCGGGAGCGCCGCCGCTGGGTGCGCTGCACTTGGATCTGCGACTCGTCAACGGCCGGCCCTGGCTGGTATTCGGACCTTACGCCGGCTGGTCACCGAAGTTCTTGAAACACGGGCACTTCAGCGATCTACCCCGATCGGTGCGTCCCCACAATCTCCCGTCCATGCTGGGTGTCGGGCTGCGGGAGACGACACTGCTGCGCTACCTCATCGGCCAGTTACGGCTCGCCGAGCCGGACCGGGTCGCGGCGTTGCGTGAATTCGCACCCAGCGCAGTGGATTCGGATTGGGAGCTCACAGTGGCCGGGCAGCGGGTGCAGGTGATCCGTCGGGCCAAGGGCAGGGGCGGGTTGCTGGAGTTCGGCACCACCATCGTCGGTGCCGCCGACGGCAGCATCGCCGGGCTGCTCGGCGGTTCGCCGGGTGCTTCGACTGCGGTCCCGGCGATGCTGGAGGTGCTCGAGCGCTGTTTCGCCAACAGGTACCAGTCATGGTTACCTACTCTCAAAGAGATCGTGCCGTCCCTGGGAGCTGACTTGTCGCGTGAACCCGCCCTCTACGACGAGGTGAGGTCGTGGACCAACAAGGCGCTGAGATTGGAAGCGGCATGACCCGCGGCGGCGACGATGCAGAGCGAAGCGATGAGGTGGGGGCACCTCCCGCTTGCGGGGGAGAGCGGCGCCAATGACCGAAGCTTTGCGCCGTTCCTGGTTCAAAGACCTTGACGCGCGGACCCTTTACGAGCTCCTGAAGCTGCGGGTCGAAGTGTTCGTGGTCGAACAGGCCTGCCCCTACCCCGAGCTGGACGGGCGTGACCTGCTCGCCGAAACCCGGCACTTCTGGCTGGAATCAACTGACGGAGAGGTGGTCTGCACCTTGCGGTTGATGGAGGAGCACGCCGGTGGTGAGAAGGCGTTCCGGATCGGCCGGGTGTGCACCAAGCGCAGTGCGCGCGGGCGGGGCCACGCCACCCGGTTGCTGCGCGCGGCCCTGGCCGAAGTGGGCGACTACCCCTGCCGCATCGACGCCCAGAAATACCTGGCCGAGATGTATGCCCGGCACGGGTTTGTCCGCGACGGCGACGATTTCCTCGACGACGGCATCCCGCATGTGCCGATGTTGCGGCCCGGCTCTCCCGCGGCGGGCGCCCGGTGAAGCCGTATCCGTTCAGCGCGATCGTCGGGCACGACCAGTTGCGGTTGGCGCTGCTGCTGTGTGCCGTGCGTCCCGAGATCGGCGGCGCACTCATCCGCGGCGAGAAGGGCACCGCGAAGTCGACGGCGGTGCGCGGGCTGGCCGCGTTGTTGTCGGCCGCGACGGACTCCGGCGGCGCCGGCCTGGTGGAGATGCCGCTGGGGGCCACCGAGGACCGGGTCGTCGGCTCGCTGGACCTGCAACGGGTGTTGCGCGACGGTGAGCACGCGTTCTCGCCGGGGCTGCTGGCCCGCGCCCACGGCGGTGTCCTCTACGTCGACGAAGTGAACCTGCTGCACGACCATCTGGTCGACATCCTGCTCGACGCCGCCGCCATGGGCCGGGTGCACATCGAACGAGACGGTATCTCCCACACGCACGAGGCCCGGTTCGTGTTGATCGGAACCATGAATCCCGAAGAGGGCGAACTGCGTCCACAGCTGCTGGACCGATTCGGCCTGACGGTCGACGTGCAGGCCTCGCGTGACGTCGAGGTACGGGTGGAGGTGATCCGCCAGCGGATGGCCTACGAAGCCGACCCGGACGGATTCGCGCTCAAATATGCCGACGCCGACGCCGAGCTGGCCCGCCGGATCGCCGCGGCCCGCGCCATCGTCGACGATGTGGTGTTGCCCGACAACGAGTTACGGCGCATCGCGGCGTTGTGCGCGGCGTTCGACGTCGACGGGATGCGAGCCGATCTGGTGGTGGCGCGCACCGCCGCCGCCCACGCGGCCTGGCGCGGCGCGCTTACGGTCGAGGAGCTGGACATCCGGGTGGCCGCCGAACTCGCGTTGCCGCATCGTCGCCGTCGCGACCCGTTCGACGATCACGGTATCGAACGCGACCAACTGGACGAGGCGCTGGCCCGGGCGGGTGAACAGGCCCAGGGCCAACCCGAACCCGACCCCGATCCCGACCCGCCCGGCGGTGGTGACTCCGCGCAAGACCTTGCGCCCGAACACAACTCGAATCAGGCGACGGCCCCGGCGCCATCCAAACCCAGCGCGCCGCCGTCGAAAGTCTTTCGCACCCGGGCGTTGACCGTGCCCGGGGTGGGCGAAGGGGCACCCGGACGACGATCGCGCGCCCGCAACGCCGCCGGCAGCGTGATCGCCGCCGCCGACCCGGCCGACCCGGGCGCGCACGGCCTGCACCTGTTCGCCACCCTGCTCACGGCAGCCGAAGACACCGATCGGGCCGGGCCGCTGCGTCTGCGGTCCGGACATCTGCGCCGGGCCGTCCGTGAGGGCCGCGAAGGCAACCTGGTGATTTTCGTCGTCGACGCCTCCGGCTCGATGGCCGCCCGCGACCGGATGGCCGCCGTCACCGGGGCCACCATGTCGCTGCTGCGCGACGCCTACCAGCGACGAGACAAGGTCGCCGTGATCACCTTCCGTCAGCAGGACGCCAGGATTCTGTTGCCACCGACGTCGTCGGCGCACATCGCCGGCCGGCGATTGTCCCGGTTCGACACGGGCGGCAAGACTCCGCTCGCCGAGGGCCTGCTGGCCGCGCGGGGACTGGTCATCCGGGAGAAGGTGCGCGACCGGGCCCGCCGCCCGCTGGTGGTGGTGCTCACCGACGGCCGCGCCACCGCAGGCCTGGATCCGTTGGGGCGCAGCCGAATTGCGGCAGCACGGTTGGTGGCCGAAGGGGCCGCCGCGGTTGTCGTCGACTGCGAGACGTCCTATGTACGGCTGGGTCTGGCCGGGCAGCTGGCCCGTCAGCTGGGCGCGCCCGCCATCCGGCTGGAGCAGCTGCGCGCCGACCACCTGACCCAAGCCGTGCGCAGCGTGGCCTGATATGCCCCAGGGAAATCCGATCGCGGTCCCCGCCGACGGCCTGACCACCCGGGCGCGGCGCAACACCCCGGTCCTGGCGGTGCATACCGGCGACGGCAAAGGCAAGTCGACGGCCGCGTTCGGGATGGCGTTGCGGGCCTGGAATGCCGGGATGAGGGTCGCGGTGTTCCAGTTCGTCAAGAGCGCGAAGTGGAAAGTGGGCGAAGAGGCAGCATTTCGGGAGCTCGGCGAACTGCACGAGCGCACCGGCGTCGGCGGCGCTGTCGAATGGCACAAGATGGGCTCGGGCTGGTCCTGGTCACGCAAGGCCGGTAGTGAGGTCGACCATGCCGCCGCGGCCGCCGACGGGTGGGCCGAGATCCGGCGCCGAATGGCGCAGCAGCGTCACGACTTCTACGTCCTCGACGAGTTCACCTACCCACTGAAGTGGGGCTGGGTCGACGCCGACGAGGTCGTGAACGCATTGCAGGCCCGCCCCGGTCACCAGCATGTGGTGATCACCGGCCGCGACGCTCCGCCGGGCCTCATCGAGGCCGCCGACCTGGTGACGGAGATGGGCAAGGTCAAACACCCGATGGACGCCGGGCGCAAGGGGCAGAAAGGCATCGAGTGGTAGCCCCCGCGGTCGTCATAGCCGCGCCGGCGTCGGGCAGCGGAAAGACTACGGTCGCAACGGGTTTGATCGGCGCGCTGCGCCGGGCCGGCCACCGGGTGGCGCCCTTCAAGGTCGGCCCGGACTTCATCGACCCCGGCTATCACGCGCTGGCCGCCGGACGACCCGGCCGCAACCTCGACCCGGTGATGGTGGGGGACAAGCTGATCGGCCCGCTGTTCGGCCACGGCTGCGGCGACGCCGACATCGCGGTGATCGAAGGGGTGATGGGCCTGTTCGACGGCCGCATCGGCCCGGACGCCCACGGCCCCGCGGCCGGATCCACCGCACACGTCGCGGGCCTGCTCGGTGCGCCGGTGATCCTGGTGGTCGACGCGCGCGGGCAGAGCCACAGCATCGCCGCTCTGTTGCACGGGTTTTCCACCTTCGACCCGCACACCCGGATCTGCGGTGTCATCCTCAACCGGGTCGGCACGGCCCGGCACGAGCTGGTATTGCGGCAGGCGTGCGAGCAGGCGGGTGTCCCGGTCCTGGGCGCCATTCCGCGGACCGCTGAATTAGAGCTTCCGACAAGGTATCTGGGTCTGGTCACCGCCGTGGAGTACGGTCGGCACGCTGCGCAGGCGGTCGAAGCGATGACCGAGCTGGTGGCGCGTCATGTGGATCTGGCCGGGCTGGTCGCGGCCGCGGCTGGCCGCGTCGACGACCCACCCTGGGACCCGGCAATCGCCGTCCCGTCCGTGGGCCGGCACGTTCGCGTCGCCCTGGCCGCGGGCAAGGCCTTCACCTTCGGCTACGCCGAACACGCCGAGCTGCTGCGGGCCGCCGGTGCGGAGGTCGTCGAATTCGACCCACTCAGTGACGTGCTGCCCGAGGCGACCGACGCCGTACTGCTGCCCGGCGGATTTCCCGAACAGTTCACCGCGGAGCTGTCCGCCAACGACGTCGTCCGGCGCCAGATCGCCGAACTGGCCGCCGTCGGCGCCCCCGTGCACGCCGAGTGCGCCGGACTGATCTACCTGGCCGACGAACTGGACGGCTATCCGATGTGTGGGGTGCTGGCCGGTTCGGCGCGGTTCACCCAACAGCTCACCCTGGGTTACCGGGACGCGGTGGCCGTCGCCGACTCGTCGCTGTACGCGGCCGGACAGCGGGCGGTGGGGCACGAATTCCACCGGACCGCGGTCACCTTCACCGGCAGCTACCAGCCGGCCTGGGTCTACCGGGGCGGGGCCGTGGATCGCAAACAGGACGGCGCCGTTTACGCCGGTGTGCACGCTTCTTATCTGCATACCCATCCGGCGGCGGCGCCCGATGCGGTGACCCGTTTCGTCGCGCAGGCCGCCATGCCCCGGGCCTGACGCGACATTAAGCTTGCCCGGTGACCGAGAGCCCCTATCTGGTGGGACTGCGACTGACCGGCCGGAAAGTCGTCGTCGTCGGCGGGGGAGGCGTCGCTCAGCGCCGGTTACCGCTGCTCATCGCCAGCGGCGCCGACGTGCACGTCATCTCCCGCAGCGCCACCGCCGCGGTCGAGGCGATGGACGGGATCACCCTGTCACTGCGCGAATACCGCGACGGCGACCTCGATGGCGCCTGGTACGCGCTGGCGGCCACCGACGACCCGCAGGTGAACGAAGCCATCGTCGCCGAAGCCGAACGGCGTCATATCTTCTGCGTCCGCGCCGACGTCGCGGTCGAGGGAACGGCAGTCACTCCCGCCTCGTTCCGCTACGCGGGGCTGTCGGTGGGCGTGCTGGCCGGCGGGGAGCACCGCCGCTCGGCGGCCATCCGATCCGCGATCCGCGAGGCCTTGCAACAGGGCCTCATCGCGGCGGAGACCTCCGACGACGTCGCGCGCGGCGGTGTGGCGCTGGTCGGGGGCGGCCCGGGCGATCCCGAACTGATCACCGTCCGGGGCCGCCGGCTGCTCGCCCAGGCCGACGTGGTGGTCGCCGACCGGCTCGCTCCGCCCGAACTGCTCGCCGAGTTGTCCCCGCATGTCGAAGTGATAGATGCCGCCAAGATCCCGTACGGCCGCGCCATGGCCCAGGACGCGATCAACGACGTGATGATCGACCGGGCCCGGGCCGGCAAGTTCGTGGTGCGCCTCAAAGGGGGCGATCCGTTCGTGTTCGCCCGGGGGTACGAGGAAGTTCTGGCATGCGCGGAAGCGGGGATTTCGGTGACCGTGGTGCCAGGTGTGACGAGTGCCATAGCCGTGCCCGCTCTGGCGGGCGTTCCGGTGACTCACCGGGCCACAAATCACGAGTTTGTGGTGGTCAGCGGCCATTTGGCGCCCGATCATCCCGAATCGTTAGTGAATTGGGATGCTTTGGCAGCAATGTCCGGGACCATCGTTTTGCTGATGGCGGTCGAACGTATCGAACTTTTTGTCGCCGCGCTGTTAAAAGGCGGCCGACCTGGGGATACTCCGGTGATGGTGGTGCAACACGGAACGACGGCGGCTCAGCAGACGTTGCGGGCGACGCTCGCGGACACCCCGGAGAAAGTCCGCGCGGAGGGCGTTCGACCTCCCGCGATCATCGTTATCGGGCCCGTGGCGGGCTTCGGCGGCGTCCAGGGTTTAAACAATTCTTAAGATTACTGTAAGGTAACCCGCTATGACGGCTCTCAACGACTCAGAGCGGGCAGTCCACACTTGGACTGAGGGACGCTCGGAACGTTCAGCCCAGGAGCGTCCCACGCGAACAGTGGAGACCCCTTTGCAGCGCATGAGCAGGTACTACCCGACGTGGCTACCCTCACGTCGGTTCATCGCCGCGGTCATCGCCATCGGCGGGATGCAGCTGCTGGCCACCATGGACAGCACCGTTGCGATCGTTGCGCTTCCTAAGATTCAGAACGAGCTCAGTCTGTCCGACGCCGGTCGCAGCTGGGTGATCACCGCCTACGTGCTGACCTTCGGCGGGCTGATGCTGCTCGGCGGCCGCCTCGGCGACACCATCGGGCGCAAACGCACCTTCATCGTCGGCGTCGCGCTGTTCACCATCTCTTCGGTGCTGTGCGCGGTGGCCTGGGACGAGGTGACGCTGGTCATCGCCCGGCTCTCGCAGGGGGTGGGTTCGGCGATCGCCTCGCCGACCGGCCTGGCGCTGGTCGCGACCACCTTCCCGAAGGGGCCGGCGCGTAACGCCGCGACGGCCGTGTTCGCCGCCATGACCGCGATCGGGTCCGTGATGGGCCTGGTGGTCGGCGGCGCGCTGACCGAGTACTCGTGGCGGCTGGCGTTCATGGTCAACGTGCCGATCGGGCTGGTGATGATCTACCTGGCCCGCACCGCGTTGCGCGAGACCAACCGCGAGCGGATGAAGCTCGACGCCGCCGGTGCCATGCTGGCCACGCTGGCGTGCACGGCTGCCGTGTTCGCGTTCTCGGTGGGCCCGGAGAAGGGCTGGCTCTCGTTGACGACCCTGGGTTCGGGTGTAGTGGCGGTGGTGGCGGCCATCGCGTTCGCCATCGTCGAGCGCACCGCGGAGAACCCGGTCATCCCGTTCCAGCTGTTCCGCGACCGCAACCGGTTGGTCACTTTCACCGCGATCTTCCTGGCCGGCGGCGTCATGTTCAGCCTGACCGTGTCGATCGGCCTGTATGTGCAGGACATCCTGGGCTATAGCGCTCTGGGCGCGGGCGTCGGCTTCATCCCGTTCGTCATCGCGATGGGTATCGGCCTGGGTATCTCCTCGCAGCTGGTGTCGCGGTTCTCGCCGCGGGTGCTAACGATCGGCGGGGGCTGGCTGCTGCTGGGCGCGATGATCTACGGCTCCCTGTTCATGCACCGTGGTGCGCCTTACTTCCCGAACCTGGTGCTGCCGATCGTGGTCGGCGGGATCGGCATCGGGATGGTGGTCGTCCCGCTGACGCTGGCCGCTATCGCGGGCGTCGGTTTCGACCAGATCGGTCCGGTCTCGGCGATGACGCTGATGCTGCAGAGCCTGGGCGGGCCGCTGGTGCTGGCCGTGATCCAGGCCGTGATCACCTCCCGCACGTTGTTCCTGGGCGGCACCACCGGCCCGGTCAAGTTCATGAACGACGCGCAGCTGCAGGCACTTGACCACGGCTACACCTACGGCCTGCTGTGGATCGCGGGAGCGGCCGTCATCGTCGGTATCGCGGCCCTGTTCATCGGTTACACGCCCGAGCAGGTTGCGCACGCCCAAGAGGTCAAGGAAGCGATCGACGCCGGCGAGCTGTAGCCGCTTTCGTTTGTCACACTGGCCCCAGCGGTCTCGGGAAAAAGTCGGGGGTCTTGCTGCCCGCCTTCGCGCGACAAAACAATCTGTCGCTCCGAGGCGGGCACGAAGAGTGTCAATTTTTCCAGAGGCCAGTGGGGCACCTGTGACTCAGCGATCCAGGGCGCCGCACCGAACCTGACAATCTGGCGGTCCCCACTCGCATTTTCGCTGCAATTTCGCAGGCTCGATGCCGGGCCGGGCGTGACACCAGCCACCCGCAGCCTCCAAGTAGGCTTGCCGCCTGTGATCACCCGGATGTCCGAGCTGTTCCTGCGCACCTTGCGTGACGACCCCGCCGACGCAGAGGTCCCCAGCCACAAACTGCTGATCCGCGCCGGATACGTCCGACCCGTTGCGCCCGGCCTGTACACCTGGCTGCCGCTCGGGCTGAAAGTGCTGCGCAACATCGAGCGCGTCGTGCGCGAGGAGATGGACGCCATCGGCGGCCAGGAGATCCTGTTTCCCGCCCTGCTGCCGCGCGCGCCCTACGAGACCACCAACCGGTGGACCGAGTACGGCGACGGTGTGTTCCGGGTCCAGGACCGGCGGGGCAACGACTACATGCTGGGCCCCACCCACGAAGAGCTGTTCACCCTGACGGTCAAGGGCGAGTACAGCTCGTACAAGGATTTCCCGCTGACGCTCTACCAAATCCAGAACAAATACCGCGACGAGGCGCGCCCGCGCGCCGGCATCCTGCGTGGCCGCGAGTTCCTCATGAAGGACTCGTATTCATTCGACCTCGACGCCGCCGGGCTCAAGGCGTCGTACCACGCACACCGCGAGGCCTACCAGCGCATCTTCGACCGGCTCCACGTGCGTTACGTGATCGTGTCGGCGGTGTCGGGCGCGATGGGCGGCAGTGCCTCCGAGGAGTTCCTGGCCGAGAGCCCGATCGGCGAGGACACCTTCGTCCGGTGCGTGGAGTCCGGATACGCGGCCAACGTCGAGGCCGTCGTCACCGCCCGGCCCGACGCACAACCCACCGACGACAAGCCCGCAGCCGAAATCCACGACACCGGCGACACGCCGACCATCGCCACCCTGGTCGCGTGGGCCAACGACAACCTGGATCGCCCGGTCACCGCCGCGGACACCCTCAAGAATGTGCTGGTGAAGGTCCGCCGGCCCGGCGGGGACTGGGAGCTGCTGGCCATTGGTGTGCCCGGTGACCGCGAGGTCGACGACAAGCGGCTCGGCGCGGCGCTGGACCCGGCCGAATACGCCCTGCTCGGCGACGCCGACTTCGCCCGGTACCCGTTTCTGGTCAAGGGCTACATCGGCCCGAAAGCTCTGCAAGACAACGGCGTTCGTTATCTCGTGGACCCGCGTGTGGTAGACGGCACCAGTTGGATCACCGGCGCCGACGAGCCCGGTCGCCACGTCGTCGGCCTGGTGGCCGGTCGCGACTTCACACCCGACGGCACCATCGAGGCCGCCGAAGTGCGCGAGGGCGACCCGTCTCCCGACGGCGCCGGCCCGCTGGTGATGGCCCGTGGCATTGAGATCGGCCACATCTTCCAGCTCGGCCGCAAGTACACCGATGCCTTCAGCGCCGACGTGCTCGGCGAGGACGGCAAGCCGGTGCGGCTGACCATGGGCTCCTACGGCATCGGGGTGTCGCGACTGGTGGCCGTGGTCGCCGAGCAGCACCACGACGAGCTCGGCCTGCGCTGGCCCTCGTCGATCACGCCGTTCGGGGTGCACCTGGTGATGGCCAACAAGGACCCTGAGGCCCGGCTGGGCGCCGCCAAGCTGGCCGCCGATCTGGACAAGGTGGGAGTGGACGTCCTGCTCGATGACCGTCAGGCGTCGCCCGGGGTCAAGTTCAAGGACGCCGAACTGCTCGGCGTGCCCTGGATCGTCGTGGTGGGCCGAGGCTGGGCCGATGGCCGGGTGGAGTTGCGCAACCGGTTCAGCGGCGAGACCAGCGAGTTGGCCGTCGGTGATTCGCTGACCGCCGAGCTGGTGGCGGCGATCGCAAGCCCGGCGTAGCCGGGCGCTGCGGGTCGCCGCCCACGGGGTCTGCGGCGATCGCAAGCCCGGCGTAGCCGGGCGCTGCGGGTCGCCGCCATCAACCGAGGCCTATTCGTTCCCGCCCGGAAACGCCGTGGTGATGGGCCAACCGCCCAGCACTTTGTTCCACCGCGCGGCCATCACCGCGCTCTGGGTCAGTGCGGTCGAGGCGAACGCACGGTCCTCGGCGGTCTCGGCGTGCTCGACGACCGCCCGCCACGCCGTCGCACCGTCGTTTTCCATGCGTGCCGCCAGCCGCGCCGCTTCCACCGGGCTGCCCACCGGTGCCGGCAGCTGGTAGCCGGCCGCCGCCGGCGCGGGCGTGACTTTGCGGGCACTCAGCATGGCGATGACGTCATCGCGGCGCTGGCGGTGCTGATTGAGCGCCTCCACCACCAAATCGTTGACGCTGGGCGGCGACAGCGCCGAGACGATGCCGTAGCCGTAGATGGTGCCGTGCTCGATCGCCAGCGCGTCGCTGAGCGCCGCGACGTCGGCGTCCTTATTGCCGGGACTCATATCGACGGTCCTCCCGGCACCAACGCCACCTCGCAGGACGCGGTGCACGAGGCGGCGATCGAGGCCAGCAGTCCGGCCCGATAGCCCGACGACGTCGACACCAGCCGATTGGCGTCGTCCGCCGACTTGCGCAGCGAGTCGATCACGTCCGAGACAGGTGGCGGAGGCGGCGGCGGAGCCTCCGGCTCAGTCGGGCTCGGGGTTGGGCTGGAGCTGCTGGTTTCGCTCGTCGACGAGACGAGCTTGCCGGCGGCCCGCGCGATCTCGGTGGACAGCGCGCGCGCATGAGCGGCGCGCTGGGTCGCGACGACGGTCAGCGCGGCCGCGATCTGCGGGGGGCTGCCGATCGCTCCGGCGGCCGCGGCGGCCAGCGCGCTGTCGCGCCGGGCCTGGTCCAACGGGCCGGTCAAATCTTCGACGGCGGGGGGCTTGGGCGTCGACTCGCCGCAGGCGGTTGCCGCCAGCCCGAGTGCGGCGAGAGCGGCACCACCGGCGAGCACACGCCGCCTGCTGATGACGGGTACTGCTCTGGGCACGCCCCACATCCTGCCATCACCGCGCCCCGCAACAGCACCAGCACAATGCGGCCGGCCGCCCGGCGATGCGATCACCGCGTTGTTGACCGGGCGTCAATAGCCGATCCTGGCGTATCGTTGGTGGCTGGCTCTCTGAGTTCGCTGTGAAAGCCGCGCGCAAGCTGATGACCGACAATTCAAGATGAGGAGCTCGCCGTGACCACCGGGCTACCTTCGCAGACGCAGGTGATCGAGCTACTCACCGGAGAGTTCGCGCGCGCCGGCTACGAGATCGAAGACGTGGTCATCAACAGCCGCACCCGCCCACCGCGCATCACGGTAATCGCCGACGGCGACACCGCCTTGGACCTGGATACGATCGCGGCCTTGTCCCGCGCCGCGTCGGATTTGCTGGACGACATCGACGGTGCCGTCGGCGGTCCGGACGGCTATGTCCTCGAGGTTAGCTCTCCGGGGGTGGAACGCCCGCTGACCACCGAGAAGCACTTCCGGCGGGCACGGGGCCGCAAGGTGGACCTGGCGCTGGCCGACGGATCGCAGCTGGCCGGCCGGGTCGCCGGGGCCGCTGACGGCACGCTGTCGCTGGTGGTGCGTACCGGACGCGAACTGCTGGTACGGGAGATCCCGCTGACCGACATCATCAAGGCGGTGGTGCAGGTCGAGTTCTCACCGCCGCCGAAAGCGGAGCTGGAGCTGTTGGATCAGGCACAGGGGACGGAGGCCGGAGCATGAACATCGACATGGCCGCGCTCCACGCGATCGAAGTGGACCGGGGCATCTCGGTCAACGAGCTGCTCGAGACGATCAAGTCGGCGCTGCTCACCGCCTACCGGCACACCGAAGGACACCAGTCCGACGCCCGCATCGAGATCGACCGCAAGACCGGCGTGGTGCGGGTCATCGCCCGCGAGACCGACGAAGACGGCAACCTCATCAGCGAGTGGGACGACACACCGGAAGGCTTCGGCCGCATCGCCGCCACCACCGCACGGCAGGTGATGCTGCAGCGCTTCCGCGACGCGGAGAACGAGCGCACCTTCGGCGAGTTCTCCACCCGCGAGGGCGAGATCGTGGCCGGGGTCATCCAGCGGGACAGCCGGGCCAACGCCCGCGGCCTGGTCGTCGTCCGGATGGGCACTGAAGCCAAGGCGTCCGAAGGCGTGATCCCGGCCGCCGAACAGGTGCCGGGCGAGAGTTACGAGCACGGCAACCGGCTGCGCTGTTACGTCGTCGGCGTCAGTCGGGGGTCGCGCGAGCCGCTGATCACACTGTCGCGCACGCACCCGAACCTGGTGCGCAAGTTGTTCTCCCTGGAAGTGCCCGAAATCGCCGACGGCTCGGTGGAGATCGTGGCAGTGGCACGGGAGGCCGGCCACCGCTCCAAGATCGCCGTCGCATCCCGGGTGCCCGGCCTGAACGCCAAGGGCGCCTGCATCGGCCCGATGGGGCAGCGGGTCCGCAACGTGATGAGCGAGTTGTCCGGAGAGAAGATCGACATCATCGACTACGACGAGGACCCGGCCCGCTTCGTGGCCAACGCGTTGTCGCCGGCCAAGGTGGTATCGGTCTCGGTGATCGACCCGAACGCCCGGGCGGCCCGCGTGGTGGTTCCCGACTTCCAGTTGTCGCTGGCCATCGGCAAGGAGGGGCAGAACGCCCGCCTGGCCGCCCGCCTCACCGGCTGGCGCATCGACATCCGGGGCGACGCGCCGGGTCAGCCCGAACAGGGCGCGAGCCAGGGGATGGCGCACGAGCACTGACCCGGACCCGCGGGTGGTTCTGACCACTGGTCGGGTGACGCTAGACTGAGCCGTGATCCAGCGCGAGCCTTCGGTCTCGGCGCGCCAACGCCCGGACAACCCCAGCGGACCGGTGCGGACGTGTGTCGGATGCCGGAAGCGAGAGCTGGCCGCCGAACTGCTTCGAGTGGTGGCTCGATCGACCGGGAACGGCAACTACGCCGTGATCGTTGATCCAGCCGGAAGCCTGCCGGGGCGAGGTGCGTGGTTGCATCCCGGTCCGCAGTGCGTACAACAGGCGATTCGGCGGCGAGCTTTCACCAGAGCGCTGCGTATCACCGGTTCACCGGACACATCCGCGGTGATCGAGCACGTCAGTTCCCTGGCGGGCGCGTCCCACCCGGCAACAGAACAGGTAGCAACGAACATGAGCACACCGTGAAGCCCCGATGACCATGTGTCATAGCTAAACCCGAGGCGCGGCCCCCTGCTGTCGCCTCATAGACAGGAGATGTAGTGGCAGGTAAGGCCCGCGTACACGAGTTGGCCAAGGAACTCGGTGTCACCAGCAAGGAAGTTCTCGCCCGACTGACCGAACAGGGCGAATTCGTCAAATCGGCATCATCCACCGTGGAAGCCCCCGTGGCCCGGCGGCTCCGCGAGTCCTTCGGCGGCAGCAAGCCCGCCGCCGGCGGTTCGGCCAAAACGCAGTCCGGCCCTCCGGCCGGCGCCCCGGCGGCCAAGCCCGCCGAGAAGGCGGCGCCCTCGGCGACGGATGCGGCACTGGATCGCGCACTGGACAGGGCGGTCGGCAACGGCGCGTCCACCGCTGCTCCGGCCAAGCCGGCGGCTCCGGGCCGCCCAGCCGCCCCAGCCGCCCCGGCCCCCGCGGCTCCTCCGGCTGCCC
>NZ_LQOY01000013.1 GCF_002101675.1 Mycobacterium gordonae | reverse complement strand
CCCTCATCTACCCGGCTACGACACGCCGGTCCTCACCTCACGGCCCGACTGATACACCACCTTGGTGGACGCAACCCAGGACAGGAAAGTTACCCGCCTCCAACAGGTTCAGTACCACTACCCTCAATTGCGCTCCGAGATGGCAGGACATAGGCAGGAGCCCAGGCCCGCACAGAAGCCAAAGGTCAATTACGGGGCGCCTCTGAATGACCAGGCCATGGAGGCTCAGGTTCAGAGACTGGTGGAGCAGTTTGCCCAGTTCCGGCACTCAGTCGGCGACAGAATCCCTGACGAGCACCGGATTTGGGGCTGGGCTAAAACGTTTCGCATCGCACTGCACACGAAGGCACGCACCTTCTCAGATCTCACCGATATCGTCGCAGCCCTGAAGAGATGCCGTTTCAGGGTCGACGTGAGCCGCTACCGCGACGCGTTCCACCTGATGGCAGAGGCTGAACAGGAACACCTGCGCCGGATGATCACTCTGGCTGAGCGAATGGAGGACAACGGACCTCCAGAGGATCAGTGGACGGAGAACGAGGGTTTCTTAGACGATGACAAACGGCTCGCCGAGGACAAAGGCTCCCAAAAAGATGAATGGGAGTGGTGAGATGCAACCGCCGGGCGGTACACCCGCGTCTCCGGGTTCACAAGAGGCCCGGGGTTCTGAGCGGCCGTTGAGTGACCTGGCTGACCAGCAGATATGTCAGTGCGGCTGCGGCAGGCTGGCAAGAGGAGGCAACCGCTTCCTCCACGGCCACAACAGAGCTGCACACCCGGTGGATCGCTTCGCTCGGTATGTCGACAACGCAGGCCCCAGCAGCTACGGAGGAACTCCGTGCTGGGTCTGGGTGGGGAGCCTTAACGGGCCTGCAGGGTACGGATCGTTCTGGTCTGGCACTGTCCGCACCGGCGGACGCATGGTTGCTGCCCACCGTTTCCTTTATGAGTTGTGGCATGGCCAGCCTGTGCCCGACGGCTTGGTTATCGACCATTTTTGCCGAAACAGACGCTGTGTCAACCCTCTTCACATTGAAGCGGTCACCCAGCGGGTCAATGTCCTACGCGGGCGTGGGCCAACAGCACGTAACGCTTTCAAGACCCACTGCCCGGCGGGGCATGAGTATTCGGCAGAAAATACCCGCCTCTATGGCGGTGCGCGACATTGCCGAGCCTGCGACCGGGAGCGGCAACGTCGGGGCCGGGGGTCGCAGTAGGTTGCCAGCGCCTCCGTAGGTAAGTCGAGGGTCTGACACCGCTGTCAGCGCTGAGTTTGAGCGGGAACGGTAATGCCGCGAATGTCGTGCGCGTTGGCCGCAGGTTGTTGGAAACCGGTGGGGGCATCTCTGCCATCGGTATTCGGCCCCGGCGACGGCGAGGTTGGGCTGCGCCGCCTGGCAAAGACTGAAACCTGTAGCCCAGTGACAGAGTCATGCCGAAAGCGCATTTTCACGCAGCGTTGAAATTTTGGCAAGAGCGGGCGCCTCCGAGGTGCTGATCAGCGCAGTTGCTACTCGCGTGACAGGGCCGAGGTCGAAAGTTGACGACTTCAGGGGCGGAAACCTACAGCAAAGCTCAAATCCAAGAAGATGATCCGCTGTCTGGTCGCGCCGTCGAGCATTTGTCCCGTGGGAGCCCGCGTGCGGCTGCGGTGGCTCTCGGACAACACTTTTCGGCGGCATACCTCGACAATCGATCACCGAATAGTTGATTTCGCCTGAACTGGAGCCAGAAATGCCACCGGTCCTGTGTGCTGTTCAAACGGTGATCTTGTCGAGCATTGCGCTCGCGAGCGGTTCGGCGTCCTTGCGCACCGAACTCACGCCGGCTTCGAGTTGACCGGGCGGAGGTTCTGGGTAGCGGCACGCCCGCACGGCGACGACAACGTTCGCTCGGACTGCGAGCGCCTGCTGGCAGGCGCCGCCGCCGCTCTCTTGGCTGTTGGCGACCATTGGGACGGCCAAGACGTCCCCGTGGAGCTGCACCGGGCCGAGGTCGAAAGTCAGGTTGTTCTCGCCGTTTTGTCCTACGGTCCCCAGCCTGACTCGACCACTGGCGCAGGATCGCCACTGCCGTTGCGACGAGGTCAGGACCGTCTGTGCCTGCTCAGGCGTAGGGTATGCGACGACGGACTGCTGCACCTGCGTCAGACCTGTTGCGCTGTAAGCGCCCCCGGGCGGTTCCAGTGTTTGGTTGCGCATTGCGACGAACCCGGTGTCAGCGAACACAGCGCGCTCGCCGGTGAAGATCACCCCGGCGCATTCCTGAGGGGTCACGAGGTTGGAGTTGTTAAGCATCCCGTAGGTTGTCTGACGCACCTGCAGCAGCGGATCGAGGGTCCCCACTGCCACGAGGGTGTTGATCTCGGTCGGCGTCAGCAGCACCGTATCGACGGCCGAAGCCGGGAAGAGGCGTGGCGGCGGAGGCGGAGCGGCGCTGCTCGTCGTGGCCGCCGGAGACTGAGAGCTTGATGTCGGCGTGCTTGCTGACGGCTCGTGTTGCCAGGGATGCCAGGCCAGAGCGACCGCGCTCGCCAAAACAAATACGACAAGCGCAATCGCGAGAGTAAGCCAGCGCTTCGGTGAAACGCCGACTGCTGTGCTTCTTCCTGGGATTTGTGCCGCGCGAGGGGCTGCTTTGTGGCTTGCGGGAGCAGCTGCTGTCGGTGCCGCGCTGGATGCGGCCCCTGGGGTGGTTGACTCGGCGAGTGCATGTGCGAAGTCCGCGCATCGGCTGAATCGGTGGTCGGGGTCCTTCGCGAGTGCCACTGCGAGCACCGGGTCAAGGGCGACGAGGTCGGGACGCAGGTCCGCTAGGGCTGGCGGCGTCTTGTTGAGGTGGTGACTGATGACGACCGCCCGGTTGGAGTGCGGGAAGAGCTGCGATCCGGTCAGCAGCTGATAGGCGGTAGCGGCTAACGCATATTCGTCGGCGCGGCCATCGATCTCCTCGCCCATAAGTTGTTCGGGAGCGGAGTAGGCCACGGTACCAACAGTCATATTGGTAGCGGTAAGTCCGCTGATGTCGTCGACGTTTCTCGCGATTCCGAAGTCGGCGAGCAAGACTCGCTGCTCGTCTTCGGGCTCGTCAAGGTGGGTGAGCATGATGTTGGCCGGTTTGACATCGCGGTGCAGCAGGCCCTGCTTGTGCGCGTAGTCGAGCGCATTGGCCACGGCGGTGACGATGCGGACGACCTCATTGGCTGGCATTCCGTCGGGATACCGGCTGGCGAGGAGTCGGCCGGCGTCGAGCCCGTCAACGTAGTCCATCGCGATCCAGAGCTGGCCGTCGTACTCCCCGCGGTCGTGGACGCTGACGATATGGGGATGCCAGAGCTTCGACGCAAGATCGGCTTCGCGGTTGAAACGGGCGCGGTAATCGGGGTCGGCGGATACGTCGGCGGGAAGCACCTTGAGGGCATCTTGACGAGGCAGGCGGGGGTGCTGGGCTAGGTAGACCTCGCCCATTCCGCCAGAACCGAGCAGGCGCACGATCCGATAGCCGGCGAAAGTTTGGCCTTCCCTCAACGCCATTACCGGATGATACGAAACGCGGACCAACACTCACCGCGGTTCGACGCAGAACGCGTGGAGGTAGCTGGTGCAGGCTGCTACGACGCGAACACTAGGTCCCGCGGACGAATTAACCGACGACCACTCGCTTTCGCAGTGTTGCTGGCTGGATAAGATCCGCCGCATGGCAACAACTCCTCCGCCACCTGGCTGGCAGCCAGGACCCCCTGCTGCCGGGCCGCCCTACCCGCCCTACGCCGGACCGCAACTTCAGGCGAAGCGGAAAAACCCGCTGGGGCTGATCGCCTTGATAGTCGGCATTGTCGGCTTCGTCTTCGCGTGCATCCCGGGGGCGCTCATCGTCGGGTGGGTACTTCTGCCAATCGCCTTCATCCTCGGCATCGTGGGCCTGTTCCAATCCGGCAAGGCCAAGGGTGCAAGCATTGCTGCCGTCATCATCTCGGTAGTGGGAACCGTGGTCGGCGTTAGCGTCTTCGTCGTCGTAGTGGGAGATGCATTCGGCAACGCATTCAAGAAGTCCGACCTAGCACCTTCTGCCCCATCGCCGAGCGCCCGCAGCGGCCAAAGCGACCAACCTGCCGCTCGGGGCAGTAGGGAAAACCCTCTTCCCATTGGCGAATCGGTGAGTAATCAAGACTGGCAAGTCACACTTGGCGCTCCTCGTGAAGCTACAGCAGAGGTCGCCGGAACCAACCAGTTCAACAACTCGCCGAAGCCGGGTATGCAGTACTGGATCGTGCCGGTGACGGCCACATACACAGGCAACGCCACCGGCAACGTGATGTTCGGTATCAGGGTCCAATTCGTGGGCTCGGACAACCGGACCTATAACGATCCCTGTGGAGTCATTCCGGAGCCTCTTACTGATGTTGGCGACCTCTACCAAGGGGGGACGGCAAAGGGAAACGCTTGCGTTGCTGTCCCCGCTGGGGCTGACGGACTGTGGACTGTCGCGACTGGAATCGGCGGAAAGCCGGCATTCTTCACTGCGAAGTAGGGCTGTGTTTCCAACACGAACTGTTGCAGATCGCAAGTGCGTGCTCGTTTGCGCTGTTCCGTCAGTGATGTGCCCTACTGCATGGCTGCCTCACACGTGCGCAGCGTGTTGTCGCAACTGCTCGATCCGGGGTGATGAGCGGTAGGACTAGCACGCGGGCTGTGTTGCGTACTCAGGAATCACTCTCGCTGCCTTTGCCTTGTGTCGCGCTGTTGTTCGTTTCCATGTCTGTGTGGTCGCCGTGCTGGGCTTCAGGCGGTTGGCCACAGGGCTAGTTCCTCTATGAATTCATCAACCAGCGGAAGTGCCGTGGACTCGGTGTCCATGACGTCTGGTGTCGGTCGTTTTGGCTGAGGCGAGTCGGCACCTGATCAAGGAGTTGCCGAAAACCATGTGAGGTCTGCCCTACTACTACTACTACTACTACTACTACTACTCTCCGAAGTTGCTGGGGTTTGCCATAAGTTAGAAAGTGCCTGGTGTTGCAGTCCGGGCAGTCGGTCAAGCGCATTTCACGACGAGGACGGCGCGAGTGCACCGATGAGGAACATATTGTCGGCGCGAGGGAGGGCTATGGCGGAATATCCGTGGAGCAGAGTTCTTGTCGACTTGACACTGGGTAGCGGAGAGGTGACTGTGGGCCAATGTTGAAGGCCAAGGTGAGCGGGTTGAGCGGGTTGCTCCTATCGGTGTCGGTCGGCGTATTTGCGGCTCCTGTAGGTAGTGCCGATCCATTCAGCCCAGCGGAGCAGCAGTACCTCGCCGATATACGCCCGAATCTGCAAAGCGATTACCAGGAAGCAAGTAAAAGCAATGCCGAAGTGGTCAATGACGGCTGGTGGGCTTGCCACGATCACGCGGTAGGAGTAAGTCCCGAGGCCGCGGGCATCTCTCCGGTTGTTGACTTCTGGGCGGGCCGAGATTTGTGTCCCCATGGCTGCCCGCAGGGTTGCCCGCCTCGCTGAGGTTGTGGGCTCTTGGAAGGCATGCAGACTGACGTAAGGTCGCCGCACAGTGAGCCGACGCGGACCATCAAGTGGCCAGTATGTTCTTCAGGAGCGAGGTGATGGAGCGATGACCAGGGCTGTACTTGCATGCACCGTCGGGCTCGGTGTCGCGTTGGGCACCGCTGCCACGGCATCTGCCGACGAAGCGGGTTTCATACAGCGGGTTCAAATTGTTGGTCACTATTCGACCGTTTACCCGAGCGAGACCGTTCAGGTGGGCTACCGCGTATGTGGCGCATTTTCGCGTGGCGGCAAGTCCGCTGCGATCCAGGAAGTGCTTACCGCCTACAACCGGGATGACTCGCCCAACCGGGAGTACTACGCCACTCTGTTTGCGCAGGATGCGGCCTTCGAGTTGTGTCCTCAGTACGCGGGTCTGATTGGTCCGATCTAAGCTTCCGGCCCGAGTAGAGACGATGAAGCCCCTGGGGTTTCTCGCTTTCAAACCGGCAAATGACTGCACGTCCAGTAGACCTAGCCACCCCTGCCAAGCTAGCAAGCAATCTCCGACAGGGTTGGGGTACCTCTCCACCCGGCGGCCAGGTAGCTGAAGGTATTGGGCGGCAATGCAAAACTCAGCACCGTGGTGCACGTGGCACGTCGGCAAAGCTCATTATCAGGCTCACTTGATCGGGGGCATCGGCAGCTTAGCGTCGCGGTACGGGGGTGTAAGACCCGACATCTCGACCTTCGCGCAAGATCGTCTGTGTGAAAGTCGCCGATGGCGATAGCGTTGATTCGAACAAGTGCAGGAGCCATGCCCGGTAGCGACACACCGCGGGAGTCGTTCGCATCGTTGTAAAGAAGGAAGGGAAAGACATGCGACGTATAGCACTGATGGCGCTCTGGGCGTTGTTTGCATTCACTGTGTGTAGCTGCGGCGGCGAGAAAGGCCAGCAAGCGTCCTCAAGTCCAAGTGGTATGCCGGCGGCCTCTCCTTCGGGCACCACAACTCCGGGCTCATCAGCTTTAAACGCTCCCGGGCCGGCGTCGGGCGTCGTGGTCATCACGCAAGAAGGCAGTAAATGCAGAGTGCTGGCTTTTAATCCAGACTCAGCAACGATCCGCGACGTTGCCAGTTTTGACGTCTCGCAATTGACTAGCCCCGACAGTTGCGCCAATGGAGTCGGTGGCCCCGCCGGTGGGCCGGGCGGTGCTCCCAAATTCTCACCGGATTTTGCGAAAATGGCGGTCAGTACGATCATGATTCCTTCTGGCGGTGTATCCATCGGATGGATCGATGCGAAAGGCAGCTACACACGTGTGAGCGCTTCTGAGACACCGGATTTTGGACTGCCCACGCAGCCGGCCCTCTTAGGCTTCAACTCTCGCGGCGAGTTCTTTTACACACTGGATCATGGCAACCGGCTTGAGTCTAGTTTTTATGAAGAAATGTATCGCGTACCTGCCGGTTCTTCTGCCGGTGGCCAAGTAGTCGCGACCATTCATGAAATTAAAGATTCAGACGTGGTGCGGACTGCTGACGGGTGGCAGTTCTCAAACGGAACTGGTTGCTCCAAACCATCCTCTTCTTCCTATTATGGATCTGAACAAATTCCATGGTTTCTCGTCGACAATTACAACCTGCTTCGTCTTGACCAAAGCTGTGGGGATCAGAGCACCGGACGCCCGATAATCCCAACCACGGGCAAGCAGATTTCTAAATTTATTTGGAAAATGGATGGAGCCCAAGTGCTTTTCGAGCTGGCAGGCGTCCCCCCCAGTCCATCGAAGCTATATATCGTTGACGGCCACGGCACAACCGCGCCTCGCGAGATTACCGGCGCGGGAGTCGGCTCAATCCTGCCGCCGACCATCTACTTTTATTCATGGATATAACGCGTTGGCTTAGGGTACGGGTTTTACGGCTTGGGCTAGGAATAGCCCTGTTGTTGATATGACTATGGGAGACAAAGTTTCGTCTGATTGGCATATCGGCCCGACGGACGTAATAAATGACAATTGGCTGTTGATAACCGAGAACCCAGAAACGGGAAGGAGCGTTGGCTTGTGCTTCGAAGAACATTATCGGGTTACGTGTGACAAAAACAGGACGACCCTGCGGTACCCGTCCAACGGCAGCTACGGCGGTCCTTTGTACTGAGCAGTTGTAGAAACCCCGGCGCGATGGGGTCCGACATGATGACCATGATCTGCAGTGTCCATGTTGATGCAGGCGAGCCAGTCGAAGTTCGAGTCCTTGACGCAGTAGCGCGCCCGTAGTTGGGAGAAATCAGATGAGCCGCCACGCCATTGGCTTATTTACATGTCGACTAGTCGTGTTCGTAGTTGTGGCGGTGTCGTGCAGCTCGCACGCATCGACGCCTTCGACGGCGACGGTCAACGTCGACTCATCGTCGATGTTTTCCTATGCCGGCGCCGATGGACTCACGGTGAGCGGCGCTGCTGGCGTCGCTGCGCCGGGGGTGCGTGTGACGATCACTGCGAAGACTCAGCCGCAGGTCAAAGTTGTGGATCAGCTGACCTATCTCGGCCGATCGGTCGACATCGTCATCGGAGAGAATGCCCAGCCGAAGGCACCGGTCACGGTCAGCATTCCCACCCCGAACGGGCTCGATCAGACGGTGCCGACCGCTGTCGGGGTGACCGAGCGCGACGGCAAACCTGAGTTCCTCGAGGTCATAAATCGTGCAGGGACGCTGTCAACAACGCTGACCCATCTGTCGCCAGTGGACTTCTTTCATATCGATTTCGCTAGATTCGCCAAGGGTGTCACCGATGCGATCGGCACGGTGCTCACCGGTCAGAGCACTAAGTCGCCGGAGTGCGTGGAAAAGTCGATCGATGTTGACGGCGTGACGTTGAAGGCGAATCGAACCAAAAACGAGTCCGGAGGAAACCTCGACGCCGTCTGGCCGTGTCTGAGATTCGAGCACGGGCAGATCTTGCTCGACCTGCACGCCAACGGTAACCGGGCTTGGCTGACCCGATCTCAACCCGACGTCGGCACCGGCGCCTTGTCGGCGCTGGACTCCCACGCAGCAACCGCATCAGGTTTCATCTCGACTCTCTACAACCTCGGCAAGCGCCGCTCAACCGGCACGCTGATGCCGTCGACGACACTGACCTACTCATTCTCGCCCGACAACCCACCGACCCGCGCCGAAGTCAAGGTCGACCCAGGCCTGATGCTGACCTCGGCGCTGGTATACGAACTGACGGCGTTGCTCGACATCACAGGTGCAAGTACGGGCGACAAGCTCGAAAAAGTGCCCGGAGCCTACGACTGCCTCCTCGGCGCAGCGGACACCCTCGACACCGCGAAAAAGGCCTTCATCGACAACTTTCTGTCGGCGTTCCACACCATCCTGGGATGCATGTCCGAGGTGGTGCCCGGGCCCGCGGCATTTCTGCTAAACATCTTCGCCGGCGGCGCGACCATTGTCTCCGGACTACTGACATCCGCCTGGAACGAAGCGACCAACAATAACCACGGCATCATCATCATCAATCGCATCGGTGGCAGCACTCAGGTGATCAACGAGGTCGCGGTTTCTGCCGACGGCCAGCCGCTCAACGGTTACCACGAAGTCGGCGGTTCTGAGACTGTGGCCGACTGTGAGCCTTCGCTGGCGGCGGTCAATAAGAACATCTACCGCTGTTACCCGACTGCTGCTGGGGCTGACGTGTGCTGGCCGGCTGCGAGCTTGCAACTGCTATGCATGGACGACCCTTGGAAAAAACAGCTGCGCCGAGTGAGCATCTCGGCACCACTGGCGCCCGTTGATCCTCCACAGCAGGCGTGGCCGGTGGCGCTGCAACTCGACGACGGCACCCAATGCCGGCTCCGAAACGGTGGTGCCTGGGGCAGCCGTGATGACGATTATCGCGGCGCGTACGGCTGCGATGCCCACGGCGAGGAGGGGTACGTGCTAACACCTTATGACGTGTATCCAATCGACCGTTCCGCACCGATGTGGACCGTGAAAACTGGCGATCTGGCAACCTACGGCGGCGCACTGCCGCCGCCGGTGACTCACACCGTCGCCAAGGCCTGGTTCGCGAGCAAATGATGGTGCGCGTAAATCCACTCAACCCGCTCGGCGCACAAGAAATGCAGTTCAAACCGCTGATGCGAGTAAGCACGGGTACATATACTTCTCATCACATCGGGCTCACCAAAAGCGATTGTCCCAACCAAGGGTTTGTTACATATGAGCAAGTGGTTTGCGATTCTGGCAGCAGGAATATTGGCGCTGACGGCGTGCGGCAAGGGCGGCAATGTGGCACAACCCCCAACGCCCGGTGTTTCCGCCCCTAGCGCACAGTCTGGATCCCTTCCAACCTCGCCAAGCCCAGGTGCAGTCCCGGGAGAGGGCGGCCAAGGGGAAGCGGCGCAGCGGGCCAGGGAAGCCGAGAAGAAATTCTACGAGCAGACGGTACATCCTGGTGGGAAGCCTGCAAAAGACTTCGTTCGTTTTCAAGGACCCGGCGCCTGGATGCACGCTTACTGTGGCTCGGTTGACGGGAAACTTCCTTCTTTCCCAGTAATTGGTTCAAACGGAAACGAGAATGGAGGGATGACGGGTAAGTGGGACATTGGAATGCATTCGGCAGACGGAATTCCTCCGAGGGATGATTCTGAAGACTGTATGACAGCGATGAAACTTTTTGCAGACCTCTTTGCGAGTGCTCCGGATTCTCAGGGGCCGCTGACTGTTCTTTCGGGTCCGAACATGAATTTTCGAGGTATTTCCTTGTGCTACACGACAGAGGGCCTTGGAGTTCCGTATATATCTTGTGGTGTCAATCGCTCGAGCCTTAAGGACAGTCTCATCGATGACTTTGTGGCCTTTACACGTTCTTGAGGCGAGATTCTCGGACGCTGCTCAGGCGCTATAAAAGCAGTTGGGAGGAACGGTTGATCAGGACCGTTACGCGGTTGATTATTTGGCTACCAATCCTGACGGCGTGCAGCAGTGGCGGGAGCGAGGGCAATGCGAAACCTGCGTCTGCGCCGGGTGGCTCCGCCACGCGTGCGTCTGCGTCGGGGGGCTCGACGCTTGGCCCTTACAATGCTGCGGCGGTTCTTGATGGGAAAGACTTGCCAATCAATTACCCGCTTAATTGCAATTGGATTCATGACGACAAGCTTGATGTCATAGAACCGACTTTGTTCGAGGTTGTTATCGATGTGAAACCAGACAAGCCGGTGGTCGTGCGCTTTGTTGCGATTTTCACGAAGGAGATGAACTGGAGAGGAAGTTACGGGGTGAGGGACAAACTGGACGCAATGCCAAAAGACGCCGCCTCGGGCACCAGGGCAGAAAACCATTTCACGGTCACGGGACAGGTCAGGGCCGTTGGCGCAGACCTCCCGGTCGCAATTAACCCGCCACAATACGCGTCTTTCAAAATCGACGTTACCTGCTAGGCAAAACCGATAGGTTTGATGAGCTGATGGCAACGCCTCCGCGACGCGTCGACTCCGACACATTGACACCGCGGTCATTGCGCAGACGCTGAGCCATGGTGGCCACCGTCACCGGGATCTTGAACTGTTCATCGATCCAGTCATGCTCCACCCCGATCTGATCCCAGGTCAGTGCCCGCACACTCGGGTCGACCAGCTCGGGGAATCAGCGTTTGCTCCGCTCTCGCCACAGCGGCTCGTCGAACGGCTCCCGAGGTGCCGGCACAGCCCTTCGGCCAGCGCCGGCGCGACGTATTTGCGGATGGTCTTGCGGTCGATACGCAGTGCCAGCGCGATCTGCACCTGGGATCCGGCCGGGCATGCCAATGGCGGAACATCTCCACGAAGTCGGTCACGCTCCACGATCTCCTCGCCAATACAGGCCCCTTCCAGGACCCCGCGGCGGGGTACCTGAACGGAGCGGACCTGAGCAGCACCCCAACCCCGACCAGACACATCCCAGGGCGAGGAATTACGTGACAGCCGGTGAGGAATTGCGTGACGGACAACCCCTCAAACCTGGGGAAATACGTGGCCGCTGACACGTCGGTTGGGCGCGTCTTACACCTGCTACCCGAAACGGTGGGAAAACAGCCGTTTGCTCCACAATCTGTACCGAAGAGGTTGCGACCTTGACAATCTAGTCGTCAAACGGCGGAGTTCCCATCAGTGTTGACGACGGTCCAAACGTAGGCCAGGAGTGACGGTCGAAAAGTAGGCCACGTGGTCGTATTTATTGTGCCGTGT
>NZ_LQOY01000012.1 GCF_002101675.1 Mycobacterium gordonae | reverse complement strand
GGCCGTCACCACAGGCAAGAGCGGCGGCAACGGCGGCATCGGCGGGACCGGCGGCAACGCCGGCAAGGCCGGCATCGCCGGGACCGGCGGCGCCGGGGGCAGCGCTGGCACATCCGGCGACGGCGGAAACGGCGGGCAGGGCGGCAACGGCGGAAACGGCGCCGCCGGTAAAGACGGCGTGGGCGTTCAGATCAACGGCGGCACCGGTGGCGCCGGCGGGAACGGCGGCCAGGGTGGAACCGGCGGCTTGGCCGACGTCGGCGGTAAGAACGGCAGCGGCGGCAACGGCGGCAACGGCGGACTCGGCGGTGTGGGTGGCACCGGCTTGTCCGACTTGGACACTGACAGCGGCAACGGCGGCAACGGCGGCAAGGGCGGCGCCGGCGGCGGCGCCGGGAAAGCCGGCCTGGCCGGGGCGGGCGCCGGCGCCGCGGGAACCGTCGGCAAGGCGGGAACCGGCGGCAACGGCGGGACCGGTGGCAACGGCGGCTCTGGCGCCAACGGCGCCGATAACCCGAACGTCGACAGCAATCCCGGAGGCGCGGGCGGGGCCGGCGGCAACGGCGGCCAGGGCGGACAGGGCGGCGCCGGCAACGGGGGAACCGCCGGCAGCGGCGGCAAGGGCGGCAACGGCGCCAACGGCGGCAACGGCGGCTTCGGGGGCAACGGTCCCACGTACGCCCAGGGCACCGGGGCCGGAGCAAATGGCGGAAACGGCGGAGACGGCGGAAACGGCGGTCCGGGCGGCAACGCCGGCTTAGGCGGCTTTGCCGGCAGCGGCAGCGGCGGTAAGCAGGGCTTGAGCGGTATCGCCGGCAACGGCGGCAACGGCGGCAACGCCGGCAACGCCGGAAATGGCGCAAAGGGTGACTACTCCATCATCAACGGGGACGGTTATGCCGGCGGCGATGGCGGCAACGGCGGTAAGGGCGGCAGCGGCGGAAACGGCGGACAAGGCTTTGGCGGTGTCGGCGGCGGGAACGGCGGCAATGCCGGCAATGGCGGCAACGCCGGCTTCGGCGGCAACGGCGGCACACCCGGTCCGGGAGGTAACGGCGGCCCCGCCGGCAACGGCGGCACCGGCGGCAACGGTGGCAACGGTGGAGAAGGCGGACTTGGCGGGGGTAAGGGCGGCAACGCCGGCAACGGCGGCAATGGCAACTACGGCGGAGATGGCGGCTCCGGCAGCTTTATCGCCGGTCAAGACGGCGGGCCCGGTGGCGACGGAGGCGCCGGCGGCAACGGAGGCAGCGGAGGCAACGGGTACGGCGCAATAGCCGGCAACGGCGGCAATGCCGGCAACGGAGGCGCAGGCGGTAACGGCGGCGCCGGCGCTGAAGCGTTGTTCGGGACCGCGGACGACGGCGGAAGGGGAGGCAAGGGCGGCAGCGGCGGTAACGGCGGCAGCGGAGGTGGTTCGTTCGGTGCCAACGGCGCGGGCAGCGGGCCTCCCGGTGGCGGTGGAGACGGCGGCAAAGGCGGCAACGCCGGCGCTGGCGGCTCAGGCGGCGTAGGCGGCACAGGCGATACCGGATCTGGCGGCAATGGCGGCCCCGCCGGCAACGGCGGCACCGGCGGCAACGGCGGCAACGGCGGCGCCGGCGGCGGCCTAGGCGGAGACGCCGGCAACGGCGGCAACGGCGGAAGCGGCGGCAACGGTAACGGTGACAGCAGCCACAACGGCGGCAACGGCGCCACGGGTGGCAACGGCGGCAATGGCGGCAACGGTGGCAACGGCAGCGGTGCCAAGGCGGGCAACGGCGGCGCTGCGGGCAACGGCGGCAGCGGCGGCAGCGGCGGCAACGCTTCGTGGGCCGCCTTCGGTAGCGGTTACAACGGCGGCAGCGGCGCGGTTGGCGGCAACGGCGGCACCGGCGGCAACGGCGGCATCGCCCTCGGCTTTCCCAACGGCGGCGGCGACGGCGGCGCGGGCGGCAACGCCGGCAAGGGCGGCGGCGGCGGCAACGGCGGGACAGCCGGCACCGGCGGCAGCGGCGGCACCGGCGGCAACGCCGCCGCGGGCGGCAACGGAGGTAACGGCGGCAACGGCGGCTTCAGCGGTGGTAAAGGCGGCCAGGGCGGAAACGGCGCCAATGGCGGCAACGCCGGCAGCGGCGGTGAAGCAGGCGCGGTCGGCACATCGGGTGGCAGCGGTGGCAGCGGCGGCAACGGCGGCAACGGCGGTAGCGGCGGCACCGGCAACGGCGCCAGCGGTGGCAACGCCGGCACCGCCGGCAACGGCGGCAACGGGGGCAACGGCAACTCGGGCAACCCGAATCTGGGTGGAAACAACGGCGGAAACGCCGGCGGCGGTGGCAAAGGCGGCAACGGCGGCAACGGCGGCGGCATCATCAATGGCGGCACCGGCGGGACCCCGAGCAAGGGCGGGACCGGTGGGAACGGCGGCACCGGCGGCTATGGCGGGTATGCCGTTGTCGGGGACAACGGCAACGGCGGAAGCGGCGGCGCAGGCGGAGCGGGCGGGACCGGCGGCGCCGGAACCGTACCCGGCGTCTTGGGCGCTCAGGGCGGCACCGGCGGTAGCGGTGGTAACGGCGGCGGCGGCAACACGAAGGGCGACTCGAAATACTGGGGCATCGGCGGTACCGGCGGCAATGGCGGCGGTGGCGGCACCGGCGGTAAGGGCGGCAACGGCGGAGCCGGCTCCGGCGGATTCGCCGGGGTTCCCGGCACCGGGGGCAATAAGCCGAATGCCGGCATTGGGGGTGGTGGCGGCGGCGGTGGCGCCGGCGGTAACTGAGACCTGCCCCTACCTGGCACCGGCGAAAAACCTGAAGCACGTAGCGCTTTCGGCGCTACCAAGCGACTACCGGAGCGTCGGTTGGCGCTGTTGCGGCACCGACATTGTTGATCGGATCCCCGCCTCATCAGCAAGGTGTGCCGGTCACTGCTGAGACGTGCAGCTGCGTCTTGCCCCCCGAGACTGGGCAAATGCGGCGTCGCTCACCTCGACGCCGCTGTCAAAAGTCGGAATGGTTGAAAACTCCCCGCGTTAGGCTCAAATGGCAGCGTTGCACGTCGGTAGCGCATGATCGTGCCGACGCTGACGGTGGGCGCGGGACGACGTGAAAGGCGGAGGGCACAAGGATGTGCGGGATATTCGCTGCTATGACGCGCCGGGGCCTTCCGACTGAGCGGCGTGACGCCGCGCTCAAGCTCCTGGAGCATCGCGGGCCCGACGGCTGCGGCACCTGGACATCGCGGGACGGGCAATGGACGCTGGGGCACACGCGGTTGTCGATCATCGGCCTGGACAACGGAACTCAGCCCATGACGAGCCCGGGCGGCATGGTCCACCTCGTTGTGAACGGCGAGTTCTACGGCTACCGAGAGATCCGCGAGCAACTTCGCGCACGCGGGTATCACTTCTCCTCCGCCAGCGACAGCGAGATCGCGCTGCACCTCTACGCCGAGCGCGGTATCCAGGCGGCGACGCAACTGCGCGGCGAGTTCGCGGTGATCATTGCCGACGAACGCCAACGCGCGATGTATGCGATCCGCGACCGCTTCGGCGTCAAACCCCTCTACTACGCGGTGGTGGACGGCGATGTGTATTTCGCGTCGGAGATCAAAGCGTTGTTGGCGCTCGGTGTGCCCGCCAGATGGGACCTCGAGGGCGCCACCGGTGGGTTCGGAAGATCGCATGAGAAAACGGAGTTCGCCGGGATCAGTACCGTGCCGCCGGGCTGCTATGCGATAGCCCGAGATGGTGGGGTTCGCATCTACCCGTACTGGGATTGGGAGATGCCGACTGCTGAGCAGATGCGCGCGGACACGCGAAGCGAGGCCGAGATCGTCGCCGAGTTTCGGGTGGCACTGCAGGATGCGGTGCGGGAACGGTTGGTCGCCGATGTCGAGGTCGCGTCGTATCTCAGTGGCGGCATCGACTCCTGTGCCGTCCTCGGACTCGCTCAGCAGGAAATGGACCGGCCGATTCGCGCGTTCACCCTCACCTTCGAGAACCCGCTGTACGACGAGGCCCGCGTCGCGCAAGAACAGGCCAAACGGGTCGGCGCGACGTACCACCCGATACCGATCACCGGACGAGAGATTGCGGAGTCCTTCGCAGACGCGGTGTGGCATGCCGAAACTCAGATGTTCAACGGGCATGGCGTCGCCAAATATTTGCTCAGCCGCGCCGTCCGGGCCGCCGGCATCAAGGTGGTGTTCACCGGCGAAGGGGCCGACGAGATGCTGGGCGGGTATCCGTACTACCGCGTCGACGCCTTGAACAACGACGCGACACTGAGTGCCGGGGAGAGATCGGCACTCCTCGAAGAGATGCTCGGTGCCAACGCCGCGACTCGCGCGCTGATGATGCCGGATCAAGTCAGCAGTCCCGAAATGCAGGCCGTCGAACGCAGACTCGGCTGGCTGCCAGCGACGCTGAATGTTTGTGCAGCGCAAACCAATAGCGTGGCACCACTGCTTCGTGACGACCTTCCCGCTTCGGTTCGAGAGTTTCAGCCGCTGATCGCCGCGCTGGATCGCCTGCCGATCGCGCAAAGCGTCACCGGTCGCGACCACCTGAATCAGATGCTCTACATCAACGCGAAAACGGTTCTGCCGAACTTCATTCTGAATTATCTCGCCGATCGGATGGAGATGGCCCACTCGATCGAAGGCCGGGTGCCGTTCCTGGACCATCGAGTCGCCGAGGCCGCGGCCCGCGTGCCGGTTCAGTTGAAAGTCAAGGGCATTCGCGAAAAGCACGTCCTTCGCGAAGCGGCGAAAGACGTGTTGATCCCGGAGGTGTACGACCGGCAGAAGCATCCGTTCACGACGCCGCCGACGCGCGACCCGAGCGACCCGATGCTCGTTTTCTACCGGGATACGTTTGCCTCGCAAGCCGCGAAGGACCAGCCGATCTACGACATGAAAAAGGTCTCCACCGCGCTCGATCAACTGCTTGAGTCCCCAGACGATCAGCGCATCGCGGTGGAGGGCGCTTTGCAGCGGGTCGCAAGTGTAATTGTGATGCAGCAACTGTTTTCGATGAGCTGAGGCTGCCTCGCCATCGCCGCGCCTAAAGTAGGCTTGCCGTTCCCGCCTTGCCGGCCGACCCGCCTCCCCCGGTACCGGGTAAACCGCCAAAGCCTGCAAAGGCTTTGGCCAGGGTAGTCGCCTCGGCGTCGCCGCCGTCACCACCGCTACCGCCGTGGCCGGGGTTGCCTGTGCCACCGTAACCACCGTTGCCGCCGGTGGCGGTTCCGCTTCCCCAGTTCAATGCGTAGGCGGCGTCACCGCCGTGGCCGCCGACCGGCCCTGTTCCGCCGGTACCGCCGGCTCCGCCGATGGCATAGCCGCTGCCGCCGCCGGGGCCATAGTTGTATCCCATCAGTGAGCCGGGTCCCCCGGTGCCGCCGGCGCCGCCTACGGTACTACCGCTGCCGCCGGCCCCGCCCTGACCGCCGACGGCGTTTCCGGTTCCGCCACCGGCCCAGATGTATGCGCTGCCACCGTTGCCGCCCGCACCCCCAGCGCCCACGGTGCCGGTGCCGCCGTGACCGCCGTTGCCGCCGATGGCGCTTGTGCTGTTGCTGCCGCTTGTTTGGATGCTGACGCTGCCACCGTCGCCGCCGCGGCCGCCGGTCGCGCCGAGCCCCCCATCACCGCCGAGCCCTCCGGGGCCGCCGTTGATGGAGCCGCTGCCACCGTTGCCGCCGCGGCCGCCGTCGCCGGTCTGGCCTGCGACGCCGTCGTGGCTGAATAGAGCCGAATGGGCCCCGCCGGCGCCGCCCATTCCTCCGGCACCGCCATTGCCGCCGGTGCCGCCGGCAACGAAGGCATTCGGGGCAGTGGCGCCGTAGCCGCCCCAACCGCCGGTGCCGCCGGTTCCGCCGGCACCGCCGTTGCCCCACAGCAACCCGCCAGCGCCGCCAGCCCCGCCCTGACCACCGGGGCCGCCCATACCCCCGTTACCCGTAGCAGTGTCGAAGCCTTGAACTCCGGTAGCCCCGGTTCCACCGGCCCCGCCGCGGCCGCCATCACCGAACAGCCCGGCGTCGCCTCCTCGCCCACCCACGCCGCCACCGTCAACTCCTGACCCGCCGTTGCCACCATTGCCGAACAACAACCCTCCCGGTTTGCCGTCTTGACCGGTCCCGGCGGCACCGTCGGCGCCGTTGCCGAGCAGCGGACGGCCCAGCAAAGCATTGGTGGGGGCATTGATGGCGTTCAGCACGCCTTGGGTGAAGGCTTCCAGTGGGTTCGTGTTGGCCGCTTCTGCCGTTGCGTAGGCGACCCCCGCGCCGGTCAGTGCCGCCGCGAACTGGTCGTGGTACGCCCAAACCTGAGCACTGAGCGTCTGATACTCGCGTCCGTAGCGCGAAAAGAGCTCGGCCATTGCCGCCGAGACCTCGTCGGCGGCGGCCCCGAGCACACTGGTCGTGGAGGCCGCCGCCTCTGCATGCGCGGTGCGCAGGATGGAGCCGATCCGCGCCAAGTCCGTGGCTGCCGAACCCAGCGACTCCGGTACAGCGAAAACATACGACACTGCTGCCCCACCTCCCGCGTCGCTGGCCATTCGGTTGCCCGAAACCCGACCGTATTCGGGCCAATCGCGGAGGGCTTGAGTAGTTGACTACCTAAATTTTTCAAGCGGAATTGACCGCAACATGGCATCAACGCTTCTGCTGAACAAGTCACCACCCCAGCCAGCCCGTCGTCGGCCGGAAGCCGAAGTTCGCCGGTGCTAGACGCCGGCGCCGCCATTACCGCCGTTACCGCCGGTGGCGCTGCCGCTGCCGTCACCCGCCGTGGTGTCGACGCCGCCGCTGCCGCCGGTGGTGCTAAGGGTGCCGCCGCCGCTCCCAACGAACGATCCGCCGATTCCGATCGTGATCGCCGATGCGACGTGCGCCCGGCTGGACTTCACCGCGCGCGCCAGCGGCGGGGATAGTCGCCAGGGTCCGGTTCGGCGCATCGGACCGTCGGTTCCACGAGGTGGCCCGCGCAGGCCAGTGATTGGCACGCGCGTCGGTGCCGCGCCTCCGCCGCGCTGGCCAGCATGGATGTCAACGTCGCCGTGACGCGCACCCCAGGTCGCCCGCTAGAAGGGACTTCAGATGACCGCACCCACGGCCGCCGCTACCGACAGGGCCATCAGTCCCGGTCACTGTCCGTGCGGCCGGGGTCAGCGCCACGCACCATGCCGCCAAGTGGTGGAAGACGTCGCGCGATCACTCAGGCGGATTCGATGACGAAACTAACCCCGGCAACGACGATCTTTCGAGCGAGGAAGACATGACTGATATTCCGCACTATTCGATGTACATCGACGGACGTTGGTGTGACACGTCACGCACGTTAGAGGTGCGTCATCCCGCGACCGGTGAACTGGTCGCGACCGTTGCCCAAGGTGATGTGACCACCGCCGACGAGGCCGTCGCCGCGGCAAAGTCAGCACATGAATCGGGCGTCTGGCGCATGACAGCACCCAGCGAGCGGGCTCGTATTCTCGATGCGATCGCCGACAACCTTGCCGCCCGGTCGGAGGAGTTGACCGCGTTACAGGTCTATGAGAACGGCGCGACCGTACGCGCGGCGGGCGCCTTTCTTGTGGGCTACTCGATTGCTCACCTCAAATACTTTGCCTCGCAGGCCCGTTCGTATGCTTTCGAGGAAACCGGGCCGTTGATCGAAGAGCCGACGCTGGCCGCGGGCGTGTTGCGGCGGGAGCCGGTCGGAGTCTGCTCCGGTATCGTGCCGTGGAACTTTCCGCTGCTGCTCGCGGTGTGGAAGTTGGGCCCCGCTCTGGCCGCGGGTAACACAATCGTGCTCAAGCCTGACGATCAAACTCCGCTTACCCTGCTCGAACTCGCCAGGGCCGCACATGAAGTCGGCTTGCCAGCGGGTGTGCTCAATGTGGTTACCGGCCCCGGGCCGGTGGTCGGTGCTCGCCTGGCCGAGCATCCCGACGTTCGCAAGGTGGCCTTCACCGGTTCGACCGAAGTGGGTAAGGGTGTTATGCGGGCCGCCGCCGACAACCTCAAGAAGGTCACCCTCGAGTTGGGCGGCAAGGGCGCCAACATTGTCTGCGACGACGCCGACCTCGACCTTGCGGTCGACGGCACCCTGTTCGGATTCCTGTTGATGAGCGGTCAAGCCTGTGAGTCCGGAACCCGCTTGCTGCTCCATGATTCGATCCACGACGAATTCGTGCGACGGCTGGTTGCCCGCGCGTCCACCCTTGTAGTCGGCGACCCGATGGACCCGGCCACCGACGTCGGTCCGTTGATATCTGCCGTGCAAAAGGCCCGGGTGGAGAAGTACATCGCGCTGGGGCAAGAGGCCGGATGCAAGATCGCATTCCAGGGCGCGACTCCGACGGTGCCCCGGCTCGCAGATGGCCACTGGGTCGCGCCGACCATTTTGACCGGTGCCACCAACGACATGCGGGTGGCACGGGAGGAGATCTTCGGGCCGGTGCTCGTCGTGATCAAGTATGCCGACGACGCCGAGGCCGTCGCGATAGCCAACGACAGCGATTACGGATTGTCTGCCGGGGTGTGGAGTACGGACACGCAACGCGCGTTGGCGATTGCGCGCCAACTGGACTCCGGCACGGTATGGATCAACGACTGGCACATGGTCAACGCGGCGTACCCATTCGGCGGGGTCAAGCAAAGCGGTCTCGGACGCGAGCTCGGACCCCATGCCCTCGATGAATACACCGAGCAGAAATTCGTGCATGTCGACATGGGGACCGACCACTCCAAGCGGGCCTATGCCATCGTCGTGGCGGCTGCGGCCGCGAATACGGCCTGAGCCGCGCCGAAGTGGTTGCGCCAGAGGGTGGTTAGCTGATCTAGCGCTCAGCCGATCAAGCGGTCGGAGCCTGCCCAATACTTTGCACGCAGTGCCCGTTTGAGGACTTTGCCCGCAGCCGACAACGGTAGCTCGCTGACGACTTCGAACGTGCGGGGGATCTTGTAGCCACCGATAAGTGACTTGCAGAACTCCCCCAGCTCTTCATCGTCGGCGCGCTGCCCCGGTGCCAGCACCACAACGGCGTGCACCCGCTCACCCCAGCGCTCGTCGGGGACACCGATCACGGCGCAGGTGGCCACCGCGGGGTGGCGTGCCAGCGCGTTTTCAACCTCGACCGAATACACGTTCTCCCCGCCGGACACGATCATGTCTTTGATGCGATCGACGACGAATACGTACCCGCGTTCGTCCATGTAGCCGGCATCGCCGGTGTGCATCCACCCGTTCCGCAGCACGGCCGCGGTCTCCTCGGGCTTGCCCCAATACCCGGCCATGACGTGGCCGCCGCGGATGGTGATCTCGCCGACCTGACCACGCGGCAGTTCGGCGTCGTCGTCGCCGACGATGCGAACCTCGGAGTGCGGCGCCGCGGTGCCTCCCGATCGACGCACTACCGGGTCGTGGTGGTCTTGCGGCGACAGCAGGGTGGCGATTGGGGACACCTCTGTCATTCCATAGGCCTGCACGAACGAAGCCGTGGGCAGCCGCACCGCCGCACGCTCCAGCAGGGCGGCCGAGATCGGCGACCCGCCGTACATGACCGCCCGCAGGCTGCTGGTGTCGCAGTCGGGCAGCGACGGGTGGTCGACGAGCATCTGGACCATGGTCGGTACGAGCAGCAGGTCGCTCACCCGGTGTCTTTGCACCGCATCTAGCACCCACTCGGGCTTGAAGGACGGGATGAAGACATGCGCACCGCCCCGGATCATCTGTTCCAGCCAGATCGCCAGGTCGGCGAGATGAAACATGGGTGCGGCATGCAGCAGCGGCCCACCTGAGGTCAGGAAAAACCCCGACGCCAGTCCGCCCATCGCCGATGTCATCAGATTTTCGTGGCTGAGCATGACGCCCTTCGGGTGCCCGCTGGTTCCTCCTGTGTAGAACACCCCGGCGAGGTCGCAGCCGCTGCGGTGAGCGTCGGGCACGGGATCGCTAGTCCGTATCAACTTCTCGTAGGCGACGGTTCCGTCAGGCGTCGCGCCATCGCCGCAGTAGATGACGTTGGCCAGATCCGCGAATTGCGAACGAAGTTCGGGAAGCAGTGACAGGAAGGTGTCGTCAATCAGCAACATCCGTGAGTCGGAGTCACGCAGGCTGTAGGCGATCTCGGCGGCGCTCCACCGGATGTTGATCGGGTTCACCACACAGCCGGCCCACACGGTCGCCAGCAAGTACTCCTGGTAGCGGTCGGAGTTCAGGGACAGGACGGCGATACGGTCATTCCCGCGCGCCCCCAGCGACCGGAATCCGCCGGCCAGTCGGGCCACGCGGTCGGCGACATCCGCGAAGGTGCGGACCCGCTCGCCACAAATTGTCATCGTGGCGTGCGGGGTGGCCCGCAGCGACCGGTGCAGTCCTTGCGTCAGGTACATGCCTTTGGTCATTGCGGGGTGAAGCGGAAGGGCAGGCGTTTGATCCCGTGAATGAAGTTGGTGCCCAACAAGTCTGGCTCTCCGGTCTCGAATTCCGGTATGCGCGTGAACAACTCCCGCGCTTCAGCCCGCAGCATCGACCGGGCCAGATTGGCACCCAGGCAGTAGTGGACACCGCCGCCGCCGAAGCTGACGTGGGGATTGGGTGAGCGGGACAGGTCGAATGTGCGGGGGTGCTCGAAGACGTCGCCGTCGAAGTTGCCCGCCAGGTAGATCATCACCACCTTGTCGCCCGGCATGATCTTCTGTCCGCCCAACTCGGTCTCGACGACGGCGGTGCGGCTGAAGGTGAGCAGCGGTGTCGACCAGCGGATGAACTCCTCGACGGCGGTGCCGATCCGTGCGTCGAAGTCCTCGAGCAGCCACCTGCGTTGCTCCGGGAACAGCGACAGGGCCCGTACCGCGTGGCCGAGGGTAGTTTTTGTGGTGTCGGTGGCCGCGCCGGAGAGCAGGCAGAAGAACGAGGCGATCTCGAAGTCGGTGAGTTGCTGCCCGTCGATCTCGGCCTGCGTCATCGACGAAATGATGTCATCGCCGGGTTCGCGGCGGCGCAGTTCGATGATCTCCTGAGCCACCTGGTGCAGCCCAGCGATCGACTCCAACTGCACTTCGGCGGCGGCGCGTCCGGCCAGATACTCCTCGTCGGCCCAGGACACCGCACCGATGACGTGCTTGACCGTGGCCTCCTCGAGATGGCTTGGCACGCCAAACATCTCACAGAACATCCGCACTGGCAGGAGGCTCGCGCAGCGATCCATGAACTCGATCTCGCCCGACGGATCGGTGGCGATGTCATCGACGATCTGCTTGGCCGCCAGCTCGATCTTGTCCTCGATCCGTTTGATCTGGCGCGGGGTGAAAGCCTTGCTCACCAGCCGGCGCAACTGGTCGTGTCTGGGTGGGTCCATTGCCAGGAAGGACAGCGCCATCTCCAGAAACAATGGGGGCAGCCGGTCGAAGAACACCCCCTGGCCGGAGACGAACGTCTGGTTGTCGTGGCTGACCCGCTTGATGTCGGCGTGGCGCACGACCGCCCAGAAGCCGGGATCGTCGGGGTCGGGCACCACGGCACCTTCGATGGGACGCTGCCAGGACACCGGGTGCTCGGCGCGGAGTTGGGCGAACACCTCATCCATCTGCAGTGCCGGACGGGCCCAGAACGACTTGCTCGATACCTCGATGTCGCAGTAGTCGGGTTTGTTGTCCGACGTGGCGGGAAGAATGCCCTCGATTTGCATGGTGCCTCCAGTGCACGCGTGAATTGCGTTGACCTTCAGTGTCGGAGGGATGCGGGCGGGCAGCATCCCTCCAAGAGGGTCTGTTTGCACCCCCAATGGACAGCCGGGGTCAGGAGTTCAGCCGCAGCCAGTACGACACCGCTTCGGCGCGATTGGCCGTGCCGAGTTTGCGGAAGATGTGCTTCATATGGCCCTTGACCGTTCCTTCGGAGATGGTCAACGCCCGGGCGATCCGCGCGTTGGTGGCGCCGTTGGCGACGAGTTCGAGCACCTCGAGTTCTCGGCGAGTGAGGACGCTGGCCGTGCCCCGGTGCGGTCCCGCCGCGTCGAGCGCGCCGCGGCCCAGGGAGGGGCGGCGGTGGGTGCGGCCGGACCAGCTGCACTCCAATTCGGCGATCCGGGAGGTGATGCCATCTACCTGCGCATGCAGCGCACGCAGCTCGTCGAGCATCGTGAGGCGCGACATGGTGGCCCCCAAGTATTCGCCGAACAAGCCGAGCAGGCGAATATCACTGTTGGTGAACCGGCGTGACCGGTAGAACGAGTCGGCATGGACAAAGCCGATCACGTTGCGGCAGGACATGATTGGCGCCGCGACATACCGCTGGCCCTTGGAGATGTCGATGATGGTGGCATAACAGCGCGGCAGCCGGTGCACATCGTCGACCAGGATCGGCCGCAGCCTGCGCAGCATTTCGGCCTCGGGCAGCGCCGCGTCGATGACCTCCGGGTGTTCCTGCCCGGCGGCGACTATTTGCGACGCCCAGCTGGGATCACGTTCGATGTGCCCGGCGACCGGCACCCACTGGCCGTCGGCCACCGAGGAGATCAGCGCGCGGTCGAATCCGAGATTGGTAGCTGCGATTGCGGCGCGGTCGAGCAGATGGGCGGGATCATCGATCAGTTCGAGCTCGGCGATAGCGTCACGCAGGCTGGCCAGCGCAGTGTCGACCCGCTCGACCTCGCTCGCATGGATGCGGGTGAGCGCTGACTTGACGCGGGAGAGCAGTTCGATGTCGTGCGCGTCCGGCGGCGCCGTCCCAGAAAGGGCGTCGACGGCGGCGCGCCACACCTCGTCGAGCACGTCGAGCGCTTCGGCGCAGTCCGTGACGGCGGAGGCCGAGCCGATGCCGGGATAGCGTGCCCGCGCGGTGGCGAGAAGGTCGGCAACCTCGACCCGGTCTTGGGTCTGCAGGCTCAATCCCCGCCGTCGGGGCGATCGCACACTGCTGACGACAGGCGCACTGGCCATGGGGATCTCCTTCGAACGCCGCTGCGCCTTCAGTATAAGTGAATATCATTAGGTTCAATCCGGAAGACAAAAGCCCCTCCGCACCGCGATCTTTTCACATAAGTGAAGGCCGAATAGCTATTCTGAGGGTATGACCGCCGACGTCGTCCGCACTACGCAACCAGCCGAGCACATCGCGGTCGTGGAACTCAACCGCCCAGAAGTCCTCAACGCGCTCGACGAGGAGTTGATGGCCGACCTGGATGCTGCACTCAGCCGGCTCGCCGCCGACGACGACGTCCACGTGGTGATCTTGACCGGTGCGGGGCGGGGTTTCTGCTCCGGCGCCGATATGAAGATCCTGTCGGTGCTCGCGGAGTCCGACTCGACGTTCGCGATGATGAAAGAGGTCAGCCGGCCGGTGCTCACGCTGCACCGGCTCCCGCAGCTGACGATCGCGGCGGTCAACGGTCCGGCCGCCGGTGCAGGGTGGGGCTTGGCCCTCGCCTGCGACATTCGTATCGCGGCGACCTCGGCCCGTTTCGGTGCGACATTCGCCCAGATGGGACTCGGCCCGGACTATGGGCTCTCCAAGACCTTGCCGGCAGCTGCCGGCCGTGACCGGGCGCTGGAGTTGTTGCTGACGGCGAGGATCATCCACGCGCGCGAAGCCGCCGAGATCGGTGCGGTCTCTGCCGTCGTCGACGATGCCCTGGCCGAGGCATTGCGGCTCGCGGCGGAGGTGGTCAGGGCGCCGGCGCGGACGATCCGCTCGGTCAAACGGACATTGCGGCTCGCCGCAACCGCCGACTTCGACCGCGCCGTCGAGGAGATCGAGGCGCAGGCTCAGGCCGAGCTCTTCAATCACCCGGACTTCATGGATGTCGCGGCAGCGTGGATCTCGCGCGTGGTCGGCTAAAAGTTGAATCCGCCTCCGCAGACCAGTGTTTGGGCGCTGATGTAGTCCGATTCCGGCGTGCACAGCAGGTAGACGGCCCCGGCCGCCTCCGCCGGGGTGCCGGAGCGGCCGAGCGGGATCATCTGCTCCATGGCTGCCAGCAAGCCGGGGTTGACGCCGACCTTGATCTCCTGACCGCGCACGGTGATGGTTCCGTCGCCGTCGGCGGCTGATTCGGTGAGCCGCGTCTTGATCAGCCCGAATGCCACGCTGTTGACCGTGACGTTGTAGCGGCCCCATTCTTTGGCCAGCGCCTTCGTCAGGCCGATGACGCCGGCCTTGGCGGCGGCATAGTTCGCCTGCCCGGCATTGCCGCCGAGCCCGGCAAGCGAGGAGATGTTCACCACCTTGCGGCAGCTGACCGGCTGCCCGGATTCGTTGGCGCTCTTGACCAGTCGGCTGATCACCGGCTGAGCGGCCCGCAGGATGTGAAACGGTGCCTTGAGATGGACGTCGACGATGGCATCCCACTGTTCGTCCGTCATCTTCTGGATCACCGAATCCCACGTGTACCCGGCGTTGTTGACGATGATGTCCAATCCACCGAAGGCGTCCATCGCCGTCTGCACGAACCGCTCGCCGAAGCCTTCGTCGGTCACGCTGCCGACGCACCCGACAGCACGGCCACCCGCGGCCTCGATGGCCGCCACCGTCTCGGCGGCCGGGTCGGCGTCGAGGTCGTTGATGACGACCGAGGCGCCCTCGGCGGCGAGCTTGAGCGCGATCTCGCGACCGATGCCTCGTCCCGATCCCGATACGACGGCGACCTTGCTGTGCAGAGTTCCCATGAGTGACAGCGCCTTTCAGTTGATTGCGATGACGGCGTCGCCGGACAGCGTGACGGTGCCATCGGCGAGGGTGACGGTGAGTTCCACGCTGGCGCGCCGTTCGCCGTCGATCTCCTCGATCGAGCTGACCCGGCCGGTGCAGGTGGGCCGGCCGTGCACCGGTGTGATCGCGGCGAACCTGACCTGATACGAGCGCAGGTTCTGCTGCGGGACCCAGTTGGTCAGCAGCCGCGCCAGATAGGCCATCGACAGCATCCCGTGGGCGAACACGTCGGGCACCCCAGCGGATTTCGCGGCGTCGAGGTCGATGTGGATCGGGTTATGGTCGCCGGACGCGCCGGCGAAAAGTGCCAGCGTCGACCGCGATATCGCGGGCACTGTCAACGGCGGAAGCTCGGTGCCGATGGCAATCGAATCGATGACGGTCATGCGCTGCCTCCCGGGTTGCGAACGACGATCACCGATCGCAGGTCGGCGATCGGCGTGGCGTCGGCGCGTATCACGGCCGTGTCCTTGACGATGAACTGAAGCGTGCCGGCCTTTTTGGTGTAGACGTCGGTGATGCGAGGGTGCGCCACCAACTCGTCACCTGCGTAGGCGATTTCGTGGTAGACGAAGCTCTGCTCGCCATGCAGTACGAAGCGCAGGTCGACGCCGAGCGCCGCCAGATACGCGAACGGGTCGGGTGCTTCGAGTTCGATCGAGAACAGGAACGTCGGCGGCGCGGGGAGGTCGGGATGCCCGGCACCGGTCGCGGCGTCGACGTCGGTGTAGACGGGGTTCGTCTCGCCGATCGCCTTGGCGAAGAAGCGCAGCCTGCCCCGGTCCAGAGTGATTGTGGTCGTCGGCAATTCGGTGCCGACCACGCTGGGATTCAGCGCCACGGTCAGCTCACCCTCTCGTACATGGTGACGACCGCGGCACCGCCGAGGCCGATGTTGTGCTGCAGGGCCACCGCGGCATCATCCACCTGGCGCTCCTGCGCCAGCCCACGCAGTTGCCAGACCAGTTCGGCGCACTGCGCAAGACCGGTGGCACCCAATGGGTGTCCCTTCGACAGGAGCCCGCCCGACGGGTTGGTGACCACCCGGCCGCCGTAGGTGTTGTCACCGTCGAGAATGAATTTCTCGGCGGTGCCGACCGGCGTCAGGCCGAGAGCCTCGTAGGTGAGCAGCTCGTTGGCGGTGAAGCAGTCGTGCAGTTCGACCACGCGGATGTCTTCCGGCGCCACCCCCGAAGCCTCGTAGACCTGGTCGGCGGCCGCCTTGGCCATGTCGTAGCCAACGACTTTGATCATGTCGCCGCTGAAGGTTGACGAGGAGTCGGTCGCCATGGCCTGAGCCTTTATCGCCACGTCTACCCGTATGCCGTGCTTGCGGGCGAACTCCTCACTGACCAACACCGCAGCCGCCGCACCACAGGTCGGCGGACAGCACTGCAGGCGGGTCAGCGGCCCGTAGATCTGCGGAGAGGCCAGGACATCTTCGACCGTGACCTCGTCCCGGAATACCGCGTACGGATTATTCTTGGCGTGCGCCCGCGCCTTGACCGCAATGCGGGCGAAGGTCTCGGGTCGGGTGCCGTAGGTTTCGGCGTACTGCCGGCCCGCACCGCCGAAGTACTGGGCCGCCATCGGAGCGGCGTCATCCCAGCCCTGCAGGGTCCGGGTCGCCTCGTCGAACCGGTCGAACGGGCTGGGCCGGTCGGTCCACATCGACGAAAGCGCGCCCCGCTGCATCTGCTCGAAACCCACTGCCAGCACGCAGTCGGCGGCGCCGTTCTCGATGGCCTGGCGTGCCAGCCACAGCGCGGTGGACCCTGTCGAACAGTTGTTGTTCACATTGACGATCGGGATGCCGGTCTGCCCCACGCCATACAGCGCTGCTTGGCCAGATGTTGAGTCTCCATACACATAGCCCACGTAGGCCTGCTGCACTGAGGAGTAGTCGACACCCGCGTCAGCCAGGGCATTGCGTACGGATCCTTCTGCCATCGTGGTGTATAACTCGGTGCGGCTTGGTGTGGCGAACGGAATCATCCCCACGCCGGCGACGATTACGCGACGGGCCATCTGACCTCCAATAGACTATTAGATATTCACTTAAATTAGACTACGGTGGATCAGGGTGGCAAGCCGGCGTCGGCAGTCCGGCGTTAGGCTGTCTGTCGTTCACCGCTGCCGCGCAGTGGCGGAGGGAAGGGGTGCACCGGGGTGACGACAGTTCCCCGTCCGGAGCGGGGCACCAGGCCAGCCAACCGTCGGGATTTGATCCTGGAGGCCGCGACCGAGCTCTTCTGTGCCCGGGGCTATGAGCACGTCGCCGTGGGCGACATCGCCGAGGCCGTGGCCGTGGGGCCGTCAGCGCTGTACCGGCATTTCTCCAGCAAGCAGGAGCTGCTGGAGGAACTCGTGTTCAACGGTCTTGAGTCGTTCACGGCAGTCGTGAGCGGCATGGCGTTCACCGACGCCGAACAGTCTCTGCTGGACCTTGCCGAGCTGGCCGTGACGAGCAGGCACATCGGGATACTGGTTGAACGCGAGGCGCGGCATCTGTCCGGCGACACGCAGACACGACTGCGCGCCGCGAGCCAGGATCTGGCGGGCGGGCTGGCCGAATTTCTCGAAGCCGTGCGGCCCGACCTCGACGGCGACGCCAGGGACTTGTTCGCCTGGATGATCCTTGGCGTTGTCGTCAGTCCGTCGTTCTATCAATCGGACCTGTCCGCCAAAGAGCAGGCCCGACTATTGGCCGAACTCACTGGCCGGGTACTGACCGCGCAAGCACCCGTCGGGTTTGCGATGGTAGAAGGGCGGCACCGGCCGACCGGCTTGCTGCCGCATTCCCGACGAGAAGCCCTGCTGCAGAAGGCGATCCAGTTGTTCGCCGAACGGCGTTACGCGAGCGTGGGGATTGAGGACGTGGCGGCGTCGCTCGGGATGGCGGGCCCTAGCGTCTATGGCCACTTCGCCAGCAAGGCCGACCTGCTGGCCACCGCTCTGTCCCGCGGCGCCGCATACCTGTACATGCAGGCTTCCGATGTGCTTGCTGCGTCGAACACGGCAGCCGCCGCACTCAGCAGCCTGGTGAGTTCCTACGTGGAGTTCGCGCTGGCCCACCCGGCGTTGGTCGACCTGCTGATGACCGAGGTGCGCAATCTGCCCGAGCCGCATCGCGACGCGGCGCTGGCAGCACAACGTACCTACGTCGACGAATGGGTCCATCTGCTGAGGCAATTCCGGCCCGAACTCAGCGAGTCGGTGGCTCGGCTGCAGGTGCAAGCAGTGCTGACACTGGTCAACTACGTCGTGCGGGTGCGCCATATCCAGTCGGCTACGGGTATCTCCACTGCCGTTAGTGGGACCTGTCAGCACCTGTTGGGCCTGCAAGATGGCTGACGTTTCTGTGCCGGTTGAGCCCAGACACTCTGGGTTACTTAGCTCATCCGTAGCGTTTGACTGCTGGACAGTGAAATTGGGCTTGGCCGGCGCGGTGTCGAAGAGCGTTACCGCCCCGCCGCCCGCAGACGCAACCCATCGATACCGGCATGAGCCACATCGGGTTCCGCGGTATCGTGCGGTCACCATCGGCTTAACGACGTCACTGAACTCCGACCGCACAGCACTGTCGGATACGTTGTGGCCGTGCGTGATTGGTGCGGTGGTCCTGGCGTAGCAGACTACAGCGAGCTAGTTGCCGACGCCGGTCAGGCCGGCAGCGGACGCAAACGCACGTAGTTCACGCTCGATATCCGGACCCGCCGGCTGATACGCCACTTCGGTGACGCCCGAAGCGCCTAAAGCGGCGATCTTGCCCGGCATCTTGTCACGGGTCGCCGTCAAAGCCATCGAACTGGCCATCGGGATCAGGTCCGCGACGTGAGGTGCGTCCCTCGGGTTCGCCTCGACGAGGTGACCTGCGTGGATCGCAAGGTGCCGTTCGTGTTGGGGCACAGTCTCAATCGCTGCGCGCCAGCGACGTCCGCCGGGCAACGCGTCGACCGCCGCCGCACCACCCCGTTCGTACATCGCGTGGTAGAGCACCACAGCGGCCGGGCCGGCGGCGGCGACCACCCGCGGCGACGTCAACTCCTCGCCGTCGTCCAGGACGGTGCCGAACGCCAGCAACGCGCGCCAGTCGGCCGCCTCCACGGCGTCGGGCTGAGGGACGGCCGCGGAGAAGACGCCGTCGCCCAGCTCGGCCGCGACCGCCAATCCCCTGGGACCGTCCGCGCCGATCAGGATGGGCACAGCGAGCGGCCGCTGCGCGCCGAAGCCGGGAAGCTGCAGCATCCGGATCGTGGCGCCGTCCCACTCGGCCGGCTCGCCTGCCAGTAGCGCCTTGAGACAGCGGACGTACTCGGCGACCCGCCGCCACGGCATCGGTCGCTGCCCCAGCGTGAAGCGCCCCGTGAACCCCGAACCGATCGCGACGGCCACACGATTGGGTGCCTGATCCGCGAGCTCGGCGATCGCGGCGGCGTTGACCATCGGATGTCGCAGGCTGGGGACAAGCACCCCAGGACCGAGGCCGATGCGAGTCGTGCGCTCGGCGCACCGGCTCAGCACCATCCACACGTCGGGGTAGAGTGCCGGCGAGTCGTAGAGCCATGCACGTTTGTAGCCCAGCTCCTCAGCCAGCTCGACGTGTTCGGGAGTGGTTGACGACGTCGCGAACGCGCAGGAGATCTCCACGTGAGCTGACGGTACTCGCCACGCCACTGCCGATCCCGAATGTCACCGTCAGCCGGCGCCATAGATGACGTGAGTGGGCGGCCGCAATGCCTGGCTGTGAAGCTGCCTTGTGGCGCTGACGACATCGCAATTCGCCGTTATGGGCACCTACCGTCTATGCCGCCACGTCTAGGCTCGTGAGCCCGCGTAGCACCGGATTCGTCCGGTACACCGGCCGGTCGTTCATGAGAGAGAGCCCCGGGAACCGCTGCGTCAGCGCGTCCAACGCGAGCCGCGCCTCGAGCCGCGCGAGCGGCGCTCCGAGGCAGAAGTGCGTGCCGAACCCGAACGCGAGGTGTGGGTTTGGGACGCGCGCGAGGTCGAGCTGGTCTGGGTTCTCGAACGTGTCGGGGTCGTGGTTCGCCGAGCCGATGCTCACCAGCACGAGCGAGCCCTCCGGGATGACCTGATCGTCGATCGCGACGTCCTCAAGCGCGACGCGCACCGTCGCCTGCACGGGCCCGTCGTAGCGGAGCAGCTCCTCGATCGCGGTCGGGAGCAACGCGGGCTCCTTGCCCAGCCGCTTCCACTGATCGGGCTCGCGCAACAGGGCGAGCGTGCCGTTGCCGATCAAGTTCGTCGTCGTCTCGTGGCCGGCCAGCAGCAGCAGGTTGCCGGTCGCGAGCAGCTCGGCATCGGTGAGCGCGTCGCGCTCCTCCTGGGCCGCGATCATCGCGCTGATCAGGTCCTCGCGCGGGGCACGGCGGCGGGCGGCGATGATATCGGCGAGGTAGTCGAAGATCTGGCGCGCCGCCTCTGCGCCAGTCGCGCGTGCCTCGGCGCCGGGCGACGCGAAGCCGTTGATCATCGCGCTCGACCACTGACGGAACTGCCGGTGGTCCTCCGCCGGGACACCGAGCAGCTCAGCGATCACGATCGCTGGGAGCGGCTCGGCGACATCGTGAATCAGGTCAAAGGAGCCCTTGGCCTGCGCCTCGTCGACGAGCTCGCGGACGATCACCTCGATGTGGCCGCGCAGGGCGGCGACACGCTTGGGCGTGAAGGCCTGGTTGACGAGCTTGCGGACACGCGTGTGGTCGGGCGGGTCCATGATCAGCATCGAGCGCATGCCAGTCGCGCTCTGGCGCAGAAACTCCGGCATGCGGTCGAGGTTGTCGCGCATGAGCGGCGCGCGCAGCCGCTCGACCGAGAAACGCGGGTCGCGCAACACCGAGTGGACGTCGCGGTAGCGCGTGAGCATCCACACGCCGGGGCCGGCGTAGTTCGGGACCGGCACCTCGAGCACGGGCCGCACGGTGCGGATCACGGAGTAAATCGGGTAGGGGTTCTCGAGCGAGCCGGCACTCCGCAACGGCAGGAACAGGTCGAAGTCAGCGGAGCCGCTCGGAGAAGGAGGGGGTGACGACCGGTCGCGAGAGGGCGCCGAGCGCTGCCAGACACGAGACGTCATGGCGGGGTCCTCTGGGCGAGCACAATGTTGAGAATGACCGACTGACCAGCCACAATAACACCGTGCCCACGATCGCCTCAAGCGCGCGCGAAGCGCCTCCCCTATCGGTACATCGATAGCAAAGGCGCTCTGCGGCTTCGTGATCCGGCACTTCCGAATCGTCCGAGTCCTGCGCGTGGCGCTTGCCGTCTTGCGCGTCCTGCCCCGCTACCTGCTGCTCCGCGCGCGCGATCGCACCGCGCTGTGGCCTACGAACGACGCCGACTGGCAGCGCGCACACGGCGCAGCGGCCCGGGAGATCAAGCGCGTCGCGCTCTCGCTGGCCGGCGCCTTCACGAAGGCCGCCCAGATCCAGGGCGCACGGGCCGACTTCTTCCCGGCGCCCTTCATCGAGGAACTGAGCCAGTTCCACGACGCGGTGCCGCCGCGCCCCTTCGAGACGCTGCGGCCGCTCGTTGAGCGCGACCTCGGCCGCCCCCTCGACGAGGTCTTCGCGACGATCGACCGCCGGGCCCTCGCCGCCGCTTCGTTGGCGCAGGTGCATCGCGCGACGCTGCGCGACGGCAGCGAGGTCGTCCTGAAGATCCGCTATCCCGAGATTCCGCGGATCATTCCGCTCGACCTCGGCATGCTGTGCCGCGTCGTCGGGATCGTCATGCTCGTGCAGCGGCGCATCGACCTGCGAGCGCTCGTGACCGAGACGACGCGCTTCATCGAGTTTGAGCTCGACTTCCGGCGCGAGGTGCGCTCGACCGAGCGGCTCGCGAAGAACCTCAGTGACGTCCCCTTCGTCGTCGTCCCCCGCGTATATCCGGAGCTGTGCGGTGACAACGTGATCGTGCTCGAGTACCTGGAAGGCATTCAGGTCGCGCGCACGAAAGAGCTTGTCGCGGCGGGCCACAAGCTCGCGGAGATCGCGCGCAAGATCGGCGCGCTCTACGGCACCATGATCTTTGAACAGGGCTTCTTCCATGGCGATCCGCACCCCGGAAACCTACTGATCCTGCCTGATGCCCGGATTGGCCTCCTCGATTTCGGCTTGGCCAAGGAGCTGCCACCAGGATTCGCGCGGCTCGTTGCGACGATGATGGTCTCATCGATGATCGGCGACTCGCGATCCGCGTTCGCTGCGGCCGAGCAGCTCGGCTTCGACGTCGCCTCGATGAAACCCGACAACCTGCGCACGCTGATGCTGATGACGATCGGCGACAGCGACACCGAGGCTGGCTTCTTCGAGATCCTGGGCGAGACGAGCCTGCGCAAGATCCCGGAGGACTTCGCGCTCGTCGGGCGCACGCTGATCCTGCTGAACGGGCTCTCGCACCGGCTCGCGCCCGGGCGCCGGCTGATCCAGGCCGAGCTGCTGAAGCACCTCGCCGCCGGCGCGGCCCGGACAGCCGGCGACGAGCCGGTCCCATCGGCCAGCGCGGAAGATTCGGCGCGCAAGCCCGCGTAGGCCGTTAGGAAGTGCAAGATGTCCTACCCACACGGCGAGCAGCACCGCGTTTGCTCATTCCTAGATCGATGCGTCGCGGTGCGCCGCCTGATGGTGTACTGCTGCGGACGTGGCCACTGCCTTCAGCACGTCGGTGCTGCCGGTCGCGCAGAATACGCAGTGGAGGTGAGGGCGGTGCATGAGGTTGTCGAGTCGAAGCGCCACCAGATTCAGGCGTTGTGCCGTGAGCTGTCGGTGCGCCGGTTGGACGTCTTCGGCTCCGCTGTCACCGACTCATTCAACGTCGAAAGTAGTGATGTCGATGTACTTGTGGAGTTCGAAGCAGGGCCAGACTTCGACCAATACTTCGCGCTCAAAGAAGGGCTCGAAAAAATAATCGGCCGACCGGTTGATGTGGTGACCGCGTCCGGACTGGCCAACCCGTATTTCAAACAGCGCGTCATGCAGACGCGAGAACTGATCTACGCAGCCTGATCCTCGAAAGTATTCGTGGGACGCGGTGCGCGCTGCTGGCTTCCTGCGCCAATTCGCCGCCGGTAAGACATTTGCGGAATACCAGGATGACGTGCTGCTGCGCTCGGCCGTCGAACGGCAATTCGAGATTGTCGGAGAGGCGTTGAATCAGTTGGCGAAGGGCTACGCCGCCATGGCGGCGCAGTTCCCGAGCTGCCGAGGATCATGGCTTTCCGCAACATCTTGATTCACGGATACGCGAACGTCGACGACTCTCTGGTATGGCAAGTCCTTGAAGACAAACTCCCGCAATTGGAAACCGCACTGCGGACATTGCTGGCGGAGTCGCCAGGCGTCGAGGCAATGAATGAGCACACCATTCGCCAGGAGCCCGGGAGTTGAGGCGGGAATCGGAGCGTGCCGGAAGTGGCGAAGGACCGCTATGCGGCGCCACAGTTCCGCCCTATCTGAAGCCAAATCGACCTTGTTCACACCTGATCTGCCTAGACAACGTTCGCGTGACCAGGCGAACCCGGTAGCGGGCTGGGCTGAAATCCCCTCTTGCACAGTGCAATTGACCGTCGGCATAGGGTTCTGGTCCACCCGCGCGCGGAGCGGCCTCGAATTCCGCCGGTCGCCGGGAAAACGTGTCAGCTCGATGCTCACGTCCGACGATGCGCCGGATCACCGCCTTCCCTTCGCTCCATGTGGGGCACGTCATCGCGTCGTGAACTGACCAGCGCGGCTCGCGGGCGGTGCCGACCTACTGATAGCGCCAGACACCAACGTGCCCGTCGACCCCTTTGAGAGCCGCCATCTCGCGCGCGCCGACGGGGCTCAGTGCGGTTATCACCTCGGCCGACCACCTTCGACTTCTCCATGTCCAACCAGCCCCACCGTTTCGACTGGACCCTGATCAGAAGGGTGAAGTGCCACCTCCTCCTGAGGTAGCACCAGAAGTGCTACCTTGGGAGGATGGAAACTGTCGGGATACGTGAATTGCGACAGAACGCATCTCGCTACCTCGCGAGGGTTGAGGCTGGCGAAGAATTGGTGGTGACCAATAAGGGTCGCGTTGTTGCGCGCCTGGTTCCGGTCAGCAGCAGTGAGCGGTCGCGGGATGCTTTGATCGAAGCAGGAGTACTCACCCCGGCGCGACGAACTGGCCCGTTGGTCACGGCCAACCCTATTCGTCGGCAGAGCGATCGCAGTCTCACCGCGGCGCTCGACGAGATCCGCGACGAATCGTGATTTACATCGACACATCGGCGATGATCAAACTAATCGTCGAGGAGACCGAGTCTTCCGCCTTGATCGAATGGGTGGAGATGCGCAAAGAAGAGCCGTTCGTCACCAGCGCGCTAGGCAGGGTCGAGCTGATGCGAACGGCGGCTCGTGATGGCACACCGGGGATCATCGAGCGTGCCCTTCATCTACTTGACGGCCTCGACATCCTTCCGATCACCGAAAAGGTAATCGCCTTGGCTGAGACCATCGGACCAACTACGCTGCGTTCGCTTGACGCGATCCACTTGGCATCGGCCACGCAGATTAGATCGGAACTGACGGCGCTCGTAGCCTATGACGTACGGCTGCTGGAAGGTTGCCGATCAATCGACCTCCCAACCGCAGCCCCGACATCGGCGTAGGACAACTAGTACTGCCCGTCGACCCACGGGTACACGTGGTCGGTACCTGAGCAATCACTTGCAACGGTTCATCGTGGTCGGTCGAGCGCCACTCACACTCGCCCCGCGGAAGCGGAGCAGCCCCTGCCTACCAGTACGACGTCGCGGTGTCGTTCGCCGGAGAGCAGCGGCAATCCGTTGAGGACTTCGGTCGCGGGCTCGACCTGCCGAAGGGCAGAGTGTTCTACGACGCCGACAACAAGGCCGCGCTTTGGGCGCGGAGTTGAGCGAAGTCTTCACAAAGCTATACCGGGACGAGGCACGCTACGTCGTCATGTTCATCTCGCGCGAGACGCCGAGAAGGAGTGGTGCCGCGTCGAACGCCGCTCCGCGCTGCGACGCCGATGCAGACCCGGGGCGCGTACATCTTGCCCGTTCGTCTCGACACCACGAAACTCGATGAGGTCGAATGTCTCTTTGGCACCATCGGCGATCTCGACGGTCTGCGCGAGGGCGTCCGAGGGGTGATCGAATGCATCCGCGAAAGCTCGCAACCGTGATTGGGGAGTCGTCGGAAAGCAACGGACCGCAAGTAGGCCAATCGCTTACGGCGCAGCCGGATTGACCGCGCTGTTACAACGCCGTCCGCACTCGTGGCAGTGGGCCGCTTTTGGGTCGGTCCTCGTGCAGCGGCGCGAAGCGCTCCGAGACGTTCCTCGAGACCACAAGCTCGGCTATGCCGACCCTTCGGGTGAACGGATCAGGAACGTGCAGGACCTCATCGACGTCGGTCAGAACTCGATGCACGATGTGGAGCAGTTAGGCCATCAACGACACGACTTCTGCTCACTCCGGGCTCGACTCCTTAGGGAGTGTGAAGGATCAGCCGAAAGCGAATCGTCACGCATCAGCCGAGGTAATACACAAATACGGTGGGGCGGGCGGGGCTCGAACCCGCGACCAACGGATTATGAGTCCGCGGCTCTAACCAACTGAGCTACCGCCCCCGGAACGCCGTAACGTCGCCGAGCACGACCTAGACCTTAGCTTCCCCACCGACCGCGAGTGACAACACGCTGGTCCAACACCCCGAAATCGCGTCCCCCGGCAAACGCGTGTCCTGGCGTGGCAACCGGTCTCCACCGCTTAGCCTTGACCCTGAGAACTCCGGGCGAGCGATGACGGCACCCCGCATATCCAAAGCCGCCAATTAAGTCTCACCAACGCCCACCTCATATGGCGACAATTAGGCTCGACACGAACGATATTGGCGCGCAGAGACTATTATCCGCAGCGCAGCGGCTACTCCTCGTCGCGCGAAGTACCCGCATCGCGATTAGCCTTAATGCACGGCCGAGCAAGGGGGGCTCGGCCAGGCGATCAGGCGCGGCCGCGGGCCCTGAACGGCACCAACCACCCCCGGGGGAGATATATGGCGATCACGGACGTTGCGGCCTTCGCCCACCTGACCGATGCCGACATCGAGAATCTGGGCACTGAGCTCGACGCCATCCGGCGCGATATCGAGGAGTCCCTGGGTGCGCGCGATGCCCGCTACATCCGCCGCACCATCGCCGCTCAGCGTGCCCTGGAACTCACCGCGCGGGTCATACTCGCCGGCAGCACAAGACGCCCGGTCAAATGGGCCGGAACCGCGACCCTCGCGGTCGCCAAGATCATCGAGAACATGGAGATCGGCCACAACGTCATGCACGGCCAGTGGAACTGGATGAACGATCCGGAGATTCACTCCACCACGTGGGAATGGGACATGAACGCCGCGTCCAAGCACTGGCGCAACGCCCACAACTTCCAGCACCACAAGTTCACGAACATCCTCGACATGGACGACGACGTGGGCTATTTCATCCTGCGCGTCACCCGCGACCAGCCGTGGCAGCCCTACAACCTCGGAAATCTGCCGTACAACCTCGTTCTCGCGCTCGCGTTCGAGTGGGCGATCGGCTTGCAGACCGTCGACCTGGAGAAGTATTTCGAGGACGGGCCCGACGGTGACATCGCCCGTCAGCGGACGCGCGAGTTCGTCACCAAGGTCAGCCGGCAGTTCGTCAAGGATTACGTCGCGTTTCCCGCCCTCACCGCGCTGTCACCGGCCGCAACCTACACATCGACCCTGAAAGCCAACGCTGTGGCCAATGTGGTCCGCAGCATCTGGGCGCACGCGGTCATCGTGTGTGGCCATTTCCCAGACGGCGCAGACAAATTCACCACGACCGACATGGCCGGTGAAACCAGGGGCGAGTGGTATCTACGCCAGATGTTGGGCAGCGCCAACTTTGACGCCGGGCCCGTGTTGCGATTCCTGAGCGGCAACCTGTGCCACCAGATCGAACACCATCTCTTTCCCGACCTGCCGAGCAACAGACTGCGCGAGGCCTCGGTACGAGTGCGGGCGCTGTGCCAAAAGTACGACTTGCCCTACACCACAGCGTCTTTCGCTGTTCAGTACGGTAGGACGTGGCGCACCATCGCGAAGTTGTCGCTGCCGAACAAGTTCCTCCGGGCCACGGCGGACGACGCGCCGGAAACGCGCAGCGAGCGAATGTTCGCCCACCTTGCGCCCGCCACCACCGACCCGAAAACCGGCCGCCGCCGCGGACTCAAGACAGCGATAGCAGCGATCCGTCAGACCGTCAGCCCTCGACCGGCCGCAGCCGAAACACCCTGATCTCCCGCGGCGCGCACTTCTCCCGATACGCCTCATACCCGGCAAAGAAGTCGACCGCCTTCGCCCACGCATCAGCACGCGCCTGCCCGCTCAACAACTCAGCGCGATACTGCCGGGGCGGGCCTTTGTACTCGATCGTGCATTCGGGGTGCGCCACCAGGTTGGCACTCCACCCCGGATGCGAGGGACGCCCGTAGTTGGAGCCGATCGCCAGCAATCCGTCCGAATCTTCAATCAACGTCAGCGGATTCGTGCGCGGCTTGCCGGACTTGGCGCCGGTCGTCGTTACCAGACCGGTCCGGTTCGCGCCCGCGACGCTCAGCCGCCCGTTGGTCCGGGGAATCACGAACTTGTCGATCCGGGGAGCCAATACCATCCCGAGCTGCGAGCCGATGCGGCTCATCGCCACCCGTTCCCCCAGGGCTTCGTGCAGCCGCAACCGACGGCCACGAATGGGACTTTCACGCAGAAAAGGCATGCAGGAACGGTACCCACCAAGACGCAACTCAATACACGTACACAACAGCGCCGTTGCCGCCGTTGCACACCACCATCGAGCCGTTGGCCGCACACGTCATGGTGTAGTGCTGACCGGTCACCGGGCTGTCGGCTTCCACCTGACGCGGCGTCACACTGGCAGGTCCACCAGCGCCGTAGGCGACCCGCACCTGCTCGGCAAACGGGCACGACGTGTCCGCCGATCCGACCGCGGAGTGCGCAAACCCACCGGATGGCCCCGACGTCGGCGGGCACGCCTGCGCCCCCGCCGGCAACGCCACCGACGTGGTCGTCGTCGTCGTCGTCAAACCGTCCGTCACCAGCGTCCACGGCGCGCAGCCCTGCGACCGGAACCCGGCGTCCGTCGGCGCGATCGTCACCGTCTGCGGCAGAATCCCCGCCCCATTGGCGATGATGTCGGCGGTCTGCCCACCGAAGCCGCGCAGCCGCTCCCAATAGCAGGAGTCACCACCCTGGGATCGATACACACCGGGCACCAGATCCACGCCCGTGCGAAACGTTCCGTCCCCCGGGATGGTCCGGGCAACCGGAGCCGACGAAGACGGAGTCGTAACAGACGACGATGACGAAGACGTGGACGGCGGAAACGACACCGTGGTGCCGGGATAGATCGGCGGTAGCCGCGACGGGTTGTCGTGCCCGGTCGGGGTTTGCCGCGCCGGCTTGCCGCCGGATCCAGAACAACCGGTCATAGCGAATACCGCGACCAACATGATGGCGAAAACCGCTCTAACCGCCATGACTCCCCGCTGCTGCTGCGATCTTGATTTGTTTGCTCACGATACCGCGAACGAGTCAGGCAGCAACTGCGCGCGGGTGAGAACATAGCGGGTGTGACGGCACCAGGGCTGACCACGTCGGAAGCCACCGAGCGCCGCGCGCGGGACGGGGCCAACACCTTGCCCGCGGCGAAGCGTCCATCGGTCTTGCGCCGCATGCTGGGCGAGCTGACGCACTTCTTCGCCTTACTGCTGTGGACGGCCGCGGCACTGGCCTTCTTCGCCAAGCTCCCGCAACTCAGCATCGCGATCATCGCGGTGATCGTGCTCAACGGCGTCTTCGCCCTCATCCAGCAGGCTCGGGCCGATCGCGCCGCCGACCGGCTGCAGGAGATGCTGCCCACCCGCGTCACAGTCTTCCGCGACGGCCGCCGGCGGCTGATCGAGGCCGAGGACGTGGTCGTCGGCGACGTGCTGCTGCTGGAAAGCGGTGACCGGGTGCCCGCCGACGCAACCGTGCTGGCCGAGAATCGGTTGCTCGTCGACTCCTCGATGCTCACCGGCGAAAGCCAGGCCAACTCGGTGGCCGAAGGCGAGGCGCTCTTTGCCGGCACCTTCGTCGTCGAGGGCGACTCTCGCGCCGAGGTCACCGCGATCGGCCAGCACACACGGCTGGCCGGGATCGCGCGGCTGTCGACGTCGACCACCAAGCCCGACACTCCCCTGACCCGCGGCCTCAACGGCGTCGTGCGTCTCACCGCCGCGATCTCGGTCAGCGTCGGCGTGCTGTTCCTGCTGCTTTCCCTGCTGATCGGCAACCCGGTCCAGCAGGCGTTCGTGTTCGCGATCGGTGTCACGGTCGCCCTGGTCCCCGAGGCCCTGCTGCCGACGGTCACGCTGTCGCTGGCCTGGGGTTCGGAGCAGATGGCCAAGCGGCAGATCCTGGTGCGCAACCTCGAGGCGGTCGAAACGCTCGGCTCGACCACCTTCATCTGCACCGACAAGACGGGCACCCTCACCCGTAACCAGATGACCGTCGTCGAAGCCTGGACGCCCGCCGGCACAGTGAGCATCGACGGCGCCGGCTACGGCCCCACGGCCACCCTCACGCCGTCCTCCCCCACCGCAACAGACGCCGCCCGCGAACTCGCCCTGGCCGCCGAACGCTGCTCCACCGGCTACGCCGAAGAAGTACAAGGACAGTGGCGGGCGCACGGCGATCCGATGGAGGCGGCCCTGGACACCCTCGCCCGCCGCCTGGGTGTCGACACCGGCGCGGACCGTCGCACCGGCCCCGTGCAACTGCGGTTCCCCTTCGACCCCCGGCTGCGCCGGATGGCGGTGGTGCTGGCCGACGAGATCGTCATCAAAGGCGCGCCGGACGCCGTCCTTCCGCTGTGCGGTGACGATCCCGAGCCGCACCGGGCGATGGAGGCCCTCACCGCCCGCGGGCTGCGGGTGCTCGCCATCGCCGCCGGCCCGCGAAACGGCCGCACGCCCCGCAATCAGACGGACTGCGAACAGGACTTGCGCCTGCTCGGCCTGGTCGCACTGCAGGACCCGCCGCGCGACGACGTCTCCGAATCACTTCAGGCCTGCCGGACGGCCGGGGTGAAAGTGGCGATGGTGACCGGTGACCATCCAGCCACCGCGACCGCGATCGCCGACGAGGTGGGGCTGCGGTTCCCCGACTCGCCGGTGCTGTCCGGTACCGACCTCCCCGAGGATCAGCCGCAGTTGGCCGCGCTGATCGACCACGACGGCGTCGTCATCGCCCGGGTATCGCCGGAGGACAAACTGCGCATCGCCCGCGCGCTGCGCTCCCGCGGCCACGTGGTGGCGATGACGGGAGACGGGGTCAACGACGCGCCCGCGCTGCACGAGTCCGATATTGGCGTGGCGATGGGCCTTTCCGGCACCGACGTCGCCCGCGCGGCAGCCGATCTGGTACTGCTCGACGACTCCTTCGCGGGCATCGTGGCCGGCATCGAGCAGGGGCGCGCAACCTTCGTCAACATCCGCCGTTTCCTGACCTACCACCTCACCGACAACGTCGCCGAGTTGGCGCCGTTCCTCGTGTGGGCGCTCTCGGGCGGCTACTTCCCGCTCGCGCTCGGTGTCTTGCAGATCATCGCGCTGGATCTCGGCACCGACACCCTGTCGGCGGTCGCGCTCGGCGCGGAGCCACCCGCTCAGCACCTGCTGGAGGGGCCTCCGGTGCACGGCCGGCTGATGAATCGCACCGTGCTGCGCCGGGCCTTCGGCTTGCTGGGACCGCTGGAAGCGGTTCTCTCGCTCGCAGCCTTCGTCGTGTCCCTCCTCGCGCTCGGCTGGCGCCCCGGGGATCCGTTCCCGACCGGACACGCGCTGGCAGCGGCGTCCGGCGCGGCCTTCATCACCGTCGTGCTGGCCCAGACGGCCAACGTCTTCGCCTGCCGATCGTCCTCCCGCTGGCCGGGAGCGCTGGGCTGGTTCACCAACCGGCTCTTGGTACCCGCGGCACTGATCGGGCTGGCGATCTCGCTGCTCGAACTGTGGGTACCACCGGTCGCGCGGTTGCTGGGTCAGTGGAATCCGCCGTTATGGGGCTGGGCGGTGGCGCTGGCTTCGATACCGGTGCTGCTCGGCGTCGACGCGCTGGACAAACGGCTTCGAGCGCGGGTCAGCTGAATACCGTCTGACCATCGACATCGATCAGATACCGCTCGGTCCCCGACTCCACGCGCGCCGCGTCGGCACCCAACGACACGGCGATCTTGTTGCTGGCATTGCGCATGATGTCGAACGTCAACTCGACGGCTTCCTCCGGCGAGAACCGGGAGCGCACCTCGGCGGCATCGTCGACGGCGAGGTGCGCAGGCGTCCAAATTAACGCATCCGCATACCGCAGCGCTGCCTTTGCGCGTGCATCGAGCACAACCGAGTTCTCGAACTGGGCAATCTCGTCGTACAGCCCCTCGTTGCCACCCGCGTCCAGGGCATGCCCTTCGCGCAGCGACTTGCACAGCCGGCAGTTGTGCGCGGCCGCGCCGCGCAGTCGCACCAGCTCCGAGGTGATCGGGTCGACGGCGCGCTCGCGGGCCACCCGGGGCAGGAATCGACTGAACAACTCATCCGAGGGATCACGCCCGTCGTCCCACGCGATCGGCCCGTCCACCCAACCGAGATATTCCGAGCCGACGCCCAGCGCCTCGAACCCGGCCCGTACCCGCGGCACGAAGTCGGCGATGAACATCCCGATGACGACTCGAAAGGTGTTGCCGCCCAAATACTTGGACAAACGCGAGCGTTGTTCGCCGGTGATCGCCGACACGTCGGCGCTGAACTGCTCGGCGAACTCGGCGACGACGGTTTCGGACTCGGACTCGGGCTCACCGACCGTAACCGGGTTGGGCAACGGCGGCAGCGACATGGTCTGCGCGCACACCCGGCGCACCAGCCCCGACATACGCCCGTCGGAGTACGCGACCAGTTTCGTCAGCTGGTCAGCGGGAAGCGGCATCTTTCGTACGCTACTGCGCCTGGCTCACCGAGGACATATGGAAGTCGGGGATCCGTAACGACGGCATGGCCGCCCGGGTGGCCCAGTCGCCCATCTCACGCGGCAGCGTCTTCTCGCTGACGCCGGCCTCGGTCGCCCGCCGCAACAGATCCAGTGGGCTTTCGTTGAACCGGAAGTTGTTGACCGCGCCGGTCACCTCGCCGTCCTCGATCAGGTACACCCCGTCGCGCGTCAGACCCGTCAACAGCAACGTGGTGGGGTCGACCTCGCGGATGTACCACAACGTGGTCAGCAGCAGTCCCCGCTCGGTGGCCGCGATCATGTCGGCCAGTTCTGCCGATCCGCCCGTCATGACGATGTTGTCGCCGGCCACCGCCACCGGGGCGTCGAATCGCGCTGCGGTGGCACGCGGATAGGCCAGCGCGTTGATCACTCCGTCGCGGATCCACTCGACCTGGTTGATCTCCATGCCGTTGTCGAAGACCGACATCGTCTCTGAGGAGTTGCTCACCGCGACGAACGGCGTGCACGCCAGGCCGGGAGCCATCGGATCGGAGAACATCGTCAGGGGCAGATCCGTGAGCCGCTCCCCCACCCGGGTCCCGCCGCCGGGCGCCGACAGCGCGGTGCGGCCTTCCTGAGCGCCGCGGCCGGACATCTTCCAGGCCAGGTAGATCATCAGGTCGGCGACCGCCGAGGGCGGCATGATCGTCTCGTAACGGCCGGCCGGCAGTTCCACCGTCCGCGACGCCCAGTCCAATCGCGTCGAAAGCTCCGAGAGCAGCGAATCGATCGGCACGTCAATGAACGTGGAGGTGCCGATGCCGGCCCAGGCGCTGGCGTCACCGCGCTTGGCGTTGACCTCGATCGCGCCGGACGGCTGGGTGTAGCGCCGTCGCAGCCCGGTGGACGACGCCAGGAATGTCGTCGAAACATTGTGGTGGGCATAGCCGTACAGCCGATCGCCGCCACGGAACCCGGTGCACAGCGGACCGCTGAGGCCGGTGAATACACCGACGCCGGTGCCGGGCACCGGCGCATCCCAGTCGGCGGGCTCCCCGGAACCATCGAGCAGCGGCGCCGCGTCCCCGGCCTCCGGCGCGGAGCGCGCGGCATCCTGAGATGACGCCACCAGCTGTGGCAACACCGTCGGGTCCGACTCGCCCGTGACCACCGTGCCGACATACGCGCTATCGCCTTGCCGGACAATGGAAATCACCGCCACACTACGGCTTACCGCGACGCCGTTGGTGGTCATCGTGCTGTTCGCCCAGCGCAGCGACGCCTCGACCGTGTCGGTGACCAGCACCATGGTCTCGTCCGCACGTCCGATCTTGGCGGCCTCGTCCAGGACGATGTTGACGACGTGCTGAGGTGTGATCATCGGCCGCCCTCGGTCCGGGTGTTGAGCACATTGATGCCGCGGAACAACGCCGACGGGCAGCCGTGGCTGACCGGGGCCACCTGACCTGGTTGCGCCTTGCCGCAGTTGAGCGCGCCGCCCAGTCGCCACGTCGACCGGCCACCGACGGCCTCCATCGCATTCCAGAAGTCGGTGGTGGTCGCCTGGTAGGCCACGTCGCGCAACTGCCCGTAGAGGCGGCCGTCGCGGATGCGGTAGAAACGCTGCCCGGTGAATTGAAAGTTGTAGCGCTGCATGTCAATCGACCACGATTTGTCGCCGACGATGTAGATGCCGTCGTCGATCCGGCTGATCAGATCCTCGGTGCGCAGATCCTCCGGCCCCGGCTGCAGCGACACGTTGGCCATCCGCTGAATCGGCACGTGGTGGGCCGAGTCGGCGTACGAGCACCCGTTGGAGCGGGGCTGCCCGAGTCGCGGCGCGAACACCCGGTCGAGTTGGTAGCCGACGAACACCCCGTCGCGGACCAGGTCCCAGCTCTGCGCGGCCACTCCTTCGTCGTCGTAACCGACGGTGGCCAATCCGAAGTCGACGGTGCGGTCGGCGGTCACGTTCATCACCGGCGAGCCGTACTGCATGGTGCCCAGCTTGTCCGGAGTGGCGAACGACGTCCCGGCGTAGGCAGCCTCGTAACCGATCGCGCGGTCGTATTCGGTTGCGTGGCCGATGGATTCGTGGATGGTCAGCCACAGGTTGCTGGGGTCGATCACCAGGTCCGTCGGGCCCGGCACCACCGACGGCGCGTGCACCTTCTCATAGAGCAGGTCGGGCAGCTCCGCGAGCTCGGCGGACCAGTTCCAGATGTCGTCGCCGGCCACCAGTTCCCAGCCCCGCGCCGCGGGTGGCACCAGCGTGCGCATCGACTCGAAGTTGCCCGCCTTGGTGTCGACGGTCACCGCCTCGAGCTGCGGTTGCAGCCGGACCCGCTGCTGGGTGATGGAGGAGCCGAAAGTGTCGGCGTAGAAGGTCTGCTCTTTGGCGGCGTTGAGGGTGGCCGACACGTGGTCGACGCCGTCGGCGTCCAGTAGCCGCCGCGAGTAGTCCCCCAGCACGCTGATTTTCTCGGACGCCGGGACGCCGAACGGGTCGACCTGATAGTCCGAAGCCCACATCACGTCGGGGTACACCGGCTCGGGTGCGAGCCTGACCTGTTCGTTGTTCAGCGCCGCCAGCAAGGTGGCCACCTGGACGGCGTGGCGCGCGGTTCGGGCCGCCACATCCGGCGACAACTCGGCATGGGAGGCGAAGCCCCAGGTGCCCGCGACGATCACCCGGACCGCCAGCCCGACGTCGCGGGTCAGCACGGCGGTCTCGAGTTCACCGTCGCGCAGCTGGACTATTTCGGTGGTGATGCGGTGAATCCGCAGGTCCGCATAACTGGCCCCGGCCGCCTTGGCCGCGGCCAACGCGGCGTCCGCCAACTGACGTCGCGGCAGGTCAAGGAAGTCGGCGTCGATTCCCCGGTTCGCTGTCACGGGTACACCGTAACGACCGGCTTTAATACATTCATGCCCGACGCGCCACGCCGTTCCACCGCGCTGGCCTACACGCTGCTGGCGCCCAGCCTGTTCGGTGTCGTCGCATTCCTGTTGCTGCCGATCCTGGTGGTGATCTGGCTCAGCCTGTACCGCTGGGACCTGCTGGGACCACTGCACTACGTCGGGCTCGCCAACTGGCGCTCGGTGCTGCACGACGGTGATTTCGGCGACTCGCTGGTGGTGACCGCGATCTTCGTCGCGCTGGTCGTACCGGCGCAGACGGCGCTGGGGCTGCTGGCCGCCCTGTTGCTGGCTCCCCGGCTTCCGGGCAGCGGACTGTTCCGGACGCTGTATGTGCTGCCGTGGATCTGCGCGCCGCTGGCGATCGCGGTGTTGTGGCGCTGGATCCTGGCCCCCACCGACGGCGCCGTCAGCACCCTGCTGGGCCGGCGGATCGAATGGCTGACCAACCCCGATCTGGCGCTGCCGATGGTGTCGGCGGTGGTCATCTGGACCAACGTCGGGTACGTGTCGCTGTCCTTTCTGGCGGGCCTGCTGGCCATTCCGGAGGACGTCCACAACGCCGCGCGTACCGACGGGGCCGGCGTGTGGCAGCGGTTCTGGCGCATCACCCTGCCGATGCTGCGGCCCACCACGTTCTTCGTGCTGGTCACCGGGATCGTCAGCACGGCACAGGTTTTCGATACGGTCTACGCACTGACCGGCGGCGGCCCAGAGGGCAGCACCGACCTGGTGGCCCACCAGATCTACGCCGAGGCATTCGGTGCGGCATCGATCGGGCGCGCCGCGGTGATGGCCGTCGTGTTGTTCGTGATCCTGGTCGGCGTCACGTTCGTTCAGCACCTCTACTTCCGCCGGCGGATCAGCTATGACCTCGTCTAGGGCGCGGCTGGGACTGCTCTACGCGGGCCTGGTCGCCGGCGCGCTGATCACCCTGGCGCCCTTCGCTTTGGGGCTCCTCACCTCATTCACCTCCGAGCACCAGTTCGCCACCGGTTCCCCGCTGCAATGGCCCCGTCCGCCTACCCTGAGGAACTACACCGACCTGGTCGGCACCGGTTTCGGCCGCGCGGCGGCGGTGACCGCGCTGATGACGGCGGTGATCCTGTTGGGCCAGATGACGTTCTCGGTGCTGGCGGGTTACGCGTTCGCGCGACTGCACTTCCCCGGCCGCAACGCCCTGTTCTGGGTCTATGTCGCAACGTTGATGGTGCCGGGCACCGTGACCGTGGTGCCGCTGTATCTGATGATGGCTCAGCTGGGCCTACGGAACACGTTCTGGGCGTTGGTGATTCCGTTCATGTTCGGCTCGCCGTATGCAATCTTTTTGCTGCGCGAGCACTTTCGGCTGATTCCCGAGGACCTGATCAACGCCGCACACCTCGATGGCGCCAACACCCTCGACGTGCTGGTGCACGTCATCCTGCCGTCGAGCAAGCCGGTACTGGCCGCGTTGACGATGATCACCGTGGTCTCGCAGTGGAACAACTTCATGTGGCCCTTGGTGATCACCAGCGGCCGCAAGTGGCGGGTACTGACGGTGGCCACCGCGGACCTGCAGTCCCGGTACAACTCGCAGTGGACGCTGGTGATGGCGGCCACGACGGTCGCGATCGTGCCGCTGATCGTGCTGTTCCTGGCGTTCCAGCGACACATCGTGTCCTCGATTCTGGTGTCGGGGCTCAAGTGACACGAGGCTGCTGCGTCGAGGTTGCGGCCATGGCTGCGAATTTCGCAGGATCGCGACCACCAAGGCAATCTCGGTGCGCGAGGGGAGCCAACTGGCCCCGCGCTGAGATTGCGGCCAGGGCTGCGATGTGCGCGGTTTCACGACCCTCACGGCAATCTCGGCGCGCGAGGGAGGCGCTCCTGTGAACCGCCCCCGCTTCTCGACGCTGTTCGCCGCCGCACTCACTTTGATTTCGGCGTTACTGCTGACGACGGCGATGCTGATGGGCCGCTCCGAAGACAACGGCAAGATCGTGGTGACCGTGCGACTGTGGGCTGAGCCGATCGCGCGGGTGTATCAGCAGTCGTTCCAGGCATTCACGCGCACGCACCCCGACATCGAAGTGCGCACCAACATGGTGGCGTTCTCGAACTACTTCGACACCCTGCGCACCGACGTGGCCGGCGGCAGCGCGGATGACATCTTCTGGGTGTCCAACGCCTACCTCGACGCGTACGCCGACAGCGGCCGACTGATCAAGATCGACGGCCCGGACCAGGGTTGGGATCCGGCGGTCACCGAACAGTTCACCCACAACGGCGTGCTGTGGGCGGTACCGCAACTCACCGATGCCGGCATCGCGCTGTTCTACAACGCGGACCTGCTGGCCGCCGCCGGCGTGGATCCCGCCGCGCTGGACACCCTGCGCTGGAGCCCGGGCAGCGACGACACGCTACGGCCGCTGTTGGCCCGGCTGACCGTCGACGCCGACGGACACCTGGCCGGCACGACGGAATTCGAGCCCCGGCGGGTGCGCCAGTGGGGATACAACGCCGCCAACGACCCGCAGGCCATCTACCTCAACTACATCGGTTCGGCCGGCGGAGTGTTCCAGCGCGGCAACGAGTTTGCCTTCGACAACCCCGAAGCGCTGCAGGCCTTCCGTTACCTTGTCGGTCTGATCAACAGCGACCATGTCGCGCCGCCGGCTTCCGACACCAACGACAACGGCGACTTCTCCCGCAACCAGTTCCTGGCCGGCAAGATGGCGCTGTTTCAGTCCGGGACCTACAGCCTGGCCGCGGTGGCGCGCGACGCCACCTTCCGCTGGGGAGTGGCGATGATGCCGAGCGGGCCCAAGGGCCGCGTCAGCGTGACCAACGGCATTGCAGCAGCGGGCAATTCGGCGTCGAAGCATCCCGAGGCGGTGCGCCAGGTGCTGAACTGGATGGGCAGCAGTGAGGGCAACGCCTACCTGGGTCGCGAAGGCGCCGCCATCCCGGCCGTGCTCTCGGCGCAACCCGGCTACTTCGCGTATTGGAAAGCCAGGGGCGTCGATGTCGGCCCGTTCTTCTCGGTTATGCGTGGCCCGCGGATCCCGGCCCCCGGCGGCGCCGGGTTCGCCGCCGGCAACGAGGCTCTGCAACCGTATTTCGACGAAATGTTCCTGGGCCGAGGCGATATCGCCGCGCTGCTGAAGCAGGCGCAGGCAGCGGCCAACGCCGCGGCCTCGCGTTAGGTTGCGCGAGCAGACGCAAAATCCCCTGGGAGCATGCGCTCCAGGGTGATTTTGCGTCTGCTCGCGCCACTAGCTATAACGTCGGATCCGATGAGTACCGACCTCCGCCAAGCCATCGCGTCCGCCCCGATGTTCGGCGGCCTGGCCCCCGAACACGTCGAGTTCTTGGCCGCCCAGAGCCGGCCGATCTCGCTGCCCGCCGGGCAAGTGCTGTTTCGCCGCGGGACCCCGTCGACGGGCTTCTACATGGTCCGCGACGGCCGGATGCAACTCTCCGTCTCCAACTCCGAGGGTGTGGTCAAGGTGGTAGAGATTCTCAGTCCCGGCAGCGCTTTCGGTCACGCGGTGATGTTCCTGCACGAGCCGTACCCGGTGGACGCCACCGCACTCACCGACACCGACCTGGTTTTTGTCCCGGCCGCGGCCGTCGACCGACTACTCGACAGCGACCCAGCCATGGCCCGGGTCATGCTGTCCTCGATGGCGCGCCGGTTGCAGTCGAAAATCCAGGACATCGCCATGCTGTCGCTGCAGTCGGCCACGCAGCGGATCATCGCCTACATGCTGGGCGCCGCGGGCGCCGGTTCCTGGGACCTGGCCGGCGCGACGGGAACATCGACCGCCCCGGAAGCCACCTCGGCCAGCGTCCAACTGCCGGCCCTCAAGCAGGTCCTGGCCTCCCGGCTCGGGATGACCCCGGAGACCTTCTCCCGGGCGATGCGCAGCCTCACCGCCGAAGGACTGATCCAGGTGAACGGCTCCGTCGTCGAAATCCCCGACGTCAGCGCCCTCGACGCGCACGCGCGCAGCCAGTCGATTCTGTGACCGTTCACACAGCGCCGACTTGATCTAGGTCAAAGCCGGCCCCACCACCTCTCCCTAGCGTGAGCACATCAGCCGCTCACAGCCCCAGGAGACTCGATGTTCTGCTACCAGTGCGAACAGACCGACCGCACCGCATCCCCCGATCGCCCCAACCTGCTGACCTTCGGCTGCGCCACAGCAAAGGGCAACTGCGGGAAGGACGCCACCACGGCGGCGTTGCAGGACGTGCTGGTCCACGTCAACCTGGGCATCGGCCAGTACGCGCAGAAAGCGCGGGAACTCGGCGCCCCCGACCCTCGGTTCGCGGCGCATGCAAGCTTTGACCTGTTCACCACACTGACCAACGTAAACTTCAACGCCACCCGTTTCATGTCGTTGATCGCCGACGCCGTCCGCATGCGCGACCAGGCCAAGCTGGCCTACGAGGACGCCGCCCGCGCCGCCGGCACCGAGCCCGCAACCCTGCCCGGAGCGGCTCAATTCTTACCCGCCACAACCATTTCCGAAGTGGTCGCGCAGGCACTCGAGGTAGGGGTGGGCGCCGGGCTCGACGTCCTGGGCGCCGACGTCGTCGGGCTGCGCAACCTGAACCTGTACGGGCTGAAGGGTGTCTGCGCGTACGCCCATCACGCACATGCCCTCGGCTACCGCACCGACGAGACCGACGCCGGAATCGAAGCCAGCCTGGCGTTTCTGGCCGGCGCACCGTCGGACCCCGACGCGCTGCTGGGGCACGCCCTGGAACTGGGTTCGCTGAACTTCGCGGTGATGGCGATGCTCGACGCGGCCAACACCGGCAGCTTCGGCAACCCGGTGCCCACCCCGGTGCGGGTCACCCCCGTCGCCGGCAAGGCGATCCTGGTGTCCGGGCACGACCTGCACGACCTGGCCCGCATTCTGGAAGCCACCGAAGGAACCGGCATCAACGTCTACACCCACGGCGAACTGCTGCCCGCCCACGCCTACCCCGAGCTGCACAAGCACAGCCATCTCGCCGGCAACTACGGCGGCGCCTGGCAGGATCAGCAACGGGACTTCACCGCCTTCCCGGGCCCCATTGTGATGACCTCCAACTGCCTCATCGAGCCGCGGCCGGCTTACCGCAACCGCATCTTCACCACCGGCCCGGTCGGCTGGCCGGGCATCCGCCACCTCGACACCAACAACCTCTCGCTGGTGGTCAAGGCGGCACAGTCATTGCCGGGGTTCACCGCCGAGGTGCCGGCCGAAACCGTCATGACGGGCTTCGGGCGCGACGCGGTGCTCAACGTCGCGGATGCCGTCATCCAAGCGGTCAAAGACGGTGCGATCAAACGATTCCTGCTCATCGGCGGCTGCGACGGCGCCGCACCGGGACGCAACTACTACACCGAGGTCGCCGACCACGCGCCTGCCGACACCGTGCTGATGACGTTGGGCTGCAACAAGTACCGCTTCAACGACCATGAGTTCGGTGAGATCGGCGGCATCCCGCGACTGCTCGACATCGGACAGTGCAATGACAGCTACTCGGCCGTGCAGATCGCGCTGGCGCTGGCCGACGCTTTCGGCTGCGGTGTCAATGATCTGCCGCTGAGCCTGTTTGTCTCGTGGTTCGAGCAGAAGGCCGCCGCGGTGCTGCTGACGCTCTTGTCGCTGGGAATCCGCAACATTCGACTCGGCCCGACGCTGCCGGCGTTTCTCACCCCGGCGGTGGTCGACATCCTCGTCGACAAGTTTGCGCTCAAGCCCATCGGCGACCCGGCACAAGACCTGGCGGATGCCATGGGGGGAGCCTGATGACCGAGATCGCCGACACGCCAGCCGACACCGAAATTCGCTGCTACGACGTCGTCCTCGTTACCAGCGAGGGCGAGCGGTCCACCATCCGATGTGATTCGCGGACAACGGTTCTCGACGCCGCCGAGCAATCCGGCCTGGTGCTGAAGTCAGCATGCCAGGCCGGTGGCTGCGGAGCCTGCTCGGCGGTGCTGTCCGACGGGCAGGTGGAGATGGGTGAACACGATCCCGATGTCATCGAGACACCCGAGGATGAAGGCGGTGTTTTGCTGTGCCGCAGTTTCCCCCGCGCTGATTGCCGAATCGACCTGCCGTACGGTCGCGGCCAGGTCGTCACCGCTCCGCCGACGCTGCACCGGGCGCGCATAGTCGGATTGGACCGGGTCGCCGACACCGTGATGCGGCTGCGGCTCTCGCTGCTGGCCGACGACGACGGATCGTGCTCTGCGGACTTCGAATCCGGACAGTTCGTCCGCATCACGGTACCGGGCAGTGACGCCCGGCGCGCCTACTCGCCGGCCAACGTCGCCAATTGGGATGGCGCACTGACGTTCTACATCCGACTGCTGCCGGGTGGACGGATGTCGGAATACCTGATCGGCGCCGCCAATGTCGGTGACGAGCTGACGGTCTCGAGCGCAAAGGGTGATTTCGCACTGGTGGAGAACGGTCTTCGGCCGCGCTGGTTCATCGCCGGCGGTACCGGCCTGTCACCGTTGCTGTCGATGCTGGGCCGGATGGCCGAGTGGGGAGACACCCAGCCCGCGCGGCTGTTCTTCGGGGCCACCCGGCACACCGAGGTGTTCGGACAGGACGAACTGCGGGCGCTCGCCGCGTCGCTTCCCGATTTTCGGTTCGATACCGTGGTGTGGCAACCAGATCCTGAATGGCTTGGCGCCACCGGCAATCCGGTCGAGCTGGCGGCGGCGGAGGCGGCCCTGCTCGACGAGTGGCCCGACGTATACGTGTGCGGGCCGCCGCCGATGGTCGATGCCGCCTACGCCGCACTCACCGGAGTCGGCATACCCCGGGAGCAGATCCACGCCGAGCGCTTCTCCGCGGTGGAGTAGCGCCGCGCGGCCCGGCTAGCGCCGCTCCCGTCCGATGGAGGTGACGAAGGGCGCCAACACGTGGGCAATGGTCTTCGCCGCGTCGTCGGCCCCGATCGGCGGGAGGGCAAGGAAGCTGAGCGCGGCGCGCGCGATGGTCTGGCCGAGCACGTTGGCGTCGATGGCATTGGCCCGCACCCAGCTCCGCTCGAAAATCGCGGCGAGGTGTTCTGCGGCGTAGTCGACGATGAATTGGCTTTCCACCGTGATCATTCGGAGCAGATCATTGGGCGCGTCTTCGGTTCGCAGCGCGCACACCAGCGGATCGCTGTCAGCGCGGGCGAAGAACTCACTGAACGCCGACCGCAGGGTGCCGTAGCCGTCGCCCGGATGGGTCTCGACCGCGCTTTCCATGCCGGTGATGATGCTGTCGGTGAGCCGCAACGCATAACTGCGTGCCAGTCCGCGACGCGTCCCGAACTCGTTGTAGAGCGTGCCCCGACTGATCCCCGCTTCCTTGGCGACATCAGCCATGGTGATCGTCGACCACTTGCGTTCGACCAGCAAGCGCTGCATCGCGTCCAGAACTCCCTCGCGCATCAACGCGAAGGCGTTGTTCTGATACGGGCTGCGGTTTCGCGGGGACGTCGGCTCAACCATCCAACCGAGGCTATTCGGCATCTCGCTTGGCTCCTGTCGTCGAGCGCGCGCGCTTCGGGTCGAAGTCGAACTTCTCGCGGACGCCGCAGTCCGGACAGGGCCAGCCGTCCTCCACGTCGTCCCAGCTTGTCCCGGCCGGATAACCCTCTCGGGGCGCCCCGATCGCTTCGTCGTAGACGTAGTCACAGTTCGGACACTGAAAGGCAGCCATCACCGGGCTCCGTAGCGAGCGAGAATCTTCTCGCGCTTGCGGGGGTCGATGTTGACCCTGGTGATGTCACCGTCGTAGTGATCGATGACCCGGTGGTCCATCAGCTTGCGCCATAGCGGCGGGAAGTACGTCAGACCGACCAGCGTGGCGTATCCGCTGGGCAGATTGGGAGCACCGTCCATGCTGCGCAGCGTCTGATAGCGCCGCACGGGATTGGCGTGGTGGTCGCTGTGCCGCTGCAGGTGGTACAGGAAGACGTTGGTGACGATGTGGTCGGAATTCCAGCTGTGTACCGGCGCGCAGCGCTCATAACGTCCAGACGCGGTCTTCTGGCGCAGCAGACCGTAGTGCTCGAGAAAGTTCACCGACTCCAGCAGCGACGCGCCGTAGGCGGCCTGGATGATCAGGAATGGCAGCACCTGCCACCCGAAGGCGACCGTCAGCGCACCGAACAACACGATCGACATGATCCACGCGTTGAGCACGTCGTTCTGAATGTGCCACGGGGACTTGCCAAGCCGCTCCATTCGCGCCTTCTCCAGTTCCCAGGCCGACTTGAGCGAGCCGAAAACGCTGCGTGGCAGGAACATCCAAAAGCTCTCACCGAATCGCGCACTGGCCGGATCTTCCGGGGTGGAGACGCGGACGTGATGGCCGCGATTGTGCTCGATGTAAAAATGCCCGTAAAGCGTCTGCGCGAGTGTAACTTTGGACAGCCAGCGTTCCAGATTCTCGCGCTTGTGCCCCATCTCGTGGGCGGTGTTGATACCCACTCCGCCGATAACGCCCATCGTCGCCATCACGCCGATCTTGGAGACCAGACCCAGACCGCCGCTGATTCCCAGCCAACTCAGGTCGTCGGCCGACCAGAGGTAGCAGGCCACGATCAGGCTGGCCATCTGGAAGGGAATGAAGGCGTAGGTGCAGTAGCGGTAGTACTTGTCGTTCTCCAGGTACTCGATCACCTCGTCCGGCGGATTCTGGTCGTCGGCGCCGAAGAAGGTGTCCAGGATCGGCAACAGCACGTAGAGCAGGATCGGCCCGACCCACCACAGCACCGGGGTGGCGGCGGTCCATCCGAGCTTGCCGAACAGCCACGCGACGCCCACGGCGGCCAGCAGCGACGTCGGAAGTATCAGGCCCAGCGGCCACAGGTATCGCTTTCGATCCCGCCAGCGTGCGACGCCGGCGCCGGGGTTTGTCTGTGCAACGGTCGCCACGGCGAACCTCCTCGAACTATTCATCGCTTCCTGCCAGCGACGTCGGGTGTGGTTATGAACATATCAGCTGATTTGTTCAACCCATGCACCAATTTAAGAGTCTGTTCAAACCGTGAGGCAGATCGCAGGCACGCGGATGGCGCCCACCCAGGCGTAATCACCGACGAAGAAAAAGACGCGATACCGACGGCCGGGCCTCAGCCCGGCAGCACCAGCACCGGCAACGGACTGTGCCGGATGATCTGGCCGGAACGCACCCCGAGAAACACGCGACGGATGTCCCCGCCGGGCGAGGTGCCCAGCGTCAGGATCTCGCCGTCAACCCAATCGGCCCGGTGCAACGCCTCCAACCAGGTGTGACCGGTGATCACCTTCAGCACGACGTCATTGCCGATGACACCGTCAATCTTCAACGACTGCAAGGCCTCTCGCGCCTGCGCCGCCCACGTCTCGAGGATCGAGTCCTCGGCGTCGAGGCCGACGTCCGGCGGGTACATGGTGCGGCCTCGGACGGCGAAGGTCAGCACCCGCAACGGAATCTGCATCCGCTCGGCGTACGCGGCGCAGCGGCGCACCACATCGACCGACTGCGGGACCGGTGCGTACGCACATGTGAGCCGGGTCAATCTTCCGGTGCGCGACTGGTAGCCGGGAGAGCTGATCGCAACCGGAACCGCGGATGAGTGCAACAGCGAGTCGGTCGTGGAACCCACCACCATGTGCACGCGCCCGCTGCTGGGCAGCGAGCCGAGCACGAGGATCTCGGCCCCAGACTCCTCGACCACTTCGGCCAATCCACGCGACACCGACCGATGCGCGCGGTGACAGTAGTGAACCTCGAGGTCTTCGGCCAGCGACATGAGATATCCGCGGGCTTCGTTGGCCGAGCTTTCCGCCAAATTCTCAGCCCAATACTGGTATTCGGCGTCGACACGCGCCAGTGACGGGGCCGGCCAGCCCCTCGGCACGATGGTCGCCACCGTCAGCGAGGTCTGCAGCGTCCGGGCGATGCCGACGGCCAGGTAAAGCCCCGAGAGCCCCACCTTGTCGGCGCGGTAACCGACGACGACGGTCACGGCGGACTCTCGTTCAAGGCGCTGTGATGTCGCCCCCACAGGAAGTAGTAGATCAGCGCTACCGTGATCCAGCCGCCGAACGCCAACCAGGTGTACCAGTGCAGGCTGGCCAGGATGTAGCCACAGGCCAACACCGAAAGCACCGGCGTCACAGGGTATCCCGGCACCCGGAACCCGCGCTCGAGATCGGGTTCGCGCACCCGCAGGATGATCACCCCGACCGACACCACCATGAATGCCGTCAGCGTGCCGATGGACACCATGTCCGCCAGCTTGTCCAGCGGTACGAACGCTGCCAGCAGGCTCGCGGCCGCCGCGACAATCACGGTGTTGTTGACCGGCGTCATGGTGGTCGGGTTCACCGTCGCGAACCGCGTGGGCAGCAACCCGTCGCGGCCCATGGCGAACAGGATGCGCGTCTGGCCGTACATGGTGACCAGCGTGACGGTGAAGATGGAGATGACCGCGCCGGCGGCCAGCACCGTGCCGGCCCAACGGCTGTGCGTGACGTTGTCGAGAATCGTGGCGAGCCCGGCGTTCTCCTGGGTGGCGAAGTCCTGCCACGGTTGGGTGCCGAGTGCGGACAACGCGACGAGCAGGTACACGCCGGTCACCACCACCAACGCCGCGACCAACGCACGCGGCATGGTCTTCTGCGGATCCTTGACCTCGTCTCCGGCGGTCGAGACGGCGTCCAGGCCGATATAGCTGAAGAAGATCGTGCCCGCCGCCGTGCCGATGCCGGCGACCCCGAACGGCGCGAAGTCCTTGAGGTGGTCGTCGTTGAAGGCGGTGAAGGCGATCACGGCGAAAAGCCCCAGCACACCCAACTTGATCAGCACCATGATGGTGTTGACCTTCGCCGATTCACTGGCGCCGCGGATCAGCAGCAGCGCGCACAGCACGATCAGGATGACCGCGGGCAGGTTCACCCACCCGTGCGCGACGCCCGCCGGCGCCTTGTCCCACGGCGCCGCCGAGAGCGCGTGCGGCAGTTCGACGCCTAAGAGATTGTGGAGCAGCTTGTTGAGATAGCCACTCCATCCGACGGCCACCGCGGCGGTGGCCACCCCGTACTCCAACAGCAGGCACGCCGCCACCACCATGGCCACCGCCTCGCCGAGCGTGGTGTACGCGTACGAGTACGACGAGCCAGAAACCGGCACGGCCGAGGCCAATTCGGCATAGCAGATCGCGGCCAGGCCGGCCGCGATCCCGGCCACCAGAAACGACACGAGCACGCCGGGACCGGCCTCGGGCACGGCCTGCGACAGGACGAAGAAGATTCCGGTGCCCACGGTCGAGCCGACCCCGAACAGGGTCAGTTGGAAAGTGCCGAAACTGCGCTTGAGCTCGGGGGCGGCTCCCTGAGCGACGGGTGCGCCTCCCACTGGGCGCCGGCGCAGCATCTGCTCCTTGAGGCTGATCGAAGTGGCCGGCAAGTGCGCTCCCCTCGCTGTGTCAGCTCAGTATGGCCTCCCGCAGCACCGCGGCGAACTGCGCCACGACCCATTCGATCTCCGCGGCGGTGATCACCAGCGGCGGGGCGAACCGCAGCGTCCAGTCGTGGGTGTCCTTCACCAGCACGCCGCGGTCGGCCAGCCGCAGGCTGATCTGCTTGCCGGTGCCCAGTTGCGGGTCGATGTCGACACCGGCCCACAGGCCGAAACCGCGCACCGCCGTCACCCCGCCGCCAATCAGCGCACCCAACCCCTCGTGCAGGTGCGTCCCGAGTTCGGCCGAGCGCGCCTGGAACTCTCCCCTGGCCAGCAGGCCCACGACGGTGGCGCCGATCGCGGCGGCCAGCGGGTTGCCGCCGAACGTCGAGCCATGCTCACCCGGGTTCAGCACGCCTAGCACATCGGCGTCGGCGACCACCGCCGACAGCGGCACCACGCCTCCGCCTAGCGCCTTGCCGAGGAGGTAGACGTCGGGCACCACGCCCCAGCGGTCGCAGGCGAACGTGTATCCCGTGCGCGCCAACCCCGACTGGATCTCGTCGGCGATCATCAGCACGTTGTGTTCGCTGCAGAGGGCACGCACCGCGGGCAGGTAGTCATCCGGCGGCACGATGATGCCCGCCTCGCCCTGGATCGGCTCGAGCAGTACCGCGACGGTGTGCTCGTCGATCGCGCGCGCCAGCGCGGCGGCGTCACCGAACGGCACCGAACGGAACCCGGGCGTGAAGGGACCGAATCCCCCGCGTGCCACCGGATCGGACGAGAAACTGACGATGCTGATCGTGCGGCCGTGAAAGTTGTTGTCGGCCACGATGATATTGGCCTGCCCGGCCGGGACGCCCTTGACGTCGGTGCCCCACTTGCGGGCAACCTTCAGACCGCTCTCGACGGCCTCGGCGCCCGAGTTCATCGGCAACACCATGTCCTTTGCGCACAGCTCGGCGAGCGCCGCGCAGAAGGGCCCGAGGCGGTCAGAGTGGAAGGCGCGGCTTACCAGCGTCACGGTGTCGAGCTGAGCGTGGGCCGTCGCGACGATCTCGGGATGACGGTGACCGAAGTTGACCGCCGAATAGGCTGCCAGGCAGTCCAGGTAGCGGCGGCCGTCCACATCGGTGATCCAGACGCCCTCGGCGCTGGCCGCCACCACCGGAAGAGGCGAATAGTTATGAGCGGCATGCCTTTCCACCAGGTCGATGGCGGTGTCGGTCAGGTCGGCCAAAATCGTCATGGGTGTACCTCCAATGTGCAGCACTTCACCGAACCACCGCCCTTGAGCAGTTCGGACAGGTCGACGCCAATCGGCTCGAAACCGGCCGCCCGCAACTGATCCGCGAAACCCGTTGCCGCGGAGGGCAGCACGACATGGCGGCCATCGGAGACGGCGTTGAGCCCGAACAGGTAGGCATCCGACGTGCCGACGATGATGGCGTCGGCGAACAGCGCCCGCAATTGGGTCTGGGCCGATTCGCTGAACGCCGGCGGATAGTAGGCGATGGTGTGTTCGTCGAGGACGGCCAGCGCGGTATCCAGGTGATAGAAGCGCGGATCCACCAACTCGAGGGATACCACCGGCATTCGCAGGGCCGCCGCGATCTCGGCGTGCGCGCGTGGATCGGTGCGAAACCCGTAGCCCGCCAGCACCATATCGCCGATCAGCATCAGGTCGCCCTGCCCCTCGTTGATGTGGCGGGTGGTCACGGGCCGGTACCCGACCGAGGACATCCACTTCGCATATGCCCGGGATTCCTCGGCACGCTCGGCGAACCGGAATCGCGCGACGATCGCGATGTCATCAGCGACGAATCCGCCGTTGGCGGCGTACACCATGTCCGGCAGGCCCGCCACCGGCTCAATGAGATCCACCCGATGACCCAGCCGGACGTAGGTTTCGCGCAGCCGCTCCCACTGCACCGTGGCGAGGCTGACGTCGACCGCCGTGCTGGTGTCCATCCAGGGGTTGATGGCGTAGTCGACGGCGAAAAAGGTCGGCGGTGTCATCGCATAGTGCCGTGCGGTGGGCTGACGTTCGCGTGGGCAGGCCGACCTCAACCCGGGCACGAATCGAGCGTCAACATAGTTGTCCGTCATAAATATCAACGCTATGGCGCCGCTTCTACGCAAGCAAACGAAGTACATTGCGCATTTACCATCGATATGTTGCGCTACGCTTCGTACAGCGGTGATTTGTTGTGTGAACGACGAGGAGGTGCCGGATGGACCGCCTGGACGACACGGACGAGCGCATTCTGGTCGAGCTCGCCGAACACGCGCGGGCCACGTTCGCCGAAATCGGTCAGAAGGTGAATCTGTCCGCGCCGGCGGTGAAGCGCCGGGTGGACCGGATGCTCGACAGCGGTGTGATCCGGGGCTTCACCACCGTCGTCGACCACAACGCGCTGGGCTGGAACACCGAGGCGTACGTGCAGGTCTTCTGTCACGGCCGGATTGCCCCGGAGAAGTTGCGAGAGGCGTGGGTGGACATCCCCGAGGTGGTCAGCGCCGCCACGGTGACCGGTACCTCGGACGCGATCCTGCATGTGCTTGCCCGGGACATGCGGCACCTGGAGACCGCGCTGGAGCGCATTCGGTCCAGCGCCGACGTCGAGCGCAGCGAGAGCATCGTGGTGCTGTCCAACCTCATCGACCGGATGCGGCCTTGAGGCAGACCGTCACAAATGTCAGCGCACGGTGAGCATCGTCTGAATCGCCACACCCGCACCGCAGACCAGCACGGAGATCGTCATCGCGACCCAGTCCGAAAGCTTGGGCCGGCGCGGGTGGGCCGACAACTGACCCGTGCCGCCGCGCGCGGTGATCGCGTCGCCCATCTCGTCCGCGCGGCGCAGCGTCACGGTGATGGTGGCCGCGAGCAGATCGATGACCTCCAGCCTGCGCTGCTGACGCTTTTCTTTGCGGTTGCGCGGCACCGGTTTCGGCCGCAGTCGGCGCGCCGCGTACAGCACCTGGAACTCGTCGATCAGCATCGGGAAGGCACGCAACGCCAGCGCCAGCGCCACCGCCCACTCGTCGATCGGCAGCCGCAGCAACCGCAACGGCCGGCCCAAAGTGGCTACGGCGGGCCCGATTTCGGCAACGTTGGTGGTGTATGAAACCAGACCGCCCAACGCCAGCAGCACCAGTGTGAGCGCGGTGATCCGCAGGAAGTTCAAGAAACCGCCCAGGCCTACCTCGAGGCCGAACGCCGAGACCAGTGGGTCACCGCCGGCCAGCGCCGCGGTGAAGCCACCGATGGCGACCACGATCCACAGCCACCGGGGTATCGACGGCAACGCACCGCGGGGAATGTGCGCGGTCCAGATCGCCGCCAGCACCAGGGCGGCAGCACATCCGATCGTCACCCAGCCCGGATAGAAGGCCAGTAACACTGAAATGCCGAATACCACCAGGAGTTTGGTGCCCGCCCACAGCTCGTGGATGCGTGAGGAGCCAGGTATGGGAACCAGCAACACCACCGGCCGGCCGGGCCTGCGGGTCTCGCGCTGTCTCGGGTGCGATGTGGTGGTCACGGCGTACCCCCCGGTCCCGCCGCTGATGCGGAGGCCGACTCCAAGACGCCGTCACGCAGATGCAAGGTGCGCGGGCACAGGCTCTCCATCCCGACCAGGTCGTGCGAGATGACCACTACCGTCAGACCCCGCTCCCGGCGCAGATCCTCGAGCAGGCGCAGCAACCCGCTCTGGCTCTCGGCATCCAACCCGGCCAGCGGCTCATCGAGGATCAGCGCCTTGGGTTGGCAGGCGAGCAGGCCGGCCAGGACGACCCGACGCATCTGGCCGCCGCTGAGCTTGTCGATGCTGCGGCTGGCCAGCGCAGGGTCGAGTCCGACGACACCGAGCGCCGCGATGACCCGATCGTGGTCTTTGTGTGAGAAACCGGCCGCGGAGGCGACTTCCAAGTCGACGCGGCTGCGCATCAATTGCAGCCGGGCCGCCTGGAACGACAACGCCACCGCGCCCACCTGCTCGTCGGTGGGACGCCCATCCAGCAGACACACCCCACTCGTCGGCGACGTCAGACCGGCCATGATCCACGCCAGCGTCGACTTGCCCGAACCGTTGCCGCCATGGATCAGCACACCGTCGCCCTGTTCGACGACGAAGTTGATGTCGCGCAGCGCCGTCTTCGCCCACGGGGTCCCGATGCCATATTCATGGCCGACGCCGACGAGTTCAAGCGTCGACCCACTGCGTGTGCCACCCACTCCCACCGTGGGCAGCTGCGCATCCCCTGCGGGCTGGACCATGCCTGAGTTGTCCGGAGAATCACTGAGTTTGATTGTGCGGTCTGCAGATTCGGCTTCGTTGTTGTAGTGCGTAATGTGCACCAGTGCGGTCCGGTGCCGCTTGGTGAGACCCGACAGCACGTTCAGCAAGCCCTCGCGGCCCTGCTGATCCACCATGGTGGTGACTTCGTCGGCGATCAGCATCGCGGGCTCACGGGCCAGTGCGGCGGCCAGCGCCAGCCGCTGCAATTCGCCACCGGACAGGCTGCCGGTGTCGCGTTCGGCCAGATCTTCCAGTCCCACCTCGCGCAGCAATGTTTCGACGTCGGTCTTGGTACCCGGCGGCAGCCCCCACACCACGTCGTCGGCAACCCGGGTGCCGAGCACCTGACTCTCGGGATGTTGCAGCACCACCGCCGTGCCACCCAGCTTGCCCAGCCCAACCGCACCTGGGCGGTGCACCGTGCCCGATGTCGGTTCCCGGCCGGCCAGAAGCAACATCAGGGTGGTTTTGCCGGAGCCGTTTGCGCCGGTGATCGCGACGTGTTCGCCCTCGCCGATGTCCAGGCTGATCTCGCGCAATGCATCCTGGCCGGCGCCTGGGTAGCGGAACCGCACGTGGTCCAGCCGCACCGGCACGGGGCCGACGGCGGCGGCGCCACCGTCACCGGCGGGCGCGTCCAGCTTGTGCACGTCCGGGATGCCCCGCATCCGCTCCAGCAGCCGGGACAGGGCCCACCACCCGATCAGTGAGATGACGATGACCGCGACGGTGACACTGCCGAGTAAGACCAGCTGCCAGTAGTGCAGCGCCGCGGCGTAGGTCGCCTTCAGCCACGACCCGACATCCTCCAAGCCCACCCGGCCCAGAAACGACGCCAGCCCGTTCACGTTCGCGCTGATCGCGTCGCGCATCAGGTGCCGCAGGCGGGTCAACACCGTCAACACCCCGACGTTGCCGGCGCCGAACACCAGGCCCGCGATGACCGATGACACCACCACCGTGGGGGTGCCGCGACCCCGGCGCTTGATGATGCCGGTGAGCCCTCCGATGTAGGCGCTCTGGATTACGCCCATCAACCCGCCACCGCCGGCGATCAGGAAGGCGATGACGCCGGCGGCGACCGTCGCCGTGATCAGTACCCGGAGCCGGTATCGGTAGGCCAGCAGGCCGGTAGGGACGGTGCCCAGCAGCGCCAGTCCCGCGGCAAACGGCACAACGACGGAGATGATGGCGGTCACCGCGCACAGCGCGGCCATTACCGACGCTTGCGCCAATTCACTCGGTCGCAGCGGTCCACCCCGAGCGCGCGAAGGGGATGGCCCGATCTCGCTCACTCGACCGATTCTGCCAGGTCCACTTGCCGCCAGGTGCCAGCACACAGCCGCCCGGACATTTGACGTGACGGCCTTCACGATTCGTCTCGCATAGCAAAGCTATGCAACGATGGGCATATGACTTCGCCCGCCGCGGCAGAGGGCGCCGACGTCGCGCACGGTCTGGGAGCCGACCTGCTGGCAGTCGTCGCGCGGTTGAATCGCCTGGCCACTCAGCGCATCCAGATGCCGCTGCCCTCGGCGCAGGCCCGGCTGCTGGCAACCATCGAGGCGCAGGGCGAAGCGCGCATCGGCGATCTGGCCGCCGTCGACCACTGTTCCCAACCGACGATGACAACTCAGGTGCGTCGCCTCGAGGACGCCGGACTGGTGTCCCGAACGGTCGACCCCGGTGACGCCCGCGCGGTCCGGATCAAAATCACACCCACGGGCGTCCACACGCTCAACGCGGTCCGCAGGGACCGGGCCGCCGCCATCGAACCACAACTGGCCCGCCTCGATGCCGCGGACCGTCAGGTCCTGACCGATGCCGTCGAGGTATTGCGGCGGCTGCTGGAAAACGCCGCCAACGCGCCGGGCCGCCACACACTCTGATCGCACCAGCGCGAGTGGAGGCACCGCCTGAGCGGGTAGACACTTGAGTCAGTAACCCCCGATGAAAGGTGGCGGCCATCCCTGACGTCTCCCCGTTGACCGTATGGGTCGGATCGATGCGGTACGTCTTCGCGCCGGGCCGCGATGTGATCGTGGGGCACGGCGGACACTGCGACGTCCGACTGGATCCCGACGGTCCCGGCCCCGACACTCAACCCGTTCCCGATGTGGTGCTGCGCTTCGCCGGCACCCACTGGCTGGCCGTCGACCAGAGCCACCGGGGGCTCTTTCTCGACGGGGTCCGGATGTCGACCATCGACATCCGCGACGGTCAGACGATCGCGATCGGCGACCCCCAGAGCGGACCGCGGCTCAGATTCCAGGTCACCGCTCCAGACGATGCGCCCCCGCCGAACACCGATCCGATGGGGGTGAAGAAACCGGCGCCGCCGCTCGTCCAGGCGCCCCTGGAAAGCCCGGCCGAGCCGGCGCCCACCAGCATTCCCGCCCCACCGGCCGAGGACCCACCGACTACCGCAATCCCCGCCCCACCGGCCGAGGACCCCCCGACCACCGCCATCCCCGCCCCACCGGCCGCCGACTACGGCCCGGTTGAACCCTCCCCCTTGGAGCGACCTACCCGGCCCTTCCGGGTTCCGTCGGCAGACGCAGCTACCGCCCCGGCGGCGGTCGACGACGCACCGGCCAAGGCGCCGGGGCTGGTCGAGCGAATGACCGAGGCGGGCCGAAAAATGCTTCCGGGGCGCACCGATCCCGAACTCGACGAGCTCCCACCGCAGACCAGCCGGCTACCGCTGCTGCCGGGCGCACGCACGATCGGGGTAGCCGCTTACAACCTCGGGTGCACCGTCGATGGCACCGAGGTGCTGTCGAACATCACGTTCACGGCGCCACCCGGTTCGCTGATCGCGGTGGTCGGACCGTCGGCGGCGCGCAATTTCGCCCTGACCGGGCTGCTCGGCGGAACCCGACCCCGGAGCGGGGGTCTGCTGACCGTCGACGGCCACGACGCGCATGCCGAGCCCGACGTGCTGCGGTTGCGGATCGGCGTGGTGTCGCGGGACAACCGGGCGCAACCCCGCCTTACCGTGGAGCGTGCCCTGGGATATGCGGCCGAGCTGCGGCTGCCCCCCAACACCTCGCCGGAGAACCGCGAAAGGGTCATTGCCCAGGTTCTCGACGAACTCGAGCTGACCCCGCATCGCACGACCCGGGTCGCCAAACTGCCTCCCGAAGCGCGCCGCTGCGTGTCGCTGGCGGTCGAGCTGCTCACCAGGCCGTCGCTGTTGGTGGTCGAGGGGCCGGGGGCGGGGCTGGATCCGGTGCAGGAGCATCACGTTATGGCACTGCTGCGCCGGCAGGCCGACCTCGGCTGCGTGGTGGTGATAGCCGGCACCTCTCCGGCGTACCTCAACATGTGCGACCAGGTGCTGCTGCTGACCCCGGCGGGCCAATTGGCGTTCGCCGGGCCGCCCTCGCACGTCGACTCGGCGCTGGGCAGCACAGACTGGTTCGACATCTTCGGGCGGATCAGCGCGGACCCGTACGGCGCCCATCACGCATTCCTGATGCGGCAGCAGGCGTCGGTGTCGTCGACGCCACCGTCGGTCGCCAGACCGCAACGGCTCGCGCCGGCTCCCGGCTTCGGTCGACAATTGCGGATGCTGGCCCGTCGCCAGCTGCGGCTGTTGCTGGCCAGCCCGGTGTATTCGGTGTTGCTGTCGGCGTTGTCCTTCGCACTGGGAGCGCTGACGTTGTTGATCCCGGGCAACTCCGGGTTGGCCAGGCCCGGCCCGGCGTCGGCGAACACACACGAAGCCATCGAGATTCTGGCCGCGCTGAATTTCGCCGCGGTGCTCATGGGCACCGTGCTCACCATCGGCAGCGTGGTTTCCGAGCGCCGAATCTTCCGGCGGGAGCAGACAATCGGGTTGTCGGCATCGGCGTATCTGCTCGCCAAGCTCATCGTGTTCGGTCTCATCGCCGCAGTGCAGGCGGCAATCCTGACCGCAATCGTCATTGTGGCCAAAGGCGGCCCCAGACACGGCGCGGCCCTGCTCGGCACTTCCCCGCTGGCGGCCGGCATCGAGCTTTACCTCAGCGTGGCGGCGACGGCTATTGTCTCGGCGATCGTGGGCCTCGCGCTGTCTTCGCTGGGCAAGTCGATGGCCGAAGTAGTGCCGCTGCTGATCCCGGCGTTGCTAGCCTCGCTGTTGTTTGCCGGCGGATTGGTTTCCTTGGTGGGAACCTGGGGCTACGACCAGGTCTCGTGGTTCATTCCGGCACAGTGGGGATTCGCCGCGTCGGCCGCCACCGTGGACTTGCGGCGGATCGACAAGCTGGCCGCTGACAACGCGGTGTGGAGCCATTATTCGGGCTGGTGGGTGTTCGACATGCTCATGTTGGGCGTCCTCGCCGCGCTGTGGCTCGGATTCGTCCGTTATCGATTGCGCCCGCCCACTATCACGCCAGCAGATCGCGAAAAGCAACAATCGTTGCCCCGAAGTGGATAACGGCTGATCTTCCAACACGTTGCCTTAGACCTGCGCTGCTGATATGTGGCGGGAATTGCGCAGGTGTGGTCGTAATTGAATTCATTCATCGCGCTGGATAGTGACCTCGGTCACGCCACCACCGGCCGTCCAGTCGATATCTCGGTGCCGAGATGCATTGTGCGTCCTAAAGCCGAGGCTTGCTGAACAGGCGCTCGAGCTCTGCCGATAACGTCGCGCCGGACGCCAGGATTTCGCAACTCGGCGAATCTAATGTTGCCGCAACAGAGAAAAGGATCAGCGATCATGCCTGCGGTCGGAGATTCGACGGTGGGCGTGAATAGCACGCCGTCAAATCGCCTGCCACGGGTCGATTACGTAGTTATCATCTGCCTACTCCAAACGTAGAGGAGGGCGATTATGTTGCCGGCCCGAGCAACAAAACAAGTCATCGCCGGCGCGGTGCTGGCCGCGTGCACCGCGGTGAGTGGGTGCGGCATGGCCACCGCCCATGCGGACACCTTCGCGCCGCACCAATGGTGCCCGGGCAATCCCAAGCAGCCGCCCTACATCACCAACCAGTTCATCGACTGGGACTGGAGCGTCTGCCACACCTGGTATCCAACCAACTATGGGATGGGCAACGTCACCTCACAAGGCAGCCCGATCTCGATCTGGGACGGCGACAACCCGCCGATCGAGGCGATCACCAGACGGGAATGCCCGGCGATCAGCTTCATGTGCCCCTAGCTTCCCGCCCCTGGCCCGGCAGACCGGAACGACATCCGTCTCGGCGGGCGACTCGACAAAGAAAGGAATCATTGATGATGGCTGATCCCAGGTTGAAGAGGATCGTCGGCGGAGCGTTGCTGTCGGGAGGTGTGGCCGTTGCCGGCTTAGGTTTTGCCACGGGAATCGCCCAGGCCGATCCCGGTTCTGTTCCACTGGCCCCCGGCCCATTCGCCACCGACGACAACGGATGGGGTCCACCGAAGCAGTGGTGCCCAGGAGATCCCCTACCGGCGACCGGCAACCACGTCACCGACCCATTCCGGGGCTGGGACATGACCGTGTGCCACACCTACTACTACCTGTGGCCTGGGATGGGCAACGTGTCCAACATGATCTGGGACGGGGATAATCCACCACCGAAGCCCCCAGACTCGGGGTATCAGCCTCCGCCGCCTCTTCCGCCGGGGTTGTGCTGGCCCACCGGCAGCTTCATTCCCGTGCCGATTGCCTGCCCGTAGATCGGTATCCGCAGCGGCCGTCGTGCGACACCCGAGCTGGGTGTCGAGGACCGGCTCGTCGCAACTGAAGGCCCGTCCGCGCGCCATCTCGTCGATGTCGCCGCGGGTATCACCGAGAGCAGTGGCGTCGGCTTTGCGGCCCCGCGACGCGAGAGTGCGTGGCCGGTTGTCTGCGCGGAACATCGGCCGCGCACCGGCGCTCGGCGCGTCGCAATTGTGGTGTCCCTGAACGAGATTCGGAGGACGCAACACCGCGCCGGCCCCCGCCGCGGCCCTTGGCCGATGATGACCACGAAGGCTTGGCGCCCCCGCAACGACAAGTCGATTTCCGCGACACACTGTGTTCATAGGGCCGACTTATTCCGACGGGGCGGGCGACGGGCTACGGTCGTGGAATGGCGTCAGACAACAAGAGCACTGCCGACTACATCCGTGACGCGCTCGACGGGCGTTGGCGCGACGTGAAGAACGAGACGCGGGTCAAGCTCTCACACGAAGCGTTCCGCCCGCACCACACCCCCAACACGGTCATCGCCCGCGCGAAGGTCGCCGAGCAGATGCAGATGATGGCGGCCGCCGGTGTCTCTGACGAGGGGTTCCGCAAAGAACACGGGGGCACCGGTGACGTCGGTGCGGCGGTGACGATGATCGAGATGCTGGCGATGTCGGATCTGTCCCTGATGGTCAAGGCCGGCGTGCAGTGGGGCCTGTTCGGCGGCGCCGTCGAGAACCTGGGCACCGAGCGCCACGCCTCCTACGTCAAGGACATCATCACCCTCGATCTGCTCGGTTGTTTTGCGATGACCGAGACCGGGCACGGCAGTGACGTCCAGTCACTGGAGACGACGGCGACGTACGACCCCGAGACCGAAGAGTTCGTCGTCAACTCCCCCACCCCGACCTCCCGCAAGGACTACATCGGCGGTGCGGCCGAAACAGCGACCATCGCAGCGGTTTTCGCGCAGCTGATCACCCATCAGGACGGCAAGCCGGTCAACCACGGCGTGCACTGCGTCCTGGTGCCCATCCGCGACGCCGACGGCAACGACCTGCCGGGCGTGACCACCTCGGACTGTCACTACAAGGGCGGGCTGCCCGGTGTCGACAACGGTCGCATCATGTTCGACAACGTCCGGGTGCCCCGGGTCAATCTGCTGAACAAGTACGGCGAGGTCGAACCCGACGGCACCTACACCTCACCGATCGACAACGCCAACCGGCGCTTCTTCACAATGATCGGCACGCTGATCCGGGGCCGGGTCACCGTCGGCGGCAGCGCCGGCAACGCGGCCCACGTCGCGCTGGACATCGCCACCCGTTATGCGTTGCAGCGCAGGCAATTCAGCGCTCCGGGCGACGACGACCACGAAGTGCTGATCATGGACTATCTGGTGCACCAGCGGCGGTTGTTCCCGTTGATCGCCAAATCCTATGCGCTGCAATTCGCCCAGAACGAACTGGTGTCGAAATGCCACGATCTGCAGACCTCCGATGTGGTGGACGCCGAGGAGCAGCGTGAACTGGAGGCGCGTGCCGCCGGGCTGAAGGCTGCCAACACCTGGCATGCCTCACGAGCCATCCAGGAGGCGCGGGAAGCGTGCGGCGGCGCCGGTTACATGGCCGAGAACCGGCTGATCGGATTGCGGGCCGACACCGATGTGTTCACCACCTTCGAGGGTGACAACCATGTGCTGACCCAGCTGGTGGCCAAGGAACTGCTGACCGCCTACGCCGATGACATCAAGAGCATGAGCCCGGTCGAATGGGTGCGTTTCGCGGCCAACACGGTGGGCGACCGGGTGAAGAAACGCACTGCGGCCGAAGCGATAATGCAGCGCATCGTGGACTCTCGGCAGGACAACGAGGAGGAAGGCAGCCTGTTCAACCGCGGCACCCAGGTTCAGATGTTCGAAGACCGTGAGGATTACCTGCTGTCTTCGGTGGCGCGCCGGCTGCAGGGCAAGTCCAAAGAAATGTCGGCCTTCGATGCGTTCAACGCCGTGCAGGATCACGTGCTGCACGCCGCGCAGGCGCACATCGACACGGTGGTGCTGGAAGCCTTCGTCGCCGGGATCGAGTCCTGCCCGGACCGTGAGGCGCGCGAGCTGCTCGGCGTGGTGTGTGACCTGTACGCGTTGTCGGTGATCGAAGAGGACAAGGCGTGGTTCATCGAGCACCGCTACCTGTCGACCGAGCGGGCCAAAGCGGTCACCCGAGGCATCAACGACCGGTGCCGGGTGCTGCGACCGCATGCCCGGACGCTGGTCGACGGGTTCGGCATCCCGGAGCAGCTGCGGTACGCCGAGATGCTGCACCCGGAGAATCTTCCCGATTAGGCCTTCCGCACCGCGATTTCCGCCGGCGCGGCCACCACGGGGGTGACCGACTTGCGGACGTAGGCATGCCAGGTCAGCGCCGCGGCCGCGGCGTAGCAGCACATGAAGATCCAGAACGCCTCGGTCCCGGCGCCGGTGCTCTCATAGGATGTCCGCAGCGCGAGGTTGATGCCGACCCCACCAAGGGCGCCAACGGACGCCACGAAACCGATGACCACGCCGGAGATGATCCGTGACCATTCCCGACGGTCGGCTTCGCCGAGGTCGAGCGAGCGGCTGCAGGATTCGAAGATCGTCGGAATCATCTTGTAGACCGATCCGTTGCCGAGTCCCGACAGCACGAAAAGTGTTATGAAGCAGGCGAAGTAGCCGGCCATGGCGGCGCCGCCGTGATGGTGGCTTTGTTGATGCGCACTGGTGTTGATCAACAGTCCAGCGGTCAGTGCCATGCCGAGGAACACCATCAGCGTGAGGCGGCTGCCGCCGATGCGGTCGGCCAAGCGGCCACCGTAAACCCTTGCGGCCGCGGCCAACAACGGCCCGAGGAAGGCCAGTTCGGCGGCGTGCAGGCTGGCTTGCGCCACGGTTTCCCCGCTGGCCACGAAGTTGGTTTGCAATACCTGGCCGAACGCGAAGGAGAACCCGATGAACGAGCCGAACGTGCCGAGGTAGAGCAGCGAGAGCAGCCAGGTGTCGCGGGCCCCGAACATCGCGGTGATGATCGGCCGCAGCTTCTCCGGCTTAACGTGATGCTGTTCAACGGTATTCATGCATCGGGTCACGCCGATCGCGGCGATCACCAGCGACACCGCATACAGTCCGCACACCAGGTACGGCTTGCGGTCACCCGCGGTGGCGATCACCAGCAGTCCGACCAATTGGATCGCGGGTACGCCGAGATTGCCGATGCCGCCGGCCAATCCGAGGGCCGAGCCCTTGAGCCGGTGCGGATAGAAGGCATTGGCGTTGCTCATGGAGGCCGCGAAATTGCCACCCCCCAATCCGGTGAGCGCAGCGCAGATCAGGTACGGCCACAACGGCAGACCGGGGTGCGCCAACAACACCATGGTGCCGAGGACAGGAACCAGTAAGGCCACCGACGAAAGGATCGCCCAGCTCCGTCCGCCGAAAACCGCGGTCGCCAAGGAATACGGCATCCGCAGGCAGGCGCCGACCAACGTTGCGGTAATGCCCAGCAGCAGCTTGTCGCCCGTGGAAAACCCGTACACCTTTTCCGGCATGAACAGTTCCATCACCGGCCACAGCGTCCACACCGAGTACCCGAGGTGAACCGTGACGACCGACCACAACAGGTTCCGTCGCGCGATGACCTTGTTGCCGGCCTCCCACGCCACCACATCTTCGGCGTCAAAGTGCGAGATGTGACGCGGGCTACGACGACCGTTGGCGACGTCGTCGCGCGACTCCACCCTTTGCGGCAGCGTCTGCGAGTACATGACCCTCCTCACTGTGACTTCACACCTATGTCCGGCACGGAAGCTCAAGCGTGCCAGGCCAACCGGCGTCAAGCACGCCAGAAGCAGCCTGAACCTGCTGTAGGTGTGCTGTAGAAGTGCTGAATAGGGCCCGGGCTGGGAGTTAGCTGGGCGGCTGATGCGGGATGGGGCCGAGCGCCTTGAGTTTGCCGTCCGGTCCGATCTCGAACTTCACCGTGCCCCTGCCGGTCGGGCAACATTCCTCGTCTTTGTCAATGCGCCACTGGTACTGCACGGTGACGGTGTCATCGGCCGGCGCCAGCACCGTGATGTAGGGCTTGGGATTCGAAGTGGGGGAACCCAGTGGCCTGTTGCGATCGAAGAAAAGCAGTTGCTGCGGCGTCGATTCCGAGGCGATGGTGGGGATGATCTGGACCCAGTTGAGCCGGCATTTGCGGGTGTGGCCGCGCGCGATCTCCACCCATGCCGAACCCGGCACCTCGATCGGGACGGAGGCGATGGCCCGGCGCACCGTGTCGGCGGTGGGGCTGTCTGAGTCCTTGCAGGAATCCGGCTTTGCCCTGGGCTGGGTGGACGATTGACCGTCACAACCTGCGACCGCCACACCCAGCATGAGCACGACAGCGCCGAACCGAGACCGCACCCCGCGAGCTTAGCGAAAGCCCTCGGGACCGGAGGCCGCAGCTGGATGCACACTGTGAATGTCCGTCGAGTTTGGTCAAAACCCCTGGTGTAGGGCATGAAACGGGCACCGGCGTGGGTAGCCTCGGCACAGCTAACTGGTCAACGAGGACTGGGCTCGCACTGATTGCCGGCGCCTGCTCACCAGCCGATTTTCGCGATGATGTCGGACTGCGCACACAACGCCATACCCCACTGCGAGAAGTCCGTAAAGCCGCTGAAACCTCGGATGCGCCGGACCGAAACATCACTGACGGACGATTTTGGGCAGATCCCTGTGCCCGAGAGGAGAGGTCGGAAATCACCATGCGGTCCCCCGACGACGCCGTGCGCACCATGTGCGCCTACTGCGGCGTCGGCTGTGGAATGGTGCTGCAGATCACAACCGACCCGGAAAGCGGCCGGCGTCACATCGCCAAAGCCGTTGGGCAGGACAACCATCCGGCCAATTTCGGCCGTCTGTGCACCAAGGGAAACACCACCGCTGACTTTCTGGCCGCACCGGGGCGAGCGGAGTCGGCATACTCACGGACGGACCGCGGTCAGCCCTTCGAATCCGTCGACACCGACACCGCGATCATGCGATCCGCCGAGCGGTTACGCGCCATCATCGACAAACACGGACCCGACGCGGTAGCCCTGTACGTGTCCGGCCAGATGTCACTGGAAGCCCAGTACCTGGCGAACAAGCTGGCCAAGGGTTTCATCGGAACCAATCAGATCGAATCGAACTCGCGACTGTGTATGGCGGGCGCCAGTTCGGGTTACAAGCTGTCGTTGGGTGCCGACGGGCCCCCGGGTTCATACCAGGACTTCGACCACGCCGACGTGTTCTTCGTGATCGGCGCGAATATGGCCGACTGCCATCCGATTTTGTTTTTGCGCATGATGGAACGGGTCAAAGCCGGCGCCAAGCTGATCGTCGTCGATCCGCGCCGCACCGCGACCGCCGCCAAGGCCGACCTCTTCCTGCAGATCGCCCCCGGCTCGGATCTCGCGCTGCTCAACGGTTTGCTGCATCTGATCGTCCGCAACGGGCACACCGACCCCGATTTCATCGCCGAGTTCACCACCGGCTGGGAGGTGATGCCCACCTTCCTGGAACAGTTCACTCCGGACCGGGTCAGTGAAATCACGGGTATTCCCGCCGACGACATCCGCACCGCGGCACGGTGGATCGGCGAGGCCGCCAATTGGATGAGCTGCTGGACGATGGGCCTCAACCAGAGCACCCACGGCACCTGGAACACCAATGCCGTCTGCAACCTGCATCTGGCCACCGGAGCGATCTGCAAAATCGGGAGCGGGCCGTTTTCGCTCACCGGCCAGCCCAACGCCATGGGCGGGCGGGAAATGGGTTACATGGGGCCAGGTCTGCCGGGTCAGCGGACGGTGACCAGCACCGACGACCGCGAGTTCACCGAGGACCAGTGGGGCATTCCCCGCGGTTCGCTGCGCACCGAGGTGAGCGATGGTGTGATTGACATGTTCACCCGGATGGCCGACGGTGCGATCAAGGCGTGCTGGATCATGTGCACCAACCCCGTTGCCACCGTCGCCAACCGGAAGACGGTGCTGGCCGGCCTGGAGCAGGCCGAGTTGGTGATCACCCAGGACGCGTATCTGGAGACCGAGACCAACGAATACGCGGATGTGGTGTTGCCCGCGGCACTGTGGACGGAATCCGACGGGGTGATGGTCAACTCCGAGCGCAACCTCACCCTGTTCCGCAAGGCGGTCGATCCGCCGGGGCAGGCCCTGCCGGACTGGCAGATCATCGCCCAAATGGCCTGTGCGATGGGCTTTTCCGAGTCGTTCACCTACGACTCAGCTGAAGACGTGTTCGAGGAGATCAAGCGCTTCGCCAACCCCAAGACCGGCTACGACATTCGCGGTGTCAGCTACGAACGGCTACGCCAGACGCCGGTGCAGTGGCCCTGCCCGCCCGGCAGCCCGGCCGACCGCAACCCGATTCGCTACCTCAATGACAGCGTCAGCCAGACCCGGCTGGTCCGCGAGGACGGACGCGTGCCCCGGCTCGTGTTTCCGACTCCGCACGGCCGGGCCGTCTTCTTCGCCCGTCCGCACCTCTCGCCGGAGGAGATGCCGGACAACGACTACCCGTTCCTGCTCAACACCGGGCGCCTGCCGCACCAGTGGCACACCCTGACCAAGACCGGCAGGGTCGCCAAGCTCAACAAACTCAACCCCGGACCATTCGTCGAGATTCATCCCGAAGACGCTGCCCGCCAACGCATTTCCGACGGTGATCGGGTCGAGATCGCGTCCCGGCGAGGCCGTGCCGTGCTGCCCGCCGTCGTCACCGACCGGGTGCGGCCAGGCAACTGTTTCGCCCCGTTCCATTGGAACGACACCTTCGGTGAGTACCTGTCGATTAATGCCGTCACCAATGACGCCGTCGACCCGGTGTCGCGCCAACCGGAATACAAGGCCTGCGCGGTCACCCTGACCAAGGTCGCCGGCCCCACTGCGACGACACCGCAGCATCCCGAAACTCATCACCAGGCGCCGCATGTCAGCCTGTCCCAGATCGATGCGATCGCCGAATTCCTCGGCGTGGCAGCCGAACCAGCACCCGAGTTCGATCCGCACGGTCGCGCCTACCTGGCGGGGCTGCTCGCCGGACTGCGGGTAGAAGCCGGCCGTCCGATGACCGGACTACCCACCGTGCCCGTCAGCGCACCGTTCGACACCCGGACCCGGATGTGGCTGGACGGCGTGATCGCGGGGATGTGCTCGCGCACGCCGGCGCCAGCAGCCGCCGACACCGACCGCGAGCCCGAGACCGAAGACGGCCGGCCACCGATCGTGTTGTTGTGGGCTTCCCAGACCGGCAACGCCGAGGAACTCGCCGCCGACGTGGCGGCGCGCCTGACCGACGCCGGCCTACCGGTTGCCCTGTACGCCATGGACGACGTCACGATCAGCGACCTGCCCGGCACCCGCGAGTTGCTGTTGATCACCAGCACCACCGGTGACGGTGACCCCCCGGACAACGGTGTCGCCGTGTGGCGGGCGCTGTCGGGCGGGGATGCGCCGCAACTGAACGGCACCCGCTACGCCGTCCTGGCCCTCGGTGACTCCAACTACAACGACTTCTGCGGTCACGGACGCCGCCTCGACGAGCGACTCACCGAACTGGGCGCGACCCGGATCACCGACCGCGTCGACTGCGAGCCCGATTACGAAACCGCTGCCGCCCGCTGGCTCGACGACATCCTGAGCGCCCTGTCCCCGACACCGGTCCGCAAGACGGCACCACCCGTCGCGGCTGCGCAGAAGTACACCAAAAAACGCCCCCTGGTCACCGATCTGATCCGCAACACCACACTGAGCCGGCCCCACTCGGCAAAAGATGTGCGGCAGCTGGTTTTCGACGTGCCCGAGGCAACCGTCGACTACCAGGCCGGAGACGCGCTCGGGGTGTGGCCGCACAACAACGAGCAGTTCGTCGACGAGTGGCTGACCGTCACCGGACTGGACGGTCGCAGCGAGGTGGAAGTCGCCGACCACGGCGCGATGTCGTTGCGCACCGCGCTGACCGACCGGTTCGAGATCGCCCACATCAGCCCCGACCTGCTGCGCTTCGTGCAGCAACGCACCGTCGACGCCGACGCGGCCAGCCGCCTCGACGAACTGATGAGGCCGGAGAACAAGGCGGCGCTGGCGGATTGGTCATGGGGGCGTCAGTCGGTGGACCTACTCGGGCAGGCGCCGGTCCGCGCGTCCGTCGACGAGTGGCTCGCGGTGCTCAAACCCCTTCAGCCAAGGCTCTATTCGATCTCGTCGAGCCCCAAAGTGCATCCCGGTGAGGTACATCTCACGGTCTCGCCGGTGCGCTACAACTTCCGGGGCGTCCCACGACGCGGGGTGTGCTCGACCTATCTGGCCGACCGCTCCCCCAGCGACCGGATCGCGGTCTATGTGCGGACTTCGAAGAACTTCCGGCCCCCCAGCGACCCGCAGACCCCGATGATCATGGTCGGGCCCGGCACCGGGATCGCCCCGTTCCGCGGGTTTCTGCAGGAGCGGCGCGCGCTGGGCCACACCGGACCCAACTGGCTGTTCTTCGGCGAGCAGCACGCCGCCACCGACTTCTACTACCGCGACGAGATCCAGGCCATGCACGCCGACGGCCTGCTCACCGAGCTCGACCTGGCATTCTCCCGGGATCAGCGGGAGAAGGTGTACGTGCAGCATTTGATGCGCAAGCGGGGCGCAACCCTGTGGAGCTGGCTTCAGGAGGGCGCCCAGCTATACGTCTGCGGCAGTGCTGACCCGATGGCCAAGGACGTTGAGCAGGCAATCTGCGATATCGCGGCCGAACACGGCAAACTCGACCCGGAAGCGGCCAGGGCCTTCGTGCAGGCGCTGAGCGCGGACAAGCGCTACCACCGCGACGTGTACTGAGCTGCACGGCTGGGTAGTCGCTTAATTTGACGGAAACGTCATGCGCCTTTCGACGAAACATGGGCGTCGCACCATTCACCCAAGAGATCGTGCACTCGAGGGAGGGTCGTACGCGTGGCTCGGGAGTCTGATGGTCCGTCTGAGACCGCCCTGCACACTGTCTGTCCTCGGCACTGCCGCACCCGCCAAGGCGCTGACCAGGTCGATTGGGCCGGGTTGCCGGTCAACCTGGACCTCGCGTTCTCCCAGAACCAGCGCGACAAGGTCTACGCCCAGCACCTGAAGTTCGAACGCGCCGGCCGCTTCCGCCGCCGGGCCCAGGATGTGTGCATCTGCGACATGGTCGATCACCCCGAACTCAACGCAGACACGCGCAAGTCCGCCTCCGGTTGGTAACCGTCAGTAGCTCATTCAGCGCTAACGTGGCGTGACGCCTCCCTAGTCACGGACGGAGCTTGTGATGAGCGATGCTTGCGTGCCCCGATTCCCCGAAGCATTGTCGACACCGAGCCTCAACCGTGGGGTGGGCTTCACCCACGAACAGCGGCGCCGACTGGGACTGACCGGGCGCCTACCAGCGGCGGTACTCACCCTGGACCAGCAGGCCGACCGGGTGTGGCACCAATTACAAAGCATGGCAACGGATCTGGGCCGCAATCTGCTCCTCGAACAGCTGCACTACCGGCACGAACTGCTCTACTACAAGGTGCTCACCGATCACCTGCCCGAGCTGATGCCGGTGGTGTACACACCGACCGTCGGCGAGGCGATTCAGCGCTTTTCCGACGAGTACCGCGGGCAGCGCGGCTTGTTCCTGAGCATCGACGCCCCCGACGAGATCGCCGACGCCTTCGCGACGCTCGGGCAGGGCCCCGACGACATCGACCTGATCGTGTGCACCGACGCCGAAGCAATCCTGGGCATCGGTGACTGGGGGGTGGGCGGCATCCAGATCACCGTCGGCAAGCTGGCGCTCTACACCGCCGGCGGTGGCATCGATCCCCGGCGCTGCCTGGCGGTGTCGCTGGACGTCGGCACCGACAACGAGCAGTTGCTGCAGGACCCGTTCTACCTGGGCAACCGGCACGCCCGCCGGCGCGGAGAGCAGTACGACGACTTCATCCGGCGCTACCTCGAGACCGCCCACCGGCTGTTTCCCCGCGCGATTCTGCATTTCGAAGACTTCGGCCCGGCCAACGCGCGCAAGATCCTGCAGACCTACGGCGATGATTACCTCGTCTTCAACGACGACATGCAGGGCACCGGCGCGGTGGTGCTGGCCGCGGTCTACGGCGGATGCCGAGTCACCGGCCAGCCGTTGCGGGACCAGCGCATCGTGGTCTTCGGCGCCGGCACCGCAGGCCTCGGGGTGGCCGACCAGATCCGCGACGCCATGATCGCCGACGGCGCCACCCCTGAACAGGCGACAGCACAGATCTGGCCCATCGACCGCCAGGGTCTGTTGTTCGACGACATGGACGACCTGCGTGACTTCCAGGTGCCCTACGCCAAGAACCGCGACCGCCTGGGTGTGGGCGCCGGCGAGTACGTCGGACTGGTCGACGCCATCAAGCTCGCCGGGCCGACGGTGCTGCTGGGCTGCTCGGCGGTGCACGGTGCGTTCACCCGGGAGGCGGTCGAGGAGATGACGGCCAACTGCGAGCGCCCGATGATCTTCCCGTTGTCCAACCCCACCTCGCGGATGGAAGCCATGCCCGCCGATCTGGTGCAGTGGTCGGACGGTCGGGCACTGGTGGCCACCGGCAGCCCGATGGCACCGGTCGTCCACGACGCGACGACGTACACCATCGGTCAGGCCAACAATGTGTTGGTGTTTCCCGGCATCGGGCTGGGCATCATCGTCGCCGGCGCCCGGCGGCTCACCCAGTCGATGTTGCACGCTTCGGCCAAAGCCGTTGCTCAACAAGCCAACCCCGCCTCACCCGGCGATTCACTGCTACCGGACGTGCAGAATCTGCGGGATATCTCGGCAAAGGTCGCCGAGGCCGTCTACCACGCCGCGGTCGATGACGGTGTCGCCACCACGACCTACGACGACATCAGGCAGGCGGTGCTCGACCGGATGTGGTCCCCGGTCTACGACTGACGGTCAGCGCTGTTGCGTGGCCGGCTGCCCGTACAGTGCCACCACCACGGTGCGGTCCAGGCTGTTGGCGGACCAGACACCCATCGCGGTGTTGGCGCAGTCCCGCATGATGGCCAGGTATTCGGGGTTGTTGTACCACTGGTTGAACAGCTCGAAGCTGCTGATCGACAGCGCCGGGTTGATGGCCACGGTCTCGGTCACTTTGCCGCGGAAGCCGGCGGCGTTGGCCCGGTCTTGGGGTGTCGAGCCGTCGGATCCGAAGTCGTCGTTGATGTTCCTGTTGCTCATCATGTCGTCGGCGTGCCACTGGGCGGCCAGGTAGAGCGAGTTGTTCATGACGACGTCGTTGGTGCAGCCGGCTTGGTGCTGGAGGGTGTAGACGCCGGAAACGACGGCGTCATTGAGACGCTTGTTATCGGCGTGGGCCGTAGGTATCACCGAAGTCGCTGCCGCCGTTGCAGTTACCGCGGCAGATAGCGCCCACCACGCTATACCGGGTCGAAATGCGAGACCAGCCACCGGCCGTCGACTTTCTCCAGCGTCACCCGGATCACGGGTTGGGTATCCGTGGGAGTACCGCCGTCGCCGATCGTCACGGTCTGGTCGACGAACAGCAGCACGACGGCGTGGGTGGCGGTCGCCGAGACCGATGCCGCTGCATTCACTTTCGCGACTGCCGCGATGCGCTTCTCTTTCGCACCCGGGATGACAACCTGACGGGTGAGTGCGGTGTAGGCGTCCTTGAAATCGCCGGTCAACCGATCGCGGGCCGCGGTGAGTTGTTTCTCTGCGGTGTCGGGAGTGTAGGACAACAGCGCGACCGCGTCCTCGCTGGCGACCCGCATGGACTCGCTGCGGGCCTGTGCCACCTCGGTTCCGGAGAAGGCTATCCACTTGAAGTAGCCCGCCGCGACGGCGAGCAGCAACGCCAGCCCGGGCAGCACACCATAGGCGAGGACCCGCGACCACGCGATCGGCTTCTTCGCCGGCGCCGGGGCGCCTGGCTCCTCGACGTCCTCGACGTCGTCAATGTCGTCGATATCGTCGATTTCCGAGACCTGTTCGGTGGTGTCGCCTTCGTCGATCGAGTCGGATGTTTCGGTGATGGCGTCCTCGGTCCTCTCGCTCAGCGTCGTCATGGCACGAACACCACGTTCGACATCTTGGCGTCGTCGCCGATCGCCTTCACCTCGATCTTCATCCGCCATTCCCGGGGCGCCTCTTCGCCGCCCGCGGTGCGTGACTTCACCGCGACCGCGACCAGCACTTGAGCCGAGTCACCGTGCTGGGACTCGAGTCCGGCGTCGGTCACCGTGCCTTCCGAAACCGACTGCGCCGCCTTGACGAGCTCCATGAACGGCTTGGACCGGTGCTCGAAATCGTCACGGAATGCCCCCGTGGCCAGATCGAGGATCCGTTGCACGTCGGAATCGATCTCGGTGTAGCTGATGGTAGTGAGGTTCACCGCGCCCTGCCGTGCGGTCTGCACGAACAGGTCGCGTTGCGCCTGCGCCTCGCGCTCGGAGTAGGCGCGGTAGCCCAGCCAGCCGGTCAGCCCGGCCAAAGCTGTCACTACCACCGCGCTGACAACCACTGCCCGGGCGGGCTGGGTAAGCCGATTGGTGATCCGGAGCCGCCGGCGGGCGGATTCGGGCTCGCCGGTACCGGTTTCGTCGGCAGGAACTTCGTCGTCGAGTTCCTCGACGGCTGGGATATCAGGTTCTTCGGCCATGTTGCTCCTTGTTCAGGGGGACGTCGGCACCAGCAGTGACTGCCAGTTCTTCGCTCGCGGGTGGGCCAGGTCGGCCTCGGTGTAGCGGTGCCCGTCCGGCCCGATGTACTCGCCGGAAGACGGGTCGTAGGTGGCGACGGCTACCGGCGGCGGCGCCGGAGGCGCCGGCGCCGTGCCGCGGGGCGGTGGGAGCCGCGGGTCCTGGCCCGGTGGGTACTGCGGCACGCCCTGCCCACTGGTGGTGGCGTTGGGGTCACCCTTCCAGTTGTAACCGTCGTTGAGCGGCACGTACTCCTCGTCGCTTTCGCACATCTCGACGGTGGGGGCCCGCTTCCACGGCTTCGTTTCACACGGGATGTTGCGCGCCCCACGGACATTGAGTTCCGAGTCCTGCGGCAATCGGCAATACAGCTCCGCGGCAGGGCGATCCGGGGCGTCAACACTGGCCGGCGAGCGTCGCTGCGTCGGCGGCAGGAAGCCCGTCGTGCAGGGCGGTGGCAGGTTCATGTTGAGGTTGAAATCCAGGTAGAAGCCGGTGTAGTCCTGTTTGGTCCCGGCGTTGGGCACCAGAGACCCTGCCATGACGGCGATCCCCTGCGGCAACAGCACCAGGATCTGTTCGATGTCGTGGCGGTAGACGTAGGCGATATCCCCGAGGCTCACCAGATTCGCGAACAACACCGGTACGGCCGGGCCGACGCGTTCGAGCATCGCACGGCCTTCCTCCACGCCGGAACTCCCCTGCGTCAACAGGTCTCGGAGCGCGGCGTCCTGCGCCTGGAACTGCGCCATGATGGCCGCTGTCCGCTGCGCCCAGGTCGCGATCGCGTCCGAGGTTTGCACTTGCGAGTTCAGCACGGGCGGGGCCCGGTCGATCAGGGTGGCCAGCGGGTCGATGGTGCGCCCGCCGGCGATGGCCAACGCCGTTGAGCCGTCCACGATTCGGGACAGCTCCGGGCCGAGACCACCGACCGCCCGGTTGGCCTCGTCGGTGACCGTGCGTAGGTTGTTCCGCGGAATGGCCTGCAGCGCACGGTTGGTCATGTCCAGTAGCCGGCCGATGTCGACGGGAACATCGACCTGCCCGGCGGGAATCACGTCGCCGGCACGCAGCAGGCGGGCGGGCCGGCCGTCCCTGGCGGTCTGGGGGGTCAGCTCGATGAACTGCTCCCCGATCGCCGAGCGGCTGTGCACCGATGCCTGCACGTCGGCGGGCACCTCGACCCCGGATCGCATGGCCAGCACCGCACGCACTCCACCGGCTGTGACATTGACCGACTTGACCTGCCCCACGTCGGTGCCCCGATAGGTCACCACCGAGTTCTCGTACAGCCCGCCCGACTGCGGCAGGTCCACGGTGACCTGGTACTCGCCGATTCCGAACAGCGTCTCGGGCAGCTTCATGTAGTTGAAAGCCATTGCGCCACAGGAAACAACCGTCACCACAGACAGCACGGCCAGCTGTATCCAGGTCTTGCGGTTCAGGCGCAGCATCAGTAACCCCCGTCGTGGTAGGGGAAGGTCAGCGGATTGCCCGCGGTGGCCGGGCTGGGCTGCATACCGATGGTGCGTCCCCACTGCATCTCGAGCTGGGTGAGGTTGCCTTCCCAGCGGGAGCCGGTGAACAGCCCGGTGTCGATGCGGCTCAACGTCAGATCGACGATCATCGTGAGGTTGGCGTAGTCGCCGCGGAACCAGTTGGTGACCGTCGATGTCGGCCACGGGTAGGTGGCCAGGCCGTCGAGGCCCTTGGTCAGCGCGGGGCCGGCGTCGGCGAGCCGGCGCAGCACCGGCGCAATCTGCCGCAGGTTGTCTACCAGAGATTCCTTGCTCTGGCGCAGGGTGTCCGCCGCGATCGCGCTGAACTTGCCGAGTTGATCGATCGCGTCCGCGATCTGGCCGCGCTCCTTGGCCAGCACCGCCAGCGCTTTCGGCACCGTGGTCAACGCCCGGTCGACGGCCGGGTCCTTCGCCGCGAACTGGCCCACTAGTGAGTTGAGGTTTTCGGAGGCGGCGATGATGTCATCGGTCTGCTTGTTCGTACCGGCGATGAACTCGTCCAGCTGGTGCAGCAGACTGCGCATGTCGTTTTCGTGGCCGGCGAATGCCTTGGCGACCGACTGCGTGATCTCCTGTAGCTGGGCCAGACCGCCACCGTTGAGCAGCACCGACACCGAGGCCAGCGTCTGCTCGGTGGTGGGGTACATGCTGGCGTGCGCCAACGGGATCACCGACCCGTTCTTCAGTTGCCCGACCGGCGGCTCATCCTTCGGTGGCGCCAGCTCGATGTGCATCGAGCCCAGCAGACTGGTCTGCCCGATCTTGGCCGTGGCGTTGGCCGGCAGGCGGACATCGCCGTTGATCCGCATGGTCACCAACGCATGCCAGTCCTGGACTTCAATCTTGGTGACGTTGCCGATGTTGACGTCGTCGACCCGGACGCGGGTGTTCTCCTGGATGTTCACCACATCGGGTAACTGCGCCTGGATCGTGTAGGAGCCCGGCCCCCCGCCGGACGTGCCCGGCAGCGTCAGCGAATTCAGGCCGTGCCAATCGCTGCCACATCCCGGCAGCACCGCGACGCACGACACGCTCAACACGGCAACGACGGCGCGCCTCATGAACCGGCGCCTTGCGGAACCATCAGGCCCTGCAGGCCCAGGCTCGGGTCGACGACGGTGGGGGCCTGCGCAGGTGCGGGCTGTTCGGCCGGGAGCGGCTCGGGGGGCTGGTAGTCCGGGCGCAGCCGGTCGTCGCTGTAGGTGATCTCGCTGGGACGCGCCTGCGGCCCGACGAACGGATTCAGTCCCGCCGGGATGTAGTTGTAGATGCGGTTCTTGATGATCGGCTCGACGTACTGCAGGCACAACTTCGACACCCGGTCCAGACCCTGTCGGGACGCGGCTTCGATTGAGCTGCAGATCCATTGGGGGATATCGGCGAAGTTGTTCAGCGCGATGATGCCGGTCATGGCCCCTTGGGCCGGCTGGTAGATGTTCGTGAAGTTCTGGAACACCGTCGGGACCACATGCAGGATCTGCTTGATATCGGCCCGACTGTCGTTAAGGGCGGTGGTGATCGAACTGAACCGGTCGAAGGTGACGCCGATTGACTCTCGGTTCTCCGCGAGGAAACCGCGCAGATCCGCCAGTGCCCCGTCGAGGCTTTGCACCGCATTGGCGACCTCGTTGGGTGTGTTGGACAGCACCGTCGTGACGCTCGCCAGGTTCCGGTTGAACGACGCCAGCAGATCGCTGCTGGAGTACAGCGCCGACACCAGGAGTTGGAGATTGCGCACCGTACTGAAGATGTCGTCGGCGTGATCGCCCAGCGCGGAGATCGCCGCGGACAGCTTGACGATGGTGTCGCGAGCGGTGTCACCCTCGCCGCGCAGGTTCTCCGCGGTCGAGTTGACCAGCTCACCAATAGAATTCACCCCGCCTGGACTGGTGGGTTGCAGAGCCTCGGTCAGCTTCTCCAATTGCCTGCGGAAGTCGTCCCACTCGACGGGAACCGCGGTCCGGTTGAGTGGGATCGACGCTCCCGCGGCCAGTTTCGGGCCACCGGAGTAGGCGGGCACCAGTTGAATGGCGCGTGAGGTGACCAGTGACGGCGACAGGATCGCGGCGCGCGCGTCGGCGGGAATCGCGTACTGCTTGTCGACGGAGAAGACGACCTTGGTGCTGGCCGGCTGCGGTTCGATGCGGTCCACGGTGCCGACACCGACCCCGAGAATGCGGATCTCGTCACCGGTGAACAGGCCGTTGGCGTTGACGAAATATGCGGAGTAGGTGTTCTTTTCGACCTCTTTCCACAGATTGCGGCCAACCAGGAAGGACGCCAGGACGAGGGTGAGAGCCAGGCTGACCGCGGTCACCCTGCGCACGATGCGGCGGTTGACGTTCATCGGCCCCCCGTTTCTGCGGGCTCGGGAGGCGGGCCCGGCGCGGGACCGGGTGACGGTGGCTGCGACCACAGCGGCACCGGCGCGGCCTCGGGCGGAACGGGAGGAGTTCCGGTCGGCGGGTCCACCGACTCCGATGGCAGATGTTGATTGGGGTCCAGATACCGGTCATACATCCGGGAATCGAGAATGGGACCGCTGAGCTGCCCGGGAATCAGGTTGGCCACATAGGCCTTGAAAAACGGACCGGAGCCCAGCACTTCGCCGAACGACATTGCGTACCTCTTGAATTTGGGCAGGGTCCGCTGCAGGTCTTCCTTGCGGTTGTCCAGGATTTCGAGCACGCCGTTGAGCTTGTCCAGTGCCGGTTTGAGTTGAGTGCGATTGTCGTCGACCAGGCCGGAGATCTGATGCGACACCGCGGTCAGGTTGTTCATCAGGGCGTCGATCGAATCACGCTCCTGCAGCAGCGCTACCAGCAAGGCGTTGGAATTCGACACCAGGGTGGCGATCTGCTGGCTGCGCCGGCCCAGCACGCCCGTGACGCTGTTGGCGTTGCTCAGCAGGCTGCGCAGCTGCGCGTCGCGATTGTTGAGGGTGTCCGAGAACCGGGCCACCCCCTCGAGCGCGGGCCGCAGATTCGGCGGCGTCTCTTTGAACGTGTCAGCCAATGTCGTCAGCGCCGAGGACAATTGAGTCGTGTCGAGTCCGCTGATCTGGGTGGTCAGATCGCCCAGCGCGTCGGGCAGGTCGTAGGGCGAGGTGGTTCGCTGCAGCGGAATGGTTTCCCGCAGCCGGCCTTCGCCACGCGGCGTCAGCTCCAGCATCTTCGAACCCAGGATCGTCTCGGTCTTGATCGCCGCTTCGGTGCGGTCGCCCAGCTCGACGCTCTTGCGGACGGTGAAGCCCACCCGCACCTTCGTGCCCTCCAGGCGGACGTCGGAGACTCTGCCGACGCCCACGCCGGAAACCCGCACCTGGTTACCGGGTTTGATGCCACCGGCCTCGGAGAAGAAGGCGGCGTAGTTGTCGTAGCCGTTGACGAACGGCAGCTTGTCGTACTGGAAGGCGACGATGACCGCGCACGCCACCAGCACGGTGCCCATCACTCCCAACATGACCGAGCTGCGGCCCTTGCCCGGTGTGCCTCTGAAGCGGCTCATTTCGGCGTGCACCGCCCAGAGGGCTGGTTGAGCAGCTTGACGTAGATCGGGTTGCCCCCCTTGCCATTCAGCTTGAGCAGCACTTCGCAGAAGTAGAAACCGAAGTAGTCTCCGTTGAGCCCCTGGCGGGAGAGGACCTGATACACGTCGGGAAGACTGTGTAGCAGGCCGTCCACGTAGGGCCCGTCGGCGAGGATCTGGCCGGATGCGCGATCGGTCTCGTGCACCACGTTCTTGATCGGCTCGCGGGCCTGCACCAGCAGGTCGGCGATCGATCCGGCGGCGGCGTTGACATAGGCCAGTCCGGTAGAGATCTCGGTCCTGCGTTGCGCCAGGCCGTCGACGAACTCCGACAGCTTGTCCAGCCCGTCGGAGAACTCGTGATCGCGCGTGGCGAAGGTGTGCAGCACGGTGTTCAAGTTCGTGATCAACTCGGAGATCAGCTCGCTGCGTCCGGCCAGCGTCGACGTCAGCGTCGCGGTCTGCGCCAGGACTGAGGACAGGGTGCCGCCCTGACCCTGGAAGATGCGCAGCAGTTGACCGGTCAACGCGTTGACCTGGTCGGGATCCAGTGCCCGGAACAAGGGGCGAAAACCACCGATCAACACGTCGACATCCAGGGCCGGCGCCGTCCGAGACACCGGAATCGTCCCGCCCGGCGCCAGCCGGTGCGGCGAGCCCGCACCCTGTTCGAGAGCGAGATAGCGGTCACCGATCAGGTTTTCGTAACGGACCACGGCCCGAGTGCCCTCGGTGAGTCGCACGCCTTTGTCGATCGCGAAGTCGATGCTGACCGTACCGTCTCGGTGCAGATTGATGTCGCCGACCTTGCCGACCTCAGCCCCGGCGATGCGGACGAAGTTTCCGGATTTCAATCCGGAGATATTGGTGAACACCGCGTGATAACCGGTGCGGTCCTCGAACCGAAGTTGGCCGAACACCGCGATCAACGCGAACGTGAACACCAGGCACACCACCGTGAACATCGCGACGCGGGCCCAGATCTTGAAGGTGCCCGGCCTTCCTTCTGCACTCATGGCGGCGGTTGTCCTCCACGGTAGAAGTAGCGCGGCGGTTCGGGCGGATTCTTGGTTGTCGGGAAGTAGTTGGCCCACCAGGGATTTCCGACGGCCAGGTTGGTGCGGATCTCGTTCGGCGCGGCGCCCCAGCCGGTGTCGGTGACCAGTGCACGCACCGGATAGTTGGCGCTGGGGTCGGGCAGCGAGCCGCAGCTGGGCTTTCCACCGGGGCCGCCGGTGGCGTTCACCTTGGGAAGGTGTTTGGGGTATCGGTACGGGTCGTCGCCGAAGAGCAGCCCGGCGTCCATGATGAAGGAATAACCGTTGCCGCCCAACGTGTGTCGGCCACCGTGCTCGACGTACCACTGCGCACCCTGGAACAGGCAGGTGTAGGTCGGTGAGTACATGTCCAGCAGCCTGGTGGTGGGGTCGAGCAGGTTGATCGCCTGCACGATGTTGCTTTCGTTGCGGCCCACGACGCTGATGCCGGTCTGGCTGAAACCGATCGCCGACATCAGCAGCGCGTCCAGCGACCGCTGATTGTCGGTGATGGTGGTGCTGGTGGTCGAGGCAGAATCCAGAATCGACAGGATGTCCTGTGCCGCAGCAGAATACGTAGCGGCGGTCTTACCGAACAGCTTCCAGTCGGTGTGGATGGTCTCCAGCCGGGGGTTGACGGCCAGCAGCAGGTTGTTGGCGTCGGTGATCGCTTGCCCGATCCGATCTCCCTTTCCCCGCACCGACTGCGCGAAGGCCGACAGGATCGCGTTCAGCTTCGCGGGGTCGATGGCCTGCACCAGCGACTGCAGATTTTCGAAGACCGTGTTGACCTCGACGGTCACATTGCGGGAGTGCAGCACCGCGCCGGGCCGCAGCGCCGCCGGACTCGGATGTTCCGGCACGATCAGGTCGACATACTTCGACCCGAACGCGGTGGTGGACCTGATCTCGGCCTCGACGTTGCTCGGCAGGTACTTGAACGCGTCGGGCTGCATTTTCAGTTGCAGCTGAGCGGCTTTCACGTCGGTGCCGATCGAGGCGACCTGGCCGATCTGCACCCCCCGCAACTTGACCTTCGCGCCCGGTTCCATCACCAGCCCCGCCCGGTCCGAGACCAGAGTGAGCGGGATGGTTTGCTCAAATTTGCCCGAGAATGCCCCGGTGGTGAACGCGATGAGCCCCGCGACGACGATGAAGAGAATCGGCGCGTACCAGATCGGATCGATCTTGCTGGCGCGGACTCGGTTGTGCCTGAAGGCGCCGCTAAGGCTGTTGTCAGTCACAGGGCTCAACCCGACAGGTTGAAGTTGCCGTGCTGCCCGTAGACCGACAGCGAAATCATCAGGCAGACAAAGGCGGTCACGATCATCGATGACCGCACGGAGCGACCGACAGCCTCCCCCACTCCGGCCGGACCGCCGGACGCGGTGAACCCGTAGTAGGTGTGCACCACCATCACCCCCGTGGCCATCGTCAGCGCCGACAGGAACGACCACAGCAGGTCGTTGGGGTGCAGGAACGTTGCGAAGTAGTGCTCATAAACCCCACGGGACTGGCCGTAGACGGAGATCGTGAGGAATTTGGCCGCGATGAACGACATCAACACGGCGACGGCATAGAGCGGAATGACCACCAGCACACCGGCGATGATCCGGGTGGACGCAAGGTAGGTGATCGCCCGGATACCCATCACCTCCAGTGCGTCGATCTCCTCGTTGATCCGCATGGCGCCCAGCTGAGCCGTGGCGCCGGCACCGATGGTGGCCGCCAGCGCCAGACCCGCCGTGCAGGGCGCGATCATGCGGACGTTCAGGAACGCCGACAGGAAACCCGTCAACGCTTCGACACCGATGTTGGACAACGTGTCGTAGCCCTGCACCGCCACCAGGGCGCCGGTGGTCAGCGTGAGAAAGCCGATGATTCCCACGGTTCCGCCGATCACCGCCAAAGCTCCGGTGCCCATTCCCATTTCAGCGATCAGCCGCAGTAGCTCGCCCGGATAGCGGCGGACCGCTTCGCCGGTGTTGGCCAGGGCGCGCCCGTAGAACGCGGTCTGCTCGCCCAATTTCCGGGTGGCGGCGGTCAGCCTGGGACCGACCGTGGCAACCCATGACGGCTCGTCAACGACCACGCGACTCCCGGGCGTCACCGGGCGCCGCTCGGCGGGTGGCGTCAGTCCCTCGTGCGCGGGGGGCGCGTCCACGCTCATCTGGCAGTCACCTTGACACCGAGCGCGGTGGTCAGGATGTTGATGAAGAACAACGCCATGAACGAGAACACCACGGTCTCGTTTACCGCGCTGCCCACGCCGGCCGGGCCACCGCCTACCGACAGACCCTTGTAGCAGGCGATCAGGCCCGCCGAGATGCCGAACAGCGTCGCTTTGATCAGCGAGATCACCACCTGCGGCAGCCCGGTGAGCAACGTCATGCCCGCGACGAACGCTCCGGGAGTCACGTGCTGGACGTAGACCACAAAGATGTAACTGCCGACCAGGCCGGTGACCGCCACCACCGAGTAGAGCAGCACCGCGACGAAGGTGGCGGCGATGAGGCGCGGCACCACCAGCGCCTGGATCGGGTTGATGCCAATCACCTTCATCGCGTCGATCTCTTCGCGGATGGTGCGCGCCCCGAGGTCGGCGCACATGGCGGTCGAACCGGCGCCCGATACGACCATGGCCGTGACCACCGGGCCCACCTGGGTTACCGACGCGAGCCCCGCGCCGGCGCCGGACAGGTCGCCTGCGCCGATTTCGACGAGCAGGATATTCAGGACGAACACGATCAGCACCGTGTACGGAATTGACAGCATGATGGTCGGAAAGATCGATACTCGGGCAACAAACCAGATCTGCTCGAGAATCTCGCGCCAGTTCCATGACCGTCGCACCAGGATGACGAAGGTTTCGGCGCAGAACCTGAAGAACTCGCCCAACGCGTTCATGGGCTTGGCGATGGTCGAAGTCGTCACGATCTGCACCCCCCCGGGCTAATCCACAGTTGCATTGCGCTCATCCCGGCCCCGTTACGCCGACATTGCGAAAAGATTCGGATTCTTCCGTAATCCCTTGTCCCGCAACAAATTAACCGCATTCAGACGTTGCGCCGCGCCGCGCCGCCGGAATGCAGATAGAATCACGTCGCCAGCTTACGAACACCGAGAATCGGTTCCCAGCTTTGCAATCAGCGGGAAATCAACTGTAGAGCGGACGTGCGAATCAGCCTACGTTCGCGCCGCCTTCGGCAATGCGGCGCACCGCGCGCAGGAAAACGTCGATCTCCTCGAAGGTGTTGTAGAACGCGAAGGAGGGACGCACGGTTGCCTCCAGACCATAGCGGCGCAGAATCGGCTGCGCACAGTGATGTCCGGCACGCACCGCGATGCCCTCGGCGTTGAGCGCCTTGCCGACCTCGAGCGGTTCATGCCCGGCCAGCACGAACGACAACACACTGGCCTTCTCGTCGGCGGTGCCGACCAGACGCACGCCGGGGATCTCAGCCAGGCGCGGCGTCGCGTACTCGAGCAGGGCATGCTCGTAGGCGGCGATGCGCCCGATTCCCACCTTCTCGACGTAGCGCAGCGCCTCGCCCAGTCCAACCGCGTCGGCGATATTGCCGGTGCCGGCCTCGAACTTGTTGGGCAGGCCCTGGTACAGCGAACGTTCCAGGGTGACATCGGCGATCATGTTGCCGCCGCCCTGCCACGGCGGTGTCTCGGCCAGCGCCTCCTCGCTTCCGTACAACACCCCGATTCCCGTCGGGCCGTAGATCTTGTGCCCCGAGAAGACGAAGAAGTCCACACCGAGTTCGGCGACATCGATCGGCAGGTGCGGGATCGACTGCGCACCGTCGATCAGCACCCGCGCGCCGTACCGGTGACCCAACTGCACAATCTTTTCTACCGGCGTCACCGTCCCGAGCGCGTTCGAAACTTGAGTGGCAGCAACAAGTTTGGTCTTCGGCCCGAGCAGATCCTCGAATTCCGACAGCAGCAGGTTGCCCGCATCGTCCACCGGAGCCACCTTCAGCACCGCACCGGTCTGTTGCGAAACCAATTGCCAGGGAACGATGTTGGCGTGGTGCTCCAGGTGGGTGATGACGATCTCATCGCCGGGCTTGAGGTGCTTCCCACCCCACGCATAGGCCACCAGGTTGATGGCCTCGGTGGTGCCGCGCACGAAGATGTTCTGCTCGGACTTCGGCGCACCGATGAAACGCCGCACCGTGTCGCGGGCCTCTTCGTAGGCGTCGGTCGCGCGTGCCGCCAGTTCGTGGGCGGCACGGTGGATGTTGGAGTTCTCGTGGGTGTAGAAGTACGCCAGCCGGTCGATGACGGCTTGCGGCTTCTGCGTGGTGGCGGCGTTGTCGAACCAGATCAGCGGTTTGCCGTTGACCGTCTCTTTCAGGATCGGGAAGTCGACCCGCACCGCGTTGACGTCGAAGACCTCGTGTTCGTCCGGCAGCTGCGGCACCGGCTCGGAGGCCAGGAAATGATAATTCGCCTCGTCGCCGGCCCGCTCGGCGGTGGGAGCGTCGGACCAACCCAGATCGGCGACCGACGGGGTCTGTGCCGGCCAACCGGGTGCGGACCCGCGCGGTGCCACCGGGACCGTCGGCGGTGCGCCGGCCAGCACCCCCGGAACCGTGGGCACGATGCCCGATGCCGGCACGGCGAAGACACTGACATCACCGGGCAGGAACGGATCCGCTACCGATGCGGCGGCTTGTGCTGTCGACGGCGCGGCCGTGGTATCCGGCGCATTGCCCCGCGGTGCGACGGGCACCGTCTCCGGCGGCACAGGTTCCGGTCCGGGTGACGCCGGTGCGGGAAGGTAGATGTTGGAGACGCCGATGAACGGAACCGGGTTCGGCAGCGGATCGGACGTCCCGAATGCCGTCGCTCCAGCGGATGTCGCCGCCGTGGTGTCCGGCACACTTCCGCGCGGAGCGACCGGCACGGCCTGCGGCGGGCTGTCGGGGCCCGGCCGGATGCTGGCCGCATACAACTGGCTGGCCAGCGCCGCGAGTTCGGCGGCGCTGACCGGCAGGTCGCTTTCGGCGTCTACCGAACGGTACTCACTTGTACTCATGGAACTGGTCCACCGCGACGTTGTCTAGCACGGCAAGCGCGTCGTCGGTGAGGACCGCCAGCGACGTGTACAGCGTGACCAGATACGTCGCGATCGCCGACTTGTTGATACCGGTGAACCGCACCGAGAGCCCCGGCGCCTGCTCGCCGACCAGGCCCGGCTGGAACAGACCGACCACGCCCTGGCGCTCCTCGCCGGTGCGCACCAGGATGATCTTGGTCTTGCCGTCTTCGACCGGAACTTTGTCCGACGGAATGATCGGGATGCCACGCCAGGTGATGAACTGTGCGCCGAACAGGCTGACCACCACGGGGGGGACGCCGCGGTAGGTGGCCTCGCGGCCGAACGCGGCGACGCCCAGCGGGTGGGTGAGGAAGAAGCTCGGCGTCTTCCACACCTTGGTGATCAGCGCGTCCAGGTCATCCGGGGTGGGCGCGCCGACCAGTGTCTGAATGGTCTGCTCCGGAGTCGCCTGCGCCAGCAGCCCGTACTCGGGGCTGTTGACCAGTTCGAACTCCTGGCGCTCCTTGATCGTCTCGATGGTCAGCCGCAGCTGCTGGGCGATCTGGTCATGCGGGCTGGAATAAAGGTCGGAGACCCTGGTGTGGATGTCGAGCAACGTCGAGATGGTCCGCAGCGTGTACTCACGCGGGCTGGTCTCGTAGTCGACGTAGGTTTCGGGCAGCGGCTCGTCGATGCTGGCGCCGGCCTCGGCCTTGACGGCCACCTGCTCGGGGTTGATCACCCGGTTGACCCGGTAAATGCCGGCTTCCACCGGTACCCAGCTGAGCAGATGCAGCAGCCAGCGCGGCGTGATGGTGGAAAGCTGCGGAACCGTCTTCGTCGCGTTGGCAAGCTGGCGGGCCGCCAGGTCGCCCAGCGCCTGGGACTCGTTCTGCGACCCCTGGGCCGATGACGTCATAATCGTCCTTTCCCTGCGTGATCGGGCAAGCGCCGGGTACCGGGCGAAGTCATCATGCCCCACCGATTGCGCGAGTGCGCGCCGAGCCTACGCAGGGGCAGTGGCACCCGCCAAGAGTTAAAACCGCGATTGAGTCGAATCACGATATTCCGCCCATGCTTTATAGTGGACGGCATGCAACAGGCCGTCCAGCTGCGTTTTGTCCGCACGCGCTGTTCCGCCGTGCTCTGTTGTTGTTGTTGTTCCTGTTGATTCCTGACGAAGTCTGACCGTCCAGAAATCATCGCGTTCCGCCGTTATTCGGTGCTGCCACGCGCTATCTGCTTCAGGAAGAGCAACCATCTATGACCGTTTTGTCCATTCCCAGCCGCACTGTGGCGCCGGTGGCGACCCGCAAGCGCGTGCGGGTGCGGCCGGCCGCCGAGCCATCCCGCATGACCCGATACCGCGGCGGGACGTACTCGCACACCGTCGACAAGATCGTGTTCACCGACGGCACCACCGCCCGCACCGACCTGATCAGGCTCAATCCGAATCTGCAGGCGTACTCGCTGGACTTCGCCGGGATCGCCCCGCACCACCCGTCACCCTATGAACTGGGTACCTGGACGGCGCTGCCGCATCTGCGCACCCGCGGCTGCGAGGCGGAGGTGGAATGGATTCTGCGGCACTCCTATCCGATGCGCTCCACCGTCGCACTGAGCCGGCGGCTACGCCAGGCCGGATACCCGCTGGGGCCGTCCAACATCAGCGAACACGAAGCCATCGCGGGCACTCAGGCCGCCATCTGGCACTTCACCAACGGCCTGGCCCTGGACACCCGGCCGTTGAACGCACCCATCGCGGTGCACCGGGGCCGCGGGGTACTCACCTTCGAATTCGACGGAGCACCGCAGCTCGGTGGCTACGCGCTGTGGTCCTCGGTCGCAGCTCCGTTCGGGGTGCGGCTGCAGAAATCCCCGGACGGCGTCAGCTGGCAGGATGTTTCCGGCTCGCACCTGACCGTCGACGCCGGCAAGGGCCGTTACCAACGCACGCTGGGACTCGGAAGCACCCTGTCCAGCAGCAGCCACGGCCGCGGCACCCGCGGCTACCGCTATTACCGGCTGGTCACCACCACGCCCGACGCCGCGCCCGCGATCGACCATGTCGACTTCTGGTTGAACGGCGCCGGGCACTACCGCAACGCCGACCGCATCGTGCACCTCTACAACTACCTGCTCGCCGGTGCCTACACGGCCCTGCGCACAACCCGGGAACCGCTGCTGGACAGCGCCGCGGTGGTGGACTCCGACCTCGTCGGCCCCTTCCAGGTCAGCGTGCCGCTGACGCTCAGGCCGACCGGTGACCAGCTCGTCGTCGACGCCGACGGAGCGGCCATAACCGAACCGGTCGAGCCGGGCACGGACTTCTACCTGCGTTTCACCCCGGGCAGCTCGGGAATAACTCTGACCGCAACCACGTCCCAGCTTCTCAGTGGACGAGTCGTGACCGGGGTGGCGCTTGCGGCATCTCACCGTCTGACGCCGGTTGCCCTCACCACCCCCACACGCGTGACAATTGAGTTCGACATCACCTGGGATGCCGACCGGCCCTGCCCCGACGTCGTTGGAGAATGTGGATGACCATCGCGGAAAACATCACCCAACTGATCGGCAACACGCCACTGGTCCGGCTGCGCCGGGTCACCGACGGCGCGGTGGCCGACGTGGTCGCCAAGCTCGAGTCATTCAATCCCGGTGGCAGCGTGAAAGACCGCATCGGTGTGGCGATGATCGATGCCGCCGAAAAGGCGGGCCTGATCAAGCCCGACACCATCATCGTCGAACCCACCAGCGGCAACACCGGCATCGCCCTGGCCATGGTGGCCGCCGCGCGCGGTTACAAGTGCGTCCTGACCATGCCGGAGACCATGAGCACCGAGCGGCGGATCCTGCTGCGTGCCTACGGCGCCGAGCTGGTGCTGACCCCCGGCCCCGAAGGAATGGCCGGCGCCATCGCCAAGGCCGAAGAGCTGGCCAAGAGCGACGAGCGCTACTTCATGCCGCAGCAGTTCGAGAACCCGGCCAACCCAGCGGTACACGCTGTCACTACCGCCGAGGAGATCTGGAAAGACACCGACGGCAAGATCGACATCTTCATCTCCGGGGTCGGAACCGGCGGCACCATCACCGGCGTCGCCCAGACCATCAAAGAACGCAAGCCCTCGGTGCAATTCGTGGCCGTCGAGCCAGCCGCGTCGCCGGTGCTGTCCGGCGGTCAGAAGGGACCGCACCCGATCCAGGGGATCGGCGCCGGGTTCATTCCGCCGGTGCTGGACATGGGGCTGGTGGACGAGGTCGTCACCGTCGAGAACGACGACGCGCTGACCTTGGCCCGCCGGTTGGCCGCCGAGGAGGGACTGCTGGTCGGCATCTCCTCGGGAGCGGCCGTGGCTGCCGCCCTGCAGGTGGCCCGGCGGCCGGAGAACGCCGGCAAGCTCATCGTCGTCGTGCTGCCGTCGTCCGGTGAGCGCTACCTCAGCACCGTCCTGTTCTCCGATCTGAGCGACTAGCCATGCTGGACGCCATCAGGCGCGACATCCGAGTGGCCAGGGAGCGAGATCCGGCCGAGCCCACGACGCTGGAGGTCATTTTCGCCTACCCCGGTGTGCACGCGGTGTGGGGCCACCGGATCAGTCATTGGTTGTGGCAGCGCGGCAGGCGGCTGCTGGCGCGCACGTTGGCCGAGTTCACCCGGATTCTTACCGGAGTAGAGATCCACCCGGGCGCCACGCTGGGGCCGGGCCTGTTCATCGACCACGCAACCGGTGTCGTGATCGGCGAAACCGCGGAGGTCGGCGAGGACGTCACCATCTTCCATGGCGTCACCCTCGGTGGCACCGGCCGCGACCGAGGCAAGCGCCACCCCACGATCGGTGACCGGGTGACCATCGGAGCGGGCGCCAAGGTCCTCGGGGCGATCAAGATCGGTGACGACAGCCGGATCGGCGCGAACTCCGTCGTGGTCAAGGAGGTACCTGCCAGCGCGGTGGTGGTGGGCGTCCCCGGGCAGGTCGTCAGCCGGCCCGGTCCCGACAGCCAGGACGAGTCGAAGCTGCCGGACCTGGTCGGTGTCAGCCTGAAATCGCTGCTCACCCGTGTCGCCAGGCTGGAAGGCGATCGGTCCGGCGCCGCGAATGGCCATCAGTCCGGAGCCTCGGCCGATCGTGTCATCCGTCCGCCCGAAGCCGGCGTTTGGTACGGCGAGGACTTCTCCATCTAGGAATATTGCGTTGAGAAAAGTGTTGGTGGGCTCGTGAGTTCTGTTGTCATCGCCGGACTGGCCATTGCGGCGGCATTGGTGGCGGCGTGCCTGATCGGCTGTGTGGTCAACCAGCGGTCAGGTGTGCTGCGGGAGGCCAAACCCTCGGCGGGTGCGGACCAGGACCACTCCGATCTGGGACTGTCCGAGACGGGTCCGACCGTGCTGCATTTCAGTGCCGTGTGGTGCGGACCGTGCGCGGCGGTACGTCGCGTGGTTCATCAGGTGTGCGCGGATCTGCCCGACGTCGCCCATGTCGAGTTGGACATCGACGCGCATCCGGTGGCGGCCAAGCGGCTGTCGGTGCTGTCTTTGCCCACCACGTTCATCTTCGACGCCCAAGGTCAGCAGCGTTTCCGCACCGCCGGCGTCCCCAAGGCCGCCGACCTGCACTCGGTGCTGCAACCACTGAGGGTCTGAGTTTTTGCGAGAGGAGCAGTTGATGTCATCGGAGATCAGCCAAGTAGACGTCCGGGGTCCGCGCTTCGCGGCGTGGATCAGCACCGCGGTGTTGGTGGCGACGTTGGTGGTGTCAGTATTCAGCCAAGCCGCCGCGGCCCTGATTCTGGCCGCGCAGGCCGTGGTTTTCGCGATCAGCGCCGCGCGCGGGCCACGCAACAGTCCCTACGGGTTGCTGTTCGCCAAGCTGGTGGCCCCGCGACTGAGTCCGGTCACTGAGCGCGAGCCGGTGGCACCGCTGAAGTTCGCCCAGTTGGTCGGGTTGATTTTCGCCGTCGTCGGGGTCATTGGTTTCGCGGCCGGTCTGCAGCTCGTCGGCGTGATCGCGACGGCCTTCGCGCTGTTCGCCGCCTTCCTCAACGCCGCCTTCGGCATCTGCCTGGGCTGCCAGATGTACCCGCTGGTCGCGCGGCTTCGGCGCGCCCCCGCCGCCTGAGTGGCCTCGCACCTGCCAGGCAAGTATTAAATCGCCTGCAAGCCAAACACTTTGAAATGGCGCGACCCCGCCCTTGATGGCCTAGGCTGAAATGATGCCGGGGGTTGATTTGCCGTACTTCGTCGCGTTGCGCGCGCCGGACTGTTGTTGCTGAGCGGTTGACACCAGTTCAGCGGAGTTCGTAAGTCGCTGCCCTGCAACGATTTTCGCGCTCTCTTTCAGCGACAGGACGACGAGGACATGACCGAAGATCGAATGCAGGCCACCCGGGCGATCGACACCGCGGTGGGGATCCTGGTGGGCTGGCGCCGCTGCAGCACCCAGGCGGCGTTCCGTGAGCTGCTCAGCGCCAGCGAACGTCAGCAGGTTCCGCTGTTCGCCATGGCCGGGGCACTGGTCAATCTGGCCGGCGAGCACGCCAACGCACAGACCGCCGGGGTGGCTGCCGAGCAGGGCGCCGCGCGGGAATGGGGAGAGGAATTTCTGACCGGTACCGACGCTGCCGCCCGGCGCCGCCCGGTCAACAGGTGGCTGTGAAGGGCGATCGCGGCGGCCGGTGGCTCCCCCGGAAGGACTCGAACCTTCAACCCTTCGGCTACAGGTCTGCCGCTTAAATGTTAAGTGCTGCAACGCTTTTTGGCGCATACCGGAAGTTTGTGCCACCGGTTGCGTCCCATGCGTAACGGTTTGATCTTGATCGTTCCCCACCTAATTACATACCTGTAATCTGTTGGTTAACGGTACGCATGGAAGGCTGGGTGGAACCTGTGTTCCAAACCTGCAGACGCAATGAGTTAGGCGTCCAGTGTGTTAACACAACCTGGACTAAAGGTATTGGTTATCAACCATGACCCACGCACATGTTCTCTCGTACGCGCTGCCCGCAGCTTGGGACCACGCCCTCGATGGCTGGCTGACCTGGCTGATTGCGGCGGGAACATCACCGGCCACCCGCAGGACCCGGCGCGCGCATGTGCGTTCAGTTGCTCGCGAACTCAACGCCGCCCACCCCCGTGATATCACAGACGCGGCGCTGCTGTCGATACTCGGCAGACCCGACTACTCAATTGAGCACAGGCGAGGCCTGCGGGCCAGCCTGGCATCTTTCTACCGGTGGTGTGTGACATCGGGTGTCGTCGACACCGACCCGACGGTGAACCTGCCGACTGTGCGGGCCGCTATCGGCGCGCCCCGGCCGGCCACCGACGAAATCTGGGAACAGCTCCTCGCCAACGCCGACTCCCGCACCCTGCTCATGGCCCGCCTCGCCGGAGAAGCCGGTCTCCGGCGGGCTGAGGTCGCCAAAGTCCACACCGACGACTTGATCGGCGGTGGCGATGGACCCCAGTTGATTGTCCACGGCAAAGGAAGCAAGCAGCGAGTTATCCCGATCAGCGTCAGCCTGGCGGAAGCTATCCAGGCGGCGCAGCCGTTCGGGGGGTTTGTGTTCCCTGGCCAGATCAACGGGCACATGAGCCCCGACCGAGTTGGCAAGCTGGTCAGTCAAGTGATGCCGCCGAATTGGTCGATGCATAAGCTCCGTCACCGCTTCGCCACCCGCGGTTACGCGGGGACGCGGAACCTGCGGGCGGTACAGGAAGTATTGGGCCATGCGTCGGTTGCAACTACGCAGCGTTACACCGCTGTCAGTAGCGCCGAGATGAGATTGGTGTCCGATGCAGCGTCAGGTAGGTACGGTGCTGCCTCCTAGTTTCGTCACGGTGACGTATATGACCTTCGTCGATTCTTCCCCGCGCTGCCTGGTCGGGGTTTTACGATGCCGTGTGAGGATGGGGGTTTGGGATGTCGTTTCTGATTAACCCGGACGGGTTCGCGGCAGCGGTAGCTGATGTGGCGCGCGTCGGAACGTCGGTGGGGGACGCGGTCGCCCAAGCGAGCGCACCGACAACGGGTGTTGTCACCGCGGCTGCGGATGAAGTGTCCGCCGCTGTCGCCCAGTTGTTCTCCGGGCACGGCGCAGCGTTCCAAGCTGCCTCGGCTCAGGTCGCGCGTTTCCACACGGACTTCGTCGGTTTGTTGCAGTCGTCGGTATCCCGGTACGCCACGGCGGAGGCGTTCAACAATCCCCTGTTGGCTGCAATCAACACCCCCTTCCAAACAATCCTCGGGCGTCCGTTGATTGGGGACGGGGCGAACGGGTTCACCGACGCCAACGGGTACGGGACAGCTGGTGGGGCTGGGGGTTTGTTGTGGGGCAACGG
>NZ_LQOY01000011.1 GCF_002101675.1 Mycobacterium gordonae | reverse complement strand
TTGGTGGAAACGGGACCGCTATCGGCGCATCTGGGGGCATGGGCGGTGCTGGGGGGATGTTCGGCAACGGCGGCACCGGAGGTACGGGCGGGCCGGCCGGGACCATCACGCGTATCGACCCTAATACCAATCTGCCGGTGACAACCGCGTACCGCGGCGGCGCGGGAGGGACCGGCGGCCAAGGCGGCTGGCTGTTCGGCAACGGCGGTATGGGAGGAACCGGCGGGGTCGGATTCGGCCCAGGCTACCCGGCCGGGAGCGGCCTGCACGGCGGCTACGGGGGCCGCGGCGGGGACGCCGTGCTCTTCGGGGTCGGAGGCGACGGCGGAACCGGCGGCAACGGAGACATCACCTACGCCGACTCCCAGCCTGGAATCGGCGGCTACGGCGGTGTAGGGGGCGGGATACCGAACCTGTTCCCTGGGATATTCCCTAACGGTCAGCGCGGAGACACTGGTCAGCCTGTCTGATTTTCCTGCGGCGTTGTCGGTGGTGCTCGTATCCTGAGTGTTGTGGATGGTGGGCCGGAAACGGTTCGGGGAGCATCAGCGGATGAGACTGTCGTTGTCCCACGTGTAGCAACCCACGCCTCAGAGTTGGCGTGGTCGGAAGACTTCCCGAGCGAACCCCTACCCGCCGAAGAATCCCCGCCGTGGCGGGATGCCTGGATTAACGCGGCCGTGTTCCTCTTGGTGGGCACGGTTACTGCCCATGAGAACTGCCCTGGTAGGGCACTGTTTACCGGCAAAACAGCCCGTGAGACATTCGTCACGCCCTACCATGCTGATTGAGCACCGAAGGGTTTGTAGGGGGGTCCAGGTGTTAGATTCGCCGGCTCTGGCAGCAATCCGAAAGCATCACCCAGGGTTGATGGAGACCCTTGACGCGGAGTTCAACGACTACCTCGCGCGGTCCTACCAAGAGGGCGTGCTCGCTGGATTTCAGATGGCGATCGGCATGGCCGAAAAAGTGATTCCGCTCCTGACGAGCGAGGAGCAGCGCGGCGCCATCACCGGCCTGGTCGAATCACTACGGAAGGTCCCCTACCTCACATCCTCAGAGGCCGACAAATGCTAATCGTTCCGGATGTTGCGTCGGCGGCAGCAGCGGATGTTGCCCGGATAGGGGCTGCGGTCACCGACGCCGCCGCTGCGGCACAATCCCCGACAGCCAATATCGTGTCCGCTGCCGCCGACGAGGTGTCGCGGGCCATCGCTGCGCTGTTCTCTGCGCACGGGGAAGCTTTCCAGGCGATAAACGTTCAGGTGGTGGCGCTCAACGACCGCTTCGTGGCTCTACTCAACAGCAGCGTTGCACGGTACGCCAGCGCCGAAGCCGTGTCGGACCAGTTGCTTGCCGCCATCAACGGCCCAGCCCAAGCCTGGCTAGGGCGCCCCCTCATCGGGGACGGCGCCAACGGCGCCACCGTCGACGGTGTCGGCACCAACGGCGGGGACGGCGGCCTCCTGTGGGGCAACGGCGGCCGCGGTGGGGATAGCACCGCCCCCGGCGCGATGGGAGGCCGAGGCGGCGCCGGCGGCTGGCTTTGGGGCAATGGTGGCCGCGGTGGCAACGGTGGCCCGGGAGAGGTTGTCATTACCGGCGGCGTACCGGTCTCCGCTTCCAGCGCGGGCACCGGAGGCTACGGCGGATCTGCTCTCCTCTTCGGCAACGGAGGAGCTGGCGGTGACGGCGGCCCGACAGTGGTCATCGAGGACGGCGTCGCACACATCGACCCGCTAGTTGGTTACGAGGGGCGCGGCGGAAACGCGGGCGCCATCTTAGGTACCGGCGGTGCGGCTGGCGGGGGCTACCACATCCCCGGTGTAAACCGGAGCGGCCGAAACGGGCTACTCGGCCCCCTCCCGGCCTGAGAAACAACAAATGGCCCCCGCCTAGCCTCGGAGCAGTGAGGCTAGACGGGGGTAAGTGAGAGGATGGAGCGGTGGGCGAACCTGATTTTGAGTCACCGCCAGCGGCATGGTCTACAGCCCCGGCATTGATGCCACCCGGGTCGGTGTGCACCACTCAGAACTTTTCATTGTTGACACCCGCAGCACTTCCGGTGACAAACGGTGAAGGATTCGCCATCGTCGGGAAGGGGCGGACCGGCGCGCGGCTGCGACAAGACACGCGGTGCGCTACATGCGGCGAGGGGTTCGCGAAGGGCGATATCGTGCGCATTCAGTTAGCGACGGACTGGGACGATGCGCAGTTCACGCACCAACGGTGCGACCTGCCAGCTCCGAAGATTGACCCGTCCCAGATGCGCTATCGCGGGTTCGGAGCTCGGAATGACACGGCTGACCTACCTTCAAAACTGAAAGCGTTTCAAGGCCACTATTCGGCCGATACTAGGTCTGCTCAACCACCAGCACCACCCGACGCCTCTTCCTAGCGACCACGAACGCCAAGTGGATTGGGTCGTAGCTGGGTTTGATGCGGTTACTGAGATGGCAGTACAGAGCCAACAACCCCGCCTCAGCTATCCACCGGACCCGCCGGTCAGGTGTCAGCCAACCATCCATGCACTCGCTGAGCGTGTCACCGTCTTCGGCGGTGAAATTGTGCGCCAAAGCAATCCCACCAAGCAGCAGCCACACCTTCTTAGACCGGCTCATGTAGGACCCTCCAACGTTTCCTCAAGGAACGACAGACGGGCGGCGGCGAGCGAGTCGTTGCGCCAAATCCGCTCGAATTCGAAATAGTCGTAGTGGCGGGGCAGCTCGTAATCGCATTCGGCGCTCGACACCTCAGCGTGATGGTGCCAGCGGGCGTCGTAGACGGACCAGGCGCGTAGACACCGCAGGTCGTCTCGCATCTCCCGCATGTCCTTAACCAACAACTCAACCTGGTTACTCAGGTTCGCGATGACTTCGTTGTCCTCCGCGATGTATTCGCGGCGCTTACGCTTGACCCGGTCATGCCACCACGTACCCAATGGAAGGACCTTCGCGATCAGCGGGTACTTCTCAATCAAATGGGTGATGAGGGTCGCGAAAAACATCACCAACGCCAAGATGCCGACCCACTGCTGCGGAATGTATTTAAGCCAGTCTTCGCTAAGCATCGCGGCGCCGCCGTCTGGCGAAGATCCAGTTAGCTACGGCCATCCCGAGTAGGTCGTAGGTGTTGAGCCACCCGTATCTGGGGTGCTGCTGCATGACGGCGACGAACGATCCGAGAGTCATCGCGGCGTACACGCAGAGCAGCGCCAGGTGGGCGATGAATGACAGCCAGGCGCGGGGGTTGGGGCCGCGGACGGGTTCGGTTCCGGACATGAGGGCTTCACCGAACCAACCGAGGACGCCGAGGCTGATGAAGACGGTCCCCCACACCCACAGGGGTGCGCTGCCTTCGACTTGGTTCATCGCTGCGAACTGGCCGGGTGGGGCCATGATGTAGTTCAGGCCGCGGGCGACAGCTTCCCCGAGCAGAGCTATCTGGCCGTAGCGCAGCGCGCGCTCATCGACGAACCGGTACGTCATGCGTCGGCGTCGTCAGATTCTCTGCGCGTGATTCGGGGGCGGCGCCCGGTTTTGCGGGGACGCTGCCGGACCTCGAGCACCTGGTTGGGGTTGGGGAACAGCAGTCCGAGGGGGGTTGCCCCTGGGGTGAGTTTGGCGCCGGCGACGGAGATCAGCAGTGCGTAGAGTGCGCCGAGCCCAGCTGCTATCGCCACCCCGGTTGAGGGGACGCTCAGGTTGGCGGGAGGTTCAGTTGAACCGATGGCTCCCAGTCCCCAGGCTGCGAGGGAGAAGGTTGCGGCGTAGTGGGCCATGCGGGCGATGGTGGCTTGCCAGAACGTGAGCGTGAACAACTCGCTGTCGGCCATTGCAGTTCCTTTCGAGTAGTCAGATACCCGCAGGTCAGCGGCCCGAACGCGCTTCGTCGCGGTTGAGAGTGGGTTAAGTCAGCGGCGGAATGCCGCTATGGTGTCGCAGGCGACCTGGACGCCGCCGCGCCCGCCGAACTCCGGGCGGGGACTGTAGTAGTCGCCGTGGGCCGCGATTCCCGGCAGTGCGGACATCAGCTTCACCAGCGCCGGCAGGTTCGTCAGTACCCCTTTGACGGACAGGAACTCGATGAGTTTCGGGTCCGGCCCTTCGCGGGTGCCGGTGATGCCGCCGATAATCGGCGACAGTAACCCCGGGGTGACTCCGGTGGCTCCCGCCAGTATCGGCACCGCTAACGGGCTTCCCAGGCCGGCGAGGCCACCGAGGAACGGGGCCACCAGGTTCAGCAGGGCCGGGATGATGATTTGCCCTGTGTAGATGACGAACGGCAGCTCCGTCTCCGCGCGGATGAACCACGTGTAGAACAGGGGCCGGATTTCGTCGTCGCAGGCGGCGTAGAAGTCGTTCTGCACAGTGATGGACCACGTCAACGCTTCCAGCCATGCGGGGGCGGTCCAGCGGGCAATCCCCCAACCTGGGGGGGTGTTGCCGGGTTTGGTGCGGCCGGGTTGGCGGGTGGGGTCGCCGAACAGCAGCAGCCCGTTGATGCGGTCGCGCAGCAGCTCATACTTGCCGCCCGGCCCGAACAGCCGCGTGAACGACTTCTTCAGCCCATCGGCTGATTGGGAGTAGGCGCTGCCCCAGATTTCGACGTCGACAGCGGCTTTCGGGTTCGCCCGGCGGGCGGTGATGGCGCGCTGGACATCAGGGTTGACGTCGAGTAGCCGCTCAAACTCGGCGTCTAACTGTCCGATGACGTCGTTGTAGCTGAGCTTCGGGTCCCCACCCATCAGGCCGAGGTAGCCGCCGATGTCGTAGCCGATGGGCTGATGGTTGAGGTTGAGGACGTTCTTGGCCCACTCCCCGGTGTCGAACGCCGGGCCGAGCCACCACGGGGCGCCGGAGCCCGGGGCCGAGTAAATCCAGATGGGCCGGTGGGGCCGAACGATTTTTAGGTCCAGCAGGTCCTGGTCGGACACAACACCGTCGGTCTTCTGCCCGGTGCGGCGCTCGTATTCCTTCTGCCACGACACCGCCCGCGGGCCGTACTCGTTGGTGTTGGGGTCCAGTGGCCCGAGCGGGCGACCGTAGCCGTGGAACATGGCGGCCATGACCTGCCGCCAGCGCCGCACCGTTTCGTTGCGGTCCCCGAGCTTGAGAGACATCAGGCTGCATCCGCGAGTGGTAGAGGTTCGCCGCCGCCCGGGCCGCCGCCGAAGTCCGGCGCGATGTGCACGTAGAGCACAGGCTTGCCGGCGGAGTCGACGCCCTTTGTGACGGACGAAACCTTGAGCCACACCGGCCCACCCCCCGGCACGAACACTGGCCCGATCACTTCGCAGCCTTCTCGGCGGTCTGGAAGGAGACGATCGCGACCTCGGGCGAGTCGACCTTGCGCTTGAGCGCGGCCAGGCCGTCGCGCAGGGTCATCTCCTGGCCGTCAGCGTAGGCGCCCAGCGACGAATCCGGTCCCCAGTCGGGGTGTTTGGGGCCGAGTTGGTCGAAGATGTAGCGGACCTTCGCGAGAAGTTCGGTCTGTTCGTCGTCGGTGAGTGCCATGAGCGGTCCTTCCGTCGGTTGATTGGTGCGGGGTTCGATGAGGGTGAGCAGCCGGTCGCCGACGCCCAGTGCTTGCTGGTATCGGGTGCGGCGGTCGGCAATTCCGTTCTGCCCGCCGTTGATGAGTTGAGTGACGGCGACGATGTCGCCCTGGTCGGACAGACTGTTGATGGTGGGGCGGGCGACGGTCCAGTACCAGGCGGCGCCGATGCCGGCCCACTTCAAATCCGCCAAAGCAATGGGGTTGGCGACGAAGAAGTTCGGGTCCGAGATGAGGCCTTGGTCTGCGGCCCACCGGCCGAACGCGGCGTAGTTGGCCTGCCACGTGATTTGGATCCACGTCCGACCGATGTAAGGGGCGTATCGGCCGTTCTTCGCGTATTCCTCGGTGGTGTTGAAGCCATCGCTTTCATGCCCGCACTGGGCGAGGAACATCGCGATGCGCTTGGGATTGTTGCACTGCGCCAAGGCAAGACCGGCCATGACCGGGTCTATGAGTTGCGCGGCGCGGGCTTCATCAATGACCGGGACGGCGTCGTACAGCACCTGGATAGCCGCAGCGCGCGTATCAGGGGCGGGGATTGGCGCGGGTTTCGGTCCGCCCCGCTTGTAGACGCTGAACCCGTCCGGGCGGATGTTCGCCTTCACCCACGCCGCCAACTCGTCGCGACGGCCATAGGTGCCATAGTTCAGCTGGTGGTGCATCTCGTCCGCGGGGCTGTCCCAGTCGCCCGCCCAGAACATCCACGGGTCATAGAACGCCAGTAGGTCGCGCAGCGCCGCCATCTTCGCAGCGTCGAACGTCCCCCGCGTCTGGAATGGGTGGCTGCCCCAGTTCAGATCCATTGCGGTGGCGTTCAAGTGATTTGAGGTGCTGACCGAGTTCGTCGGCGTATAGCAGGCAGAGTCGGCGTCTCGCAGCGGCTCCACGTTGGCGTGGTAGTCCGCGGCGTAGGCGAGCATCAGCGTGCCGGCGTCGTCGTTGCGGACCTGCAGCGACACGTCGGTGCCCGGGACTGTTTTCCATACCAGCAGCGGCGAATCCGGCTCGATGCGCGGGGAGGGTTCCCAGCCGTTTTCAGTAGGCATCACTCACTCGTTTCTCATCGGCGAAGTGGCCGCAGCCAGCGGGCCACACGCGCGGGCAGGAAGTGGCGCAGCCGTGCACGCACGACGTAACGCAACGGGGTGTGGTCAATCACCGGAAGGCCGCACGTCACGCAGCGCGCGAACGGCTGCCAATCAGGCAGCGGGTGCATCCTCGTGTACTGGCATTAGCGGGTCTGGACCCTCGGAGTAGATTTTCATCCAATCAACTCCGTTGCCGCTGGCATCAATGTGTATGCCCGCGTCGGCGCGACGGACTCGAATCCACCGTGCGTTGAAGTTAATTGGAATTCGGGCGTTCACGTTCACGGCTGCTCCTCCACTGTCGGCCCCGGCGTTGGCTCTGGTTCCGGCTCTGGTTGCGTTGCCTCGTAGGGGATTCCGAGCCACGCTGCGTGCTGCTCCGGCGACATCCCGACAACTTTCGTCCCGTCAATCGCCAAATACCCGCCGGGCAGGGCGACGCCGTTCTTGGCGACACCGTCCTTATCCCAAGGGATTACCGCGACCTGCACACGTTCGGGAGTGGGGATGGATTGGATGTCGATTTCGATGAGGTTCGTCAGGCCCTTGTCAACGATTTGGACGAAGCCCTTCAGCATCTTCGCGGCGGGGCAGTCGCACGCGCACACCTCCGCCAAGCTGGTCGGCATCTGTAATGCCTGGGGGGCGACGTTCGCCGCCGGTTGGACAGCACTGAACCCGGAAAGTTCTGTCATGTGTTTCCTTTACGCTATTCCTGCGAGTGAACGGAGCCGCATCACGACGTCCGCGCCGGTGCTCTCATTAGTTGCCCCGAAGCAGAACTGGTCTGGGGTGATGAAAGCCGTCCGGCCCTCAGAGAATGCGGTCACCCAGTCGACGCCATTGACAGATAGGTCGAAGTAGCGGTTTGTTCCGTCGTCGCGGATCTGCAACCAGTTCGGCATCACCCCGTTGGGAAGCCGGTACACCGGCATTGGGTCTGCTGCACGAATAGGTGACATCTGAGTTGGCTTGCCCAGCATGGGCGGGCTGGAAGGATGTCCCCATGGCAA
>NZ_LQOY01000010.1 GCF_002101675.1 Mycobacterium gordonae | reverse complement strand
CCACGCCGCCGACCCCGCCGTTGCCGAACAACAGGGCACTACCGCCGACTCCGCCCGCGCCACCGTTGATCCCCACTGCCCCAGTGCCGCCCGCTCCGCCGGACCCGCCGTTGCCCCACAGCCATCCGCCGGTGCCACCCGCGCCGCCGGCGCCACCGCCGACTCCCCCAGTGCCGCCGATCCCGCCGGCACCGATGAGTCCGGCCGCTCCACCGGCGCCTCCGCTTGCGCCGGGCGCGCCCGATCCGCCGTTGCCGCCGTTGCCGAACAGGATTCCGCCGCCCCCTCCGTTCTGTCCGGTTCCGGGCGCGCCGTCGGTGCCGTTACCGATCAGCGGACGGCCCAGCAGCAGGTTGGTGGGTGCGTTGATCAGGTCGAAGATCGATTGCAGGGGCGACACGCTGGCGGCCTCGGCCAGCGCGTACGCCGCCCCGCCCTGGGTCAGCGTCCTCACGAATTCCGTCTGGAAAGCGGCCGCCTGCCGGTTGAGAGCCTGATAGGCCTGGCCATGGCTGGAAAAGAGGGACGCGATGGCCGCGGACACCTCGTCGCCTGCGGCGGCCAGCACCTCGGTGGTCGGTACCGCGGCGGCGGAATTCGCCGCGCGCATGGACGCGCCGATGCCTGCGATATCAGCTGCCGCCGCGGCCAATAAATCCGGTGCTGCCATTACGTACGACATGTGGTGCTCCCGTTGGTCGATGTGCGGCGTCCGCAGGAAAATTGCGCGGTATCAGTATTGCGAATTGGTCGGCAGTTCGTAAGCTTTCGGCCTGGTATCGGCAAATCACTTTTAGCTGGCCGGCGACGAGTGCCGTTCCCGTCGATCAGCAAGCCTAAAAGGCTTGTCGCTCAGCGTATTTGGCGATCCATCGACCTGATGGCACCGACTTTTCGAACCTGTTCGGTCGTCCGCCGACAGCATCGTCTCGCTCGAATGAATTCATTACTGCCGTCAAAGAAACGCGGCGCCCGAAAAATGCGGGTTAGAAGGGTACAACTCGGATGCCTGACTTGGCCATGTCTTCCGATGCGGTGTGTCGCCGTTGTCGCTGGCTTCGCGCACGTGCTGGGCAGAAGCGGTGATAACACCATCGCTCCTGGATCCGCGCGAAGCGTTGAACGACCGAGCCCTTGCCGCTGGGTGCCAGGAGAACCACCCAGTCGGTCTTGTACCCGTGTGGTCAGACGCTCGTCAGACGATGCTCCCGTTGGCGCCGTTCGTGCCCTTGCTGCCGAATAACCCGCCTTTGCCCCCGATGCCGCCGAAACCGACTATCGCGGTACCGAAGGCGCCGACGTGCGCATTACCGCCGTCACCGCCGTTGCCGCCATCGGCGACCGCGGAGGAACTGTCGCCGCCGAAGCCCCCGTTTCCGCCGATACCGGATCCACCGCCGCTGGTGGACCCCAAGCCGCCCTTGCCACCTTCGCCGCCCATGCCGCCGTCACCGCCGGCGCCTCCTACGCCACCGGTGGCGACGGCCGTCGATGTGGTGTTCGTGATGATTCCACTACCACCAGACCCGCCGTTTCCTGCGATGCCGGTGTTGCCGGCGCCACCGCCCACGGCGCCGCTGCCACCCTTGGCGGATCCCAGTCCCGCATTCGTCGCGTTCCCGCCCGCGCCGCCGGCGCCACCGTCGCCGCCGCTGATGCCGCCGAGGGCTCCGGCGCCGCCATTACCGGCGGTAGCGCTACCGGTCGACGTGACGCTCATGACCTGAGCGTTGCCGCCCTGGCCGCCGGCACCACCGCTGCCGCTGGAACCGCCTTTGTTGCCGGCGCCGCCGTTGCCGCCGGTGGCATTGCCCGTTCCGGTATTGGCGCCGAGCCCGCCGTTCCCGCCAGCACCTCCAGCACTGACACCCGTTCCACCGGTTCCGCCGAGGCCTCCGGCGGCGGTGCCGGCGCCCGAGTGGATCGCCTGGCCACCGGTCCCGCCGGTGCCGCCGATTCCATTGGAGGCGTTACCGCCGGCGCCACCCGTGCCGCCCACGGCGGAAGTGGTGGGGCTGCTGCTGTTTGTCTGCCCGGTGCCGCCGTCACCGCCGCGCCCGAAGGACCCCCCGTTGTTCGCGCCGGCGCCCCCGGCTCCACCTGTGCCGCCCTTGGCGGTGACAGACGACGCCGTGTTCGAAACGGTCGCATCCCCGCCTCGGCCGCCGGCGCCGCCGCCACTGGCGGCACTGGTGCCTAGACCACCGGCACCGCCAGTGCCGGGATTGACACTTCCGAGGCCGGTCGTTGATGCTGCACCGCCAGCGCCACCGTTGCCCCCGGTGGCCCCGGCGCCACCCGCTCCGCCGTTTCCGCCGTTGGCAGCCGCCAAGGAGTTGCCGTTGGAAATGCTCGCGTCGCCGCCCTCACCGCCGGTCCCGCCGACACCGAAGCCAAAGCCGCCCGCTCCGCCGACGCCACCCGTCGCGATTCCCTTTCCGGCATTGGACACCGCGCCGCCGTTGCCGCCGGCTCCGCCAATGGTTCCGTCGCCTCCCAAGCCGCCCTTGCCGCCCGAGGCGCTACCGGTCGAGGAGGCGTTGAGGACCTGAGCGACGCCGCCAGCCCCGCCGGCACCGCCGGCTCCGGTGGTCCCATCCGCACCGTCTGCACCGGCACCGCCCGTTGCCGGACCGCTTACCCCGGTGTTGGTCGCCAACCCGCCATTGCCGCCTGCGCCGCCGTTTGCGCCTGCCCCAGCGGCCCCACCGTTACCGCCGGTGGCGCTGCCCGCGCCGACGTGGGTTGCTATCCCACCGGTGCCGCCAGTGCCGCCGGTGCCGGTGGCACCCGTCGCCGTACCCCCGGCGCCGCCGGTTCCGCCGATAGCCGCCGTCGACACGCTGTTGCCGTTGGATTGGGCGCCGCCGCCATCACCACCTCGGCCGCCGTTGACTCCGGCACCGCCGATGCCGCCGGTTCCGCCCTTCGCCGTGGCGGAGGAGGCTGCGTTGGAGATGTTGGCGTCACCGCCTTGACCGCCCTTCCCGCCGGTCCCGGTGAAACCCGTTCCGCCCGCGCCGCCGGTACCGGGGTTGACGGTTCCGGTTCCGCTGGTCCCTGCCGAACCACCGGCCCCGCCGTTGCCTCCGGAGGCGCCGTTGCCGCCGGACCCGCCGTTGCCCGCGGTTGTGGCAGCAGTTGAGGCTGTGTTGGAGATGTTGGCGCTTCCGCCGCCGCCACCGGTTCCACCGGTACCGGTGGTGCCGTTTCCGCCCGAGCCGCCGGCGCCCGAAAGCGCGCTTCCCTTTCCGGCGTTCGACGCTCCGCCGCCGAAGCCGCCGGCGCCGCCCGCCGAACCGTCCCCACCGGCGCCACCTTGACCGCCGGTAGCAGTGCCGCTCGAGGCACTGTTGTTGACCTGGGCGGAGCCGCCGGTGCCGCCCGCACCACCGGGTGCGTTGTTTGCGCTGGTTCCGTTAGCGCCGAAGCCACCGGCGGCGTTGCCGGTTCCGCTGTTGATGCCGGTGCCGCCGTTGCCGCCGGCGCCGCCGCCACTGGCGCCCTTACCGCCGGTTCCGCCGCTGCCACCCTGGCCGGTGCCGGCTCCAAGATGGAACCCGGTGCCCCCGTGGCCGCCGGCACCACCGACACCGATGGTGGCGGTGCCGCCCGCTCCGCCCGTGCCGCCGACGGCTACAGTCGCGCCGTTGCCGCTGTTCGACTGACCGGTACCGCCCTCGCCGCCGCGTCCTACGGCGCCGCCGTTGCTCACGCCGGTGCCGCCGGCGCCGCCGGTGCCGCCCTTGGCGGTTGCTGAGGAGGTGGAGTTCGTGATGACCGCGTCGCCCCCTCGACCGCCGGCTCCGCCTCCGCCGGTGACGTTTCCGGTGCTGTTGCCGCCCGCGCCGCCGGTGCCCGGGGTGACATTTCCGGTCCCGGAAGTGAACGCCCACCCGCCGGTGCCGCCGTTACCGCCGTTGGTGGCGCCAGTGCCGCCGGCGCCCCCGTCGCCGGCGGTAGCGGTGGCCGCCGAGGCGCTGTTGGAGATGCTTGCAACGCCGCCGCTGCCCCCGGTTCCGCCCGCGCCGACAGTGCCCTTCCCGCCGGCCCCGCCGGCGCCGGAGAAGACCCCGCCGGTGCCGGTGGTAGCGGCTCCGCCGCCGGAGCCGCCGGTCCCACCCACGTTGCCGTCGGCGCCTGTTCCGCCCTTTCCGCCGGTAGCGGTAGCCGTTGAGGCACCGTTGGAGATCTGCGCGTTTCCGCCGCTGCCGCCCGACCCGCCGGTCGCCCCGGCGGCGCCGTTCGCGCCGGCGCCGCCGACCGCGTTGCCGGTGCCGGTTTGGGTCGCAGAACCGCCATCACCGCCGGCCCCGCCGGCCGCCGGTCCCTGACCGCCGGTCCCCCCCACGCCGCCGACCGCGTCACCGGCTCCGCTGTTCACGGCGCTGCCGCCGGCACCTCCGGCTGCCCCGGCACCCGTGAGGGTGTTGCCGCCGGCTCCGCCGGTGCCACCTGTCGCGGTCTGGGTCGAGCTGGTGTTGACGATTCGAGCGGTGCCGCCGACACCACCCGCACCGGCGGCGCCGGTGCTGCCATCGCCACCCTTTCCACCTGCGCCGGCCGCCACGCTTCCGGTCCCGTTGTTGGTCGCGTCGCCGCCAAAGCCGCCCCGACCGCCCGCCGTGCCGCCGGCACCGGCTCCGCCCTGGCCGCCCGCCGCGGTTGCGCTGGACGCTATGTTGCTGACCTGGGCTTGACCACCGTTTCCTCCAGCGCCCCCGGTCCCGGTCGCTCCCCCGCTGGTGCCCGCAGCCCCGGCGCCGCCGATTGCGTCACCAGTTCCACTGTTAACCGCTGAGCCGCCGTTGCCACCGGCCCCACCCCCGTTGGGACCCGTACCGCCGGACGCGGCGACGCCTCCGACGGCGGTGCCGGCCCCGCTGTGAACTGCGGCACCCCCGGTGCCGCCCGTCCCGCCGATGCCGGCAGTGGCGTTGCCGCCGACGCCGCCAGTGCCGCCGGTGGCTGTCGTCGTGGCGCTGCTGCTGTTGGTTTGCCCGGTACCACCCGTGCCGCCGACGCCCTGGAACTGGTTGTTGACGCCGGTCCCACCAGCGCCACCGGTACCTCCGACGGCGTTCACCGTCGAGGCCGAGTTGGTGACGGTGGCGCCGCCGCCGTTTCCGCCGTTGCCGCCCCCGCCGACCGAGCCGACGCCGCCGGCGCCGCCGTTGCCGGGAGTGACGCTGCCGGTGCCGCTGGTGGTCGCCGTGCCGCCGAAGCCCCCGTTCCCGCCGGTGGCGCCATCGCCGCCGGCGCCGCCGTTGCCGGCGGCGGCGGTTGCTGAAGACGTGCCGTTGGAGATGGTCGCGGACCCTCCAAAGCCACCGTTGCCGCCGGGGCCGATGGTGCCGTCACCACCCGCGCCGCCGGTTCCTCCGATTACGCCCCCGGTCCCGAGCGTTGTTGCCACGCCACCAAGGCCGCCACTACCGCCAGCCGTGCCATCAGCGCCGGCGCCACCTTCGCCGCCGGTGGCCGTAGCCGCAGAGGTGCTGTTATCGATCAGCGCGCTGCCGCCGGATCCGCCTCTCCCGCCGGCGCCGGTGACTCCCCCGCTGGTGCCCGCCCCCCCGGCGCCGCCGATCGCGCCACCGGTTCCGCTGTTGTGAGCGAAGCCACCGTCCCCGCCGGCCCCACC
>NZ_LQOY01000009.1 GCF_002101675.1 Mycobacterium gordonae | reverse complement strand
GGAGCGCCCTGACCTCCGCCGCCGCCCCCCACGCCACCCGCCCCGCCGTCACCGAACAACCCCCCGGCATGTCCGCCGACGCCGCCGGTGCCACCGCCGCCACCACCGACTCCGCCGGCGCCACCAGACCCGAACACCAATGCGCCATGCCCTCCGGCACCGCCGGCGCCGCCCCCAGCGCCGCCGGCTCCTCCGCTGCCGCCCGAACCGAATAACAACGTGCCGCCTCCGCCGGCGCCGCCGTTGGCTCCGATGCCGCCCGCGCCGCCGGTACCGCCGTTGCCGTAGAGCCAGCCACCACTGCCGCCATATCCACCGGAAGCACCGGCCCCGCCGGCCCCTCCGGTGCCGCCGCTGCCCAGCAGTCCGGCGCTGCCGCCGTTGCCACCGGGCTGGCCGGCCGCGCCGGGGGCGCCGTTGCCCCCGTTGCCCCACAGCAGTCCGCCGTCGCCACCGTTGCCGCCCGGTGTCGTCGCGCTGACACCGTCGCCGACCAGCGGACGGCCGAGAAGCAACTCCGTGGGCGCGTTGATCAAGTCCAAGACAACGGACTCGGCGCTGCTGGCCTCCGCCGAGAGATACGAACCCGCCGCACCGGACAGGGTTCGCACGAATTGCTCATGGAACGCCGCCGCCTGCGCACTCAGCATCTGATACTGCTGACCGTGTACACCGAACAGCGCCGCGATTTGCGCTGACACTTCATCGGCGCCCGCTGCCAACACCTGTGTCGTCGACGAGGCGGCTGCGGCGTTGGCCGCATTTATGCCGGAGCCGATTCCCGTCAAATCTCCGGCGGCATTCGCTACGAATTCCGGAGAAATCAACACAAACGACATCTATCAGCTCCTATCGCAGGGCGCGGTGCAATGGAGCCCAGCGGGGCGCTGGGCCGGACCGACATTAATGCGAAAGGTGGTGTGACACAAGAAAAATGAGCAAATTTTGCCATTTGTAGAATGGCGTGGGCAAATGTTGTTTTTTGTTGCGGTGCTGATCAAAGAGCGGCCTTTGTCGAAGTGGTTGAGCAAATGGCTGCTTCTGTTGACGCAAGGTAAGCAAAAAGCCGTTTTTGTCGATTTTTGTCGATGGCGGCTTGGGTCCAGTCGGGGCTGTGCGTTGTCGACCCGCGAGGGGCGGGCGTCGCGCCGCGGGGGCGCCTTGCGGCGGCCCCCGCCCGCCGCCGGTCCGGGCCACGGGATACCGCACCGAGCGGGCAGCCGCGCGCCGCGAGGATTGAAAAATTGTTGAATCGCTATGGAATCAACGCTTTTCGGCGTTTTCGTTGGTTGTAAGGCCGATTGGCAGGGTGTTATACCTAGCTGGTCGCAGCGTCATAACTCTTAAGTGCCGCACCGCTGTGGTAATTGGTTCTCTCCTATCCCGAAAGGAAACTCCGATGGCTTATGGTGTGACCGCGCGAAATGGCTCGACGCAGCACAATACGGTTCCGCCGGGGTTTTACCGGGGGCGCCCCGCGCCGATTTCGCAACCGCCGGTCCGGCCTGCAGCGCCGCCGGCGGTGCGACCGGCGGCTCCGACGGAGCTGACGAAGGTCTCGATCTACCTCGACGAGCCAACCGACGCTTTCCTCGAAACAGTGCGTACCGCAGCACGTTTCGCGAAGCCACGGGTGGACGCAACGCGCAGTGCCGTGGTGCGGTTGGCGCTCAACCGGTTGGCGCAGCAACTGCCCCCGTCAGACCTCGTCGCCGAGTTGCAGCGCAAGGCGGCCACCCACACGGGGCCGGGGCGTAAACGCGCGTAACTCGACCGATGGTGGTTTGGCGCGCGTCGCGCTATTTCTTTCGGCAAATGTGATTGCTCAACCGGAACGGATTCAACCCTCGATAGCGGGCACCTGCGTGTCCTCGACGCCGGCATTTTCAAATGCGTCCAAAGCGCGAGTGGCCAAGGCGCGGCCGACGGCGATCACCTCGACCGCGCGGTGGAATTCCAGGCTGCGGCAGGTGGTGCGTGGCACCTCGATGAGCAGGTCCGGCGGATAGGCCGCCAGCGTGTGGCGGGCCAGCGCGGACTGGGCGATGTCGATCGTCCGGTTCATCACCTCGAAGCTGCCCAGCCTGGGCACTTCGGGTGCGTCGTCGTCGGTCGGGTCGGAAGAGTCTGACCAGTCGTCTGGGGGAGTGGCGCCGAACCGGCTCAGGACCGCCCGCGCCGTCGGCCGGTCCAGCAGCGACTTGGCGGCGTTGGTGTCGAGCAGTGCGGTGGTGCTGCGCACCATCCTGTTCAGCCATTCGGCGGTCATGCCCGGCTCGGCGTCCCGCGTGGCTCCCGGTTCGCTGCCGTTGAGGCTGACCGCGATGGTGAGGTCGGCGTTCACGGCCGCGACCGGCGCCATCGGCAGCGGGTCGAGGATGCCGCCGTCGGCCAGCAAGCGTCCGCCCACCTCGTGCGGGGCGATCACACCGGGTATGGCGATCGACGCGCGGATTGCCTCGTCCACCGGGCCGCGCTGAAACCACACCGACTTGCCGGCCAAAAGATCGGTGGCCACCGCCGTGTAGGGAACCGACAGCTGCTCGATGGTCACCGGTCCCAGGATGTCGCGCACCGCGTCCAGGATCTTCTCCGCCCGCAGCACTCCGGCGGCGGTGAGCGAGGGATCGAGCAGCCGGAGGATGGTGCGTTGGGTAAGCGATTTCGCCCAGTCCGCGAGCTCGTTCAGGCGTCCGGCGGCCTGCACCCCGCCCACCAAAGCGCCCATCGACGAGCCGGCGATGCCGACGATCTCATAACCCCGGTCCTCCAGCTCTTGGATCACACCAATGTGGGCGTAGCCACGGGCGCCGCCGCTGCCCAGCGCCAGCGCGACGCGACGTCCAGATGTCGCATGAAGGCGAAGGGGGATCGGTCCGGACATCCCCATATTGTGCTTGGCGGCAGGTTGCCGGTGGGAACCGGATGACAGTTTCGTGCAGGCGTGATTTCAAAGCGGACCCTGGCACGGACGGTCAACCGCACTCGCCCCGGCCGGCGGCTTGCGCCGCCACTATCACCGCCGCCTGACGCTCCGGGCCCAGCTCCGCCCAGCGCTTGTTCCAACTGCCCGCAAAGCCCGGGCCGGACTTCTGCACCATCGCCAGATACGGCTCGACCTGCGCTTCGCCGGTACCGCCCTGCGCATCCATCCACATTTTCGCTGCGTGGCAGGCCTGGAAGTACTCCTCTTCGGTCGACTCCGCGGGCGCGTCCACCCGGGTGGTGACACCGCCGGGGGACACCCCGATGGCGCCTGGGGGCAGCGAACTGGTTCCGGTTGCGGATCGGTCCGACGAGGACGTGGTTCTGCCGCCCTCGCCGCCGTGCGAGCAGCCGACGAAGGCCGGCACACAAACCAGCGCGCCGAGTATCGGCGCCCATCGTCGGTGTCCGCGCACGAGTCCCAATCTATGGGACACTGTCGGCGTGATGAAGCGGTTCGGATTTTGCGAGTGTTGTCGGCCCTGACGCGCCGCCGCTTGCCCAACCCGTTTCCCACTCCGGAGTTCTTCCATGGCTATGGCTCTTGCTCGTCCATACCCCACCTCGGCCGTCCCTAACTCGGGACCCACCCGGCTGCGGGTGCCCGATCTGCTGCACGTCACCGACCAGGCCGCCGACGACGTGCTGAGCGGGCGCTGCGACCACCTGCTGCCCGCGGGCGGTGTGCCCGACACAGAACGGTGGTTCACCCGCATTCACGGCGACGAGGAAATCGACATCTGGCTGATCAGCTGGGTCCCAGGGCACGCCACCGAATTGCACGACCACGGCGGCTCGCTGGGTGCGTTGACCGTGCTGTCCGGATCGCTCAGCGAATACCGTTGGGACGGAACGAAGTTGCGCCGACGTCGGCTGGATGCCGGTGACCAGGCGGGGTTTCCGCTGGGTTGGGTGCACGACGTGGTGTGGGCGCCGCGGCCCGCAGCCACCGCAACTCCGGCGCCCGTGGCGCCGACGTTGAGTGTGCACGCCTACTCGCCGCCGTTGACCGCGATGTCCTACTACGACGTCACCGAACGCAACACCCTGCGCCGCCAGCGCACCGAACTGACCGACCAACCGGAAGGGCCGTGATGAGCAGGATCGACCGGGTTCTGCAGGCCGCCCGCGGGCGTTATCACCGGCTGCCTGCCGAGCAGGTGCCCGAGGCGGTGCGGCGGGGAGCGGTGCTGGTCGATATCAGGCCGGCTGCGCAGCGGGCCCGCGAGGGCGAGGTTCCCGGTGCGTTGGTGATCGAGCGCAACGTCCTGGAATGGCGCTGCGACCCGACCAGTGACGCCCGGCTGCCGCAGGCCGTCGGCGACGACGTCGAGTGGGTGATCCTGTGTTCGGAGGGCTACACGTCGAGCCTGGCCGCGGCGGCGCTGCTGGATCTGGGGTTGCGCCGCGCGACGGACGTGGTGGGCGGTTACCACGCGCTGGTCGCCGCGGGGGTGCTGGCCGACGCCGGTTCAGGCCAGGCCGGTGAACCCGTCTTGACCTAGGAGCTGTCCGCCAGGCCCGCCCTGGCCGGGGTTGCCCTTCGGCACGCCGTTGCCGCCGTTGCCGCCGTTGCCGCCTGGGCCAATGAGCACGGTGGTGCCACCGAGGCCGCCGGCGCCGCCGCCGGTCCCGGCGGCCGGGTTGCCGTCCGCTCCGGCGCCACCGGTGCCACCCATACCCAGCAACTGCCCGCCGGTACCGCCGTTCCCACCGGCACCGCCAGTGCCGGTGGTGGTGAGGCCGCCGGCGCCGCCGGCGCCGCCGCAACCGAGCAAGCCCGCGTTGCCGCCAATTCCGCCGAGGCCACCCTTTCCGTCCGCGCTGTTGCCTCCAAATCCGCCGGCACCGGCACTGGAGAACAGGAGACCGGAGTTTCCACCGTGACCCCCGGTGCCGCCGACCCCCTTGCCGGACGCTCCGCCGTTTCCGCCGACGCCGCCACTACCGAACAGCGTCCCGGCATTACCGCCGGCGCCGCCGGCGCCGCCGGCACCGTCAGCTCCTAACATTCCGGCGCCGGCGGGGCCGGTGGGCTGCTCGGCGGCGGCGGCCTCGGTGGGCCGGGCGGGTCGGGCAGCGGCGGTGCAGGGACCGGGGCATTCTCCAAGGCCGGCCCGGGCGGATT
>NZ_LQOY01000008.1 GCF_002101675.1 Mycobacterium gordonae | reverse complement strand
GCCCACACCCACCCCGGCACCGGCCACATACAACTCCCCCACCACCCCGACCGGCACCGGCCGCAACCACCCATCGAGCACGAACAACGCCGCCCCCGCCACCGGCGACCCGATCGGCGGCACCCCCGACCCCGCTACCAGCGGCGCACTCACCGACGCATACACCGTGGTCTCGGTCGGGCCGTAGGCATTGACCATCACCCGCCCCGGCGCCCACCGATCCACCACCTCCGCCGGGCAGGGCTCCGCGGCGACCACCACCGCCGTCGACGGCAACACCGACGGCGACAGCACCCCGATGGCCGACGGCGTTTGACTGAGCACGCTGACGTCTTCGGCGACCAGCACGTCGTGCAAGTCCCCCGGTGAACTGACCACCTCTTCGGGTATCACCACCAGCCGACCCCCGTGCAACAACGCCGCCCACATCTCCCACACCGAGAAGTCGAAGGCCAAAGAATGGCACTGCGTCCACACCTGCCCCGGTTCCAGCGGCAGGCCGACGTCTAGCGAGTCGAACAGCCCGATGACGTTGCGGTGAGTAATCGCAACGCCTTTGGGCACCCCGGTCGTGCCCGAGGTGTAAATGAGGTAGGCGATATCGTCCGGCTGCGGCACCGGAAGGTCCGCGTCGGGGCAGGCCCGGACGCGAGGGTCGGCGACGTCAATGACGGCGAAGTTGTGTCCCTCGAGCCGCGGGCGCAGCCGGTTGGTGGTGACGGCGGCGATCGGGGCAGCGTCGGCGAGCATGAACTCGAGGCGGACATCGGGCAGGTTCGGGTCGATCGGTAGGTAGGCCGCCCCGGTCTTGAGCACCGCCAGAATCGCCACGATTGCGTCGGCTGAGCGGGGCAGCAACAGCGCCACATACTGTCCGGGACCTGCCCCATGACCGGCCAGCAGATGCGCCAGCTGGTGGGCCGCCCGATCGAGGTCGCGGTAGGTCCACGAACGCTGTCCGTGGCTGAGCGCCACCGCCTCCGGGGCGCGCGCCACCTGCGCGCCGAACAGCGCCGGAATTGAGGCACCGTCGGGTCCGGGTCGGGTCAACACCGCCCGGTTGCCCCACCCATCCAGGCGGGCGTGCTCGGAATCATCGAGCAGATCGATTGAGGAGAGCCGCCGGGTGGGGTTGGCGGTCATGGCTGTCAACAGCTTCTGTAACCGTCCGCTCAGTGTGTCGATGCTGTTGGCGTCGAACACCTCGGTGTCGAATTCAACGCGAAGCAGGAGCTCGGGGCCCGGCTGGACGATCACCGCCAGCGGGTAGTGGGTGGATTCGCGGCTGGTGAATTCGGTGATGTCCAGCTCATGCTCGCCCGGCTGCCCGGCAGCGTCGATCGGGTAATTCTCGTACACGAGAAGGGTGTCGAACAGCTGCTGCTGACCCGCGACGCGGTGGATCTCCTGGAGCGCCAAGTGCTGGTGCTCCAGCGTGTTGTTATAGGCGCATTGCAGCTGATCCAGCAGATCCGAGGTGGTGGTTGCCGACGTGATCCTTGCCCTCACCGGCACCGTGTTGATGAACAGGCCCACCATCGATTCTGCACCGGCCACCTCAGCCGGCCTGCCCGCGACCGTGGTGCCGAAGACGACGTCATGCTGACCGGTCAGCCCGCACAGCAGCTGCGCGTAGGCGGTCTGCAAAACAGTGTTGACCGTGGTGCGAGACGAGCGCGCCAGCTCCTTGACCGCACGGGTGAGGCCGGCGGACACCGCAAATGATGTGACACCTCGGGTACCAAACCCCGTCCTGCGCGGGGGTCCCACCAACGTGGGGGTGTCAAAGCCCGCCAACGCCGCACGCCAAGCAGCGCGGGCGCCATCCAGGTCCCGACCGGCCAGCCAACTCACGAATCGGCGATACGACACGGCAGCGGGCAGCCGCTGCCCGTGGTACGCGGCGAACAGTTCCCTCAGCAGGATCGGCAACGACCAGCCATCCATCACAATGTGGTGATTGGTCAGCACCAGCCGGTGCCGGTCGGCTGCGGTGCGGATCAACGCCACCCTGAAGGCCGGCCCTTTCGCGAGATCGCAGACTGCGGCGCGTTCGGCGTCGCAGGCCCTCCTGATCAGCTCGTCGACATCGTGATCTTCGGCGCCAGGCTCGACATACCGCCACCCCGGCACGGGATCGGCCGGGATGAGCTGCACCGGATCGTCGAACTGTGGGCAGAATCGGGCCACCAGGTGTGGATGCCGGGTGACCACGGTGTGCACCGCATCCCGCAGTCGGTGCCGGTCAAGCGGGCCGGTCACGGTAAATGCCAGCTGCACCGCATACACGTCGTCGCTGGCGGTGCCGGCGTGGAAGAGCAGCCCCCGCTGCAGGGGGGTCATGGGCAAGATGTCGGCGATCCGATATTGGCGCTGCAAATCGTCGATCTGGTGCTGACTCAGCCTGGCAGGCGCGATATCGGACGGCGTCAAACCGCCCCCACCGGACCGTACATGCGCGCAGATGCCGGCCAGGGCCTCGAACCACAGCCTGCTCACCCTGGTGATCCCCGCCTCATCCAGAGCCGACGCTGCCCACGTCCAATTGGCCTGCAGTCGCGGGCCGGTGCCGGTGTCAATAGTGACGGCGCTGAGGTCCACCGTGTGCATCAGCGGCATGGGCACCGCGGCGGCGAGTGACGCGACGAGTGACGAGGAGCGGTCCTGGCTGACCAGCCACAGATCACCGGGTGACTCGGTGCCCCCGGCGCCCACCCGTCCCAAGTAGTTGAATCCGATGACCGGGTCGGACCCGGCCAGCTCCACCTCGGTGTTCAGGTACCGCAACAGCCCATAGGTCAGCGGGTGGGGGAGGGCGCGAAGTTGCTCTTTGGCGTCTTTGACGGTCGTCCCCAGCGCTGCCTCGCCGGCCACCACCTGCGCCCAGCGCAGCGCGCCCTCCGGCCCCCCGACACTCAGGGCCACCGGATACTTGGTGGTGAACCACCCGACGGTGCGCGACAGGTCAGCGTCACCGACCAACTCCTCGTCACGGCCGTGGCCCTCGACGTCAATGCCGATCGGCGCGGCGCCGGTGCCCAGGAACTCCGCCCACGCCAAGGCAAACGCAATCAGCAGGATCTCGTGTATCCCGGCGTGAAACGCCGCCGGCACCTCACCCAACAGCATCCGGGTGGTCTCGACGTCATCGAGTGCCAGCGACATGTGGCCCGCGCTGGCAAACGTATCCAACGCAGGCTGGACGGCCGGCAACGCGGCGGGGGTCGCCAGCACTTCTTGCCAGGAGCGCGCCTCGTCCACCGTGGTCGTGCGATCCGCACATGCGGCCAGCTGCGACGCCCATCGGGCAAAAGACGTCCCGGTCGCCGGCAGCACTATCTGCTGTCCTCGGCGATACTGAGCCCAGGCGATGTTGAGATCCTCCAACAAAATCCGCCACGACACCCCGTCGACGGCCAGATGGTGAACCATCAGCACCAGTTGGCGGGTGGAGGAAACCCACAATGCGCTGAGCACCACCCCGGCGCCCGGATGCAACCGGGCCCGCGCCGCTACCACCGCCTCGTCGGATAGCACGTCCACCTCATGTAGGCGCTCGCCCGCGTCCACGGAACCCGGCTCGGGCACGTACAGCGACCACGCCCGGGCGTCCCAGTTGTCGACGCGCAACCGCAACATGGCGTGACGGTCCAGCAACGCCTGCAGCACGACCACCGCGTCGGCCTGCCCGACCCCCGGGGGAGCCTGCACCACCAGCGTCTGGTTGAACTGCTCAACCGGGCCGTCCACGTCCGCCAGCCAGGCGATGATCGGAGTAGTCAGCACCGGCCCGACACCCTCATCGATCGGGCCGACCGTTCCATCAGCCACCGCTACCACCCGCGCCAGCCGGGCTACCGTCTGCTCGACGAAGATGTCCCGCGGTCGGCACATCAGGCCGGCAGCACGGGCCCGCGCCACTACCTGCATCGACATGATGCTGTCCCCGCCCAACTCGAAGAACGATTCCTCGGCCCCGACCCGGTCGAGTCCGAGTACCTGGGCGTAAATGCCGGCCAGAATCTCTTCGGTGGGGTTAGCCGGGGCGCAGTAACGAAGGACATCCTGGTACTCCGGAGCCGGCAGCGCGCGGATGTCGAGTTTGCCGTTATTAGTCAGCGGCAACGCCGGCAGCACCACCACCGCCGTCGGCACCATGTAGGCCGGCAGCCGCTCAGCCAGCGCCGCGCGCATCGCGGCCGGCTCCACCGTCTCGGTGACAGCAACGACATAGCCCACCAGGCGCTTGTCACCGGGGCGGTCCTCGCGGGCTACTACCACCGCCTGCTCCACCCCGGCCAACCCGGCCAAGGCGGCCCGCACTTCACCGGGTTCGATGCGGTATCCACGGATCTTGACCTGCTCATCGGCGCGTCCGAGATAGTCCAGTTGCCCGTCAGGACGCCACCGCACCAGATCCCCGGTGCGATACATCCGCTGCCCCCCGGCAAACGGGCACGCCACGAACCGAGACGCGGTCAACCCCGGTCGGCGCCAGTATCCGATGCCCAGCCCGGCGCCGGCCACATACAACTCCCCAACCACCCCTGGTGGCACGGGCCGTAGCCACGGGTCGACGACGAACACCGCGGCTCCGGGCAGCGGGGAGCCGATGGGGACAACGCCCGAGCCCGCTGATCCCGCTGCCAACGGTCCGCTGATCGCCGCATACACCGTCGTTTCGGTGGGTCCGTAAGCGTTGAGCATCACCCGCCCTGCGGCCCACCGCTGCACCACCTCGGGCGGGCAGGCTTCACCGGTAACCACCAACGCCACCGACTCCAGCCCCTGCGGCGCCAACGCCGACACCGCCGAAGGGGTCTGGGTCAGCACATCGACCTGCTCACTGACCAGCACCGTGTGCAACTGTTCGGGTGAGCCGACCACCGGCTCGGGTATCACCACCAGCCGCCCGCCCTGGAGCAACGGGCTCCACATCTCCCACACCGAAACGTCGAAGCCATAGGAATGGAACTGCGACCACACTCGTTGTGGCCCTGACAATTTCGGATCCAGCGAATCGATCAGCTGGGTGATGTTGTGGTGGGTGACGGCCACACCCTTGGGGACGCCGGTGGTGCCCGAGGTGTAGATCAGGTAGGCGATATCGTCCGGTTGCGGCGCCGACAGCTCGGTTTCCGGGCAGGTATCGATGCGAGGGTCCGTGACATCGATGACGGCCAAGTCGTGTCCGTGGAGCCGCGAGCGCAGCCGGCTGGTGGTGATCGCGGCGATCGGGGCGGCGTCGGCGATCATGAACCCGACCCGCGCCGCAGGCAGGCTCGGGTCGATCGGCAGGTAGGCCGCCCCGGTCTTGAGCACCGCCAAGATCGCCACGATCGCCTCGGCGGAACGGGAAAACAGCAGCGCCACACACTGCCCAGGGCCCACACCCTGCCCCGCCAGCAGGTGCGCCCACTGCGTGGCGGTTTCCTCGAGTTCGCGGTAGCTCATCGTCTGGCCCTCGAAGCTGATCGCCACCGCCTGCGGGGTGCGCGCAGCCTGCGCGGCAAACAACGCTGGAACAGAAGCCGTCGGGGCTGCGGGCCGGCTCAACACCGCCCGATTACCGATCTCATCCACGCGGGCGTGTTCGGCCCTGTCCAGCAGATCGATCGACGACAGCCGCCGGGATGGGTCGGCGGTCATCGCCACCACCATCCGCCCCAGCCGCTCGATCAGCGCTTCGATGCTGGCGGCGTCGAACACGTCGGTGCGGAACTCCACCGTCCCACCGATTCCAGCGGGCTCACCGGCCTCGCTCCAGCGTTCCGCCAGCGAAAACGTCAGGTCCATGCGTGCGGTGTGGCTATCGATCGGCACCGGCGTGACGGTCAGATCCCCCAGGGCTTGCCCGGCGGCGGATTGATCGCTCGGACCGGCGAAGTTCTGCCAGGCCAGCATCACCTGAATCAGCGGGTGATGGGCCAGGGATCGGGCCGGATGCAGACGCTCCACCAGCAGCTCGAACGGCACGTCCTGGTTCTCGTAGGCGGCTAGGCTGCGCGCCCGGACTCGGGCCAGCAGTTCGGCAACGCTGGGATCACCGCTGAGATCTACGCGCAGTACCAGGGTGTTGACGAAGAAGCCGACCAGATCATCGAGGGCGGGATCACGTCGCCCGGCGATCGGGAACCCGACGGCCACATCCGTGCTGCCACCAACTTTGGCCAGCAGCACCGCCAACGCGGCCTGCATCACCATGAAAGTGGTCGCGTTGTGCTCCCGGGCCACCCGAGCCACCTGCTGCTGAAGCTCGCCCGGCCAGTCGACCGCCACGACGGCGCCCCGGTAATCGGCCACCGGCGGGTACGGCCGATCCGTGGGCAGCGCCACACGTTCGGGCATCCCGCCCAAGGCCTCCTCCCAGTACCCCAGCTGCGCCGCGATGCGGCTACCGCTGTCGGCGAGGTCGCCGAACTGCGCGCGCTGCCACAGCGTGTAGTCGGCGTACTGCACGGCCAACGGTGCCCAGCGAGGCGCGTCCCCGCCGCACCGCGCGGCATAGGCGGTGCTCAGATCGTGTAGCAGTGGGGTGACCGACAAGCCGTCTGCGGCGATGTGGTGGGCCACGGCTACCAGCACGTGCTCGTCGTCGGTGAGCTGGAACAGCTCTGCCCGCAGCGGAATCTGGGCCGCAAGGTCAAAGCTGCGGCCTGCCACCGCGGCGATGGCCCCCCTCAGCCGGTCCGCCGGCCAGCCGGTCGCATCGGTGACCTGCCAGCCGAAGTCGGCCCGCTCGGCCGGCACCACCAGCTGCCGGGGTGTTCCCTCGGGTGCGGGAAATAGCGTGCGCAGGCTTTCCTGGCGGGCCACCACATCGGCCAGCGCAGCGCCCAGCGCCTCGGCATTCAACCGGCCGCTCAGCCGCAATGCCACCGGCAGGTTGTACACCGCCGAAGGCCCCTGCAACTGCTCCAAGAACCACAACCGGGACTGGGCAAACGACAACGGAACCACCGCAGGCCGGGGCAGGGCCATCAGCGGCTGCAGCCGTCCCCCACTGTGGTCACCGATCCGGGCCGCCAATTGGGCAACCGTGGGGGTTTCAAAGACCGCGCGCACCCCGAGATTGGTGTCCAAGGCGGCGTTGACCGCCACGACCAAGCGCATGGCCGACAACGAATCTCCACCCAGGACGGTGAATGAGTCATCAACGCCGACGCGTTCCAATCCCAGGACCCTGGCGTAGATGCCTGCCAGGATCTCTTCCACCGCGGTGACCGGGGCGCGGTAGCGGTCGGTGTCGTGGTACTCGGGTGCCGGCAGCGCGCGGACGTCGAGCTTGCCGTTGGGGGTTAACGGCAGCGCGGCGAGTACCACCACCGCCGCGGGCACCATATAGGCCGGGAGCCGCTTGGCCAGTGCCCTCCGCGCCTCGGCCGGCTCGACGGTGCCGGTGACATAGCCGACCAGCCGCTTGTCCCCGGGCTGGTCCGCACGGGCCACGACGACCGCGCTCTGCACCCCATCCAGCCCGGCCAGCACCGCCCGCACCTCACCCAG
>NZ_LQOY01000007.1 GCF_002101675.1 Mycobacterium gordonae | reverse complement strand
CCGGACGGCTGGAAGCCGAGCTGGCCCAGCGGGCCCAGAACATCGCCGTCACGGCGGCAACGCCGGCCTGCTGTTCTCGAGTGCCGGTGGCGGTGGTGCTGGTGGTAATGGCGTCACCGGCGGCGCCGGGGGTAATGGCGGCGATGCCGGCTGGCTCGGCTGCGGCGGTATCGGTGGCGCCGGCGGGCATGCGGACGTCAGCGCCGGTGCCGGGGGCAAGGGCGGTACGGGCGGGCGGCTGTTGGGTGTCGGTGGCGCCGGCGGTGCCGGCGGGGACAGCGCAACCGCCGGCGGCAAAGGCGGCGACGGCGGCAATGCGGTGTTGTTCGGCAACGGCGGCAACGGCGGCAATGGCGGCCTGGGTCCGACCAAGGGCGCCGCCGGAGCCGGTGGCACCGGCGGGACAGTGCTCGGCGTCGACGGGTTGGCCGGGTTGACCTAGCCGGCGGGTTCGATGCGATAGCGCCGGATTACGTTCCAGCGCTTACGGTGTCGTCAGGCTGGGTCGCAGATGACGATCGGGATCGTGCGATCGGTCCAGGCCTGGTAGTCCTCGTAGCTCGGATACATGTCCACTAGCTGTGGCCAGTACTTGGCGCGTTCCTCGTCGGTGGCGTCGCGGGCGGTGAGGTCGAGCACTTCCTTCTTGATCTGCACCTGCACCTTTGGATTGGCCTTGAGGTTGAGATACCACATCGGGTTCTTGGCCGCCCCTCCCTTGGAGGCCGCAACGATGACCCGGTCGCCGTCGCGCAGGAAGTACAACGGGCTGACGCGGGGTTCACCGGTTTTGCGGCCGGTCGTGGTCAGCAGGGCGACGGGGATCTTCTGGAACGTGCCGCCCAGGCCCTCGCCGCCGTTGCGGCGGTACAACCACGTGTTGAGGCGCGACATCCACTTGATGAGAACGTCGGTGACGGGCGAATCCTGAAAGCGCGGGCGGGGTTTGGGCATAAGGGATCCTAGTGCTTGATGAATGGCGTGAAACTGGCCCTGATGTGGTGTATCTCGGCCTTGCCGGTGACACTTTCGGCCGGAATGACGAAGGTTTCCGTGACCCGCGCGGCAACTCGCCGTCCGCCGAACGCGGCCTTGCTCAGGACGTCGTAGCTGGCATGCACCTCGTCGCCGTCGATGCGGTATTGCGGCGGGGTGGCGTCGGCGATGACGCGGTACTGCAGGCCGCGATTAAGGCCGCGCCGCAGATGATTTCCGGAGAAGCCGTTCTTCAAGCCCAGCTCGATGCGGGTGCAGCCGGCCGCAAACGGAACGGCCTCGGCGTCATGGCTCACCAGCGCGTCAATGTAGCTCTGGGCCGCCGCGATGCGACTTTCCTCGGAGACGTGCACAGGCCTAGATGCGCTCGATGATGGTCCCAGTCGACAGGGCACCGCCGGCGCACATGGTGATCAGCGCGGTGCTCTGGTCCGTGCGCTCCAGCTCGTGGAGCGCGGTGGTGATCAGCCGGGCGCCGGTGGACCCCACCGGATGGCCCAGGGCGATGGCGCCGCCGTTGACGTTGACCCGGTCCATGTCGGGCTCATGCACCCGTGCCCAGGACAACACCACCGACGCGAACGCCTCGTTGATCTCGACGACGTCGATGTCGCCCATCTTCATGCCGGCCTTCTCGAGCACCCTGGCTGTGGACTGGACGGGACCGTCCAGGTGGTAGTACGGCTCGGCGCCGACGTTGGCCTGGCTGACGATGCGCGCCCGTGGCCGCAACCCGAGCGCCTTGGCCTTGTCCTCGTCCATCCAGAGCACCGCAGCCGCGCCGTCGGAAATCTGCGAAGAGGTTCCCGCGGTGTGGATGCCGCCCTCCATCACTGGCTTGAGCTGGCTCAGTCCTTCTAGCGTGGTCTCGCGCAGCCCCTGGTCGCGGGTGACCGGTGCCCGCTCGTCGGTGGGCCGCTTGTTCTCATCGAGCACCGGCGCCACGATCGGGGAGATTTCGCGCTCGAACCGGTTCTCCTCCCAGGCCCGCTTGGCTTTGGCCTGTGAGGCGAAGCCGAACGCGTCGATCTCCTCGCGGGTGATGCCGCGGCGCTTGGCGATGCGCTCGGCAGCCTCGAACTGATTGGGCATGTCGATGTCCCAGGACGCCGCGCGGATCGCCGCACGGTCGGGGCCGGCGTTGGCGCCCAGTCCCACCCGGCTCATCGCCTCGATGCCGCAGGCGATGCCGATGTCGATGGCGCCGGTGGCGATCAACCCGGCGACGAGGTGGTTGGCCTGCTGACTGCTGCCGCACTGGCAGTCGATGGTGGTGGCGCCGACGTGCTCGGGCAGACCGGCCGTCAGCCAGGCCACCCGGGTGATGTTGTTGGACTGCTCACCGAACTGCGTCACGCAGCCGCCGACGAGTTGTTCGACGTCCCCGGCTTCGATACCGGCCTTGTCGACCAGTGCCTTCTGCACCGCCCCGAGCAGTTCGGTGGCGTGCAGTCCTGATAGCCATCCATTGCGCTTGCCGATGGGGCTGCGGGTGGCTTCGACGATTACCGGGTTACCCATGAAGCCAGGCTAGAACACGTTTCATTACTATGACAAGCGAGGACGGTTACCTGCCTTTTATCTGCGGAGGAGCCGTGTTTTACTGGCACTAGAACACGTTGCAATTGGTGTTGCAAAAGGAGCGCATATACATGGCACCCCCCCACATTCCCGCCGACTTCGATTTCCTGGACCCTGACGTCAACCTGGCAGGCTTGCCCGTCGAGGAGCTTGCCGCGCTGCGGAAGGCCGAGCCGGTCCACTGGGTCGACATCCCCGGTGGCGCCGGTGGCTTCGAGGACCACGGATACTGGCTCGTCACCAGGCACGCCGACGTCAAGGAGGTGTCGCGCCGCAGCGATGTGTACTCCAGCTGGATGAACGGCGCCATCCCGACCTGGCCACCGGAGATGAAGCGCGAGCAGGTCGAACTGCAGCGCAGCGTCATGCTCAATATGGACGCGCCGCACCACACCCGGTTGCGCAAGATCATCTCCCGCGGCTTCACGCCACGGGCCATCGGACGGCTGGAAGCCGAGCTGGCCCAGCGGGCCCAGAACATCGCCAAGACGGCGGCGACCGCCGGCAGCGGTGACTTCGTCGAGCAGGTGGCGTGCGAGCTGCCGCTGCAGGCCATCGCCGGCTTGCTCGGCGTGCCGCAGGAGGATCGCGACAAGCTGTTCCGCTGGTCCAACGAGATGACCGGCGGCACCGACCCGGAGTACGCCGACATCGATCCCGCGCAGTCGTCGATGGAACTGATCACCTACGCCATGGCGATGGCCGCGGAGCGAAACCAGAATCCCACCGACGACATCGTCACCACGCTCATCCAGGCCGACATCGACGGCGAGAAGCTTTCCGATGACGAGTTCGGCTTCTTCGTGATCATGCTCGCGGTGGCCGGTAACGAGACTACGCGCAACTCGATCACCCACGGGATGATCGCGATGGCGAACAACCTCGATCAGTGGGAGCTGTTCAAGAAGGAGCGGCCCTCGACCACCGCCGACGAGATCATCCGCTGGGCCACTCCGGTTTCTGCCTTCCAGCGCACCGCGAACGAGGACACCGAGTTGGCCGGCGTGCAGATCAAGAAGGGGCAGCGGGTGGTGATGTCCTACCGCTCGGCCAATTTCGACGAGGACGTGTTCGACGACCCGCACACCTTCAACATCCTGCGCGACCCGAATCCCCATGTCGGTTTCGGCGGCACCGGTGCCCACTACTGCATCGGCGCGAACCTGGCCCGCATGACGATCAACCTGATCTTCAACGCCATCGCCGACCACATGCCGGACCTCACGCCTGTGTCGGAGCCCGAGCGGTTGCGGTCGGGCTGGCTCAACGGGATCAAGCACTGGCAGGTCGACTACGCCGGCAACAGCGCGGCGGCGCACTGATCGCGATGGACTTCAATCTCAGCGCAGAGCAGGAGGCCGTCGCCGACGTCGTCACCTCGGTTCTGGACCGGGAACTGAGCTGGAAAGCGTTGGCGGACGGCGGCGTAACGGCATTGGCGGTGCCGGAGCGGCTTGGCGGCGACGGGGTGGGCCTGGCCGAGGTGGGCACCGTGCTCACCGAAGCCGGCCGGCACGGCGCCATCACGCCGGCACTGGTCACCCTCGGGTACGGCGTGGTGCCACTGCTCGACCTGGCGTCGCAGGAGCAGCAGGACCGTTACCTGGCCGGGGTTGCGGGCGGCGGGGTGCTGACTGCCGCCCTCAACGAACCCGGGTCCGCACTGCCGGACCGACCGGCTGTGTCTTTCGCGGGGGGCGTCCTGTCGGGCGTGAAAGTCGGTGTCGGATACGCGGAGTCGGCTGACTGGATGCTGGTTACGGCGGACAGCGGCGTTGTGGTGGTGTCGCCCAAGGCCGACGGTGTGCGGCTGGTCCGCACTCCGGCGTCCAGCGGATCCGACGAGTACACGGTGACCTTCTCCGACGTCGCCGTCGAAGACGCGGATGTGTTGGCGGGCGCTTCCGCGGAGCGGGTAAACCAGTTGGTGCTGGCGATGATCGGCGCCTATGGCGCCGGATTGGTAGCCGGGGCGCTGCGGTTGACCGCCGACTACGTGGCGAACCGCAAGCAGTTTGGTAAACCGCTGTCGACGTTCCAGACGGTGGCCGCTCAGTTGGCGGAGGTGTACATCGCCTCGCGCACAATCGATCTCGCGTCCAAGGCCGTACTGTGGAAGCTGGCCGAGGGGCGCGACGCCGGCTCCGATCTCGACGTGCTCGGGTACTGGCTGGCTTCGCAGGCACCGCCGGTGATGCAGACCTGCCACCACCTGCACGGCGGCATGGGTATGGACATCACCTACCCGATGCACCGGTACTACTCCACGATCAAGGACCTGACCCGGCTTCTGGGCGGGCCCTCGCACCGTCTCGATTTGGTTGGAGTTTAGATGTTTATCGACCTCACCCCCGAGCAGCGGCAGCTGCAGGCGGAACTACGCGAATACTTCACCAACCTGATTTCGTCCGACGAGGCGAAGGCGATGGAGAAGGACCGCCACAACGAGGCGTATCGGGCGGTAATCCGCCGGATGGGCAAGGACGGCAAGCTCGGCGTGGGCTGGCCAAAAGAATACGGCGGTCTGGGTTTCGGGCCGATCGAGCAGTCGATCTTCGTCAACGAGGCGCACCGGGCCGACGTGCCGCTGCCCGCGGTGACGCTGCAGACGGTGGGTCCAGTGCTGCAGCAGTTCGGCACCGAGGCGCAGAAGAAGAAGTTCCTGCCGGCGATCCTGGCCGGTGAGGTGCACTTCGCGATCGGTTACAGCGAACCGGAGGCCGGCACCGACCTTGCGTCGTTGCGCACTTCCGCGGTGCGCCAGGGCGACGAGTACATCGTCAACGGCCAGAAGATGTGGACCACTGGCGGACACGACGCCGACTACGTCTGGCTGGCCTGCCGGACCGATCCGGAAGCCGTTAAGCACAAAGGCATTTCCATCCTGATCGTGGACACCAAGGATCCTGGTTACTCCTGGACACCGGTGATCCTGTCCGACGGCGCGCACCACACCAACGCCACCTACTACAACGACGTTCGAGTGCCGGTCGACATGCTGGTCGGCGAGGAGAACGGTGGATGGCGGCTGATCACGACCCAGCTCAACAACGAGCGGGTGATGCTCGGGCCGGCGGGTCGCACCGCCGGCATCTATGACCGCCTGCACGCCTGGGCGTCCAAGCCGGGCGGCAACGGCGTCACGCCAATCGATCATCACGACGTCAAGCGGGCGCTCGGTGAGATCTACTCGCTGTGGCGGGCCAACGAACTGCTGAACTGGCAGGTCGCAGCCGCCGGGGAGGACATCAACGTGGCCGACGCTGCGGCGACGAAAGTGTTTGGCACCGAGAAGATTCAGTACATCGGGCGGCTGGCCGAGGAGATCGTCGGCAAGTACGGGAACCCGGCCGAGCCGGAAACCGCGGAGCTGCTCGAGTGGCTGGACTCGCAGACCAAACGCAACCTGGTGATCACCTTCGGAGGCGGTGTCAACGAAGTCATGCGCGAGATGATCGCGGCTTCGGGCCTGAAGGTGCCGAGGGTGCCTCGATGAGCGGACTCCAGGACGCTATCGCGGAGATCGTCGCGGGTGGCGGTGGTAAGCCGCGCGTCGGCCGGGATCCGGTGAACCAGCCGATGATCAACAACTGGGTCGAGGCCATCGGCGACCGCAACCCGATCTACGTGGACGAGGCCGCGGCGCGCGCGGTGGGACACCCCGGACTGGTGGCGCCACCGGCAATGATCCAGGTGTGGACGATGTTCGGACTGAACGGGGCACGGCCGGACGACGACCCCATGGGTCCCATGATGAAGCTGTTCGACGACAACGGGTACATCGGAGTGGTCGCCACCAATTGCGAGCAGACCTACCACCGTTATCTGCGGCCGGGCGAGGAAGTCAGCATCACCTCAGAGATGGGTGATGTGGTGGGCCCGAAGCACACCGCGCTCGGTGAGGGCTTCTTCATCAACCAGCACATCGTGTGGCGGGTCGGCGATGAAGATGTCGCCGAGATGAACTGGCGCATTCTGAAATTCAAGCCGACGGCCGCGGCGTCTACCGAGTCGGCGGTGCCGGATGACTTGGACGCGGACGCCATGATGCGGCCGGCTTCCTCGCGTGACACCGCGTTCTTCTGGGAGGGCGTCAAGGCGCACGAGCTGCGGATCCAAAAGCTCGCCGATGGTTCGTTGCAGCATCCGCCGGTGCCTGCGGTGTGGCAGGACCCGGCCGATCCCGTGGACTATGCAGTGGCCAGCGGGCGCGGCACCGTGTACAGCTTCGTCGTGCATCATGCGCCGAAAGTGCCTGGCCGCACTTTGCCTTTCGTGATCGCGTTGGTGGAGTTGGAGGAAGGCGTCCGGATGCTGGGCGAGTTGCGCGGTGTCGAGCCTGCCGCGGTGGAGATCGGAATGCCGGTGCGCGCAACGTATATCGACTTCCCGGCGGGTGATTCCGGTCCGGAGTGGACGCTGTACGCCTGGGAGTTGGACGCATGAGCGCGCCGGTGATTGAGGTGGGGTTGCAACTGCCCGAGCTCAAGCTGTATGGCGACCCGACGTTCATCATCTCAACGGCATTGGCCACCAGGGACTTTCAAGATGTGCACCACGACCGGGACAAGGCCCAGGCCAAGGGATCCAAGGACATCTTCGTCAACATCCTGACCGACACCGGCCTGGTGCAGCGCTACATCACCGACTGGGCCGGACCGTCGGCGCTGATCAAGTCGATCGGGCTGCGGCTCGGGGTGCCGTGGTACGCCTACGACACGGTGACCTTCTCTGGCGAGGTGACTGCGGTGGAGGACGGGTTGATCACGGTGAAGGTGATCGGCGCGAACAGCCTTGGCAACCATGTCATTGCGACGGTGACCCTGACGATGGGGGACGCATAGATGTTGTCCGGTAAGGCGGCCATCGTCGGGATCGGTGCCACCGACTTCTCCAAGAACTCGGGCCGGTCCGAGCTACGGCTGGCGGCCGAGGCGGTTGGTGATGCGCTTGACGATGCGGGGCTTTCGCCATCAGACGTCGATGGGCTGACGACCTTCACCATGGACACCAACACCGAGGTTGCGGTGGCACGCGCGGCCGGCATCGGCGACCTGAAATTCTTCTCCAAGATCGGTTATGGCGGCGGCGCAGCGTGCGCGACCGTGCAGCAGGCGGCTCTGGCGGTGGCCACCGGGGTGGCCGATGTGGTGGTGGCTTACCGCGCCTTCAATGAACGCTCCGGCATGCGGTTCGGCCAGGTTCAAACGAGGCTCACCGAGAACGCGGATTCAACGGGCGTCGACAACTCCTTCTCCTATCCGCACGGGCTTTCGACACCTGCGGCGCAGGTCGCGATGATTGCCCGGCGCTACATGCACTGGTCCGGCGCCACGAGCCGCGACTTCGGTGCGGTGTCGGTGGCCGATCGCCGACACGCGGCGAAGAACCCGAAGGCCTATTTCTACGAGAAGCCGATAACCATTGAGGATCACCAGAATTCGCGGTGGATCGCCGAGCCGCTGCGGCTGCTGGACTGCTGCCAGGAAACCGACGGCGCGGTGGCCATCGTGGTGACCTCGGTGGAGCGGGCACGCGACCTCAAGCACCGTCCTGCCGTCATCGAGGCGGCGGCGCAAGGATCCAGCCCCGACCAGTACACAATGGTCAGCTACTACCGGCCCGAGATCGGGCTGCCCGAGATGGGCGTGGTGGGTGACCAGATGTGGGCGCAATCCGGGTTGCAGCCTGCTGACATCCAGACCGCGGTACTGTACGACCACTTCACGCCGTTCACGCTGATTCAGTTGGAGGAGTTGGGATTCTGCGGCCGGGGTGAGGCCAAGGACTTCATCGCCGGCGGCGCGATCGAAATCGGCGGGCGACTGCCCATCAACACGCACGGCGGTCAACTCGGTGAGGCCTACATTCACGGGATGAACGGAATCGCCGAGGGCGTGCGGCAATTGCGTGGGACATCGGTGAACCCGGTGCCGGATGTCGAGCATGTGCTCGTCACGGCCGGAACGGGTGTGCCGACGTCGGGTTTGATCTTGGGCTGAGTGGGTTCTCATGCGCCGAGCGTGGACGTACAGTCGCGCTCGGCGTCGAGCGCGACTGTGTGGTCACACTGAAGTGACGAGGCGCGGCGGGCGTGGCACGCTGCCCTGCCGTGGCGGAACCGTTCATCGGCAGCGATGCCGTGAAAGCCGGCACTAAGTCGCATAACCAGTTGCGTCGGCGATACCAAAGGATCTTCCCCGACGTCTACATCAGCAAGGACATCGACCTGACGCCGGTACAGCGTGCCCACGCCGGATGGTTGTGGTCGCGTCGTCGTGGAGTAGTTGCCGGCCTATCAGCCTGCGCTTTGTACGGCAGCAAGTGGATTGACCCGGATCAGCCCGCGGAGCTCATTCACGGCAATCGGAGTCATCCGTCCGGAATGCGGGTTCGCGGTGATCGCCTACGGCCCGACGAGGTGCAAGTCGTCAACGGCTTGCCGGTTACGACCCCAGCCAGAACTGCTCTGGATCTCGGATGCTGGTATCCGCCTACTTTCGCCGTGCCGGCCATTGATGCGTTGGCTCGCGTGTGCGGCCTTGCGGTGAGCGACCTCGGCGTCCTCTTGGAGCGCTATCCAAAGCGCCGCGGGATCCGGCGTGCCCGTATCTCCGTCGAACTGATGGATGCCGGAGCGCAATCCCCGAAGGAGAGCTGGCTGCGGATGATCCTGGTGATGGCCGGCATTCCGAGACCGCAAACGCAGATTCCGGTTCCGGATGAGTGCGGTGTGGTGTTCGCCCATCTCGACATGGGCTGGGAAGAAGTGAAAGTCGCCGCCGAGTACGACGGCGAGCACCACAGAACTGACCGCGAACAGTACGGATGGGATCAACGGCGCAGGGAGAGGCTGGAGCGTCTGGGCTGGCTCGTAGTCCGGGTGATCGCAGGGCAACGGCCGTCGGAGATTATCAGCCGGGTTCGTTCCGCACTTGCCAGCCGGGGGTGACTGTGTCGAAGGCGCGCCTAGTGCGACTGCACAGTCACGTTCGACGGCGGGCGCGACTGTGCATTAGTTCTCGGCCAGCAGACCCGAAGGCCAAGCACTGGTATGACCACTTGACCTCTGGCCGCACCGCAGGCTAAGGTCGTCTTATGCCCTTCCAGCCGGTCAACCGCAAGTCGGTACCCGAAGACGTCTTCGATCAGATCGTGTCTGAAGTGCTCAGTGGGGGGATCCAGCCCGGGCAGACCCTGCCGAGCGAACGGCGCCTCGCCGAGGTGCTCGGGGTTTCTCGACCCGCGGTTCGTGAGGCCCTCAAGCGGGTTGCCGCAACGGGTCTCGTAGAAGTCCGGCAAGGTGACTCCACCACGGTGCGTGACTTCCGCCGGCACGGCGGGTTGGACCTCCTGCCGAGTCTGCTGGTGCGCGCCGGCGAACTCGACTACTCGGTGGTTCGCAGCATCCTCGAGGCCCGTTTGCACATCGGGCCCAAGGTGGCCGAACTGGCGGCCGAGCGTCGGCCGCCGGAGCTGGCCGCGTTACTCGACGAAGCACTTGACGCACTTGAGGGGGAGGCAGATCCGGTCGAGCGTCAACGCAGGGCTCTGGCCTTTTGGGACCACGTCGTCGATGGCGCCGATTCGATCGTGTTTCGGCTGATGTACAACACACTCCGCGCGGCGTACGAACCTGCTCTGTCCGCTCTCGCCGTCGTCATGGCTGCCGAAGTCGGGCGTATTGAGGGCTACCGCGCGATTGTGACGGCGATCGCCTCGGGCGATCAGTCCGCGGCCAAGCAAGCTGCGCACGACCTGCTCGAACCCGCAACCACGGCACTGAACGCCGCTTTCACGAGTCTGGAGGATCAACGATGACCACAGCAACCGCCCGCAAAGGCCTTACGCTCGGCCAAGCGGGTCGCGAATTCTGGAAGCACCCGTCGCCGTGGATGATCGGCACTACGTTCTTCGTAGCGCTGGTGGCGCGCGTGGTGGTCGGTGACTGGCAATGGACTGACGCGCTGCTGCCCGCGCTGATGGTGGCGGCGTTCCCCTTCTACGAGTGGGTCATCCATGTGGTGATACTGCACTGGCGCCCCCGCAGCATCGGCCGACTGAAAATCGATCCCCTGCTTTCGCGCAAACACCGTGAACATCACGCGGATCCACGCAATGCCGCACTCGTCTTCATTCCGTGGAAAGCACTGCTCTGGATCCTGCCGTCCTCGTTGGTATTTGCCATCGCGCTGGCCGAACTCACCCGGCCTGGTCTGGCATTGACTTACCTCACGTGCTACGCCGGCATGGGCATCGTCTACGAGTGGTGCCACTACCTCGTCCACTCCGACTACAAGCCCAAGACCAGGCCGTATCGGGCCATCTACCGCGATCACCGCTTGCATCACTACAAGAACGAGCATTACTGGTTCACCGTGACGACTTCGGGTACGGCCGACCGCGTGTTCGGCACCTATCCCAATCCTGCTGATGTGTCTACGTCACCGACTGCCAAGAATCTGCATGGCGGTTCCCCTGACGCGATGGAGTCGGTGCCCGCGGCGGGTTGAGGCGACCGGGGATCGCCCGGGACGACGCCGAGGCCCGTTACTTTCGGAACGTCACGCCAGCGTGGCTGTGGGAGCCGAGCGTCACGCTGGGGTGACGCTGTGGATAGTTGCCTCATGGTGATGTGACGGCCATCGTGCTCTCTGCGACGCTGCCGTCGTGGGCCAGCCATTTGTCGGTAGTGAAGCCGTTGCCAACGGGGAGCTCACCAAGAGTGCACTCCGGACGCGGTACAGAAGATTGCTTCGTGACGTGTACGTCGCCCAGCATGTGGAGCTGACACCAGACGTGCGGGCCAGAGCGGCATGGCTGTGGTCGAGCCGGCGGGCGATCGTTGCGGGTCTGACCGCCAGTGCGGTGCACGGGGCGAAGTGGGTCGACCCGGACGCACCGTTGGAAATCCTGCACACCAACCGAAACCCATTGCCTGGAATGAAAGTTCGCGGCGATCGCATCGAACACGACGAGATCCTCTGGCTGGACGGCGTGCCGGTGACCACCGCGGCCAGAACCGCGCTCGATCTAGGTTGTTGGTATCCGACGAATGACGCAGTGGCCGCAATCGACGCTCTGCTGTCAGCTACAGATCTGAAGCCTTCCGAGGTGGAGTTGCTCGTTGAGCGGTATCCCGGCCGGCGCGGGATACGGATTGCGAAGATAGCGCTCGAACTGGCCGATGGCGGGTCGCAATCGCCAAGAGAGACCTGGCTTCGACTGCTGCTGATGAGGGCAGGATTCCCTCGCCCGCAAACGCAAATTCCGGTCTGTGACGAGTTTGGTGAGCCTTTCGCATATCTCGACATGGGCTGGGAGGATTTAAAAGTCGGCGCCGAATACGACGGCGAACAACACCGGATTGATAAACGGCGCTACGCCTGGGATCTTCGTCGACAGGAAAAGATCGAAGCTCGCGGTTGGCTAAACGTCCGGGTTGTCGGGACGGATCGGCCCGCAGCGATCATCGGACGTGTGGCGGCCGCCCGAGCCCGCCGAGAGTTGCGCTAGCTTGACGCTCGACTGTGACTGCCACGCTAGCGTGACGCTCGGCGTGAAGGCGAGAGGGCTAGACGGGAATCAACTCGACGCCGCTGAGCACCACCGCATCATCACGGGCGGGCGCGACGACGCCGGCCAGGAAGCGGCCGTCTTCTTTCCAGACGTTGACTTGCAGCGTCTCTCCGGGATAAGCCACACCCGCGAAGCGGGCACCGTAGGCCGCTACGGCGGATGCGTCACCGTCCAGTAGGGCGTCCGTGATCGCCTTGCAGGTCATGCCGTAGGTACACAGGCCGTGCAGGATCGGCTGCGGAAAGCCTGCGGCAGCGGCGAATTCGGGGTCGGAGTGTAGCGGGTTGCGGTCGCCGCACAGCCGGTACAGCAGCGCCTGCTGCGGCAACAGCGGCATGGCGAGCTCCAGGTCGGGCGCGCGGTCAGGTGCGGCGTCGGAACCGGAAGGCCCACGCTCACCGCCGAAGCCGCCTTCGCCGCGCGCGAAAATCGACCGCTTCTGCGTCCACAGCACCGTGCCATCCGGCGCCGTCGCGGTGGTCTCGCTCCAGATGACCGCGGCCTTGCCCTTGTCCCAGATATCGGTGAACCGGGTGACGGCCTTTGCCGAGCCTGAGGGCGGCAGCGGCGCAGGGACTTCCACGCGTTCGCTGGCGTGCAGCACCTTGCTGAGTTCGATGTCGATGCCGGGGAACTGAACGGTGGGCGGAGTGGTCATGTGGAAGGTGGCGGCGACGTTGCCGAAGGTGGGTAGCACCTGCGGGGTGTCGTCGACCAGGTAGCGCAGCTCGCGCGGGTCCATCGGGTCCGCACCCGCGCCCAGGCCGAGGTGGTAAAGCTGGATATCGCTACTGCTCCACGAGAATTCGATGGGATCCAGTTCCGCGGCCAGCGCGGTAGCGACGTCGATCGGCATGTCAGCGTGCTCCTGCGATGTGTAGTGCCGCGAGGTATCCGAACGTCATCGCCGGCCCGATGGTGCCGCCCGGACCCGGGTAGGTGTGTCCCATCACCGGTGCGCTGACATTGCCTGCGGCGTAGAGCCCTTCGATAATGCTGCCGTCGTCGCGCAGGGCCCGCCCGTGTACATCGGTGCGGATGCCGCCCTTGGTGCCCAGGTCGCCGGGCACCATCTTGGCGGCGTAGTAGGGCGCGTGGGTGAGCTCGCCGAGGTTCGGATTCGGTTTGTTGGTGGGGTCGCCGTAGTACTTGTCGTAGGCGCTCTCGCCGCGGTGGAAGTCTTCGTCGACGCCAGAGCGTGCGAACTCGTTGAATCGTGCGACGGTCTTGGTGAATTCGTCGACGGGCAGGCCGGCCTTCCCGGCCAGTTCTTCGAGTGTGTCGGCCTTGATAATGACGCCGGACTCCATCCACTTGCGCGGAATACGCTGTCCGGGCTGCAATCCGGCGAAGATGTAGCGATCCCGATACTGCTGGTCGAACACCAGCCAGGCGGGGATGTTCTCGCCCGGTCCGGGGCCCTGGCCGTACTCGCCGCCGTACATGTGGTGGCACGCCTCGACATACGGCATCGATTCGTTCATAAACCGCTTGCCGGACATGTTGACGATGATCGACCCGGGCGAGTTGCGCTCCGACAGCGCGAACCACGGGGCGCCGACCAGCGGCACCGTCGGACCCCACCAAGCGTCTTCCATCAAATCCAGGGCGGCACCCAACTTTTCGCCCGCGATGATGCCATCTCCGGTATTGGCCTTGGCGCCCACTGTCCATTCGGTGGTGATGGGGGCACGTTGATACTTCACCCGCATCTGCTCGTTGTGCTCGAAACCGCCCGAGGCGAGGATCACGCCGCGTCGGGCCCGGATTAACCGCGACTCAGCGGACTCCGGCGCCCCCGCGTCGCGAACGTAGACGCCGCGCACCACGCCGTCCTCGACGTAGAGGTCGGTGAGAGCGGTGTTCAGCGTGACGGGAACTCCGGCTTGCTGCAAGCCGATTCGCAACGGCGCTATGAGCGCCCGGCCCATGCCGACCAAGTTCTTGCCGGTCGACTTCGCCCACATGGTCCGCGCGCCGACCTTGAGGCTGCGCAGCACGCCGCGGGGGTGACGCTTGAGCATGTTCAGCCGCACGTAGTCCTGTTGCATCACAACCACATTGAGCGGCACCTTGCCGTAAGCCGGTTCCAGCCCGGCCTCGTCCGGACCGAGCTTGCGGGCGTTGAACGGCTTCGGCTCGATCGACCGGCCGCCGGCCCGCCCGCCCGGCGCCTCCGGGTAATAGTCGGAGTAGCGCGGTACCCAGCACATCTTCAGGGGCGTGTGCTTGAGCACGAACGAGAGCATCTCGGGCCCGCGCTGCAAGTAGGTGTCGATGCGCTCCGGCTCCACGACGTCGCCGATGATGCCGTGCAGGTACGTGCGGGCCGCTTCGGGGGTGTCCTTCACTTTGTCGCGCCGCAGGACCTCGTTGTTCGGGATCCACACTCCGCCGCCCGAGCGTGCGGTCGATCCGCCATAGTGCGGCGCCTTCTCGATGACTACTGTCGAGAGGCCGCGGTGCGCGGCGGTGAGGGCAGCCACCATACCGGCGCCGCCGCTTCCCACCACGACGACGTCGTACTCCTGTGCTGTCATGTAGAACACGTTATAGAATCGCCCGGGTCGGGCGCTACTGGCCCGGTCACGCGGACGAAGGAACTTCGGTAAATGCTCAGTGATGCGACCCGGGAACAGCTCGCCGCCGACCTGGCGCAGGCCGAGCGCAGCCGTGAGGGAATCGCTCCGTTGACTCCGGCCTACGCGGATATCGACGTCGTCGACGCCTATGAGATCCAGCTGATCAACATCCGCCGGCGGGTTGCCGAAGGGGCCCGGATAGTGGGGCACAAAGTCGGCCTGTCGTCGCCGGTGATGCAGCAGATGATGGGCGTCGACGAGCCCGACTACGGGCATCTGCTCGACGACATGCAGGTCTTCGAAGACGTGCCGGTGCCGCCGTCGCGGTATCTGCTGCCGCGGGTGGAGGTGGAGGTCGGCTTCATCCTGTCCGACGACCTGCCGGGTGCGGAGTGCACCGAGGACGACGTGCTGGCCGCCACCGAGGCGCTGGTGCCCTCGATCGAGCTGATCGACACGCGGATCAAGGACTGGCAGATCAAGATCTGCGACACCATCGCCGACAACGCCTCGTCGGCGGGCTTCGTGCTGGGTGCGGCCCGGGTATCGCCGGCTGACGTCGACGTCAAGGCGATCGATGCGAAGCTGACCCGCAACGGCGAGCTGATCGCCGAGGGTCGCAGTGACGCCGTCCTGGGTAATCCCGTCACCGCCGTTGCCTGGCTGTCCCGCAAGGTGGAAAGTTTTGGGGTGCGGCTGAAGAAGGGTGACATCGTGTTACCCGGGTCCTGCACCTTCGCTGTGGACGCGCGGGCCGGCGACGAATTTGTCGCCGACTTCGCGGGCCTGGGTGCCGTTCGTCTGTCGTTTGAATAGTCTTGATAAGGGAGTCTTCACATGCCGGCTAAGGCAAGCGTCGCCATCGTCGGATCGGGGAACATCAGCACCGATCTGCTCTACAAGCTACTCAGATCCGACTGGCTGGAACCCCGCTGGATGGTGGGCATCGACCCGGAGAGCGAAGGCCTGGCGCGGGCCCGCAAACTTGGGCTGGAGACCAGCCACAAGGGCGCCGACTGGCTCCTGGAACAGGACGAGAAGCCCGACCTGGTGTTCGAGGCGACCAGCGCCTACGTGCACAAGGCGGCAGCGCCCAAATACGAGGCGGCCGGCATCCGGGCCATCGACCTGACCCCGGCGGCCGTCGGCCCGGCGGTCATTCCCCCGGCAAATCTGCGCGCGCACCTGGACGCCCCGAACGTCAACATGATCACCTGCGGTGGACAGGCGACGATCCCGATCGTGTACGCGGTCTCACGGGTCGTCGGGGTCCCGTACGCCGAGATCGTGGCGTCGGTGGCGTCGGTGTCCGCGGGACCGGGCACCCGAGCCAATATCGACGAATTCACCAAGACCACCTCGCGCGGTGTGCAGACGATCGGCGGCGCCGCCCGTGGCAAAGCGATCATCATTCTGAACCCGGCCGACCCGCCGATGATCATGCGCGACACCATCTTCTGCGCGATTCCGGAGGACGCCGACCGGGACGCGATCGCGCAGTCCATCAAGGACGTGGTGGCCGAGGTGCAGACCTATGTGCCGGGCTACCGGCTGCTCAACGAACCACAATTCGACGAACCATCGGTGGTCAACGGCGGCAATCACGTGGTGACGACGTTTGTGGAGGTCGAGGGCGCCGGAGATTACCTGCCGCCGTATGCCGGCAACCTGGACATCATGACCGCGGCCGCGACCAAGGTCGGCGAGGAGATCGCCAAGGAGACGCTTGCTGTGACGGGAGGCGCACGATGACCGGCCACATTCTCGAAGGCGCATGGGATGTTCGCATCACGGACACGTCGCTGCGCGACGGCTCCCATCACAAGCGGCACCAGTTCACCAAGGACGAGGTGCGCTCGATTGTGACGGCGCTGGACGCGGCGGGCGTGCCGGTGATCGAGGTGACGCACGGCGACGGCCTGGGCGGCTCGTCGTTCAACTACGGGTTCTCGAAGACGCCCGAGCAGGAGCTGATCAAGCTCGCCGCCGAGACGGCGCGGGAAGCGAAGATCGCCTTTCTGATGCTGCCCGGTGTCGGCACCAAAGAGGACATCAAAGAAGCGCAGGACAATGGCGGTTCGATTTGCCGCATCGCCACCCACTGCACCGAAGCTGACGTCTCCATTCAGCACTTCGGCCTGGCGCGGGAATTGGGGCTGGAAACCGTCGGATTCCTGATGATGTCGCACACCATTGCGCCGGAGAAACTGGCCGCGCAGGCCCGCATCATGGCCGATGCCGGCTGCCAGTGCGTCTACGTCGTGGACTCCGCCGGCGCCCTGGTGCTCGACGGCGTCGCCGATCGGGTGGCGGCGCTGGTGGCCGAACTCGGCGAGGACGCGCAGGTGGGCTTCCACGGGCACGAGAACCTCGGCCTCGGGGTGGCCAACTCGGTGGAGGCCGTGCGCGCCGGGGCCAAGCAGATCGACGGCAGCGTGCGGCGATTTGGTGCGGGCGCGGGGAACGCGCCGGTGGAGGCGCTGATCGGGGTATTCGACAAGATCGGCGTCAAGACCGGCATCGACTTCTTCGACATCGCCGACGCCGCCGAGGACGTGGTGCGCCCGGCGATGCCGGCCGAATGCCTGCTGGACCGCAACGCCCTGATCATGGGCTACTCGGGCGTGTACTCGAGCTTCCTCAAGCATGCGGTGCGCCAGTCCGAGCGCTACGGCGTGCCGGCTCACCAGCTATTGCACCGGGCGGGCCAGCGCAAGCTCATCGGCGGGCAGGAAGACCAGCTGATCGACATCGCGCTGGAGATCAAGCGCGAGCAGGAAAGTGGTGCCGGCGCGGCCCGGTAGCGGTGTCGCGTAGCGAATCCGGCAAAAGCCGGAAGCTCGGCCGGGGGATCCCCTAGGTTCTGTTGTGTTCGGCGGTTGCGGGGCCGCCACCGAAAGGACCGAGTGCCATGAACTTTGCCGTCTTGCCGCCGGAAATTAATTCTCTGCGGATGTTTGTCGGGGCGGGCGCCGCGCCGATGCTGCAGGCCGCGGTGGCATGGGAGGGCCTGGCCGACGAGCTGGGATCGGCCGCGACTTCGTTCTCGTCAGTGACATCAGGGCTGGTGGGTCACGCTTGGCTGGGACCGGCGGCGTCGGCGATGGCGGCCGCGGCGGCTCCTTATGCGGGATTCTTGAATGCGGCTTCCGTCCAGGCTGCGGAAGCGTCCGGCCAGGCCAAAACCGTGGCCGCCGCGTTCGAGACTGCCCGATCGGCGATGGTCCATCCAGTCGCCGTGGCGGCCAACCGCAGCGCCTTTGTGCAGCTGGTCCGGTCGAATTGGTTCGGGCTGAATGCACCGGCCATCGCGGCAGCGGAGAGTCTTTATGAGGAGATGTGGGCGACAGACGTCGCTGCGATGTCCGGCTATCACTCCGGTGCGTCGCTGGCGGCCGCCGCGTTGTCGCCTCTTGAGCAACTACAGCAGGCCTTGCAGACGTTGCCCAATCTGGGGCTGGGGAATATAGGTAATGGAAACTTCGGCAGCGGCAACACCGGCGATGGCAACGTCGGCAGCGCCAATCACGGTAGTTTTAACTTTGGCAGTGGCAACGGCACGTATTTCGGCACCGACCCCAGCGACAATAACTTCGGCAGCGGCAACTTAGGCAGTAACAATATCGGCAGTGGGAACTTCGGAAACGCCAACATCGGCTTCGGCAACGGGTCTTTCGCCGCCGACAAGGGCAACGGCAACATCGGCAACGGCAACTACGGTAGCAACAACTTCGGAAGTGGTAACACGGGTAGCTTCAACAACGGCTTCGGCAATACGGGAAACAGCAATATCGGCAACGCCAACAGCGGAAACGGTAACGTAGGCAGCGGAAATACTGGCAACAACAACTGGGGGTTCGGTAACAGCGGATCCGGAAACAGGGGCTTTGGGAATACCGGAAACAACAATTTCGGTATTGGTCTGACCGGTGACAATCAGATCGGCATTGGAGGGTTGAACTCTGGCAATGGAAACATCGGACTGTTCAACTCTGGAAATGGTAACATCGGGTTCTTTAATTCCGGCAACGGTAATCTTGGGATAGGAAATTCCAGTAACGCAAACTTCGGCTTCGGCAACTCCGGTGCCGATGCGGGCACATCTCTTCCCGCTGGTCACAATGTCGGGTTCTGGAATTCCGGTTCGCTCAATACAGGATTTGGCAATGCGGGTCAGCTGAACACTGGTGGCGGGAACGCCGGATTAGCCAATTTCGGTTACGGCAATGCGGGTGAACTGAACGCGGGCAGCTTCAATGCCGGCATCCTGAACACCGGGAACTTCAGCGCGGGCGGATACAACACCGGCGACTTCAACTCGGGCGTATTCAATACCGGCTGGGCAAACTCTGGCGCGACAAACACGGGCGTCTTCAACGCCGGTAATCTCAATACGGGCGTCGGAATGATCGGCACCGGCTCCGGTCCGAACTCGGGTATCGGTAACACCGGATCGGGAAGCTCAGGCTTCTTCAATTCAGGCAACGGAACTTCCGGCATTCAGAACGGAGGCGACAACGTCACCGGTTATCTGAATGGAGAGACTGCGCAAGCCTCGGCGGGAATCGGTAACCGTGGCCCGAACGTCGCGGGTATTCGCAACGCGGGCGAGCTGGTGACCGGGATCTTCCACGCGGGTATGAAGGGCTCGGGATTCTTCAACACGGGCGACTTCCAGTCCGGCTTCTTCCACTAGGGCATGTCGCCGCGTCGATGACTCGATGGCGTCGAGGGTCGATGTTGTGCGGCGCGGAGTAAAATCGCACGCAAGGGTCGGGGGACTCTAGCGATAGAGGTTTCCCGTGGGGCGGAAGATGAAGATGAAACAGCTGACAGCCGGTTTCGCGATAGCTGCCGCGTTATCCGTTCTTGCCGTTAATCCCCTCGGCGTGCCAACCGTTGGTCTCGACCTGCCGGTCGCCAGCGCCAAGCCAGGTGGCGGCGGCGGTGGCGGCCCTGGCGGTGACGGGCCTGGGGGCGGTGGCGGCCCTGGCGGCGGTGGCGGCGGTGGACCGGCGTCGCCAGGTAATGGCGGCGGTGGTGGTCCGGCGCCGCAGGGTGGTGGTGGCCCTGGTGGTGGTGGCCCGGCGCCGCAAGCTGGCGGTGGCCCCGCGCCGCAGGGTGGTGGTGGCCCCGGTCGTGGTGGCCCGCCCGGTCAAGGTGGCGGTCCTGGCGGACAGCAAGGGCGTAATTCAGGGCCCACGGCCACGCAGCTGCGTGGGGGCCTGCAGGGCCCGGGTCGAGCGGGCGCCGGTGTCAACGGCAGCTTGCGAGGTCCCGGAGGCCCGGGCGCCGACTTCCGCGGCGCGATGCGCGGTTGGAAAGCCCCGGCGGCCGACTTCCGCGGCGCATTTCGCGGACCGAACGGGCCCCGCGCGGACTTCCGAGGGGGATTCCATCTCAAAGGCACACCACCCGGGAACTTCCGAGCGGCCTTCCGCGGTCTGGCGGCGCCGCCCTTTGCCCGGTGGTGGGGCCCCCGCGGAGACCTGGGCATCAAAGTGCGGGGATTCGACTGGCCGCGTTTCAATCTGAATTGGCGGCTTGGCTGGCGGGGTGGCCCGGCCTGGCTGTTGCGCGGCGCGTTCCGCGGATACGGTGCGCCGCGAGGCGACCTGCGCTGGGATGTCGCTTTCCGCAGTCCGGGTCTGCACCTGCTGCCGCCGCCATGGCACGGCGGTGTTGCGCCCTGGGGCTGGGGACGGGCGCCGTGGGGTTGGGGCCCACCGCCTGCGCCCCCGCGCGGCTGGGGTGCACCGCTGCGGGATTCGCTGCTCCCGTTCGGAGGATGGGGACCGTGGCCGCCACCGGCGGGCTGGGTGGCGCCGACGCTGAACTACCTGGGCTATTCGGTGTTGCCGCTCTGGGATCCCTACTACCAGCAATGGGGCTTCTGGCTATATGGGGTCTGGGTTCCCCTGCAGCCCTACTGACCCTGGATCTACCAGCCAATTCCGATCTGCTGGCAGGTGGACAACACCCCTCCGTAAGCGACAATGCTGTCGGTCCATGCGGCTTCGTCGTACTGAGTTCCTGCGCCGGGACGCACGCTGGCGACGAACAACTGCATGTCATCGACGTAGCGCTGCAGCGCGCGGGTGGCCAGCCGCGGTGGGGTGTTATGTCCGTCAAGGGCCTGTTGGGTGCGGCGCGCCCAGTCCTGAGTGTCGGCGACGAACTTCGGCAGGGCGGCATCTCGCTCCGGCGAACCCGCCTCGCCTGTGGCGAGGAACGCGTTGCTGCGGTCGTCGTTCTCCTTCATCAACGGCCCTATCGCCTGGCATAACGCCTTGTCCGCGTCCGCCACCGGCGGCTTCGCCGTACTCGCCGCCGGTGCGGGCGCGGGATCGGTCATCAGCGCGATCAGGGACATCACCAGTGCCGCCACTGCCAGCACAATTGCCAGACCTACGCCCAGAGTCGTCAAGGAAGGGCGGCGGCGTTGCCGGGGATCGAGAGTGAAATCGGGTGCCGGGGTCTCACGCGGCAACGGATCGGTCTGCGGGCCGGCCGGAAAAGGGCCGCCCGTCCGACGACCGCCACCAAAGTCCCCACCGCGCGTACTCATGTGGAACCAGCTTAGTCGGCGCGCATTCGGGCGCTAGCCGCTCTGCGCGAACAACGGCTCAGAGGTAGTTGTCCGTCAAGCCATACAGTCCGTACAGCAAGTCCCCGGCAGACGCACTCGAGATCTTCCAGCCGTCGTCATTCACAAACGTGAGGGAACGCGTCGTTGCCCCGGAATGAGGACCCCAGGTGGCGACGTCGGCCGACGCGGTATTAGGACCGGCGGGCTGAATATTCGTTACATCGAAAGAAAACGGCACCAGACCCCAGAATTCAGCCTTACCCATCGCGAGATCTGCCTGATAGATCTGCCACCCGGACAGACCCCCTTGCACCAGGTCGCTCTTACCGGAGAAATTGGTGGGGCTGGCAAAGGCGTTGAGCAGGCCAAGGATCTGTTCCTGGGTGGGCACCGCCGGCACCGGAGCAAGCGGAAGTGGGGCCTGGAACGCGGCCGGGCTGATCGTGGGGCGCGCCGGCTGAGCGGGCGCGAGCAGCGTGCCTGCGGCGGCTATCGCGCCGATCGCGGCGACGGCTGTCAGGTTTTTAATTGCGATTTCCACTTCGGTTCATCCTTTCCGGTAATCCAAGTAAAAAGAGTTGCCTGCCATTAGTCGATCGCAATTTCGCATTCATCGATAACTGACCGCTATTGATCCGTCGCCGTAGCGACAAGGCGCGCGTAGTCTCGGTGGGGATGCATCTCGCAAGCAAAGGAGCGATCCGATGACTGTGACTTCCAAGATCCGCCGCGGCCTCTGCGGTGGCCTGCTGGGCGCCCTCGCCGCGGGACTTGTCGCGGTGCCCGTGGCCTCCGCCGATCCAGGCCAGCAGTGCAACACCACGTTCGGGCAGACGGCGTCCGAGCAGGTTCAGGGCTACCTGGACCGCCACCCTGACGTGAAAGCAGAGATCACGGCACGCTCGCAAGCCTCGGGTTCCGGCACCAACCTGGTCGACTACCTGAATCGGCATCCGGATGTCCGGCAGGCGTTGATCACGCTGGCCAACCAGTGCACCTCCTGAGGTGATCGGGCTTCGTCGGTGAGCGTCGCGCTCGACACGCGCATATGTTCACGGTTGACTCAAAATAGGAACACGTTCTAGCGTCGAAGACGTGTTTTCTGATCCGCTCACCGAAGCGATCGCGGAAGCTGAGCAACTGGTGGCTGCCGCTCCGCATATCGAGACCGAAGCCGACCTCCTCGAGGGGCTGCAGTATCTGGCCGGCTGTGTGGCCGGCTGCATGCATTTGGCCTTCGACTACGAACGTGACCATCCTTTCCTGCAGTCCGGTACCGGGCCGTTCACCAAGATGGGACTGGACAACCCGGACACCCTCTACTTCGGCACGCGCGTGCACGCCGACCGCGACTACGTGGTCCGCGGGGTACGCGGTACCACCACCGACCTCAGTTTCCAACTGCTCGGAGGCGAATACACCGGCGACAACGTGCCCGCCAGCCAGGCCGCGTTCGACGACCGGGAACTCGACATCGCCCCCGACGGCAGCTTCGAGTGGCGGTTGCGGCCGACCAGCGCCGGGCAGCTGGTCATGCGTGAGGTCTACGGCGACTGGTCGGCGACCCGCGGCACGTTGACCATCGAGCGGCTCGATACGGCGGGTACCGCGCCGCCGCCACTGACCCGTGGGTTGATCGAAAAGCGTTACGCCACAGCGGGTAAACAGCTCGTCAACCGCGTGAAGACGTGGCTGCAGTTCCCACAGTGGTTCTATCTCAAGATCCCCGTCAACACCATGGTGCCGCCGCGATTGACTCCCGGCGGCCTGGCGACCCAGTACTCGTCGGTCGGGCACTTCGAACTGCGCCCGGATCAGGCGCTGGTCATCACCGTGCCGGTGAGCGACGCCCCGTATGTGGGCTTCCAGCTGGGCAGCATGTGGTACATCTCGCTGGACTACATCAACCACCAGACGTCGCTGAATAACACTCAGGCACAAGCAGATCCCGACGGCAAGGTCCGCATTGTGGTCAGCGACCAGAATCCCGGGGTGACCAACTGGGTTGAGACGCTGGGCCATCGCCGTGGTTTTCTGCAGTTCCGGTGGCAGCGGGTGTCCCGGGAGCTCACCGAGGCCGACGGCCCGACCGTCGAGTTGGTCGACGCCGACGCGGTACCGGCTTCGCTGCCGTACTTCGAGCACAACAAGATCTCCGAAGACGACTGGCGGGCTCGTATCGCGCTGCGCCAGTTGCAGATTGCGGCAAGGATGCTGGGATGACCGAATTGCTCGACGGCAAGGTGGTGGTGATCAGCGGCGTCGGCCCGGGTCTGGGTACCACGCTGGCGCGCCGGTGCGCACTCGAAGGGGCCGATCTGGTGCTGGCGGCGCGCAGTGCCGACCGGCTGGACGACGTCGCCAAGAAGGTCGTCGACCTGGGGCGCAAGGCGGTCGCGGTGCCCACCGACATCACCGACGACGACCAGGTGAGCAACCTGGTCAGCGCTGCCCAGGAGGCCTACGGCAAGGTCGACGTGCTGGTGAACAACGCGTTCCGCGTGCCGTCGATGAAGCCGTTGGCGGGCACCACGTTTCAGCACATCCGCGACGCGATCGAACTCAGCGCGCTGGGAGCGTTGCGGCTGATCCAGGGCTTCACACCGGCACTGGCCGCATCCAAGGGCTCCGTCGTCAACGTCAACTCCATGGTGATCCGGCACTCCCAAGCCAAGTACGGCGCCTACAAGATGGCGAAGTCGGCGTTGTTGTCCATGTCGCAGTCGCTGGCGACCGAGCTTGGCGAACAGGGTATCCGCGTCAATTCCGTTGCACCCGGTTATATCTGGGGTGACACACTGCAGGGCTACTTCAACCACCAGGCCGGCAAGTACGGCACCACCGCCGAGCAGATCTACCAGGCCACCGCCGCGAATTCGGACCTGAAGCGGCTGCCCACCGAGGACGAGGTGGCGTCGGCGATTCTGTTCATGGCAAGCGATCTGTCCAGTGGGATCACCGGGCAGACGCTCGACGTCAACTGCGGGGAGTACCACAACTGATGGCCGAGCGAACTGATGTCGGCACCGTCGACGACCTGCACGCGTCGGCGACCAAACTGACCGGGCTGGACGACTTCGGCACCGACGACGACAACTACCGCGAAGCGCTGAGCGTGCTGCTCGACTCGTACAAGCGCGAGGCGGGCCTGACGGCGTTGGGCAGCAAGATGAATCGATTCTTCCTGCGCGGCGCGTTGGTGGCCAGGCTGCTGTCGGAGTCGGCATGGAAGCAGTACCCCGAATACGCCGGCGTGGCCATCGAGCAGCCCATCTTCGTGACCGGGCTGCCACGCACCGGAACAACGGTCCTGCACCGGCTGCTGGGCGCCGACCCGGCCCATCAGGGTCTGCACCTGTGGCTCGCCGAGTTCCCGCAGCCGCGTCCGCCCCGGGACACCTGGGAATCGAATCCCTGGTACAGCCAGCTGAACGCGCAATTCGATAAGGCCCATGCGGAGAACCCGGAATACACCGGCCTGCATTTCATGGCGGCATACGAGCTGGAGGAGTGCTGGCAGCTGCTGCGTCAGTCACTGCATTCTGTGTCCTACGAGACGTTGGCGCACATCCCCAGTTATGCGCAGTGGTTGGCGCAGCAGGACTGGACGCCGTCATACCGGCGGCACCGCCGCAACCTGCAGCTGATCGGAGTCAACGACGCCGACAAGCGTTGGGTGCTCAAGAATCCCAGCCACTTGTTCGCCCTTGACGCGTTGCTGGCGACCTATCCCGATGCGCTGGTGATACAGACGCACCGGCCGGTGGAGACGATCATGGCGTCGATGTGCTCATTGGCCCAGCACACCGCCGAGGGCTGGTCGACGACGTTTACCGCTGACCAGATCGGTGCGGACGCAATGGAAACCTGGTCGCGCGGGCTCGAGCGGTTCAATACCGTTCGTGCCAAGCATGATCCGGCCCAGTTCTGCGATGTGGATTACCAGGACCTGATCGCCGACCCGCTGGGCACGGTCGCTGGGGTGTATCGGCATTTCGGCTTGACCATGACCGACGAGGCGCGAAAGGCGATGGAGGACAGCCACGCCGAAAGCCAGACCGGTGCGCGGGCGCCCAAGCACAAGTACTCGCTGGCCGATTACGGGTTGACCGCCGAAGCGGTGAAGGAGCGGTTCGCGGGGCTGTGACCCGTGATTTGTCGCTCGGAGGCGGGCAGTCGGGTATCGAAGTCAGCTGCGGGCCAATGGGACTGGTGCGACCGGAGTTACCGCTGCCGTCACAGCAGCCACAGGCGCCCCTAGGATCGGCGGCGCCGTCTTTGCCCGCATCGCAGCGACAACTACTCGGCTTCCGCCGGCTCCCGCTCCAGAATGCCTTCGGCCACCGCATGTTCGATGCTGTCGGAAAGCCGGGGACAGGACTTGGTTCGTGCTGTATTACCACCGCACGCGCGCACCTCGGCGAAATGCGCACAGCGTTGCGACGCCTCGGTATTCCATTGCACCGCAGTGTGACCCGGCCCGAGCCTGCGCACGGCCACGGTCACGTGGCAGAACCGGCAGTCCACCGGCCGTAGGCCCGCCTTCAGGTAGCGTTCGCGGTCTGCACGGCTGGCTTCGGCCACCGCGGCGGCGCGCTGCGGGTCGTTGGCGAAATCCCTTGACTTGGACCACGAACCGGACCCGCCGTGGGTGGTGTGCGGCTCGTCGTGATCAGGGTGATCACCATGCAGCATCAGCATCGACCGGGCGAGCCGATCGACGTCGGGAACGGCCGGCTGCTCCTCAGGCATGATCGTCAGTGCTGCTCGGCGGGTACTTCATCCGAAACCGCGTCATCCGAAACCGCTTCAGCGTCCCTGGCTTTCAGGTTCTCGGCGACCTCGGCGTTCCAGAACTCGTTGGCGCGGGCGGTGTCGACTTCCATTTCGAAGCGCTCCACCATCTCCGGAGTGATGTCGGCGACGTCGACGTAGAACTGCTGATACCAACGGCGCATCTGGTAGACGGCGCCGTCTTCCTCGACCAGCAACGGATTGTCGATGCGGGTCTTGTGCTTCCAGATCTCGACGTCCTGCATGAAGCCCTTGCTGACGCCTTCGGTGAACACCCGGGACAGCTTGTCGCTCATCTTTTCGTCCAGGCCCTTGGGCTTTTCGACGATCACACCCCACTGCAGCACGAATGAGTCCTGCGTGACCGGGTAGTGGCAGTTGATCAGGATCGACTCGGACTTGTAGCCGCTGTAGCTGTTGTGCAGCCAGTTGATCATGAACGACGGCCCGAAGTACGAAGCCTCCGAGTCCAACTCCGCTTCACCGTAGGAGGTTCCCAGATCGCTGACGTCGGGCCGGCCCACGTTGTGCAGGTACTGCGACGCGATGTGGCCTTCGAAGACGTTCTTGAAGTACGTCGGCAACCCGAAGTGGATGTAGAAGAAGTGCGCCATATCGGTGACGTTGTCGATGATGTCGCGGCAGTTCGATCCTTCGATGAGGATGCGATTCCAGCGCCAATTGGTCCAGTCGTCGCTCTGCGCTTCCGGGATCTCGGGGATCCGGACGGCGGGGTCCGGGGGGTTGCCTTCGTGGTCGTGCCAGACGAACAGCAGGCCGCCCCGAACATCGGTGGTCCACGCCCGGGTGCGCGCCGTCTTCGGGGTGCGCTTGGCGTACGGGACCAGCTTGCAGCGGCCGTCGCCGCCCCAGCGCCAGTCGTGGAAGGGGCAGGCGACCTCGTCACCCTTGATGGTGCCCTCGGACAGGTCGCCGCCCATGTGCCGGCAATAGCCGTCGAGGATTTTGATGTCGCCGTTGGAGTCGGCGAAGACCACCAACTTGGTGCCGAAAGCCTGCACGGAGTGCGGCTTGCCGTCCCGGAAGTCCTCGGCTACGCCCAGGCAGTGCCAGCCCCGGGCATATCTGGTCGGCAACGCGCCGGCGTCGATCTCCCGGACGCCTTCCCGACCGACAACGCCACTTGTGTCGGTACTCACCTGTCACCTCCAGATCGCGGGTACTAACTAGAACACGTTACAGTTTTGGGGCGGGTGAGCGCAACGACGGCGAGTCTGGCCACGGCATATGCACATTGCGGTATATGTATTTGATGCCGCTGTTCTCTTTCGAAGGCCGTTCGCCGAAGGTCGATCCGACCGCGTTCGTGGCCCCGACCGCCACCCTGATCGGCGACGTCACCGTCGAGGCCGGGGCCTCGGTCTGGTACAACGCCGTGCTCCGCGGCGACTACGCGCCGGTGGTGATCCGAGAGGGCGCCAACGTGCAGGACGGGTCGGTATTGCACGCCCCGCCGGGCATCCCGGTCGACGTCGGGCCCGGCGCCACGGTGGCCCACCTGTGCGTCATTCACGGGGCCCACATCGGCTCCGAGGCGCTGATCGCCAACCATGCGACGGTGCTCGACGGCGCCGTGATCGGCGCGCGCTGCATGGTTGCGGCCGGCGCCGTGGTGGTCGGTGGCACGCAGATTCCGGCCGGCATGCTGGTGACCGGCGCGCCGGCGAAGGTGAAGGGCCCGATCGAGGGCACCGGCGCCGAGATGTGGGTCAACGTCAACCCGCAGGCCTACCGGGATTTGGCGCAGCGGCACATCGCGGGGGTGGAACCGATTTAGCTGCCGATCAGCCCGTCGTCAATTTCACGATCCGGTTGTGGAAGTCGGCGACGTATACGTTGCCGTGATCGTCGACGGCAACGCCGTAGGGGAAGTTCAGATCGGTGAAGGGCAGTGTTGCTGGTGCCGGTGAGCCGGCCGCCAGCTCGAGCACCCGATTGTTGTTCAGATCGGTGACGAAGAGGTCGCCGCGGCGGTCCACCGCGACCCCGTGGGGAAAGTTCAAGCCGGCCAGCGGCAGGTCGAGGGGTGTAGCTGCCCCCGGAGCGAGCTTGACGATCCGATTGTTGTCGCTGTCAGCGACGTAGACCGCGCCGGCCTGGTCCACGGCGGTGCCCAGCGGGTGCTTCAGGCCGGTGAATGGCAGCTCGGTAGGGCTGTCCGAGCCGACGGCCAACTCGAGTACCCGGCTGTTGCCGGAGTCGACGATATAGACGTCGCCATTGCGGTCCACGGCGACGCCGTGTGGGGTATTGAGGCCCGGGAACGGCAGCTCAACCAGGTTGTCGGCACCCGCCGGCAGGGTCAGAACCCGGTTGTTGGTCGCGTCGACGACATAGATGCCGCCCTTGTCGTCGACCGCGATGCCGGCTGGACGGTTGAGTCCCGGAAACGGCAACACGGTCTGATTCACTGCCCCGGGCGCCAGCTTCACTACCTGGTTACGGGTGGAGTCCGCGACGTAGACATTGCCCGCCCGATCCACCGCGACGCCGTCCGGGTCCCCCACGTCGAACGGGAGCACCGCCTGCTTAGGCCCGGTTGCGGTGGCCGGCGCGGCAGTCTGACTCTGTGTGCCGTGACTTGCGGGTGCACGCTTGAAGAACAGGTATCCGGCGAGTCCCGCGACGGCGAGGACGGCCACGGCGCCGACGGCAATGGCGACCGAGCGCCGTTTGTGCGGCGCGGCGCTTGCGGGCTCGTCCTCCGCCACGAGTCCCTCAGGCCTTCACCGTGACGGCTTTGATCAGCGCATCGGGATCGGTCACGCTGACATACAACTGCTTCAGCTTGGTAGGCATACCCATGACGCGTGCCCGGGCCGGTGGGTTGATCGTCATCTCGACGATCCCCTTGGAGGAGCCGTTGACCAGCCAGCGCCCACGGAATCCGTGGGCGCCCCAGGACAAGACCCGCTCGCTGCTCGGTTTCGCGTCGGTGATCGACGAGACCGGAATCGCGGCGTCGAAACCCCAGCCGAACTTGACGGACAAAGTTCCGTCCTGGACCCGAACCACGCTGTGCTTCGGCCCCAGTCCAAGCGGAACCGATAGCGGCAGGAACCAGCGGTCATAACGCAACTCAGTAGCCACGCGTGAGAGTGTAAGCGCGACCAGGCCCGGGCCGGGCTACTTTTTCTTGGTGCTCGCGGCCGCTTTCTCGAGCTCCCAGTACGCGCGCAGGGCCACCATCCGCCCGTCGTCGTCGGCCTTATAGGTGAAGACGCCTTCGGCGGTGGTCTGGAAGTCGCCGGTGGTGATCAGAATGTGCCCGACGTTGGCTTCCTCGTTGCCGCACTGGTAGGTGTCGCGGAAGAAGAACTCAATGCTGGTGGTCGGCGCAATCGCCTTGTCCCAGAACGCCGATATGGCATCACGCCCGCGGTGACCCTTGCCTTCCGGGTCGAAAGGCGAGGGGCCGATGGGATCTTCGACGATCGCGTCGTCGGCGAAGACGGCCAGCCAGGCGTCCTTGTCGCGGGCGGCCACCGCCTCGCGGGAGCGCCGGCCCGCCTCGTGCGCCGGGTTGGTCACTTGTCCTGCCAGCCCGAATGAATGTAAGTGTCGGCGAAGCGCTTCATCGAGTCCTGCTTCTTGTCCAGCGGCGCGTCGAAGGCCAGCCCGTCGAACACCCACGGGATGGTGATGTAGTCGGTCACCCCGATCTCGGCCAGCTCTCGATGCCCGTCGACACCGAATTTGTCCATGCAGACGGCCTGATATTCGAACGGGTCGTCCGTGCGACCGTTTTCGGCAAGGAGCGTCTTGAGCTTGCGGATGGTCTCGTCCAGTTCGGCGTGGGTCATCATCGCGCTGGTCCAGCCGTCACTGACCCGGGCGGCTCGCTTGAGAGCGACGTCGGTGTGGCCGCCGACGTAGAAGGGCACCGGCTCGCTGGGGGCGGGACTCATCTGCAACCGGTCGAAATCGTAGAACTCGCCGTGGAACTCGACCATCCCACCGGCCAGCACCAGCTTGATCACTTCGATCATCTCGTCGACTCGCTTGCCGCGACGGGCATACGGAACCCCGCACCACTCGAATTCCTCGGGCGCCCAGCCGATTCCGACGCCGAAGCCGAAGCGGTTATTGGTCAGGTTGGCCACCGAGCCGACCTGTCGGGCCAGCAGCAGCGGGTTGCGCGAACCCAGCTTCAGGACGTTGGTGTAGAACCGCAGCTTCGAGGTGACCGCACCCATCGTGCCCGCCAAGATCAACGGATCGACCCAGGGGGCGTTCTCGTCGAACATCCGCTTTCCGTCGGCGGTGTAGGGATAGTCGACGGACTGCTTCTCGAAGTAGAAAATCGAATCCGGTAGCGCGATGGAGTCGAACCCGACTTCCTCTGCGGTCTTGGCCAGCTCGATCAGCTGGTCGATCGGGCTGAACGCAATGCTGAGCGTGTACTTCATTTGGCGTCTTGCCCAGGCTTGTCGCTGCCGACTACCCACATGGAGTAGTACTGCGATCCACCGCCGTAAGCGTGGCCCAGCGCTTTTCGGGCGTTCGGCACCTGGTGGTCGCCGCCCTTGCCCATCACCTGAATGGCCGCTTCGGCGAACCGGATCAGGCCGGAGGCGCCGATCGGGTTGGACGAGAGCACGCCGCCGGACGGGTTGACCGGGATTCGTCCGCCGATCGCCGTCTCGCCGGCTTCGGTCAGTTTCCAGCCTTCACCCTCGGGAGCAAAGCCGAGGCTTTCCAGCCACATCGGCTCGAACCAGGAGAACGGCACGTAGATCTCGGCGGCGTCGATCTCGTCGATGGGGCTGGTGATGCCGGCCGCCTTCCATAGCGCCGCGGCGGCGTCGCGGCTGGCCTGGGGGCTGACCTGGTCGCGCCCGGAGAACTGCAGCGGCTCGGTGCGCAGCGCGGTGGCGTGGATCCAGGCGACCGGATGTCCTTGCGCCACGCGGGTATCGGCTGCTTCCTCGTTGCCGATCACGACGGCGGCGGCGCCGTCGGAGGACGGGCACGTCTCGTCGTAGCGGATCGGGTCCCACAGCATCGGGGACTCCATCACCTTCTCCATGGTGATGTCGGGCTGGTGCAGGTGCGCCAACGGGTTACGCACGCCGTTGAGCCGGTCTTTGACCGCGACCATGGCACCGATGTGCGTTGGCGCTCCCGAGCGGCGGATGTAGGACCGAACGTGCGGGGCGAAGTATCCGCCCGCACCCGCACCGACCGGCTTGATGAACGGGATCGGAATTGAAAGTGCCCACATGGCATTGGATTCCGACTGCTTTTCCCACGCCATCGCCAGCACCCGGCGGTACTTGCCGGATTGGACCAGGCTGGCCGCCACCACCCCGGTAGAACCACCCACCGAACCCGCGGTGTGCACTCGGATCAGTGGCTTGCCGGTGGCGCCGATCGCGTCGGCCATGAACAGCTCCGGCATCATGACGCCCTCGAAGAAGTCCGGCGCTTTGCCGACGACGACCGCGTCGATGTCGTCGAAGGTGGAGCCGGAGTCTTCCAGTGCCCGGTCGATGGCCTCGCGGACCATGCCGTTCATCGAAACGTCTTTGCGCTTAGCCACATACTTGGTCTGCCCGGTACCAAGTACCGCGGCGAGGTACGCCCCTGCGCCGGCCATCAGTTCTGTCCTTCCATGACCGCGACCAGATTCTGTTGCAGCGCAGGCCCGCTGGTGGCGTGCGCGAGCACCCGCTGTGCCGATCCGTTCCAGATGTGTTGTGCCGCCAGACCGATGCGTTCCAGCCCGGCGACGAACATCGGGTTGGCCGCCAGTGCGCCGCCGGACGGATTGACCTTGGTCTTGTCGGTCAATCCGATGGCCTCGGCCAGGATCAGGTGCTGGTGGGTGAACGGCGCGTGGATTTCCGCGACGTCGATACCGGTGTCACCTTTGGTGGCCGCTTGGGCTGACACCGCGGTGGACGGCGAGGCGGTGAGGTCGCGGGCGCCCAGCACCGGGGTTTCGATGCGGTGCTCGATTCCCGTTATCCAGGCCGGGTTTTCCCGTAGCTCACGGGCTTTGCCGTCGGCGGCGAGCACGATGGCGGCCGCACCGTCGGTGATCGGCGCGATGTCGTGCCGGCGCAGTGGGTCGTTGAAGAACGGGCGGGCCAGCAGTTCGTCAATGCTCTTGGCCGGCTTCTCGGAATCATTGCGCTCGGACTGGGCGAACGAGTCAAGCGCGACCTGAGCCATCTGCTCGGGCGTCCACTTGCCCGCGTCCAGGCCGACCCGTGCCTGCAAGCCCGCCATCGACACCGAGTCCGGCCACAGCGGCGCAACCGTGTAAGGGTCGGTCTGCCGGGTCAGGATCTGGCGCAGAATGCCCGCCGAGGACTTTCCGAAGCCGTACACCAGCGCCGTCTCGACCTCACCGGTGAGGATTTTGATGTAGGCCTCGTACAGCGCCCAGGCGGCGTCCATCTCGACGTGGGACTCGTTGATCGGCGGCACGGCGCCGATCGAGTCGATCGCCGAAATGAACGAAAAGGCCCTTCCAGCAAGGTAATCCGATGACCCTGAGCACCAGAATCCGATGTCGGACTTGTTGATACCCAGGTCCTGGTAGAGCTGCGCGAAGCACGGCATCAGCATTTCGACGCCATTGGTGGTGCCGTCGGTACGGCGAACGTGCGGCGCGTGGGCGAAGCCGACCACCGCGACATTGCGATCACTCATGTGTAGCTCGGCCCTTTACAGGTGGTGTTTGTAGGTGTCGTATTCGGCGTCCGGTTCGCCGGTAGGCCGGAAGAATTCGATGTTGTCGATCCCGAATCCCCACTCCTCGCGGGGTTTCCACACCGCTTCGACGCGCATGCCCATGCGCACCTCGTGCGCGTCGACGTCGGCGACCAGGTGCAGGAACGGAATGTCGGCGCCGTCGAGCAGGACGTACGCCGCCACATACGGTGGCTTGATGCGCTGACCCTGGAACGGGATGTTGATGATCGCGAACGTCGTCACCGTGCCCTTGTCCGGCAGTTCGACGAATTCGGTGGTCGGCAGGCCGGTCGCCGGATCGGCGCCATGAGGCGGGAAGTAAACCTTCCCGGTTTCACCTGTCCTGGCGCCCAACAGCTTTCCTTCGGCGATCGCCCGCAGGTAGGCGCTCTCCTCGTGAGACGCGGTGTGCTGGATGGTCAGCGAGACAGGGGTGACGATCATCGTGACCGGGTCCAGGCCGGCTTGCGGCTCCGGAACGTCTTCAACCTCGTCGCCAAGTGCGAAGTAGGCGATGTCGGTGATGGCGCCGACGGTGTCGTCGGCCCAGTGCACGTGCACCCGGTCGCCGGTCTTGATGCCCGAAGGACCGGCGGCTCCAACGTCCACGGCGTGAATCAGTGGGGTGTCGGCGCCGTCGAGCTTGATCAGCGCCCACGCGAACGGCCGGTCCAGCGGTTCCCCACCGATCGGCGCCGGCTGCCACGTCCAGGACACGACCGTGCCGGCGCTTTCCACCGGTACCATCTCGCCCAACGGTTCGTAGGTAACCGGGTCGTATTCCGGCGGCGGAACATGTACCCGGCCATCGGAACCGCGCACTCCCAGAACGCGGCGCTCACGCAGGGCGGTGAAAAACTTGCTCAGCGTGGGACCCACCGAACGGGTGTAGTCGAAGGCCAACGTCAACGGTGCAGAGAGGGGCGGCTCAGGGTGATCGATCAGGGCCGGGCCGCTTGAACTGGCTGTCACGCCTTCGAGTAGAACAGGTTCTAAGAATGGTTTCAACTAGGCCATTGGAAGGTCTTAGGAAGGCGCGTTATGAAGCTTGGACTGCAACTCGGGTATTGGGGCGCGCAGCCGCCGGAGAACCACGCGGAACTCGTCGCCGCCGCCGAGGAAGCCGGCTTCGACGCCGTATTCACCGCCGAGGCGTGGGGTTCGGATGCCTACACGCCGCTGGCCTGGTGGGGCCGGGAGACCCAACGCGTGCGACTGGGCACGTCGGTGGTGCAGTTGTCCGCGCGCACTCCGACCGCCTGCGCGATGGCCGCTCTGACGCTGGACCATCTGTCCGGCGGGCGGCACATCCTGGGGCTGGGCGTGTCGGGCCCGCAGGTCGTCGAGGGCTGGTACGGGCAGCGCTTCCCTAAGCCGCTGGCCCGCACCCGCGAATACGTCGACATCGTGCGCCAGGTGTGGGCCCGCGAGAAACCGGTGACCAGCGACGGGCCGCACTATCCGTTGCCGTTGAACGGTGAGGGCACAACGGGTTTGGGCAAGGCTCTGAAGCCGATCACGCATCCGCTGCGTGCCGACATCCCAATCATGCTGGGGGCCGAGGGGCCGAAGAACGTGGCGCTGGCCGCCGAGATCTGTGACGGGTGGCTGCCCATCTTCTATTCGCCGCGGATGGCCGACACCTACAACGAATGGCTGGACGAGGGATTCGCCCGGCCCGGCGCCCGGCGCAGCCGTGAGGACTTCGAAGTCTGCGCGACGGCGCAGGTGGTGGTGACCGAGGACCGTGCTGGGACTTTCGAGGCGGTGAAGCCGTTCTTGGCGCTTTACATGGGCGGCATGGGCGCCGAGGACACCAACTTCCACGCCGACGTCTACCGCCGGATGGGCTACTCCGAGGTGGTCGACGAGGTGACCAAGCTGTTCCGGTCGGGCCGCAAGGACGAGGCGGCCAAAGTAATCCCGGACGAACTCGTCGACGACGCGATGATCGTCGGCGACCTGGACTACGTGCGTAAGCAAATCGTGGCCTGGGAGGCGTCCGGCGTCACCATGATGGTGGTGGGCGCCCGCACCGTTGAGCAGGTACGTGACCTCGCGGGGCTGACCTGAGGCAGCGGCTTGCGAGGGCGTTAGAACACGTTCTAGATTGACCGGATGGGGACAGGCTCAGACGGCACGTGCGTCGCCGAAAGACATCTCCACGTTGGCCACCGACTGGGTCATCAGGGCCCGCTTGGGCAGTCCCAGCGTCGCCAGTTCCTTGGCGTAGGGGTGGTCGCCGAGGCGGATCTTGGCGCCGCCGAGCCGGGTCCGCACGCCCGTCGTCTGCATGGTCGATTCGATTTCCCGGGTCACCCCGTCCAGGTGCGAGTAGGTGGTGATGTGCTGCAGTTTCGGAGCCGGGTGCGGCAGGCCGGGGCTGAACTCGATGCCGGCGATCAGGTGCCCGTCGGCGCTGACGTCGAATCCGAACTTGCGGCCGTCCCGGACGTTGAAGTCCGCCATGATCTTTGGATAACCCCAGATGGTGCGGCCGGCTTCCAGAGTGAACTCCTGGTCGACCGGGAGGTGGTGGATGAAGTTGGCCGCTTGGGCCATCGCGCGGATGCCCGCCGCGTGGGTGCCGGGCTTGTTGACCAGGAACGCGGTGCCGTATTCGTGGTACTTGCCCAGGTCGCCGTCGATGTAGCGGACCAGCAATTGGGCCAGGATCGCCCGGCCGGGCAGGTATTCAAAGACCTGCAGCCCGCTGTAGTCGATGAGGCGCTGCGCCGCTTTAGCGTCCACCGAGAACATCGCGGCATGCTGGTCGGCTTTGCGGATGACCACCGGCATGGTGAGAACGGTTCCGGCGATGGTGTGTTGCGAGACAGGCATGGGGCTTACTGTAATGGGCTCGAGGCAGAAAACTGGAGGCTGTAGATGACGTCAACGATTCCGGACACGATCCTGAACATCGATCTGGCGGACGGCAATTTCTATGCCGACGGTGTGGCGGCGCGGGAGGCCTATCGCTGGATGCGGGCCAATCAGCCGGTGTTCCGGGACCGTAATGGGCTCGCCGCTGCGACCACGTATCAGGCCATCCTGGACGCCGAGCGGAATCCGGAACTGTTCTCCAGCACCGGCGGCATCCGTCCCGACCAGCCCGGTATGCCGTACATGATCGACATGGACGATCCCGCACATCTGGTGCGGCGCAAGTTGGTCAACGCCGGCTTCACGCGCAAGCGGGTGAAGGACAAGGAGGCCTCGATCGGGGAGCTGTGCGACACCCTGATCGACGCGGTCTGTGAACGAGGGGAGTGCGACTTCGTCCGCGACATCGCCGCGCCGCTGCCCATGGCGGTGATCGGCGACATGCTGGGCGTGCTGCCGTCCGAGCGGGGGATGTTGCTGAAGTGGTCGGACGACCTGGTGTGCGGGCTGTCGTCGCACATCGACCCGACCTCGGTGGAGTTCCAGACGGTGATGGAGGCGTTCGCCGGATACACGGCGTTCACCATGGACCTGATCGGCAAGCGTCGTGCCGAGCCGACCGACGACCTGTATTCGATCCTGATCAACGCCGAGGTCGAGGGTCAGCGGATGTCGGATGAAGAGATCGTCATGGAGACGCTGCTGATCTTGATCGGCGGTGACGAGACCACCCGGCACACGTTGAGCGGGGGCACCGAGCAGCTGCTGCGGCATCAGGACCAGTTCTCCGATATGGTGGGCGACCCTTCGTTGTTGCCCGGTGCCATCGAAGAGATGCTGCGCTGGACATCGCCGGTCAAGAACATGTGCCGGACTTTGACCGCGGACACCGAGTTCCACGGCACGGCCTTGAGTGCGGGTGAGAAGATCATGCTGCTGTTCGAGGCGGCGAACTTCGACGAGTCGGTCTTCGACCAGCCGGAGAACTTCGACATTCGGCGAAACCCGAACAGTCACTTGGCTTTCGGCTTCGGCACCCACTTCTGCATGGGTAACCAGCTGGCTCGTCTGGAGTTGTCGTTGATGACGGCGCGGGTGTTGCAGCGGTTGCCTGATCTGCGGTTGGCCGACGAGTCGGCGTTGCCGCTTCGGCCGGCGAACTTCGTGTCCGGCCTGGAGTCGATGCCGGTGGTGTTCACGCCGAGCGCGCCGGTTCTGGGGTAGGGGCTCTTTGCGTCCAGGCGGTCGCGAGTCGGCCGAGGATGCCGCCGGGTGTGTCCCGGCTGGTGACCCTGATGACGATCCAATGTAGGTCATTGGTCATCGTTTCGTAGCGGGCGATGTCTTTCGCGAACTGGTCTGGTGTCCGGTGATGCGCGCCCTCATATTCGAGCGCGAGTCTCATGTCCTCCCAACCTATATCCGCAATTCCGACCAGCTCGCCGTACAAGCCATGAATCGGGATCTGGGTCTGAGGTCGAGGGTAGCCGGCCTCGATGATGAGCAGTCGTAGCCAGGTTTCCTTCGGTGATTGTGCCCCGGCGTCGACGAGTGATAGGGCTTTGCGGGCTTGCCGGATGTTGCGGTGCCCTTTGTGCCGTGCGAACAGGGCGTTGACGTCGGCCCGTTGGAGTTTCGTGGCACGCGCGAGGGCGTCGATCGCTGCGACCGCTCTGCCGATCGGATAGCGAGTCGCCAGATCAAACGCTGTGCGCGCGGGTGTGGTTACTGGAACGCCCGCGACAATCTGCGTTTCGTCCGCAGCTGGCCGGTCTGACCACGTGATGATGCCCGAGGGCGGGCGGCGGTGTTGGTATATGAGTTCAGCGGGCGCTCGAGCGTCGACCCATTGCGCGCGGTGCAGTGCGGACGCGGAGTGTCCTGCGACGACTCCGCGCCGTTTCGACCAGAGCCAGGCCGCATAGGCGCGCTCTGTTGCGGTCAGGTTCGTCTTCATCGGAATGTAGACGTCGTGATGAATCGCTTCGTAGCGGCTACGCAGCTGATAGGGAGTCAGTACTCCGTTCGCTAACGCTTCGCTGCCGATAAATGGACCGGTCACGGCTCTGCAGTCTGTCTTGCCGGTCCGACAACGACGCCGAACGTGAGCTGGCTGCGAAAATCAAGCCCGATTTTCGCAGTGGTTTCACACTCGGCGGCGGGGGCTACTTGTTTTTGAACGCCGGCTTGCGCTTCTCGGCGAACGCCCGTGGGCCTTCCTTCGCGTCGTCGGACAAGAAGACCTGGATGCCGATCTGGGTGTCGATTTTGAACGCGTCGTTCTCGTGCATGCCTTCGGTCTCACGGATCGTCCGCAGGATCGCCTGCACGGCCAGCGGGCCGTTGTTCTCGATGATCTCCGCGAGCTCGAGCGCCTTGGTCAGCGCTTGACCGTCTGGGACGACATGCCCGATCAGGCCCATCTCGAGGGCCTCGGCAGCGGTGATGTGCCGTCCGGTCAGCAGCAGGTCGCAGGCCACCGTGTAGGGGATCTGCCGCACCAGCCGGACTGCCGAGCCGCCCATCGGGTACAGGCTCCACTTCGCCTCGGAGATGCCGAACTTGGCACTCTCCCCGGCCACCCGGATGTCGGTGCCTTGCAGGATCTCGGTGCCACCGGCGATCGCCGGTCCTTCGACGGCCGCGATCAACGGTTTGGTGAGCCGGCGACCCTTGAGTAGCGCGTCGATGCGCGACGGGTCGTAGCTGCCGTCCTTGAAGGAGTCGCCCGGTGGCTTCTTGGTCGCGGTCTTGAGATCCATGCCGGCACAAAAGTAGCCACCGGCGCCGGTGAGGATGCAGCAACGGATGTCGGGATCGTTGTCGACACGATCCCAGGCCTCGACCATGATCTGCATCATTTGGGTGCTCAGAGCGTTGCGAGCCTGCGGCCGGTTCAGCGTGACGATCAGCGTGTGACCGCGCTGCTCCACCAGTGCGTCCGGCCCGGATTCGTTTGCTGGCTGCTCCGCCACGGCTACCGCCTCTTCCTCGACATCGGGTGTGAGCTTGTCAAGAAATGTAACACGTTCTAATTTGGTGGCCGTGGCCCTGAATATTGCTGACCTTGCCGAGCACGCCATCGACGCAGTGCCGGACCGTGTAGCGCTCATCTGCGGTGATGAGCAGTTGACCTACGCCCAACTGGAAGAGAAGGCCAACCGCTTCGCGCATTACCTGATGGATCAGGGGGTGCGCGAGGGCGACAAGGTGGGCCTCTACTGCCGCAACCGCATCGAGATCGTCATTGCGATGCTCGGGATCATCAAGGCGGGCGCGATTCTGGTCAATGTCAACTTCCGCTATGTCGAAGGCGAGCTGCGCTACCTGTTCGACAACTCGGACATGGTCGCGTTGGTGCACGAGCGGCAGTACTCCGACCGGGTCGCCAACGTGTTGCCGGACACCCCGAACGTCAAGACGGTGCTGGTCGTCGAGGACGGCAGCGATCTGGACTACACGCGCTACGGCGGCGTCGAGTTCTACTCCGCGATCGCTGACAGCTCGCCCGAGCGCGACTTCGGGGAGCGCAGCGCGGACGCCATCTACCTGCTCTACACCGGCGGCACCACCGGCTTCCCGAAGGGTGTGATGTGGCGCCACGAAGACATCTACCGCGTGCTACTCGGCGGAACCGACTTCGCCACAGGGGAATTCGTCAAGGACGAGTACGACCTGGCGAAGGCTGCCGCCGCGAACCCCCCGATGGTCCGGTACCCGATACCGCCGATGATCCACGGGGCCACCCAATCGGCCACCTGGATGTCGATCTTCTCCGGCCAAACCACCGTCCTGTCACCGGAATTCAATGCCGAGCAGGTTTGGCAGACCATCCACAAGCACAAAGTGAACTTGCTGTTCTTCACCGGTGACGCGATGGCCCGTCCGCTGCTGGACGCCCTGCAGAAAGACAACGATTACGACCTGTCGTCGCTGTTCCTGCTGGCGAGCACCGCTGCGCTGTTCTCGCCGAGTATCAAGGAGAAATTCCTTGAGCTGCTGCCGAATCGAGTCATCACCGACTCAATCGGATCGTCGGAGACCGGCTTTGGCGGCACGAGCATCGTCGCGAAGGACGCGCCGCACAGCGGTGGCCCGCGGGTGACCATCGACCACCGCACCGTCGTCCTCGACGAAGAAGGCAACGAGGTCAAGCCGGGCTCGGGTGTCCGCGGGTTCATCGCCAAGAAGGGCAACATCCCGGTCGGCTACTACAAGGACGAGAAGAAAACGGCCGAGACGTTCAAGACCATTAACGGTGTGCGCTATGCGATTCCGGGTGACTACGCGATGGTCGAAGAGGACGGCACGGTCACGATGCTGGGCCGCGGCTCGGTGTCGATCAACAGCGGCGGCGAGAAGATCTACCCCGAAGAGGTTGAGGCGGCGTTGAAGGGACACCCCGATGTGTTCGACGCGCTGGTGGTCGGTGTGCCGGACCCGCGCTACGGACAGCACGTCGCGGCCGTGGTGCAGGCCCGGGAAGGGGCTCGGCCGTCGCTGGCCGAACTGGACCGTTTCGTACGCTCGGAAATCGCGGGATACAAAGTGCCGCGCAGCCTTTGGTTCGTCGACGAGGTGAAGCGCTCGCCGGCCGGCAAGCCGGACTATCGCTGGGCCAAGGACCAGACCGAGGCGCGGCCGGCTGACGACGTGCACGCCGCGCACGTGACCGCTTGACTCGGCTGACGTCGCCCTAGGCTGCGCCGCCGGCGCCGCCCGCGCCGCCGACGTTGCCGGCCAGGCCGCCGTTCCCGCCCTTGCCGCCGTTGCCGCCGCTCGGCATCAGACCGATGCCGCCCACGCCTCCGGCTTGGCCCGCGCTACCCCCCTTGCCGAGATTGCCGCTGCCGCTGGCGCCACCGTTGCCGCCGGTGCCACTGGCACCCCCAGCCGCGCCGTTGCCGCCCTTACCGCCGATGCCGCCGACGCCAGAAGCGGTGCCTCCGGCGCCGCCGTTGCCGATGGTCGAGGTGCTGCTGGAGCTGCCGCCACCGGCCTGCCCGCCCGCCCCTCCGGCGCCTCCGGCGCCGGCCTTGGAGCCGCCGGTGCCGCCCGTGCCGCCGGTGCCGCCGGTACCGCCGGTGCCGTTGAATCCGCCGTTTCCGCCGTTGCCTGCCTTGCCGCCGGCGACGAAGTTGTCGCCGCCTGCGCCGCCATTTCCACCGTTGGCGCCGCCGAGGTTGTTGCCGCCCTGGCCGCCCACGCCGCCGGCCCCACCGACGCCCACGGTGGAGGCGCCGCCGTTACCACCCTGGCCGCCGGCCCCGGCGCTGGCGGCGGCGCCACCCGCGCCGCCGTTGCCGCTGGCCACACCGGCGCTGAGACTGATCGCGCCGGCGCCACCGTTACCGCCGTTTCCGCCGTCGCCGCCGATTCCGCCAGTGCCGCCGGTGCCTCCGGTGCCGACGACCGCGGTGCCGCCGTTGCCGCCCCTGCCGCCCTGGCCGCCCACCTGGCCGGACCCGCCTGCGCTGCTCGTGCCGGGAGTCAGGCCCTGACCGCCCTGGCCGCCGTTACCGCCGATCTGGTCGGTGGCCCCGCTGATGTTGCCGCCGTTTCCGCCGGTACCGCCCTTACCCCCGTTGTTGTTTCCTGTCGCGTTGCCGCCGTTGCCGCCGTTGCCGCCGTTGCCGTTGGTGCCCGCGTTGCCGGCGAGGCCGGCGTTGCCGCCGGTGCCGTTGAAGGCGTTTCCGCCGTTGCCGGCGTTTCCGCCGTTGCCGCCCTGGCCGCCACTGCCGCCGGTGCCGCCGGTGGCGCCGGCGGCAGTGGCGTTACCGCCATTACCGCCGTTGCCGGCGGCCCCGCCGGTACCTCCGCTGCCGCCGACGCCGCCTGTGCCTCCGGTTCCGCCGGTCCCTGTAGCCCCGCCTGCGCCGGCGTTGCCCCCGTTGCCGCCGTTCGCCCCGGCGCCACCGGCACCGGTACCGGTGTTGGTTGCGCCGCTGCTGCCGGTACCGCCGTTGCCGCCGTTGCCGCCGGCGCCGCCGTTGCCGTTGATGCCGGTGCTGGTCAAACCGGCCCCACCTTGTCCGCCGGCGCCGCCCGCGCCACCGTTCCCGCCTGCTTTGCCGGCCACGCCCGAGGCGGTGACAGTTCCGCCGTTGCCGCCGATTCCGCCGTTGCCGCCGGCGCCGCCGGTGCCGCCGGTGCCCCTGTTCGCGCCCGTACCGCCGGCGCCTGAGGCTCCACCGGTGCCGCCCGCACCGCCGTTGCCAGCATTGCCGCCCGCGACAACGGCGGAGCCCGAACCGCCATTGCCGCCTGCGCCGCCGGCTCCGCCCTGGCCGCCGTTACCGCCGATGCCGGCTCCGCCGGTGCCGATCGGATTTCCGCCGCTGCCGCCCTGGCCACCGTTACCGCCCTGGCCGCCGGTAGTACCCGCGGCCCCGCTGCCGGCGGTCCCAGACGTCCCTGCCGTGCCGGCACCGCCGTTGCCGCCGGTTCCGCCGCTACCGGCATCGCCCGCGGTGCCGCCCGTGCCACCGGTGCCCGCGATACCCGCCGTGCCGCCCTTGCCGCCGACGCCGCCGTTACCGCCGTTGCCGCCGGCTGACGTGCTGACGCCGCCCTGACCGCCGGTGCCTCCTGCGCCGCCGTCACCGCCACTGCCGTTGACGCCATTGGTGAGGCCGGTGCCGGCGTTCCCGCCCTGGCCGCCGTTGCCGCCGGTGCCACCCGGGGTGCCGCTGCCGGCTGCGGCCGCGTTGGCGCCCGCCCGCCCGGTTCCACCCTGGCCGCCAGTGCCGCCCTGGCCGCCGTTGCCGCCGTTACCTTGGGTGCCTAGGGTCGAGCCGGTTCCTGCGGCGCCGCCTGCACCGCCGCTGCCACCAAGACCGCCGTTGCCTCCGGTACCCGCACCGCTTCCGGTGTCGGTGACGCCGATGCCGCCGGTGCCGCCCTGGCCGCCGGTGCCGCCGTTTCCACCCTGGCCGCCGGCGCCCTGAATGCCCGCCTTGCCGCCGTTGGTCGCACCCGCGGCGCCGCCGGAGCCGCCCTGACCACCTTGGCCGCCGGAGCCGCCGATGCCGCCGGTGGCGCCAGTCGGACCGGTGGTGCCCTGACCGCCGTTGCCACCGTTTCCGGCCAGACCGCCTGAGCCACCGTTGCCGGCGGTGCCTGCCGTGCCGTTGCTGGAGCCCGTCCCGGCAGTCCCGGCGTCGCCGCCGGTACCGCCGGTGCCGCCTTGGCCGCCGACGCCGCCGGCGACGCCGGGGTTGCTGCTGTTATCAGTGCCCATGCCGCCGGTGCCACCCTTACCGCCGGTGCCGCCGTTACCGCCCTGACCACCGGCGCCCTGGGTGCCCGCAGTTCCGCCGTTGGTGTCGCCCGCCGCGCCGCCAGTACCGCCTTGGCCACCGGCACCGCCGGTTCCGCCTTGGGCGCCTTGCTGCCCGGTGCTCGCTGTTGTGATGTTGTCGGCGCCTTTGCCGCCGTTGCCGCCCAGGCCGCCGGTGCCGCCGTTGCCGGCGGTGCCTGCGGCACCCGTGGAGGAGCCGTTGCCGCCCTTGCCGGCTGCGCCCCCGGTCCCCCCGGCGCCACCCTGGCCGCCGGCTTGACCGGCCGTGCTCGGGTTGGTGCTGTCGCTGCCGTTGCCGCCGGTGCCGCCCTGGCCGCCGGTGCCGCCGACGCCGCCTTGGCCACCGGCGCCCTGGGCGCCGTTGAAGCCGCCGTGAGCTTTGCCGGCGGCGCCGCCCGTACCGCCTTGGCCGCCGTCTCCGCCGGCGCCACCCTGGGCGCCTTGCTGTCCGGCGGTTGCGACGGTGGCGTTGTCGGCCCCGTTGCCGCCATTGCCGCCTAAGCCGCCGGTGCCGCCGTTGCCGGCGCCGCCTGCGGCACCCGCGGTGGAGCCGTTGCCGCCCTTACCGGCGTCTCCGCCGGTTCCGCCGGTGCCGCCCTGGCCGCCCGCTTGACCGGCCGCATTCGGATTGGCGCTGTTAGTGCCGTTGCCGCCGGTTCCGCCCTGGCCCCCGGTGCCGCCAAACCCGCCCTGGCCACCGGCACCCTGGGCGCCGTTGAAGCCGCCGTTGGCGTTCCCGGCTGCGCCGCCGGTGCCGCCTTGTCCGCCGTCGCCTCCGGTCGCGCCTTGGCCGCCGGTGCCGCCACCGGAGGCGCCGGTGTTGCCTTGTCCGCCGGTTCCGCCGGTTCCGCCGGTGCCGCCGGTGCCGCCGTCGCCGGCGCTGCCGGCCGCACCGGTGGTCGAGCCGGTGCCACCCTTGCCCGCGGCGCCGCCGGTACCGCCGGTTCCGCCCTGGCCGCCTGCGCCGCCGGCAATGCCGGGGTTAAAGCTGTTGTCGGTGCCGATGCCGCCTTGGCCGCCCTGACCGCCCTTGCCGCCGAAGCCGCCCTGGCCGCCGGCGCCCTGGGAGCCGTTGAAGCCGCCGTTGGCGTTGCCTGCTGCGCCGCCTTGGCCGCCTTGTCCGCCGTCACCGCCAGCGGCGCCGATGCCGCCGGTGCCGCCACCAACCACGCCGATGCTGCCTTGCCCGCCCATGCCGCCGGTTCCGCCGGTGCCGCCGACGCCGCCGTTGCCGGCGCTGCCGGCCGCGCCGGTGGTCGAGCCGGTGCCTCCGAGGCCAGCCGCGCCGCCGGTGCCGCCGGTGCCACCCGTGCCACCGGACCCGCCGGCAATTCCGGGGTTGAAGCTGTTGTCGGTGCCGATGCCGCCCTGGCCGCCCTGACCGCCCTTGCCGCCGAAGCCGCCCTGCCCGCCGGCGCCCTGGGAGCCGTTGAAGCCGCCGTTGGCGTTGCCTGCTGCGCCGCCTTGGCCGCCTTGTCCGCCATCCCCGCCGGCGGCGCCTTGGCCGCCGGTGCCGCCACCGGTGGCGCCGGTGTTGCCTTGTCCGCCCATCCCGCCGGTTCCGCCGGTGCCGCCGACGCCGCCGTTGCCGGCGCTGCCGGCCGCGCCGGTGGTCGAGCCGGTGCCTCCGAGGCCGGCCGCGCCGCCGGTGCCGCCGGTTCCGCCCTGGCCGCCTGCGCCGCCGGCAATTCCGGGGTTGAAGCTGTTGTCGGTGCCGATGCCGCCCTGGCCGCCCTGACCGCCCTTGCCGCCGAAGCCGCCCTGCCCGCCGGCGCCCTGGGCGCCGTTGAACCCGCCGTTAGCTTTGCCGGCTGCGCCGCCTTGGCCGCCTTGGCCGCCATCCCCGCCGGCGGCGCCTTGGCCGCCGGTGCCGCCACCGACCACGCCGATGCTGCCCTGTCCGCCTTGGCCGCCGGTGCCGCCGGTGCCGCCGATACCGCCGTTGCCGGCGCTGCCCGCGGCTCCTGTCGTCGAGCCGGTGCCGCCCTTGCCGGCAGCGCCGCCGGTGCCGCCGGTGCCGCCAGCGCCGCCCGCTCCGCCGACGACACCCGACTTTGTGCTGTTGTCGGTGCCGAATCCGCCTTGGCCGCCCTGGCCGCCGGTGCCGCCGAAGCCGCCCTGGCCGCCGGCGCCCTGGGCGCCGTTGAAGCCGCCGTTGGCGTTGCCGGCTGCGCCGCCTTGGCCGCCTTGTCCGCCGTCACCACCTGCCGCGCCCTCGCCGCCGGTGCCGCCTCCGATTGTGCCGGTGTTGCCCTGCCCGCCTTGGCCGCCGGTGCCGCCGGTGCCGCCGACACCGCCGTTGCCGGCCGTGCCCGCGGCTCCTGTCGTCGAACCGGTGCCGCCCTTGCCGGCAGCGCCGCCGGTGCCGCCGGTACCGCCCTGGCCGCCTGCGCCACCGGCAATTCCGGGATTGAAGCTGTTGTCGGTGCCGATGCCGCCTTGGCCGCCCTGGCCGCCGGTGCCGCCGAAGCCGCCCTGGCCGCCGGCGCCCTGGACGCCGTTGAACCCGCCGTTGGCCTTGCCGGCGGCGCCGCCAGCGCCGCCCTGGCCGCCGTCACCGCCGGCGGCGCCGATGCCGCCGGTGCCGCCACCGATCACGCCGGTTTTGCCTTGCCCACCCATGCCACCGGTGCCGCCGGTGCCGCCGACGCCGCCGTTGCCGGCGCTGCCGGCCGCACCGGTGGTCGAGCCGGTGCCTCCGAGGCCGGCCGCGCCGCCGGTACCGCCGGTGCCACCGTTGCCGCCCGTTCCACCGGCCATGCCGGCGTTGGCGCTGTTGTCGGTGCCGATCCCTCCAGTGCCGCCCTGGCCGCCGGTGCCGCCGAAGCCGCCCTGGCCGCCGGCGCCCTGGACGCCGTTGAACCCGCCGTTAGCCTTGCCGGCCGCGCCGCCTTGGCCGCCTTGTCCGCCATCACCGCCGGCGGCGCCGGTGCCGCCGGTACCGCCACCGATTGCGCCGGTGTTGCCTTGCCCGCCCTGCCCGCCGGTTCCGCCGGTGCCACCGACGCCGCCGTTACCCGCTGTGCCGGCCGCACCGGTGGTCGAGCCCGTGCCGCCCTTTCCTGCAGCGCCGCCGGTGCCGCCGGTGCCGCCCGTGCCGCCCGCGCCACCGGTGACACCGGGGTTGGTGCTGTTGTCGGTGCCGATGCCGCCGGTGCCGCCCTGTCCGCCCTTGCCGCCGAAGCCGCCCTGGCCGCCGATGCCTTGAGTGCCGGCGGTGCCGCCGTTGGTGGCGCCGGCCGCGCCGCCGGCGCCGCCCTGGCCGCCGTCACCACCGGCCGCTCCCTGGCCGCCGGTCCCGCCACCGATTGCGCCGGTGCTCCCTTGTCCACCCATGCCACCGGTTCCGCCGGTGCCACCGACGCCGCCGTTACCCGCTGTGCCGGCCGCACCGGTGGTCGAGCCCGTGCCGCCCTTTCCTGCAGCGCCGCCGGTGCCGCCGGTGCCGCCCGTGCCGCCCGCTCCACCGACGACACCCGACTTGGTGCTGTTGTCGATGCCGAATCCGCCTTGGCCGCCTTGGCCGCCGACTCCACCGAGGCCACCCTGGCCGCCGGCACCCTGGGTTCCGGCGGTGCCGCCGTTGGTCGCGCCGGCGGCGCCGCCAGCGCCACCTTGGCCGCCGTCACCGCCGGCGGCGCCTTGGCCGCCGGTGCCGCCAATAGCGCCGATAGTGCCAGTACCGCCCTTGCCGCCGGTGCCGCCCGCACCACCGGCGCCGCCGTTACCTGCGGCGCCGGCCGCACCGGTGGTCGATCCCGTGCCGCCCTTGCCGGCTGCGCCGCCGGTGCCGCCGACGCCGCCGGTGCCACCGGCACCGCCGGCGATGCCAGGGTTGGTGCTGTTGTCGGTGCCGGTTCCGCCGGTGCCGCCTTGGCCGCCTGTCCCGCCGATGCCGCCCTGGCCGCCAGCGCCTTGGGTTCCGGCGGTGCCGCCGTTGGTAGCTCCGGCTGCGCCGCCGGCGCCGCCCTGGCCGCCGTCCCCGCCGGCCGCGCCTTGGCCGCCGGCGCCGCCGCCGCTGGCGCCGGTGCTGCCGGTGCCGCCCTGGCCACCGGTCCCACCCGCACCGCCAACTCCGCCGTCACCCGCGCTGCCCGAGGCGCCGGTGCTTGACCCCGAGCCGCCGAGGCCGGCTGCGCCGCCGGTGCCGCCGACTCCGCCGGTGCCACCAGCACCGCCGGCGACGCCGGGGTTGGCGCTGTTGTCGACGCCGCCGCCGCCTTGGCCGCCGACGCCGCCGGTGCCGCCTATCCCGCCTTGGCCGCCAGCGCCTTGGGTTCCGGCGGTGCCGCCGTTGGTAGCTCCGGCTGCGCCGCCGGCGCCGCCCTGGCCGCCGTCCCCGCCGGCCGCGCCTTGGCCGCCGGTCCCGCCGCCGCCGGCGCCGCTGCTGCCTTGTCCGCCGTGCCGCCGGTCCCGCCGCCGCCACCGGCGCCGCCGTCGCCCGCCGTGCCGGAGGCTCCGGTGCTGGATCCGGAGCCGCCCTTGCCGGCTGCGCCGCCGGTGCCGCCGATTCCGCCGATGCCGCCCGCGCCTCCGGTGATCCCTGGGTTGGTGCTGTTGTCGGTGCCGGTTCCGCCGGTGCCGCCGATGCCGCCGGTTCCGCCGATGCCGCCCTGGCCGCCCACGCCCTGGGTTCCGGCGGTGCCGCCGTTAGTGGCTCCGGCCGCGCCACCGGCGCCGCCCTGGCCGCCGTCCCCGCCGGCCGCGCCTTGGCCGCCGGTGCCGCCGCCGCTGGCGCCGGTGCTGCCTTGTCCGCCGTGCCGCCGGTTCCGCCGCCGCCACCGGCGCCGCCGTCGCCCGCGGTGCCCGCCGCACCGACAGTGGAACCCGAGCCGCCGAGGCCGGCCCCGCCGCCCGTGCCCCCGACTCCGCCGATGCCGCCCGCGCCGCCGGCGACGCCGGGGTTGGTGCTGTTGTCGGTGCCGGTTCCGCCCTGGCCGCCTTGGCCGCCTGTTCCGCCGATGCCGCCTTGGCCGCCCGCGCCCTGGATTCCGGCGGTGCCGCCGTTGATGGCTCCGGCTGCGCCGCCGGCGCCGCCTTGACCGCCGTCACCGCCGGCCGCGCCCTGGCCGCCGGTCCCGCCGCCGCTGGTGCCGCTGCTGCCTTGTCCGCCCTTGCCGCCGGTCCCGCCAATGCCACCGGTGCCGCCGTCACCGGCCGTGCCGGCCGCGCCGGTGGTCGATCCGGTGCCGCCCTTGCCGGCTGCGCCGCCGGTACCACCGACTCCGCCGGCTCCTCCGTCGCCGCCGGCGATGCCGGGGTTGGTGCTGTTGTCGGTGCCAGTTCCGCCCGTGCCGCCGGTGCCGCCTTGGCCGCCTATGCCGCCCTGGCCGCCGGTGCCCTGCTGGCCGCCGCCACCGGATCCGGCTGCGCCGCCGGCGCCGCCCTGGCCGCCGTCACCGCCGGCAGCGCCTTGCCCGCCGGTCCCGCCGCCGCTGGTGCCGGTGTTGCCTTGTCCGCCTTGGCCACCGGTGCCGCCGCCACCACCTACGCCGCCGTCACCGGCCGCGCCGGCGGCTCCGGTGGTCGACCCGGAGCCGCCCAAGCCGGCTGCGCCGCCCGTTCCGCCGACACCCCCGATGCCGCCCGCGCCTCCGGCGATGCCGGGGTTGGTGCTGTTGTCGACGCCGGTTCCGCCCTGGCCGCCGACGCCGCCGGTTCCGCCGATGCCGCCCTGACCGCCGGCGCCTTGGGTTCCGGCGGTGCCGCCGTTGGTGGCTCCGGCTGCGCCGCCGGTGCCGCCCTGGCCGCCGTCCCCACCGGCCGCGCCCTGGCCGCCGGTCCCGCCGCCGCTGGTGCCGGTGGTGCCT
>NZ_LQOY01000006.1 GCF_002101675.1 Mycobacterium gordonae | reverse complement strand
TGCCATTCTGGATGCTTTGCCAGGTAATAAGTTACCGCGGTGGTGGTGATGGTCGATGTGTCGTGAGCGGCCATCATCAGAAAAATCATGTGGTTGATGACATCGGAGTCACTGAAACGTTGTCCGTCTTCGGTGCTGGCATGGCACAGCGCGGCGAACAGGTCATTGCTGTTGCCGGCCCGGGCGGCCGGCAAGTGCCGGGCGAAGTATTCCTCGAGCACCCGTCGGCCGCGGATCCCGGCGCGATAGCGGGTGCCGGGAAGCGGCGCGCGGACGAGTGAGCTGGCCGCGCGTACCGTAGCGACGAACGCCTGGTTAATGGCGTCGCTGCTGTCTTTGCCTCGGCCACCCATGAACACATCGGTGGCGATGTCGAGGGTCAGGTTTTTCAACAGCGGGTACATGCGGACGGACGGGCCGGTCGGCCACGTGGGCAGGGTTGCGCGGACGCAAGGGGTCACTTGGGTGACGTAGCCGGCCAGTCGCGGCCGCGTGAAGGCCTCCTGCATGATGCGCCGGTGCATGAGGTGTTCGTCAAAGCTCATCAGCATCAATCCGCGGTGGAAGAACGCGTCGATGAGAAAGGCCCAGCCGTCTTGCGAGAACGCCTTTGCGTTGGTGGTGAGCGCCTCCTGGGTAGCTTGGGGGCCCGCGATGACCGCCATTTTGGTGCCGAACGCTCCCATCCACGAGACAGAACCGAACCGTTCGTAGCGCTCTCTGCCCAGGTCGGACCCAAACCGGATGTAGTCGAGGGTGTGCCCGACCAAGGGGAGCCCGGCATCACCGAGAACCGGTCGCAGTCCGCTTCCGGCCGGGGGCGCGGCTAGTTCACGCACTGGCCACCGCCGACTCCACCGGCGAAGTCCGTCGTCCACCCGTTGCGGCGCGGGAATCAAGATGACCGAAGATAACCGTTCCCGGGCTTTATCGACGGGTGCGTGTAGCGGGTTAACCATTGTCGCTCCCCGGCCTGTGGTCGTCGTGGGATGGAGGATCGACCAGCTGTTTACAGTTGGGCCACCAATGTTAATAGTTATACATAATTGCCCTGTTTGTCAAACGGGTCCTTCGCGGTGGGGCGTGACAAAAGCGGTTGCTGCGCGCTAGCCGCCTGCCTGCGTTCGGCCCGTGCGTCAAGGAAACGTGTCTTCGGCCCTGTCTGTGAGAAACGCTCCGCTGAGGTGCAAAGCGTGACGCGCCTCGGGCAAGAGTCGAAACAGGGCTTGGAACACGTGAATCTGGCCGCGAAACACCTGAAGCCGCACGGATGCTCCTGCGGCGCGCATGCGCTCGGCGAGTTGACGGGAGTCGTCGAGCAGCATCTCCCTTCCACCGACCTGGATCAATGTCGGCGGCAAGCCGGTGAGATCTGCGGCGAGGACATTGACGCGGGGGTCGGTCGGGTGGGCATCGCCTACATAGAGGCTGAGCGCACGCGTTGCGGACCGGGCCGATGCGAAAGGATCGCGGCGGCGAGTTTCACGTGCCATCGCCAGCTGGCACGTCAGATCGACGACGGGGGACATGAGTAACATGCCATCGGGCGGCGGGGAGCGATGTGCGAGCGCGCCCAACGAGGTCGCGACGGCGAGTTGGCCGCCCGCCGAATC
>NZ_LQOY01000005.1 GCF_002101675.1 Mycobacterium gordonae | reverse complement strand
CTGAACGCCGCCCTGGCCGGGGCCCCGGCCTTCCAAGCCGGGCTCAACGCGCTGATCACCGCCGGGCAGAACCTGGCCGCCGGCCTCAGTGCCGCCTTCCCGGGCCTGGCCGCGCAATTGGCAGCCACCTTCGGCGGCACCCTGCCCGCGCTAAATGCCGCCTTCAACGCCACCCTGTCGGCGGCGCTCTCGGGCAGCCTGCCGGCCTTCCAAGCCAGCCTGGGTGCGTTGTCCGGTGCCTTCAACGCCGCCCTGAACGCGGCCCTGTCCGGCGCCCCCGCGCTGCAGGCCGGCCTCAACGCCCTACTCAACGCCGGCGCCAACCTGGCCGCCACCTTCGCTGGGGCGCTGCCGGCTCTGTCGGCCAGCTTCAGCGCCTCCCTGCCCGCGCTGAACGCCGCGCTTTCGGGCGCCATCACCGCCGCGTTCTCAGGCAGCTTGCCGGCGTTCCAGGCGTCCCTGGGTGCCCTGTCGGGGGCCTTCAACGCCGCACTCAACGCCGCCCTGTCCGGGGCCCCAGCGTTGCAAGCGAGCCTGAATGCCCTGCTCAACGCAGGATCTAACCTGGCTGCCAGCTTCAGCGCCGCGCTACCCAACCTCTCACTCGCCCTGACGGGGTTGCTCTCGAGCAGCGTCAACCTGGCCGGTTTGTCGGCGGTTCTGACAGGCAGCCTGCCGGCGTTCCAGGCCAGCCTGGCCGCGCTCAACGGGGCCTTCCAGGCCGCCGTGACCGCAGCCCTGGCGGGGGCTCCGGCCTTCCAAGCCGGCCTCAACGCGCTGATCACCGCCGGACAGAACCTGGCCGCCAGCTTCACCGGCGCCCTGCCGACGCTGGCCGCGCAACTGTCGGCGGCCTTCGGGGGCACCCTGCCCACCCTGTCGGCCGCGTTCACCGGTGCGATCAACGCCGCCCTCAGCGGGAGCCTGCCGGCATTCCAGGCCGGTCTGAACGCCCTCAACGGCGCCTTCCAGGCCGCCCTCAACGCCGCCTTGAACGGGGTTCCGGCGCTGCAAGCCGGCCTCACCGCCCTGCTCAACGCCGGCGCCAACCTGGCCGCCAGTATCAACGCCGCCCTGCCCAACCTCTCGATCGCCCTGAATGCAGCGCTGTCCGGCAACCTGAACCTGGCAGGCCTGTCCGCGGCGCTCAACAGCGGCATCACGGGCCTACTGAACGCGGGCACGTCGCTCTCGGCCGGCCTAGCGTCGAGCCTGTCCGGGCTGACGCAGACGGGTGCGGTAATCACCAGCAACCTGATGGCGGCACTGACCGGAAGCGGTCAGACCGGTGCCACGATCGCGGGCATTTGGCTGAACGCGCTGAACCAGGCGGCGACCGTCTTCAACAGCGCACTGGGCGCCAGCTTCGGAGCCAGCCTCTCCGGATTCGGCCAGACCGGCGGCGCCCTCGTCGCAGGCTTCGAGAACGCCCTAGCGGGTCTTACCCAAACCGGCGGCACGCTGCTGACGTCGCTCAACAACGCCGGCCTGACCCTCGGCGCCTCGATCAGCAACATCCTGCTGAACCTCCAGCTGGCGCTGCAGGCCGCCTTGAACGCCAGCTTCGGTGTCTCGGTCGGCACTTAGTCACAAGCCCCCGACGGCGCGGCACCGGGCGTTCGGCCTCAGCTGGCGTTCGGTGCCGCGTCCTAGGGCAGCAGACCGCTACACCGCGGCCGTGCGCTGGCAGTAGCGCTGCAGCGCCGATCGCGTCCTAGCGACCACCTCGGAGCCCTCGGGATCGGGGTCACCATGGGCAGCGAAACGAACCGGGCCCAAGCTCTCCTGAAGCTCAGTCAGCTGATCGGGGTGCAGGGGTGAACCTTTCCCGGCCTTGAGCTGTGCCCAGTGCAGGAATGCAACGTCGTCCTGGGCGCCGAGACGGACCAGCAACCGTGTCACGTAGCGCAGGCTGATCCACAGCTCGGTCCAGTCACCCACCCGGTCCCAGTGGTCCAGGACGTCGTCGAACAATTGCGCTGCCTCGACAGGATCACCGTGGGAGGCGCGGGTCGCGGCAGCCTCCATCAACGCGATGCCGTACCACCAGAAGTTCTGGACTTCCCCGGCCAAGCTCGCCGCCTCGTCGAACAAAGCCAGGGCCCGTCCGGGCTCGGACCTCTTGAGCAGGAATGCCAGGCCGAAGTAGGCGGTTGACCGGGCCGTCGGGTTCCCGGTGGCTTCGGCGATCGCCACGCCTTCCTGCGCTGCCGGCAGGTGCCGGTCGAAATCTCCTCCCAACACCCCGTGCAGCACCGCGCCCGTGGACAGTGTCTGTCCCAGCCGAATTGGATGACCGTCCTGCCGGGCCGCGGCGACCTGCGCGTCCCAGTAATTGAGAACCCTGTCGGCCTTGCCCTCGAACAGATCCACATCAGCGAGCACGTCTGCGGGATAGGCGATCCGCGAGGACCCGGGCCCGGGCACCCGCCCGCCGGCCAGCTCAGCCAGGCTGCGCGCCAGCACGTAGTCGCCATGCGCCCAGGCGCCCCGCGCGGCGGTGCCGACGACGGCCGGGAACAACGGGTGCTCCGGAGCGGCGACCGCGGCGACGCGTTCGGCCCACCGAAAGACTTCATAACCAACGCGGATACCGAGCGTCTCCGCGCACGCCGCGACCAGTCGCAGCGCCAGGTCAAGATTCTGATCGGCCATCGCGCGCTCGAAAGCGGTGCGCAGATTGTCATAGTCGGGCAGCACCCGCTCGATCCAGGCCCGTTCCTGAGCCGTCTCGACCCCGGCGCCGGCCCGCTCGGCCAGATCGGTGAAGTACTCCGCGTGCCGCCTCGCCAGCTGCTTCTCGATCCCGAGGTCCTGCAATCGTTCTCGTCCGTAGGCGCGCAAGGTTTCCAGGACGGCGTAGCGGGTGCGGTCTGTCACATTGCGCACCACCACCATCGACTTGTCGACCAAACCGGCCAACACGTCCAGGGTGTGGTCCTCATCCCCGTCCGCACACACACCGTGGGCAGCCTCGAGATCGAACGACCCCGCAAACACCGACAACCGCGCAAAAAACACCTGCTCAGCCTCGGTGAGCAAGCGATACGACCAGTCGATCGTGGCCACCAAACTCTGCTGGCGCGGCAACGCGCCGCGCACCGCACCCCGCAAGAATCCCAAGCGATCCAACCGCCGCACCACATCAGCGGCACTCATCACCCGCATCCGCGCGGCCGCCAATTCCACCCCCAACGGCAGACAATCCACCCGCCGACAAATCTCGGCCACCGCCGGAGACAACTCCGCCGAAAAGCCCGGTGCACTCGCGCGCGCCCGATCCACAAACAACCGCGTCGCATCCTCCACCGACAGCGGCGCCACCGTCACAATCTGCTCACCCACCACCCCCAACGGCTGCCGACTCGTCGCCACTATCGACACCCCCGGGCACTGCCCCACAATCCGCTCCACCAGCCCCGCCGCCGCCTCCACCACATGCTCACAGTTGTCCAGCACCACCAACGCCGTGCGCGAGCGCAAATACTCGATCACCGACTCCTCAACACCAAGCCCATGCTGCTGACGCAACCGCAACACCGCCGCCACCGTGTGCCCTACCGCCTCACCGTGATCCAACGGCCCCAACTCACACACCCACACCCCATCGTCGAATCGCTGCTGATCCCGTCGCGCCACTTCCCACGCCAGCCGCGTCTTGCCGACCCCGCCCACCCCCACCAACGTGACCAACGGCCCGGCCCCCAACGCCGCCACCGCCTGCGCCAGTTCCCGCTCATGACCCACGAAACTCGTCGCCCGCCGCAACAACTGCGAATGCGGCCGATCACAGACCACCGGGCGCACCGGCACGACGTCCACAGTGACCGCCGGCTCGCTGCGATCACGGGCCTCGCCGGCCAGGATCTGCTGATGAACGCGGGCCAACGCCGGGCTGGGCTCCACGCCGAGTTCCTCGACCAGGCGCAGCCGGGTGCGCCGGTAGGTTTCCAGGGCATCGCCCTGGCGCCCACACCGGTACTGCGCCACCATCAACTGCGCAGCCAACCGTTCATCCAACGGGTGCCCCGCTTGCGCCGCGGTCAACTCCACCAACAACTCACCATGACGGCCCGCCTGCAACCCCACGTCATTGCGATCCAGCTCTACGGCAAACCGTTCCGCGCGCACCGCACTTCGCACCTCGTTCACCCACGGCGTGTCCAAGAACATGAACGGCTCACCCGCCCAAACGCGCAACGCCTCCTCGAACAACGCCGCAGCCACCACCGGATCCGCGCTTGCGCGCGCTCGCGCCGCCACATCGCGAAACCGATGCAGGTCAACTGACAGAGCATCGGTGGCCAGCATGTATCCCGAAGGTCCGCGGGTCAGCGCGACCCCGTCGATATCCGCCAACAGGCTGCGCAAGCGAGAGACGTAGCCTGCCAACGAGTTTCGGGCCCGCCGCGGCGGCCGATCTGACCAAACCCGATCCACCAACTGCTCAGGGGACACCGCACGATTGACATCCACCAGCAATGCGACCAGAACACATCGGCGTCGGGCGTGGCCGATATCCAGCGGTCGCCCGTTTACACACACTTCGACGTCGCCGAGCAAGCGGAACTCGACCGTCATTCGGCCCTCTCTACCAGGCAACAGCAAACGCAGCGCGTCGGGTAAAGCAGAGCATACGTCGCGCTCTGGAAATCTCAGCACAGAATCCCAGACGTGTAGGGCCGGAAAGCCGCGCGCTGTTATGAGACGACTGACCTGGCACTCAGTTGCTCGTGAAGGCGCATAACCTCCGAGCGTTCAGCACTACGCCGCAGTATTCGTGTACGCCATTGATTGCGCGATCTGCTGAGGCAAAGTGTTCAGCAGGAACGGAACGATGCCGCCGAACTCGGTGCCGCCGAGCGGGACGGTGATGTCCGGAAGACCGGGAATGGGCAGCAACTGGCTGAGTTCGGCCGTGGCCGTAATGCCGTGTGGGGGAACAAGAATCCCGGTGAATGGCAGGTGGGCTGTGACCGGGATCGTGACCGGAAGGCCGAGCAACGTCAGGGTCACCGGCAGCGGCTGGTCGAGCAGGACTTCGCCGTTGAGAAAACCGTCCAACACGAAGGCCGGCGTATTGCCGATCGCGTTGGCTGCCCCCCACAGGTTGCCGCTCGCCATGGAGGTCGAGAAGGCGGTCGCACCCTCGGCTAGCCCGTTCAAGCCAGCGAAGGGCGGTCCCAGAATGGCAAACCCCAGTTGCAACGGCAGCCCGAAGATGGCCTCTCCGGTGAGGCTGGGAGGCAGACCCAAGGTAAGCGCAAAGTCCGCCGAGACGCCCGCGTTGGTGAGCGTGTTGATTCCGTTGGCGAAGTTCTGCGCCATCATTCCGGGAATCGAGCCCGCCGGGATCAAGCTGGCGGCCCCCTGCACCTGCTGTCCGATGGCGCTGAGGATGGGCAGCAGAGCTCCCGCCGGACCCTCCACCCCGATGGGTCCGGAGATCACGACGGCTGGGGCCAGAGGATTGGTCAGATCAACCGTGATTCCCAAACCGCTGGTGTCGAATCCCGTGATGAAAAGGTCGACCAGAGAGCGCGCCCCGTACTGCACCGCTTGGGAGTACTGGCCCTGCTGTATCGCCAACCCAGCGAGGTTCAAGTCCCTCTGGAACGTGGGAAATGTCTGCTGGATGCCTTCGCCGAATGCCGAGAGCTGCGTGCCGAGTGTGCTGTAGAAGCCGGTCGTGCCGCCGACGAAGGCTTGAACTCCAACCGCCGGGTTGAACTTCGAAGCCTCTTGCAGGGCGAGCTGGACGTTCGCCGGCACGTTGCCGGGGAACCCCTGCAGGTTGAGCGCGAGCGCATTGCCAGCGAGCTGTGCGTAGTGAGCTTGATTGACGGCGATCTGGTTGAGGATCGGGAATGGCCGATAGTTGGCGCCGAGGTCGCTCAGGTTCCTGACCGTGTTGTCGAAGAGCACCTGGTACGGGTTGGGGTAGGCGGCAACACCGGGCGCCGCGAGTTGCGGGAACAGCAGGTTCTGCACCGATGTGCCCAGGTTCCCGAGGATCGGCCCCAACTGCCCGGTGGCCCCGCCCAAATCGGTGAGAACCGAGGTGAGGGTGGTGGGGGACAACAGCGAAGGCAGCGACGGGAGCACGAAGTTGACGCCGCCGAGGCTGAGCCCTCCGGTACCTGTGAGCGGACCAAGGAGGCCACCGCCGGTGGTGGTTTGACCGCCGAGGAGTCCACCGAGCAGGCCACTGAGCGGGTCGGTGGGTGCCGCCGCCGGGAAGCCGACTGCGCCGCTCAGCAGAGTGCGTTCGACGTTGGCGACTTCGGCGCTGAGGTACGCGGCGGCGCCGCCGTCGAGGAGCCGGACGAATTCGGCATGGAAGGCCGCGGCCTGGGCGCTGGCGGCTTGAAATTCTTGTCCATAGGCACCGAACAGCCGGGAGATCGCTGCGGAGATCTCGTCGGCAGCCGCTTCGGCGATGCCGGTCGTCGGGACTGCGGCGGCTTCGGCCGCCGCACCGATCGATGATTGAATTCCTGCCAATTGCCCCGCGGCCGCCGTCACGAAGTCCGGTTCGGCGATGACAAATGACATATTCAACCCCCGTTGCATAGACCAGATGTACGCGCGCTATTACCCGATGGGCCCGGAATCTAAACGTCCGATCACGGTCGCGAATTGAGTTACGCGTCACGCGCCAATGGCGCAATGCACCGTTTGCCCCTGACCCTTCCGGATTCGGGCAGCAACCGTGCGGCTACGCGATCGACGCCGCCAATTGCGGAATCACGTAGCTGATCAGGGCGGGAATGAGGCCGCCTCCGGGCGTCCCGGACAACGGAATGGTGATCGGCGGCAGCGGCGGGCTCACGGTCGTCGCGGTGAAGGACCGCAGCGGGGAGAGGATGCCGCCGATGGGGATGTTCGCGGTGATCGACTGCACCGGAATCGGTGACACCGACGGCGGCAAAGGCAGTGGGATCGTCGCTTCGCCGTTGAGGAACCCGTTGAGCGCATTGGCGGGAGCGCCAACCAACGCGGTCAATGCTGCCTGCAGGTTGCCTGCCTGAACGGCGCTGATGAAGGTAGTCGCGCTGTCGCCCAGTGCCAGAACCGTGGTGATCGGTGAACCGACGGCGTAGATGGCGAAGGCCAGCGGTAATCCGAACTTCATGCTCGCGGTCGTGAGGTTCGCAGAGATGTTGGTGTCGGTAATGGTCTGGAGAACGTTGGTGAAGTTTTGTGCGATGTCGCCCGGGATGCTCACGGGAGGCAGCAGGTCGCCTATTGTCCCGAGTAACTGAATGTTGGACAGATTGCTCGCGTCCAGTCCGGTGTAGAAGACCTTGATCAGCGCATCTCCAACCGCACTCACCGCGAGACTGGGGTCGCCTGCGGCGAGGGCCTGGAAAGCCGTCTGGAGGCTCGGCGGTATGCCGGCCAGTCCGATGGCGAAGTCCCGTGTGGCGTCCGTGAGCGCCGTGAATGTCAGCGAGCCGTAACCGAATTGGTTCGTGAGGAATTGCTGCAGCAAGGGCGCGGGGTTGGCGCCGAGCGCAGCGCCGATGCCCTGCAGGTTAGTGACCGTGTTTTCGAACAAGTGTTGATAAGGCCCAAAGATGGGAAGGTCGCTGGCCGCGCCGGCGAAGGACACCGCGGCCGCACCCGGCGCGCCGGGCACGCCGCCTTTACCGAAGGCCCCGGCGGTTCCTGGTTCACCACCCTGGCCACCAGTGCCGGCGGTGCCGGTAGCGCCGCCGGCACCACCAGCGCCGCCGGGTCCACCGTTGCCGCCATTGCCGATGATGTTGGCGTCGCCGCCGCTACCGCCGTCAGCGCCATTACCACCGTTGCCGGTGCCGCTGCCCGCGCCACCGGCGCCACCGGCTCCGCCGGTTCCGCCGTCGCCGAACAACACGCCGCCATCTCCACCCCGTCCAGCGGCGCCCCCGACACCGCCGTTGCCGTTGCCAAGACTGTGGGCCCCGCCGGCGCCGCCGGCTCCGCCATGACCGCCGTTGCCAATGACAAAGCCTTGGCCCGCCGCACCCCCGCTACCGCCGGGACCACCCGCGGTGTTGTTTGCGGCCGTAGCTCCCCCGGTGCCGCCGGCTCCGCCGTCACCGCCACCGCCGTACAGCAGCCCGGCGCCGCCACCGTGGCCGCCTGCCCCGCCGTTGCCGCCCCTGGCCGAACCCAAGCCCGTTGTGGTGTTCGCGCCACCGTCGCCCCCCGTCCCGCCGGCTCCGCCGGTACCGAACAAACTTGCGTTGCCGCCGGTGCCGCCGGTACCACCGGTACCTCCATTCCCAAGAAAATTGGCCGACGTGACCCCACCAGCGCCACCTGCACCGCCCGCGCCACCACCGCCGAAGAACAGCCCGGCATTGCCGCCGGCGCCGCCATTGCCGCCCGTCCCGCCGACTCCCAGAAGCACTGAGCCGGCCGCTCCGGCACCGCCGGCGCCCCCGAATCCGATCAGCCCGACATTGCCGCCGGCGCCACCCGCACCGCCGTTGGTGCCCAGGGCCGAGCCACCGGCACCGCCATTCCCGATGAAAGTGTTGCCTCCGACGCCGCCGGCACCGCCGGTGCTCGAACCGCCGGCGCCGCCGTCCCCGAAGAATGCGTTCCCGCCGGCGCCACCGGCGGTTAATGCCGCCGCGCTGGACCCGCCGGCACCTCCGTTACCGAAGAGCCCCCCGTCTGCGCCGGCCCGCCCGGACCCCGCGCCGGCGTCGCCGCCGTTACCGTAAAAAACTCCGGCGCGGCCTGCGACGCCGCCGGTTGGCCCGCTGCCGCCGTTTCCGCCGTCGCCGAAGAGCACGGCGTTGCCCCCGGCGCCGCCGGCCCCGGTCCCGTTGCCGGCACCTCCGGCACCACCATTGCCGTAGAGCAGCCCGCCGGCGCCCCCGGCGCCACCAGCTGCGTTGGTGCCACCGGCCCCGCCAGACCCGCCGTTGCCGATCAGCCCGGCAGCTCCGCCGGCCCCGCCCGCTCCGCCAGTCGGCCCACCGGCCCCGCCATTGCCGCCGTTGCCGTACAAGATCCCGCCCGGCGCACCGTTGGTCCCCGGGTTCGACCCGGTGCCGGCCTGGCCGTCGGCGCCGTTGCCGATCAGCGGGCGCCCGAGCAGCGACTGCGTCGGCGCGTTCACCACATCGAGCACCGTCTGCAACGGCGATGCGGCCGCCGCCTCGGCAGCGGCATAGGCTGCCGCGCCGCCGTTCAGCAAACTCACAAACTCGGCGTGAAACGCCACGGCTTGCCGGTTCACGGCCTGGAACTGCGCGCCGTAGCTGCCGAACAATTGCGAGATCGCCGCCGAGATCTCGTCACCGGCAGCGACCGCCAACCCCGTCGTGGGACCCGCCGCGGCCGAAGCGGCCGCTCCAAGCGCGTCGCGTATACCTGCCAAATTGCCAGCCGCTGCCGTGACCAAGTCCGGCGTGGTAACCACGTACGACATCGCGGGCTCCCTCGCTCCGTTGCGGAGTTCACCTGACGTTCATCAGGGCAAGAGGCAGCCTAAGTCCGAGGTGGATGCTGGCGGGCCAAAACCGAAGTTTTCACAAAGAAGGTGTGCCAGCTACCGATGCGGAGCGCGCGCTCTCGCCGGGTCGACACAGCGGCGGCAGCGCCGGGATCACCGGTGCTCGGTGCGCCGAGCGCTGAGACAAGCCCGCGCGGCAGGAAGCTCGGCAGCCCGAAACGATGCCGCCCAGGGCGTGCCGGTGGAAAAAGGGGGTCGTGACGGAAAGCGTCGATTCCGGGCGCCTGGGTGCCCGTGGCGTCGGCGCTCGCGTAGCACCGGCGCCGGCAGCCAGCACCGACGTCGTCGGACCTGCGGCTGCGGTCTGCGGGGGCAGCCTGTTATCCGCGGCGCAGCGAACGCACCTCGGCCAGGAACTCACGGCGCAGATCGGCGTCCACGAACTCACCGCGCCAGACCGTCGTGGTCGTGCGCGAATGTTCCTCGACCCCACGAACGTGGGTGCACAGATGCGCGGCTTCCAAGTGCACCGCGACGCCGCGAGGGTCGATCAGCGCGATGAGCCCGTCGGCGATCTGCTCGCCGAGTCGCTCCTGAACGGTGAACCGGCGCGCGAAGAGCCGGACCAGGCGCGTCAACTTCGAGATACCGATGATCTGGTCGCCCGCGATGTAAGCGATGAACGCGGTGCCGAAGAAGGGCAAAGCGTGGTGTTCGCAGAGGCAGTTGAAGTCGATCGGCCCCTCGATCACCTGCGAAGGCGCGGCTTCGATGCCCTGGCCATGCTCGGTGGGGAAACTCGTCGCAAGCTTGGGATCGCCGTCATAGCCGGCCGTGATGTCGTAAAGCGCCTTCAGAAACCGCTGCGGAGTGTCCCTGGTGCCCGGCGTCTGCAAATCCATCCCGAATGCGGTGAAGATCTCGGCGATTGAGGACCGAAACCGCTCCCACTGCAACTCGGAGATCTCACGCGGCGCGGCGTCGAACCAACGGCTAGCCAGGTTCGGGGCCGTCCCCCCAGCGGCCATCTCGATGACGTTGTCCGGTTGACTGGCCACATTCGTCATGCAGGCTCCTCGCCGACGGTGCCGGGAAGCTGGGGATTTGTCAGCAAACTGACCAGATAAATCTACGCAGCTGTTGAGCTGAGGCACAACCCCGAGAGCTATCCGCGTTCACCTGCACCGATTCCGATGACAACCCTCCGGAATGGGCCGGTCAGCCACCGGCAACCGAGGCTCAGCTACGCAGTTCGGCGCCCACCCGCTCGGCGGCGCACCGTACTGCGGCGTCGCGGGCCGCGGTGGCATCGTCCTCGGTGAGCGTGCGGTCGGGCGCCCGGAAACGCAGGGCAAAGGTCAGTGACTTCCGATTCGCACCAATCTGCGGGCCGGCAAACACGTCGAACAACTGCAGGTGCTCGAGTAGATCGCCCGCTCCTTCGCGAACGGCGTCCTCGACCGCCTGCGCGGGAACATCGTCCCCGACCACCAAGCTGACGTCCTGGAATACGGCCGGAAAGGGCGACACTCGCGGCGCCGGCGGCACCCCGCCGATCGGTATCGCGTCCAGGTTCAGTTCGACCGCGCAGGTCCCCTTCGGCAGCCCGGCGCGCTCGATGACGGCCGGATGCAGCTGTCCGGCATGCCCGACGACGGTGCCGCCGGCGACAACTTCGGCGCACCGGCCCGGGTGCCAGGGCAAGTACTGGGCAGCTTGGAGCGTGACGTCAACACCACTGGCTCGCGCGATTATCCGCACCGCCTCGAACGCATCGGCGGCCTCCACCGCCCGCCCGGAACCCCAGGGTCCGCGCGGCTCCCGCAGGCCGGCCAGCACCGCGGCGACATGCTGCGGTTGTCGAGGCAGCGATGCGTCCAGAGTGGCGATTTCGTCGTCGGTCGGGCGCCGGTGCACCGGAATCAGGTCGACGGCGCGGGTCTGCTCGGTGGGCTGCACCACCTGCGCGAGGGCGAACAGCGCGACATCACCCAGGCCACGGGAAACGTTGCGGTGCAAGGCTTCCAGCAGGGCCGGCAACAACGTGGTGGCCAGATGCGGGCGATCCGCCTCCAGCGGGTTGACCACGTAGGTGGTGCTGCGGCGAGGGTCGTCTGCCGCCAGTCCCCACAGGTCGAATACACCGGCCGGCAAAAACGGTGTCGGCAGGATCTCGACGTAGCCGGACAGCGCCAGCGATTTGCCGATCGCTCGGCGGCGTCGCTGGGTGGCGGTGAGCCCACGACCCGCGGGCGCCGACGGCAGCACCGACGGGATCGCCTCGAGTCCCTCCAGCCGCAGCACCTCTTCGACCAGGTCGGCGGGTTGCCGCAGATCGGGACGCCAGCTCGGCGGCGTGACGGTCAACGTGGCGCCGCTCTGCAGCACCGAGGCGCCAACCTGTGCCAGTCGCCGTGCGGCGGTGCCCGGTGCGTAGGCCACCCCGGCGATGCGATCCGGCAGGTCGGCCGAGATCTCGATCGGCGGCGGCGACCAGTCTGCACGCGGCGGCTCGCCCCGCCAGTCGGTCAGGGCCGGCTCGGCGACCCCCCCGGCGATATCGACGAGCAGCCGTGCGCACCGGTCCAACACGGCCACCGAGATCGCCGGGTCGACGGCGCGCTCGTACCGGCGCGCCGCTTCGCTGGGCAGATGCAGTCGTCGTTGGGTACGCGAGATCGCCGCGGGATCCCAGACCGCGGCCTCGAGCAGGACGTCGGTGGAGTCAGCGCGCACTTCCGTGCTGGCCGCGCCCATGACGCCGCCGATCGCAGCGGTCGCCACATCGTCGACGATCAGGACATCGATCGGTTCCAGCTTGCGTTCGATGTCGTCGAGAGTGACCACCGTCTCCCCCGGGCGTGCGAAGCGCACCTGGAAGCCGCCGGAGACCCGGGTGCGATCGTGGGCGTGCATCGGGTGGCCGAGTTCGAGCATCACGTAGTTGGTGACATCGACCGCAGGTGAGGTGGCGCGGATGCCGCACAACAGCAGCCGCCGCTGCAGCCACCACGGGGAGGCAGCCGCCGGATCGATTCCGCTGACCGGACGCAGCGCGAATCGGCGCACGCCGGTATCGGGGTCCACCGTCAGCGGCCAGGCCTCTTGCTCGGCCGGCAATGGCTGCACAGCAGCGGGATCGACGAAGTCCAAGTCGTAGGCGCAGGCGATCTCGCGGGCCAATCCCCGCACCGATAGGCCGTAGCCGCGGTCGGGGGTGATGGCCAGGTGGAAGACCACATCGTCCAGGCCCAACACCGCGGCGCCGTCGGCGCCGGGCTCCGCGGTGCCCGGCGGCAACACCAAAATCCCGGAATGATCTGCCCCCAGCCCGAGCTCGGCGGCCGAGCAGATCATGCCGTTGGAGGTGCGGCCGTAGGTCTTGCGCGAGGCGATGGTGAAATTCCCCGGCAAGGTGGCCCCGGGCAATGCCACCACCACCAGGTCTCCCACCGCGAAATTCGTTGCACCACAGACAATTTCCTGCGATTCAGGGTTGCCGACGTCGACTAGGCAGGCGCGGATGGGTTTCTTGAAACCGCTGAGTTCCTCGATCTGGGCCACCCGGCCCACGGCCAGGGGGCCCTCGACGGGACCGAGCCTGGCGACGTCTTCCACCTCGTGACCGATGCGCACCAGGGCCTGCTCGAGGTCACCGGGACCGACATCCCATCCCGGGGCACCGGCTGAGACGACCTCGCGCAGCCAGCTGTACGGAACGCGCATCAGGCCCCCACCCCGAACGGGAGCGAGAACCGGATGTCGCCTTCCACCATGTCGCGCATGTCGGGTATGCCGTTGCGGAACTGCAGCGTGCGCTCCAATCCCATCCCGAAGGCGAAGCCGGAGTACTCCTGCGGGTCGATGCCGGCGGCTCGCAACACATTCGGGTGCACCATGCCGCAGCCGCCCCACTCCACCCAGTCGGCGCCGCCCTTCTTGCCCTCGAACCAAACGTCGACCTCGGCGGACGGCTCGGTGAACGGGAAGAAGTGCGGGCGCATCCGGGTGCGCGCCAGCGGCCCGAATTCGGCACGGGCGAACGCGTCGAGGGTGCCGCGCAGATGCGCCATCGTCAGCCCTCGATCCACCGCCAGCCCCTCCACCTGGTGGAAGACGGGCGTGTGGGTGGCGTCGAGTTCGTCGGTCCGGAAGGTCCGGCCGATCGAGATGACGTAGACCGGCAGTTCTCGCTCGAGCAACGTGCGGACCTGCACCGGTGAGGTGTGGGTGCGCAGCAGCTGGCGCGAGTCTTCCGGGGCGATGTAGAAGGTGTCCTGCTCGCTGCGCGCGGGATGATCCGGCGGGAAGTTGAGCGCGTCGAAGTTGAACTGCTCGGTTTCGACCTCGGGCCCCTCGGCCAGTTCCCAACCCATCGCGACGAACGTGTCGGCGATGTGCTCGGCCAGCATCGTGATCGGGTGGCGCGCACCGGTCGGTTGCCGGGTCGAGGGCAGCGTCACGTCGATGCGCTCGGCCACCAGCACGGCCGTGTCGCGCTCGGCGCGCAGCGCCGGGAGCCGCTCGTCGTAGCTGCGCTGAGCTTCGCTGCGGGCGACGTTGACGCGCTTGCCCGCATCCGCCCGCTGGTCCTTGGGCAGGCTGCCCAGTGCCTGGCGCGCCAGGGCCAGCGGCGAGCGGTCGCCGAGGTACTCGGTCTTGGTGTGCGCCAGCGCGTCCAGGCTGTCAGCGGCCGCGATGGCGCGCTGGGCAGCTTCGACCGCTTCGGCCAGAGCTTCCGGCGACAGGTCGACGGGTTGATCACCCACGCGGCGGCACTCTCCTTGCTGAGGCTGGTCGGGCTGCCCGGCCTCTACCCCGCGCGATGAGCTCGAGCGCGGCCCGCGTGGTCAGCGGGAGGGTTCACGGCACGGGTATGACGCAACTGCCGATCATAAGTCATCGGCCGTTGTGTCACGGATCACGACGTCGAGATCAGGAGTCGAACTCCTCGAAGGTCTGGGAGAACTCCCACGGGTTCTGCGCGACTCCGCTACTGGTGTTCGACAGGACACCCAGAGTTCCCGGGAAGTCGCGGTTTGCCGACCACATATGCAGCCCGCCGAGGTTGTTCTGTTCGGCGAAGGTGGTGAGCTTCTGAGCGTCGGCCAGGGTGAAGATCTCCGCCGGATCGTCGTTGACGCCGATCATCGGTGTCACGTCGATCATCGACCAGATCTGCGCGCTGGTCTTGGACGGATAAAGCGGCACCAATTGGTCGTGGACGGCGGTGGCCGCCTGGATCGCGTAGTCGCCCATCTTTCCGCTGTAGGGCAGGGACGGGTCGAAGTAATCCATCGCCATGATGTTCACGTGGCTGATTTGCACCCGGTTGTCGACGGCGATCTGCACGGCCCGAAGGCCGTCGGCCGTCAGCCCCGTCGGCATCACCGGAAGCGTGAACGACACCTCAACCGGCTTGCCGGCCGCGATGCCGGTGGTCTGTAACGACGCGATCGCCTGGGAGCGCAACGTGAGCGAGGCCGTGTCGCCGAGCGCTGCGCCTTCGATGTCGAAGTCCAGCTTCTGAATTCCGTAGGCGTTCATCACCGATGAGTACTTTGCCGCCAGCTGGGCTGCCGTCCCGCCGGTCAGCGCGAGTTCCTGGTTCGCCGCACCACCGAAGGAGATGGTGGCGTTGATACCGGCAGCGCGCATGGCGTCCATCTGGCCGTTGATCTGGTAGAGCAGGCTGCCGCTCGGCACCGAGCCGCCGTTGCCGATCGTGTATTCGGTGAAGCCGCCCCAGGCCGGCTGGCCGGCAGCGTTGGCGGTGATGAAGCCCAGCGTGACGTCTTCGATGCTCCCGACCCTGGCCGCGCCCGCGAAGTCGAACTGGGGCCACAACGTCATGTCGACGTAGGGCGAAAACACTGCGGTGCCGAAAGGGGGCGGCGGTGGCGGCGTGACACCGCCGGCGAGCCCGGCGATTCCGGGCTGGCCGAACAGCAGTCCGGCCCGCCCGCCGGCGCCACCGGGCGCTCCCGTGCCGCCGTTCCCACCGGCACCGCCGTTGCCCAACAACCCAGCGTCGCCACCGGCGCCGCCGGCCTGTCCGCTGGCACCCGCCGCGCCTCGACCGCCGTTGCCGAACAGCAGTCCGCCGTCGCCGCCGCGGCCACCGGCCACCGACGCGTCGGCCCCGTCCCCGATCAAGGGTCGGCCCAACAACAGCTGGGTCGGTGCGTTCACCACTCTGAGCAGCTGTTCTTCCAGAGTCTGCAGAATCGAGGCGTTGGCCGCCTCGGCACGGGCGAAGGAACCCGCGCCCGCAGCCATCGCCTGCACAAACCGCGCGTGATACGCCTCCACCTGCGCACTGAGCGCGCGGTACTCCTGACCGTAGGCTCCGAACATTTGCGCAATCGCGGCCGACACCTCGTCAGCGGCCGCGGGCGCAACTCCCGCCGTTTGGCCCGCGGTTACGTTGGCGGCGACGACGGCCGAACCGATCTCTTCCAGATCCGTGGCAGCAGTCAGCAGCATCTCCGGATCGGCGATCACAAACGACATGGCAACCTCCGGTCGATTCCGCGTGCCCGGGATACGTTGCCACTTGGGTGCCGATTATTCAATCACCAGGTGCCCGCAATTGAGCAGCGAACCACGCTCGCGGCATCATGGGTGGGTTTAAGCTGCTGGTTTGCCTTTCATGGCGCAACTTTGGCGCCGTTTTGACGGTGCGCTCAAACCCGAGTTCCGAACGGGATTCTAGTTTGCTAGCCAGTCACGTTCTGGAATTCTTCGGCTGACCGACCGACGACCGCCTCGTCCGACGCCGCGGCTTCGGATTCACCGGTGCCCAACCACGCCGTCAGAACATAGGCAACCAGCGCCCCCGACAGGCCGAAGACGATGCCGCCGGCCATGCCCCACATGCTGTGCGCCAGCATCAGGAAGCCGAAGCCCGCGGACCCCAGCAGCATCAGGCACCGCGCGAGTGTCCAGTGGATCGGCGCGCGGAATCGCAGCGAGACCAGAACCCCGAGAGTGACCGCGACAGCGTGGCCGGCGTTGGTGAATTCGCCTCCGATGATCGCGGCGGTCACGCTCACCGATATCCACCAGCCGATCCATGCCGACCGCCACGGACGCGGGATCGTGACAGTCAGTGCGCCGAGGGCGGCCAACGCGCCGTAGCTCATGCCGACATCACTGGCATGCGTGATCGACCACGGCATCCAGCCCATCTTCACCGCCATCGCCAAGGCGGCCGCCACGACGAGCGTGGCCCCGATGTGACCGACCAGAAACGCCACGAGCAGCCGGATGGTACGCAGATGCAGTTCTGCCAGGACCAGCAGGCAGGTCAGAAACGGCAGCCAGAACCACAACGGTCCCGCTTCGACAACAAACGCGCTGCCGATCAGGGTGCCGAGTCGTCCGTGCGAGAGATTGTGCAGGTTGGTGCTGGCGTGGCGAATCACGCGGTCCTGTGCCTGCGGGCTCAGCATCAGCATCGTGATGCTGACCGTGAACAGAGCCGCCACATAGCCCACGGTGAACCGGACCCGCGAAAGCCGGGTGAGGAAGGTAGAAAACATCACTGTCCACTATGCATGGACGTTTGTCTCGTCTGTGTTATCGCTGGTTGACAACTCCTTGTGAGTCTTCAGCCGATAGATAGCCAGATCGGGCGGGATGCCGGTCAGTTTGCTGGCGAACATGGGCCGACGCGCCCGCTTGGCTGTGACGCCCATGGCGTCCAGGTCGCTTTGCGGGATCAGGTCCAGCGTCGGACTCGAGATCATCACGCCGCCTTTGGTGGCGCGTTCCATGACCCGCGCGGCGATGTTGACGTCCACGCCCAGCCAGTCCGCGCCCAGTCGCTGCGGCCGGCCGGTGTGGATGCCGACCCGCATTCGGGGCCGATAACCCTGCACCTCAACGGATTTGATCGCGTCTTGAGCGGCCAGCACGGCCTTGACCGCGACCCCGGGGCGACGAAAGACCGCCATGATGCCGTCGCCCATCCGCTTGACGATGTGCCCCCCGGCGTCCAACAGCGGGGACTCGACGGCCCGCGCCACCTGACGCAGCAAGGTGAGGGCGGCGTCGTCCCCGGCCTGCAGCGACCACGTCGAGAAACCCACCAGGTCGGTGAACACCAGCGTCACCTCCGGATTCGCCGGCTTGCGCGAGATGGCTTCGGTCATCGCCTGCCATACCTGTAGCACACCCAGGCTGAGCTCGCGGGATGCCGCGTCGCGATCGCCCAAGAGCCGGTCAGCGGCCCGCGCGGCGGCCCGTGGACCGCCTTCCCCGGCCGTCGACAACGGATCGCCGAACTCGGGATCCCCCGGCAGCAAGCGTCGCGCCCGTTTCACGAACGCCACCACACCGGGACTGTGGTTGGTGCTACTGAACCATTTCCCCGGGGAACGACGAGGAGTGACACCGTCTTCCGTTACCGCTGTCGCGGTCTCATCGGGCACGCCGGACTCCGCTTCGCCAGACCCGACCTCCACTCGGCAAGGGTAGGTGCTCCGGACTGAACCAGGCAACGAGGCCCCCGCCACGCTTGTCCCAGTTCACAGCAAAACGCGCTGATCACGCGAGTGCGACAGTGTCGTGGAGAGTCCGTAACAGCGGTGCGACGCAAATATCGATGTGCTAGACAACGCCCGTTGTCACCATTTATCGTGAGCCCAAATAAGGCGTTCTGGAGGCCGTGATGACTGTTACCTCGACGACAGCGGCTGATCCCCTCGGGCCCGACTCGCTGACTTGGAAATACTTCGGGGACCTGCGCACCGGCATGATGGGCATCTGGATCGGCGCGATCCAGAACATGTATCCCGAGCTGGGGGCCGGCGTCGAGGAACACTCGATCCTGCTGCGCGAACCTCTGCAGCGGGTAGCCCGTTCGGTGTACCCGATCATGGGCGTGGTTTACGACGGCGACCGCGCGGCCCAGACCGGTCAGCAGATCAAGGGGTACCACCGCACCATCAAAGGAATCGACGGTTCAGGGCGGCGCTATCACGCGCTGAATCCCCAGACGTTCTATTGGGCGCATGCAACATTCTTCATGCTCGTGGTCAAAGTGGCGGAGTACTTCTGCGGCGGCCTGACCGAGGCCGAGAAACGACAGCTGTTCGACGAGCACGTGCAGTGGTACCGGATGTACGGGATGAGCATGCGGCCGGTGCCCGCGTCGTGGGAGGAATTTCAGGAGTACTGGGAGCGGGTGGGGCGCGAAGAACTCGAGATCAACCAGGCGGTGCTGGACATCTTCCAGATCCGGATCCCCAAGCCGAAATTCGTGCTGATCCCCACGCCGATCTGGGACCAGATGTTCAAGCCGATGGTCGCCGGTCAGCGCTGGATTGCCGCCGGCCTCTTCGAGCCTGCCGTCCGGGAAAAGGCGGGCATGCGCTGGACTCCCGGCGATGAGATTCTGCTGCGGTTGTTCGGCAAGTTGGTCGAGCTGGCGTTCCTGGCGGTGCCCGACGAGATCCGGCTGCATCCGCGCGCTCTGGCCGCCTACCGCCGGGCGGAGGGTCGGGTCCGCAGCGATGCGCCACTCGTGGAGGCGCCGGCGTTCATGGCGCCGCCGCGCGACCGTCGTGGGCTACCGATGCACTACTTTCCGCCGCGGCCCCGCTCGCCGCTGGAGCCGGCCCGGCTGATCATGGAGCGTGCCGGAGCGCTGGTACACAGCACGCTGTCCATCGCCGGGTTGCGCCCGGCGCGCGGGCGCACCCGAGCGGCCTGAGACGGCTAGAGGAGGCCGAGTGGCCGCAGGAACAGCGGAACGACGCCGAACTGATTGCCCTGGAACCAGAACTGCATGCCCAGCGCGGTGATCGACCCTCCGGTGATGGTGGGTATGGTCCCGTTCACCGTGACCGCCGTGGGACCCAGCGGCGTCAGGCCGCCTAGGGACCCCGTGAACCCGCCGGTCGACGAAATCAGCATGCTGCCGTTCGCCGACATGAACGTCACTGGACCGAATGCGGTGTTCAGCGTTCCGGTTGCGCTGGCGACCAGGCCCAGAGGTTCACCCGCGCTGGTCGGAAAGTACGGGATTCCACTGAGCGTCAACGAACCCACCGGCCCGAACGGCCCGTTCAGAACCGCCGACTGATACAGACCCGACAAGCCGAAGCTCGAGGTCAGCTGCAGCGGGCCGAAGCTGGAGCTCTGGGCGACAGTGGTGAGGCTGTTCAAAGTGTCCAACGGGCTGGCCGCGGCCGTGCCGACGGCGCCTGCGCTGGCCAATGTTTGCTGTACGTTTGCGATTTCGGCGCTCAGGTACTGCGCTGCGCCGCCATTCAGCAAGCGGACGAAGCTATCGTGGTAAGCCGCAGACTGTGCGCTCAAGGCCTGAAATTGTCGGCCGTGCTCGCCGAGAACCGTCGATATGGCCAGCGAAATCTCATCGACGGCCGGGGCCGCAATTGCGGTCGTCTGGGCCGCCGCCGCAGCATTCGCGGTGCGTAAGCCGGTCCCCATAGTTTCCAGGCGGCCACTGACCGATTGCAGGATTTCTGGTACGACACTCAAGTACGACATAACTGCCCCCTGCCCCGAGAGTCTTGCGACACCACGCCGGCTATTCGACGTGAGACGAATATTAACAGTCAGCCGGCAGAATTCGGCGTAAGAGATTCACATTTCTCGCAGCGATCCGAGGTTATGCAAATCATTTGCTAGAGCGTCAGGGTCCGCCCCGTAACGCGCGTGCGCTCTGATAAAGGCAGATCGCCGCTGCAGCAGCAACGTTCAGGCTGTCGGCTCCCCCCGCCATCGGGATACGCAACCGCAGATCGGCCGCTGCGGCGACCTCTGCCGGAAGGCCGTGCGCTTCCGGTCCGAACAGCCACGCCGTCGGCCGTGCCAGCATCGAGTCGGCTTCGTCGAGGGACAACTCGCCGTTCACCACTGTGGCGAGCACCTGCAGGCCGGCGGCCCGCAGCGGGGTGATTGCCTGCGTGACATCGGGGGCGACCACGACGGGGATGTTGAAGATGCTGCCGGTCGAGGCGCGCAGGCACTTGCCGTTGTACGGGTCGACGCTGTGGCCGGCCAGCACCACCGCCGCGGCGCCCATCGCGTCGGCGATGCGAATGATGGTGCCGGCGTTGCCCGGCTCGTTGATGTCCACCACAACCGCGACCAGGCGCGGCGAGCCTGCCAGCACGTCGTCCAGCGCCGTCGCGGGAATCTCGCACACCGCGACCAGACCTGTCGGAGTCACCGTGTCCGACAACGCTTTAGCGGCCCGTTCCGTCACCACGTGGACCGGCGCCCGCTGCCCGGTGACCACGGCGTCGTGGCGGCGTGCGGCGTCCTCGGTGACAAAGAGGTCCCGAACCAGCCCGCGCTGCAGCGCCGCCGCGACCAGGTTGGGCCCCTCCGCCAGAAATAGCCCCGCACGGCGCCGGGCGATGTGACGATGCAGCTTGACCGCCGCGACCACCCGGGCCGAGCGTTCGGTGAGGGCGGTCCCCATCGTCTGAGGACCCGGCCGGTTAGGCAGCCTCTCCGGAGGGGGCGTTGACATCCTCGGGCAGTGCGGCCCGAGCCACCTCAACCAGTGCGGTGAACGCTGCCGGATCGGTGATCGCGATATCGGCCAGGTTCTTGCGGTCCACCTCGACGCCGGCGGCCTTGAGGCCCTGGATCAACCGGTTGTAGGTGATGTCGTTGGCACGCGCGGCGGCGTTGATCCGCGAGATCCACAACTTACGGAACTCGCCCTTGCGGGCGCGACGGTCGCGGTAGGCGTAATTCAGCGAATGCAGCTGCTGCTCTTTGGCTTTGCGGTAGAGGCGGGATCGCTGACCGCGATAGCCCTTCGAAGCTTTCAGGACGCTGCGCCGCTTCTTGTGGGCGTTGACCGCCCGCTTCACGCGTGCCATGGGGGTTCCTACTCTCGTTCAAAATCGGTCGGGGGCTGCCGAAGCCCGCTCTCGACAGGGGTTTCGTGGGGGATGCGGTGCTAGCCGTTGAGCAGCGAGTTGACCCGCTTGGTGTCGTTGGCCGACACCACGGTCCGGCCGTCGAGGCGCCGGGTGCGCTTGGTCGCCTTGTGCTCGAGCAGGTGCCGGCGATTGGCTTTCTGGCGGACGATCTTGCCGGTACCGGTGCGCCGGAACCGCTTCGAAGCCCCGCTGTGGGTCTTGGCCTTGGGCATGTTTCCTCGGTTTTCCTGTTCGGTGAGCTGTCTGGTGGTGCTGCGAGTTGTTGCTAGGACGGTTGGGCGTCACCGGCCGAGTCGGCCGGCCCCGCCGCACTCCCCGGATGCTGCGCCCTGGCGCGAGTCTTCGCGCCACGGTGCGGTGCCAGCACCATCGTCATGTTGCGCCCGTCCTGTTTGGCCGACGTTTCGACGAATCCGTATTCGGCGACGTCGGCGCCAAGACGCTGAAGCAGTCGGTAGCCCAGCTCCGGCCGTGACTGCTCGCGTCCCCGGAACATGATGGTGACCTTGACCTTCGACCCCGCTTCGAGGAAGCGGACCACGTGGCCCTTCTTCGTCTCGTAGTCGTGGTCGTCGATCTTGGGCCGCAGCTTCTGTTCCTTGACGACGGTCTGCTGCTGATTCCTGCGGGATTCACGCGCCTTCTGCGCCGCCTCGTACTTGTACTTGCCGTAGTCCATGATCTTGCAGACCGGCGGCCTGGCATTGGGAGCAACTTCGACAAGGTCGAGATCGGCGTCCGCGGCAACGCGGAGTGCGTCTTCGATACGCACAATGCCTACCTGCTCTCCCCCAGGGCCGATCAATCGAACTTCAGGCACGCGAATGCGCTCGTTGACGCGGGTCTCAGTGCTGATGGGGCCTCCCTCGTTGGCTTCTATTCCAGTGCGGCACAAACGCGAACCGGGCCGGAAACAGCGGTGGGAGCACACCAACCATCAGCAAAAAAGCCCTGCACAAGCAGGGCCCATTGCCGACCGATCACGGCTTGGCCTGGCCAAACCGCCTGCGCAACGCACAGAACGGGCACCTTTGTCGATGCCCGTGACCGGACCGAATTGCCTTGAGGTACCTCGTGGCAACCGGTGGGAGTGGGACTCCTCTTCACTGTCCCTGGCCTAAGGCCGGGATGGTCGCAGCGATCAGTCTAGCAGGCACAACGGGTGGGCTCGCCAACCCGCCGAATGCCGCACTCCGGCATCCACATACCAAGCCGGTCTTGGCGTGTGGGCGGCCAAGCATGGCCAAGCCAGGAATTTCCCGGCTTAAGGGAATATCCTCGCGGTCTGTGACACTCACTAAGCCGCGCCCGACGCGCAGGCCGACTTCCCGGTATCACTGGCTGCCCGCGGCAGCCGGGTGGACCGTCGGCGTCATCGCGACCGTGTCGCTGCTGGCAAGCGTTTCGCCGCTGATCCGGTGGCTCATCCACGAGCCACGCGAATTCATCAACCACTATCTGTTCAACTTTCCGGACACCAGCTTCGCCTGGTCGTTCGTCCTGGCCCTGCTGGCCGCGGCGCTGACGGCGCGCAAGCGCATTGCGTGGGTCTTGCTGTTGGGCAACATGGTCGTGGCCGCAGTGATCAACGCCGCCGATATCGCCGCCGGCGGCAACACACCGGCCGAGGCGTTCGGCGAGAACCTCGGTTTCGCTTTCCACGTCGTGACCATCGTCCTGCTGGTACTCGGTTATCGGGAGTTCTGGGCCAAGGTCCGCCGCGGCGCGCTGTTCCGGGCGACGGGTGTGCTGTTGGTCGGGGGCGCCATCGGAATTCTGCTGTCCTGGGGACTGGTGGAGATGTTCCCCGGCACCCTGGCGGCACCCGACCGGCTGCCGTATGTTGCCAACCGGGTCATCGGGTTCGGCTTCGCCGATCCGGAGCTGTTCACCGGCCGCCCGCACGTCTTCCTCAACGCGATTTTTGGGCTGTTCGGCGCATTGGCCCTGATCGCTGCCACCGTCGTCTTGTTCCTGTCCCAGCGCGCCGACAACGCCCTGACCGGTGAGGACGAGTCCGCGATCCGCGGTCTGGTGGAGCTCTGGGGTAAGAACGACTCGCTGGCCTATTTCGCCACCCGGCGCGACAAGTCGGTGATCTTCGCCCCCAGCGGACGGGCCGCGATTGCCTATCGCGTCGAACTCGGAGTCTGCCTGGCCAGCGGCGACCCGATCGGCGACCCGAGGGCGTGGCCGCAGGCAGTGACGGCCTGGATGAGCCTGTGCCAGACCTACGGCTGGTCACCGGGAGTGATGGGGGCCAGTTCGGAAGGGGCACGGGTATACCGGGAAGCAGGCCTGAACGCACTGGTGCTGGGCGACGAGGCCATCCTGCGGCCGGCCGAATTCAAGTTGTCCGGCCCGGAGATGCGAGGGGTGCGCCAGGCCGTGACCCGGGCGCGACGGGCCGGACTGACGGTGCGGATTCGTCGGCATCGCGACATCTCCCCGGACGAGATGGCGCAGACCGTCGAGCGGGCGGACGCCTGGCGCGACACCGAAACCGAGCGGGGTTTCTCGATGGCGCTGGGCCGCCTGGGTGACCCGGCCGACGGCGATTGCTTGTTGGTGGAGGCGATCGACCCCGGCAACCAGGTGGTGGCGATGCTGTCGCTGGTGCCCTGGGGGAACACCGGTGTCTCGCTGGATGTGATGCGCCGTTCTCGAGAGTCCCCCAACGGCACCATCGAGCTGATGGTCAGTGAACTCGCGCTGCACGCTGACAGCCTTGGCATCAACCGAATTTCGCTGAACTTCGCAATGTTCCGCTCAGCGTTCGAACAGGGCGAGCAATTGGGAGCGGGCCCGGTTGCCAGGCTGTGGCGGGGACTTTTGATCTTCTTCTCCCGCTGGTGGCAGATCGAGACGCTGTACCGCTCCAACATGAAGTACCAACCCGAATGGGTGCCGCGCTTCGCCTGTTACGACGACGCCCGGCTGATCCCCAAGGTGGGCGTCGCCTCGGCCTTCGCCGAGGGCTTTCTCACCTTGCCCTTCACCCGGCGCGAGAAGGCACACACCGGTCACCACCCGGCCGTGCCGAAACCGCTGGTGGACAGCGGGCTGTTGCACCCCGACGGCACGGCACCCGACGTCAGCGGACTTCAGGTGGCAGATCTGCCGTCGGCAGACGACACGCGGCGCCGTCAACCCGAGCAGGTACGAGTCCGGCTCGCCAAACTGGAAAAGCTGCACGACGAGGGCGTTGACGCCTATCCGGTCGGCGAACCGCCCAGTCACACCATCACGCAGGCGCTCGCGGCCGAAGACGGGTCGCCGGTGTCGGTGGCCGGACGCATCCTGCGGGTACGCAACTACGGTGGCGTGTTGTTCGCCCAGCTGCGCGACTGGTCAGGCGAAATGCAACTGCTGTTGGACAATTCACGTCTCGAGCAAGGCCGGGCGGCGGACTTCAACGCAGCGATCGACCTCGGTGACCTGGTGGAGACGACCGGCCACATGGGCTTCAGCGACAAGGGCACCCGTTCGCTGATCGTCACCCACTGGCGGTTGATCGGCAAATGCCTGCGCCCACTGCCCAACAAGTGGAAGGGACTCACCGACCCCGAAGCCCGGGTGCGCTCCCGGTACGTCGACCTGGCGGTCAACGCCGAATCGCGTGACCTGATCACCGCCCGCAGCAGCGCGTTGCGCTCGATCCGCGAGACCTTGTTCGCCAAGGGATTCATCGAGGTCGAGACGCCCATCCTGCAGCAGATCCATGGGGGTGCCACCGCGCGCCCGTTCGTGACCCACATCAACGCCTATGCCATGGACCTGTTCCTGCGGATCGCCCCGGAGCTCTACCTGAAGCGGCTCTGTGTCGGTGGTGTGGAGCGCGTATTCGAACTCGGCCGGGCCTTCCGCAACGAGGGGGTCGACTTCAGCCACAACCCCGAGTTCACGCTGCTGGAGGCCTACCAGGCGCACGCCGACTACACGGTGTGGATCGAGGGCTGCCGCGAGCTGATCCAGAATGCCGCCGAGGCCGCCAATGGTGCCCAGATCGCGATGCGGCCCAGAACTCAGGATGATTCGATTAGCCACCGGTCGGGCCTGGAGCCCGTCGACATCTCCGGCGTGTGGCCGGTGAAGACGGTCCACGACGCCGTCTCCGAAGCCCTCGGCGAGCACATCGACGCCGACACCGAACTGCAGACGCTGCGCAAGCTGTGCGACGCCGCACGCATTCCCTACCGCGGCTACTGGGACGCCGGCGCGGTGGTGCTGGAACTGTACGAGCACCTCGTCGAGGACCGTACCGAACACCCGACGTTCTACACCGATTTCCCCACCTCGGTATCACCGCTGACCAGGCCACATCGCAGCAAGCGCGGTGTGGCCGAGCGCTGGGATCTGGTGGCCTGGGGGGTCGAGCTGGGCACCGCCTACAGCGAGCTCACCGACCCGGTGGAGCAGCGGCGCCGCCTGGAGGAGCAGTCCCTGCTGGCCGCCGGCGGCGACCCTGAAGCGATGGAGCTCGACGAAGATTTCCTGCAGGCCATGGAGTACGCGATGCCCCCCACCGGCGGGCTGGGCATGGGCGTCGACCGCGTCGTCATGTTGATCACCGGCCGCAGCATCCGTGAGACTTTGCCGTTCCCGCTCGCCAAACCGCACTAGGCCGGGGCTTAGCTGACACGCCCGGGCTCAGTTAACGCACAGGAAAAACTCCGCAAACATGGGCCCGGATGGAACCCCGGCGAACAAGAATGAACCCGTGACCGCGTCGACGCCCGCTCACCTGGCCACCGCGGCGTCCGCTCACAGGCTCTCCACCCAGGCTTTTAGCCACACCTCCCTGATGCACGGCTGGGTGCCGCTCACCGTTCAGGTCGTGACCGGCGTGGTGCTGCTGCTCGCCATCGGCTGGCGGACCCGGTCCTGGCGGCTGCGCTGGCTGCCGCTGGCCGCACTGGCCGGAGGGGCAGCGGCTTTCGCGACGCGCGCGTACGTCAGCCGGATCTCCACCGAACCGGCCCCGGATGCGTTGTGGGCCTGGGCCGGATTGGCCGGGTCGGCTGTAACGGTGCTGCTGCTCGGCTGGCGCAGCGCGCAGTGGTGGCGCCGTGGCATCGCGCTGCTGTCGGTGCCGCTGTGCCTGCTCAGCACCGCGCTGACGCTGAATATGTGGGTCGGCTATTTCCCGACGGTGCAGGCCGCCTGGGGTCAGCTGTCGTCCGGGCCCCTACCCGACCAGACCGATCCGGCGACCGTCGCCGCGATGGCAGGCAAGGGCGTCCGCCCGGCGCACGGCAGCGTCGTGCCGGTCGTAATCCCTTCGGATGCATCGCATTTCAAGCATCGCGGTGAGCTGGTTTACCTGCCGCCGGCCTGGTTCGCGAGTGCCCCGCCGCCGCGGCTGCCGACCGTCATGATGATCGGCGGTCAGTTCAACACTCCCGCTGACTGGGCGCGGGCGGGCAACGCGGTGCGCACCGCCGATGCGTTCGCCGCCGCGCATGACGGCAATGCTCCGGTACTGGTGTTCGTGGACTCTGGCGGCGCATTCAACAACGACACCGAGTGCGTCAACGGCCGACGCGGCAACGCCGCCGACCACCTGACCAAAGATGTTGTGCCGTTCATGATTTCACGCTTCGGGAGCAGCTCGCAGCAGGCCAATTGGGGCATCGTGGGCTGGTCGATGGGCGGAACCTGCGCGGTTGACCTGACCGTCATGCATCCGGGCATGTTCAGCTCGTTCGTCGACGTCGCGGGTGACCTGTATCCCAATGCCGGAGACAAGCAGGAGACCATATCCAGGCTCTTCGGCGGCAACGCCGAGGCCTTTGCCGATTTCGACCCGAGCACGGTGATCACCCGGCACGGGCCCTACACCGGCGTTGCGGGATGGTTCGCGATCCCGTCACACCGTGAACTGCCGATCGCCGACACGCCCACCATGCAACTGGCCGGTCGCGACGCCGCACTCAACCCCAGTAACCAGACCGCGGCCGCCAACGCCCTGTGCGCACTCGGCCGCTCCTACGACATCGACTGCGCGGTGGTCCCGCAACCAGGCAAGCACGACTGGCCATTCGCCGACCAGGTTTTCGCGACCGCGCTGCCCTGGCTGGCCGGCCGGCTGGGCACACCCGGGGTGCCGCGGATACCACTACCGGGAACCGCCTCTTCCCCGGCGCCCAGCGGGCCGTCGAATGCGCAAGTCGTCGCGGCCGGACGGTAACCGGTGTTGACGGTTGCCCGGGTCCGTCGCGCCATTTTCGCGCGGCACTGCAACCCGTGGAGCGCCTGGACCCGCTGGGCGAGCACGCCCCTGACCCTGGTCCCGATCTGGACCCGACGGCCGGGCCATGCGGTGCTACTCGGGGTGTGGCTGGCGATCAACCCGTTCGTGTTCGGAAAACCGCACCACCACCGCGCCTGGGCGACGCGGGCGATGCTGGGTGAAGAACTGTGGATCACCCGCCGCCCGCGCGACGCCGCGATGTTGGTCAGCGGGGTGACCTCCGTGGCGGCAGCGGCCGGGGTGCTTGCCGCTCGGCGCCGCCGACTGCGTCCGGCGGTGATCGCCGTGGCGGCACAGATGGCGCTGACGATGGTCTACTGGCAGCAGATGGTGCGCTACCTCGAGCGCCGGGAACCTTTCCCTCACGCGCAGCAGTAACGTGTCGGGCATGCCCGACCAACCACCCACCCCCGACCCGGGATACGACGACTCGGGCGTGCCGACGTTCGACTCGGTACGCGAGAAGATCGAGTCGCGCTTCGGCGCGGCTCAAGGTGCCGAAGAACTCGCAGCCGAAACCGCCGAAGGCAGGTCAGTCGAGGAACAGTACGAGGAGCGCCAGCGGGCTGCTGCCGAGCGCCTGGCCAAGATCCGGGAGTCCATGCGCACCGATGACTGACGCCGTGCCGAAGTTGCGAGCCCGGCGGTGAGCCATGCGTAAGTTCAGCGTCGAAGAGCGCCGAAATCGCTTGGCGCGCAGGCATTTCCTGTGCCACGCCGGCTCGGTGTCCCGGGTCACCGCCGGGCTGGTCGGACTGCACGCCACCGATCCCGCCACTCCGTACCTGTCGCTGCGGGCGCGGTGCCGCGGCTTCCGCACCACCGACCTGGACCGGGTGCTGTACGAAAAGCGTTCTGCCGTCAAACACTTGGCGATGCGCAGGACACTGTGGGTGGTGAACTCCGATGACCTCCCATTGGTGCAGTCGGCGGCCAGCGGTCAGGTAGCCGACACCGAGCGTCGCCGGCTCGTCGCTGACCTGCACAAGGCCGGGGTGACCACCGACGGCGAGCGCTGGCTGGACCAGGCGCGCGCCGCGGTGGTGCGCCACCTAGCTGAGCATGGCCCGGCCAGCAGCACCGAACTTCGCAACGCCCTGCCGGAATTGGCCGGCAGCTACGATCCGGCACCCGGAAAGCGTTGGGGCGGTTCGGTTCCGGTCGCCCCGCGGGTGTTGACGGTGCTGTCGGCGGGCGGCGACATCGTGCGCGGCCCGAACGACGGGAACTGGACCGCCTCGCGGCCCCGGTGGAGCGCCACCGCGGACTGGCTCGGGCAGAACGGCGACCCGATACCGGAAGCCGCCGCGCGGGCCGAGTTGATCCGCCGCTGGTTGCAGACGTTCGGCCCCGCGACGGTCAACGACATCAAGTGGTGGTTCGGCACCACGTTGACGGCGGTGCGGGCCGCGCTGGCCACCCTCGGCGCGGTCGAGGTGGATCTGCACGGCAGCCCCGGCTACGCGCTGGCCAACGACCTTGGCGTGGAACCGGAGGTGGGTCCGTGGGGCGCGCTGCTACCGGGGCTGGACCCCACCACGATGGGCTGGTCTGACCGGGATTGGTATCTGGGTGCGCATCGCGGGGAAGTCTTCGACAGCAACGGCAACGCCGGACCCACGGCGTGGTGGAACGGACGCGTAGTCGGAGGCTGGTGTCAGGACCCTGACGACAAGCAAGACGCCCGCGTGCGGCTGCAGCTGCTGGAAGATCCCGGCGCCGACGCGCGGCAGTGCCTGCAGCAGCAAGCCGACCAACTCACCGAATGGCTGAACGGGGTCCGGATCAGCGCGCGCTTCCCGTCACCGCTGTCGAAGGCGGGGCGGCGCACGTGACATCGAAGCGCCCTATACCGGGTATGCGTGCGCCATGAATTGGCTGACGTCCCACGGTGTCGCGATCGGCTCGGCGCTGCTGGCATCGTTTGTCGCCGCGGTGGGCATCGTCGTTCGGCAGGCCGCCCTGCAGGCGGTCGACAGCGGATCCGCCGGCGCCGTGGCGGTGCTGCGCGACCGGTTGTGGTGGGCGGGCACGGCCGCCGCCATCGCTGCCTACGGGTTTCAGGCCATGGCCCTGGCACACGGGTCGCTGCTCTTGGTGCAGCCGATGCTGGTCTCCTCGTTGCTGTTCGTGCTGCCGCTGAGCGCGGTGCGATCGGGCCACCGCGTACCGGGCTCGGAGTGGGCCTGGGCGACGCTGCTGACGGCCGCGCTTGCGGTGTTCGTGCTGGTGGGGCAGCCGCGAGAGGGCCACTACCGGCCGCCGACGCCGGCTTGGACGCTGGCCCCCGCGGCGGCGGTGCCGGTGGCCCTCGCGGTGCTGGGGGCCCGTCACAGCGCGGACAGAGTCCGCGCCACCTGGCTGGGTGTGGCGGTGGCCCTGCTGCTGGGGATGATCGCCGTGCTGACCAAGACCTGCACCCACCGTTATGCGGTGGGCGGATGGCACGCTCTGCTCGCCGTGCCCGCGCCGTACGTTCTTGTCGCCCTGGCGGTGGCGGCGACGGTGCTGCAGCAGTGGGCGTTTCGGGCCGGGGCGCTACAGGCGTCCGTGCCGATCATGCTGGTCGGTGAGCCGCTGGTGGCGGTGATGCTGGGCATTGTGGTGCTCGGCGAAAATCTGACGGTGCACGGTGTCGGCGCGGTCGCGCTGCCGGTGGCGATTGCGGCGATGCTGGCGGCCACGATCGCCCTGGCGCGCGGAGAAGGCGCCCAGACGCAGGAGGCGGCGCTGCGCCGCTGACTCAGCGATCACGCCAGCCGCGCCGATACCGTTCTTCGTAGTAGGCGTCGTCGTCCTGCTCGGCCGCTTCCATACCGCGCGCCCGCTCGGCGTCCAGCCGGGCCGAGTTGGCCTCGATGAATGCCGACATCGCTCCCACCCGCGGATCGGACCGGACTTCGCGCATCGCTTCTTCGACCTTGGGCCGCAGGTCGTCCACCGCGGCGCGGTAGGCCGCCAGAATGGCGTCTTCGTCGGGGGCTGTCACCGACAGCAGCCGGTTCTCGGCGTCGACGACCACTCGGATGCCGTCGACCGTGCCGACACCCCGGACCTGCTGCAAGGACGACTGGGCGCGCCGCACTTTCAGACCGAGTTCCTCGAAGTCATCACCTCCGGCCACGGTCACCCGGCCTTCTTCTCGCGCGGTAACCGGCATCCGGTGTAGCCCGAAACCACCAAGTTGCCCCGGTAGGCCATCTTGATGAAGATCCCGGTCGGCCCGGAAAACCACACGTCGTGATTTGCCGGCTCATCTTTCATGACCTGGACGTCGACGGCGCCGATCTTGGCTGCAGAGTCCTTCGCTACCTGGACGATGGCGGCCCAGCTCGCCTCGGATACCGCGATGTTCTCGGCGACGCGGTCCGGCAGGAAGTACCGTTGCCCGTCCGTTTGCTCATAGGGGTGCTCACAGTTTCCGGTGGTTCCCTCGTGCAGGGTCTCCCACTTGATGGAGGGGATCATTGTGCTTGCGGCCGCGGTGATTTCGTCCATCGCGGCTTGCACCTGCGCCGTGGTGTCTTCGAGTGACGGCAGGGCCTTAAGTTGCTGGAGGGCCTGCCCCGCAACCGACGGTGGTGTGGGTTCGTAGGGTTTGTCCACGTGGCATCCTGTCACCGCGAGAAGGGCAGCGAGGGTCGCGGCCCGGAGTATTGCGTTGCCGCTCCGACTGAGGGGCTTCTTGGCTGAAAGGGTCATGTCAGCTTCCCGGGATCGCCTGGTCTGCCAGGCCTGCCACGACGGCGGCGATGTTGTACCCCGTGGTGCGGGGCAGGTTGTTGCTGCCCTGGCGAGGATAGTCACTGTGCCCGTGAGCGCCGTCGAGGTTGATCGCGCCGCCGCGGCCGTCCGGCACGCTGGCTGGTCCGGTGGCCAGCCGGGTGAATTCTGGATTGGTTGCCGGGTTGGGCCCGAACTGGCCTGCGCCGGACGCGTCGAGAACGGACAGCCCGCCCTCGGCGACGACGTTGAATGGGTATGGGAGCAGCGGGGCGCCGGCGTGAACGAACGGTGGGGCGTCGTAGGTGAGCTGGATCGGATCGTCCGGGGTTTCCATCGCGTAGACGTGTCCGGGCTGTAGTTGCAGCTGCTGCGGAGTGGCGGCCTCGATGCCGGGCGAACCGTAGAAGAGCGCATCGCTGACGCCGTGGCTACCGGGCTGCTGCAGGGCCAGTCCGGTGGTCAGCGAGCCGTACGAGTGCCCTATCGCGGTCAGATGTGCCGGGCCGCCGTCATGCGCGGCCCCGATCCCGTCGTAGAAAGCAGCCAGACTGCATGCGCCGGTCCGAGCCAGATCGTCATGGCTGACCCCCCAGGCACCCGCCAGCGACCTGCCGCTGTCGTCCAGTCCGGGGATTTGCGGTGCGTCGTAACCGATCCAGGCAATGGCCGATACCGTCTCGTGGGCGTGACCGGGTGTGCTCTGCAGCTGCCGCAGGGCTTCCAACCGCATGTTGGTGGCCTCTTCGCTCATACCCGTGATCGCGCCATGGACAGTGGTATTGAGTCCGGGGGCGGTCACCGAGACGTGGGTGGCGGTGTCAGGGTCACCGACCGCGACGACGGCATGGGCCTGGCGTCCGGTCTGGGTGTCCAGCAGCAGCAGCTTGCGGTCGGGTTTGCCGCCGACGGCTTTGTCCACGGCCTGCAGATCCGGCAAGCTTCTCGTACCGTTCAGCGCGGCGTCGTATCGGCTCTTCCATGCCTCGTAGGCAAGGCGGTCGTCGAAGATCGCCCCCGGCTTGTTGGGTGCGGGAAGGTTGTTGCCGACCGCCCAGTCGGGGTGCTGCGCGCGCAGCGCGTCGGCCTGCGCGGCGGCGGAACGGGCCCTGGTCAACTCGTCGCCCAGGGTTTCCCGGTTGTAGTAGTCCCGATCGACGGCGGGCATGCCGTCACGGTTGCCGATGTAACGGTCGTGCCGGTACAGCGCGTCCTTCTCGGCAGGAGTCAGGCTCTCCCAGAGATCGTGGAACTGCTTCGTGTCCTTGGGCGGCTGCGCCCCGCCGTCCAGGATGGCTTGCAGTTGCGGGCGGACCGGCGCGCCGTCGGGGTGCTGCCGGTAACCGGTCAGCTCCTGCAATCCGGACGAAATTGCTTGCGCTGCTTGCGTTTCCCCGTCCGCGAACTGGGTCAGGAGCTCTTTGACGCGAGCCTGGAAATCAGCTGCCTGGCTGTCGAGTTGGGCTTGCAACAGGTACGCCAACAGGTCACCCGCCCTGGCGCCGGGCACCTGGGGTGCCGTGACGTTGCCTTGGTCGTCCACCGTCATTCCCGCAGCGGGGATGTCGCCGTCGACGATGCTCAGCAGCGCGCTGCGGTACCCACCCAGCCGTGCGCCGTAGGTGTTGAACGTGTCCGCCAGCGTGACCACCGCCGAGCCGATGTGGTTGGCGGCCAACTTTTCCGACATCGCGCGCACCGAGGTAGCGCTCGCGGCTTCGCCCTTCCAACTGTCCATTGCGGTGTCCACGTCGCGGTCCATCTGGTCCACCCGCGCGTTGAACGCGTTGCTCTGCGCGCCCAGGTCCCTCGCGAAGGCCGTCATCGACTCCGGTGTGCAACCGCGCACGTGACTGATCGTGGTCACCGCGGCTAGCGATCACCGCTGTATTGGCGTCGCTGGTCGGCGAACCCCCGATCGACCGCCTCGTAAGTGGTCGCCGCGTTCGTCGACGATTCGGCCATCCGGCGCACACCGGCGCCGATCACACCGAAACCCTTGGCGACGGCGTCGCTGACCTGCACGGCAGCCTCTTGAACCGGCGAGCCCGGCATGTCGACCACCGCGGTGATCTTCAGCGCGCCGATTGCGTCTGCGTGACCGGCCAAGGTGGTGCCGAGCCTGTGCAAGTTATCCAGATCGACTTGGAACAGATCGCCCACCCAGCGGATTTTACCGGCGTTGCGCCGACGTATTACGCGCTGACTTTGCGTCGCTTGGTGTTCGACCGCGCCGTCGGCCGTGCCACCACCTCGGCCAGGAACTTGCCGGTGTAACTTTCCGGCACGGCGGCCACATCCTCCGGAGTCCCTTGCGCGACAACGGTTCCGCCGCCGGCGCCGCCTTCGGGCCCCATGTCCACGATCCAGTCCGAGGTCTTGATGACGTCCAGGTTGTGCTCGATCACGATGACCGTGTTGCCTTTGTCGACCAGGCCGTTGATCACCTTCAGCAGCTTGCGGATGTCGTCGAAATGCAGGCCGGTGGTGGGCTCGTCGAGAATGTAGATCGTCCGGCCGGTCGAGCGCTTCTGCAGTTCGGACGCCAACTTCACCCGTTGGGCCTCGCCACCGGACAGCGTCGGGGCGGGTTGCCCGAGTCGCACGTAACCCAGGCCGACGTCGACCAGTGTCCGCAGGTAGCGGTGGATCCCGCTGATCGGCTCGAAGAACTCCGCCGCCTCCTCGATCGACATGTCCAGCACCTCGGAGATGGTCTTGCCTTTGTAGTGCACCTCCAGGGTTTCCCGGTTGTAGCGGGCGCCCTGACAGACCTCGCACGGCACGTATACATCGGGCAGGAAGTTCATCTCGATCTTGATGGTGCCGTCGCCGGTACAGGCCTCGCAGCGGCCGCCCTTGACGTTGAACGAGAACCGGCCCGGTTGGTAGCCGCGCACTTTCGCTTCGGTGGTGGCGGCGAACAGCGTGCGGATCTTGTCGAAGACGCCGGTGTAGGTGGCCGGGTTGGATCGCGGGGTCCGGCCGATCGGCGACTGGTCGACCCGGACCAGCTTGTCCAGATGGTCCAGGCCGGTGACGCGGGTGTGCCGGCCGGGCACCTGTCGCGCACCGTTGAGACGGTTGGCCAGCACCGCGGCCAGGATGTCGTTCACCAAGGTGGATTTGCCGGAGCCGGATACGCCGGTCACCGACGTCAGGACCCCGAGCGGGAACGACACGTCGATGCCACGCAGGTTGTGTTCGCGGGCCCCCACGACGGTGATCTGGCGCTTGCGGTCGGTCGGCCGCCGCAGCGCGGGCATCTCGATGCTTTCCCGTCCGGACAGATAGGCGCCGGTGATCGAGTCTGGATTGGTCAGTAGCTCGCTGTAGGGACCGCTGTGCACGATGAGGCCGCCGTGTTCGCCGGCCCTGGGGCCGATGTCGACGATCCAGTCGGCGTGCTCGATGGTGTCCTCGTCGTGTTCGACGACGATCAGGGTGTTGCCCAGATCCCTGAGCCTCGTGAGGGTTTCGATGAGCCGACGGTTGTCTCGCTGGTGCAGCCCGATGGACGGCTCGTCGAGCACGTAAAGCACACCGACGAGGCCGGAGCCGATCTGGGTGGCCAGGCGAATGCGTTGCGCCTCTCCCCCGGACAGCGTGGCGGCCGCCCGCGACAGCGACAGGTACTCCAGGCCGACGTCGAGCAGGAATCCCAACCGCGATTGGATCTCCTTGAGCACCTGCCCGGCGATCGCCGCCTCGCGGGTGCCCAGGGTGAGCGCATTCAGAAAATCCGAGCAATCGGCGATCGAGAGCTCACAGACTTCGGCGATGGACTTCGGGCCGTACTCCCCCGCGGTCAGCATCACCGCCAGGATCTCCGGCTTGAGCCGCGTGCCCTCACACTCCGGGCACGGAATGTCCCGCATGAAGCCCTCGTAACGCTCCTTCATCTGCTCGGATTCGGTTTGAGCCATCTTGCGCTGCAGGAACGCCAGTACGCCTTCGAACTCCGCGTAATACGACCGGGTACGCCCGTAGCGGTTGCGGTACCGCACGTGCACCTGTTGGTCGGCGCCCTCGAGAATCGCCTTGCGCGCTCTGGCCGGCAGCTTGCGCCACGGGGTGTCGACGTCGAACCCAAGCGCGTCGCCGAGGCCGGCCATCATCCGGGTGAAGTACTCGGCGGTGTGGCCGGACGACCAGGGCGCTACCGCGCCCTCGGCCAGGGTGAGGTCCGGGTCGGGCACCACCAGGTCCGGATCGACCTCCTTGTGGATGCCCAGGCCAACGCACTCGGGGCAGGCGCCGTAGGGCGAGTTGAAGGAGAAGGACCGCGGTTCCAGGTCGTCGACGGCCAGCGCGTGCCCGTTCGGGCAGGCGAGCTTCTCGGAAAACCGCTGCTCACGTGAATGTCCCGGCTGGTCATGCCGTTCCTCGTCGGGGAATTCCAGCACGACGATGCCGTCGGCCAGATTCAGAGCCGTCTCGACCGAGTCGGTGAGCCGCTGCTTGGCGCTGGCTTTGACGGTGAGGCGGTCCACCACCACCTCGATGTCGTGCTTCTCCTGCTTTTTCAGTTTCGGTGGGTCGGTCAGCGGGTGCACCACACCGTCGACCCGCACCCGGCTGTAGCCCTGGGCGTTGAGCTTGTCGAACAGGTCGGCGAACTCCCCCTTGCGGGTTCGCACCACCGGGGCCAGGACCAGGAACCGGATGCCCTCCTCCATGGCCAGCACCTGGTCGACGATTTGCTGGGGCGTCTGACGCGCGATCCGCTCGCCACAGGTCGGGCAGTGCGGCGTGCCGGCGCGCGCGTACAACAGGCGCAGGTAGTCGTACACCTCGGTGATCGTGCCGACCGTCGAGCGCGGGTTGCGGTTGGTCGACTTCTGGTCGATGGACACCGCCGGCGACAGTCCTTCGATGAAGTCGACGTCCGGCTTGTCCATCTGTCCCAGGAACTGCCGGGCGTAGGCCGACAGCGATTCCACGTAGCGCCGCTGCCCTTCGGCAAAAATCGTGTCGAACGCCAGCGAGGACTTGCCCGACCCGGACAGCCCGGTGAAGACGATCAAGGCATCCCGGGGTAGGTCAAGGTCGACGCTACGCAAATTGTGCTCGCGTGCGCCCTTGACGATGAGGCGGTCAGCCACGCTGCCCCTTTCAGCTGAAACTCGTGTCGCCCTGGTCATGAACAGCCAGAGCGCGGGCCGCATTCCATGCTAGGTCGCCCCACCGACAAGCTCCCCAGCCAGCCGTCACCAAGTAGCGTGCAGGGGTATGACCGCTTCCCAGCTCAGCGACGACTACACCGGACACGTCGAACCGGGCACGGCGGCCCGGCGCACGCTGCCCGGAGCGACGATCGTCAAGGCCTCGGTGGGCCCCATGGACAACAACGCTTACCTGGTCACCTGTTCCGCGACCGGAGAAACCCTGCTGATCGACGCCGCAAACGACGCCGACGTGCTGATCGACCTGATACGACGGTACGCGCCGACGTTATCGCTGATTCTGACCAGCCACCAACACTTCGACCACTGGCAGGCCTTGGAAGCCGTCGCCGAGGCCACCGGTGCGCCGACGGCCGCTCACGAGATCGACGCCGAGCCCCTTCCGGTCCGGCCCGATCGTTTGCTGGCCAACGGCGACACGGTGCGGATCGGTGAGCTGACGTTCGACGTCATCCATCTCCGGGGACATACCCCGGGATCGGTCGCGCTGGCCTTGGACGGACCCGCAACCGGCGGCGTGACCCACCTGTTCACCGGCGACTGCCTGTTCCCGGGTGGTGTCGGAAAGACCTGGCAGCCCGGGGACTTCGAGCAACTGCTCGACGACGTCACCACCCGGGTGTTCGACGTGTACGACGACTCCACCGTGATCTACCCCGGCCACGGCGATGACACCGTCCTCGGCGCCGAACGCCCGCATATCCAGGAGTGGCGCGAACGCGGCTGGTGAAGCCCAGGCTCTACGTCGTGTGCACGATGAGGACGTCGACCTTGGCCTTGCGGGAGACGTTGGCCGGTACCGAACCCAGCAGCCGGCCCGCAATGGTGCTCAGACCGACATTGCCGACCACCAGCAGGTCGGCTTTCTCCGACTCGGCCAGTTGCACCAGAGCGTCCACCGGAGCACCCTCGATCGCACGCTCCTCGACGTTCTTGGCGCCGGCGTTGTGCGCCCGCTCCTTGGCGTCGTGCAGGATCTCGTAGATCGGGCCGGTGCCGGTGACCTTGTAGCTTTCGCTCTTCAGCGCGTCGACGGCGCGAGCGTCCTCGTGTTGCGGCAAGTACGCCGACGCGATGATCAATTTGGCGTCCGCCCCCGCGATCGCGGCTGCCCTGTCGACCGCGCGCAGCGACGAATCCGAGCCGTCAGTCCCTACGACCACGGTTTGATAGGCGCTCATTTACCCTCCCAGGTGTCGGTGTCCGCCAACCCAAGACCCTATCGCGTTGCTGGACCCGGACGGGAGAGGTTTGCGGCGCGGGTCACGCCGGGACCTGCTCTGCACTTAAAGTTGAAAACAATCATGTCTGTGTCGATCGTGGAAAATCCTGTCGCTGACGACGCCGATCCGGCGCCCGCGGCACACCCAAGGGGGCATCTGCTCGACCCCTGGGTTATCGCTGTCCTGACCGCGGTCATCAGCGGGGCCTGGGCAGGCCGGCCGTCGCTGTGGTTCGACGAGGGCGCGACCATCACGGCCTCGGCCAGCCGCACCCTGCCGGAGCTGTGGAAGCTGCTCGGCCACATCGACGCCGTGCACGGCTTGTACTACCTGTTGATGCACGGCTGGTTCGCAATCTTTCCGGCGACGGAGTTCTGGTCACGGGTTCCCAGCGCGCTGGCCGTCGGCGCCGCAGCGGCGGGCGTGGTGGTTTTCGCCAAGCAGTTCTGCGGACGCACGACGGCGGTGTGCGCGGGTGCCGTCTTCGCAATCCTCCCGCGGATAACCTGGGCGGGCATCGAAGCCCGCTCGTCGGCGCTGGTGGTGGCGGTCGCGGCGTGGCTGACGGTGCTGGTGGTTGCCGCGGTGCGCCGCAATCGGGCGCGGCTCTGGGTGTCCTACGCACTGCTGTTGATGGTGGCGATTCTGGTCAACGTCAACATGGTGCTGTTGGTAGCGGTCTACGGCGCGATCCTGCCGCTGCTCTCGCCGCGCGGGGCGCGCAAGTGGCCGGCCATCTGGTTGAGCGTGGCGTCGGTGGTTGCTCTCGGGGCCATGACGCCGTTCATGCTGTTTGCTCACAAACAGGTGTGGCAGGTCGGATGGATCAACGGACTCAGTCGGAACCTGTTCCTGGACGTCGTGCACCGGCAGTACTTCGACCACAGCGTCCCGTTCGCAATCCTCTCGGGCGTTCTGGTCCTGGCCGCCGCGGCACTGCGCCTGGCCGGCAAGGCTCGCGCCGAAGCGGGCGCGGGCCGGCTATTGCTGGTCAGCGCCCTGTGGGTGGTGATTCCGACTGCTGCTGTCCTGATCTATTCGGCCGTCAGCGAACCGATCTACTATCCGCGCTACCTGATCTTCACCGCTCCCGGCGCGGCCGTCGTCCTCGCGATCTGCATAGTCGCGATCGCCCGCCGGCGCTGGCAGGTGGCCGGACTGGTGGTGGTCCTGGCCGTCGCCGCATTCCCCAACTACTACTTCACCCAGCGCGGGCCGTACGCCAAGGAAGGCTGGGACTACAGCCAGGTCGCCGATGTCATCAGCGCCCACGCCGCCCCCGGCGATTGTCTGCTGGTCGACAACACGGTGCCGTGGCGGCCGGGCCCGATCCGGGCGCTGCTCGCGAGCAGACCCGCGGCGTTCCGGTCGCTGATCGACGTCGAGCGCGGTTTCTACGGGCCCAAGGTCGGTGCGTTGTGGGACGGTCACGTCGCGGTGTGGCTGACGACGGCGAAGATCAACAAATGTCCCACCCTGTGGACGATCACCAACCGGGACAAGTCCCTGCCGGATCATCAAGTGGGGCAAGCGTTGTCGCCTGGAACGGCGTTTGGGCGGGCACCGGTATACCTGTTCCCCAGCTATCTCGGCTTCCACATCGTGGAGCGCTGGCAGTTCCACTACTCCCAGGTCGTCAAGTCAAGCCGCTGACCGCCGGTCGCGATGAGTCGCCTGGTAGGAGGCGATGAAGCCGAGCGCGGCCAGCCCGGTGAACACCGAGAACAACCAGCGCGCGGACGTTACTTCTCCGCCCGGCGCGGTATTGACCACGACACCGGCCAGGCCCGCGCCGAAGGCCCCGGAGCTGAGCTGAATGATGTTGATCGCGGCCGCCGCCGCGCTGCTTTCGGCCGGATCGTCGACCGCCGTCATGGCCCGGACCGCCAGGTGCGGCCACGCCATCCCGATACCCGCCCCGGTGATCAACAGGGCCAGCGCCCAGACCGCCACAATGCCGAGCGGCGCGTAGGGGCGCTGGGTCGCCGCGCCTAGGGCCAGACCTGTCGCCATCACCAGCGGCGCGGCCGCAACGACATGGCCGATCACCTGGCGATTGGTCAGCGACGCACTGGCGATCTCGCCGATCGTCCATCCGGTGGCCAGGGCCGCGCCGAGAAAGCCGGCCTCCACCGGACTCAGGTCCGCAAGCTGCTGACCGAACAGCGGCACGTAGGTGTTGGCCATCGCCGCGACCATCTGCACGGCCATCGTCAGGTAAATCCACTTCAACGGCCCGGGGCCGAATACACTGCGCGGCAACACCGCAACGTGCATCCGCCAGTCGACGATGAGGAACACGACGACCAGGAGCACCGCGGCGGCCAGCAGCCCCAGGGTCTGCACCAGGTAGTGCGGAAGGGCAGCGACGCTGACGGCAAGAGCGGCGGCCCCCATCAACAGCAGCGACCAGATGGGCACCGCGCGGGTCGGCTTCTCATCCTCGGAACCTGGCCCTCGCGCAGTGACTACCTTCACCACCAGCGCGGCCATCAGCCCGGCCGCCAGACCCATCGCCACGAACGCCCACCGCCACAGTCCGAACTGGGCGAAGAATCCGCCCGCGGTCGGTCCGATCAGTGTTGCGACGCCCCACATCGTCGACACCAGAGCCGAGCCGCGCGTCCACAGCGGACGCGGTAGGGCGGTGTTGATCAGCGCGTACCCCAAACCTGCCAGCAAGCCACCGGCCACCCCCTGCAGCATGCGCCCCGCCACCAGGACTTCCATCCTGGGAGCCAGCGCCGAGACCAGCCCGGCGAGCCCGAACACGGTGAGCCCCATCAGATATGACAATCGCGCTCCGACCCGCAGCAACATCGGATTGACGGTGGTGGCCGCGACCACCGAACCGATCAGATACAGCGTCGTGGCCCAGGAGAACAGCCGATCGCCACCGATGTCGGCGACGATGCTCGGAAGCATGCTGACGGTGAGGAACTCGTTGGTGGCATACAGCGCAACGCCGCCGGCCAACACGGTGCAGGTACCCAGGTGCTGCCTGAACAGCTCACGCCAGCTGCCGGTCTCGCTGACCGCCTCCGTCACTGCTCCACCGTATAGAAGGTCCGGTGCCCTACGGCCGCAATTCAGCCGCCGATGGCGGCGCCGGCCGTCGAGCGCCGCGAGTCGCCCGATAGGACGCCAGCACTCCGAGCGCCGCCAAGACGGTGAAGACCGCATACAGCCAGCGGGCCTCCATCAGCTCACCGCCGCTGGCGGAGTTCACCACTACGCCCGCCACGCCCGCGCCGAATGCCGCCGAGATCAGCTGCACGGTGTTGATAGCCGCGGCCGCCGCACCGCTCTCGGACGGATCGTCGACGCAGTCCATGGCACGCGCCGACAGATGCGGCCACGCCATCCCGATGCCGGTGCCGGCGATCAGCAAGGCCACCGCCCACACCGCAATAAGACCGAGCGACGCGTCCGCGCGCTGGGTGACGGCACCGAACGCCAGCCCGGCGGCCATCAGCAGCGGCGCGACCAGGACGACGCGGTCGATCACCCGCGGTTTGCTCAGCGACGCGCTGACGATTTCGCTGACCGTCCAGCCGACCGCAAGCGTGGCGCCGAGGAATCCGGCCGCCACCGGAGTCAGGTGCCCCAACCGCTGGCCGAACAACGGCACGTAGGTGTCCACCATCACGGCCATCATCAGCACGGCGAGAGTCAGGTATATCCATTTCAGCGGTCCGGCGCCGAACACGCTGGGCGGCAACACGGTTGCGCGGCTGCGCCGATCGACCAGCACGAACGCCACCAGCAGCGCTACCGCCACCGCGAGAAGCGCTGCGATGGCCACCGCGTGGCGGGGCAGCTGCGCGGCGCTGACCGCCAGCGCTGCCGCCCCGACCAGCAGCAACGACCCGACCGGTACCCGAAGAGGGGGCGCCGCCGGTTTGTGGGCGGGTGCAGGTGTCGCCGCCAGTACCGCGGGAACCAGAATCGCCAGCAGTGCCGCCAGAATGGCCATTGCGCCGAATGCCCAACGCCACAGTCCGAATTGGGCGAACAGCCCACCCATCGCCGGCCCGAGCACCGTCGCGACACCCCACATCGCCGAGACCAATGCCGAGCCGCGCGTCCACAGTTCGCGCGGTAGCGCGGCATTGATCAGCGCGTAACCGAGCCCGGCCAGGGTGCCCCCGGCGACCCCCTGCAGGGTGCGGCCGGCGATCAGCACCTGCATCGTCGGTGCCGCCGCACAGGCGACGCTGGCCAGCCCGAACACGGCCAGTCCCAGCAGAAACGACAAGCGCGCCCCGAAGCGGCGCAATAGCGAGTTGACGGTGGTGGCCGCGACCACCGACCCGACTAGGTACAAGGTGACCACCCACGCGTAGAGGCGGTCGCCGCCGATCTCGGCGATCGTGGAGGGCAACAGGCTTACGGTCAAGAACTCGTTGGTGGCATACATCGCCACGCCGCCGGCCAGCACTGTCGAAGTGCCCAGATGCCTGCCGAGCAGCTCACGCCAGCTCCCGGTCCCGCTCGTCGGCTGCGTCACTTCAGACCGGCGGCGTCCATCCCGCGCAGCTCCTTCTTGAGGTCGGCGATCTCGTCGCGGAACCGGGCGGCGAGCTCGAACTGCAGGTCGCGCGCGGCCGCCATCATCTGCGCGGTGAGGTCCTTGATCAGGTCCGCCAACTCGGCGCGCGGCATCGCGGAGGTGTCGCGGCCTTCGAACACGCCGGCGCTGACCGCCCGGCCGGCTTCGCCCGGCGCGCGCCGGCCACGGGATGCGTTGCGCCCGGACCCGCCGATCCCGACCTCGGTGTCGTCGGCCTCCCGGTAGACCTGGTCGAGGATGTCGGCGATCTTTTTCCGCAGCGGCTGCGGGTCGATGCCATTGGCCTCGTTGTAGGCGATCTGCTTGGCGCGTCGGCGTTCGGTCTCGTCAATCGCCTCTTTCATCGAATCGGTGATCTTGTCCGCGTACATGTGCACTTCGCCAGAGACATTGCGGGCCGCCCGGCCGATGGTCTGGATGAGGCTGCGCACCGAGCGCAGGAACCCCTCCTTGTCGGCGTCGAGGATCGACACCAACGACACCTCCGGCAGGTCCAGGCCCTCGCGAAGCAGGTTGATCCCGACCAGCACGTCGTACTCGCCCAGCCTCAGTTGGCGCAGCAGCTCGACCCGGCGCAGCGTGTCGACCTCGGAGTGCAGGTAACGGACCCGAATGCCCATCTCCAGCAGGTAGTCGGTGAGGTCCTCGGCCATCTTCTTGGTGAGGGTGGTGACCAGGACCCGCTCGTCCCGTTCGGTGCGTTTGCGGATCTCTCCGATGAGGTCGTCGATCTGCCCCTTGGTCGGCTTGACCACAACCTTGGGATCCACCAGGCCGGTCGGGCGGATCACCTGCTCGACGAACTCGCCGCCGGTCTGGCTGAGCTCGTAGGGTCCCGGCGTGGCGGACAGGTACACCGTCTGCCCGATCCGGTCGGCGAACTCCTCCCAGGTCAGAGGGCGGTTGTCGACCGCCGACGGCAGCCGGAACCCGTATTCGACCAGGTTGCGTTTGCGCGACATGTCGCCCTCGTACATGCCGCCGATCTGCGGCACGGTGACGTGCGATTCGTCGATGACCATCAAGAAGTCCTCGGGGAAGTAATCCAGCAGCGTGGCCGGAGGCGACCCGGGACCGCGACCGTCGATATGGCGCGAATAGTTCTCGATGCCCGAGCAGAACCCGACCTGCCGCATCATCTCGATGTCGTAGTTGGTGCGCATCCGCAGCCGCTGAGCTTCCAGCAGCTTGCCCTGCCCCTCCAGCTCGGCGAGCCGCTCGGCCAGCTCCTGCTCGATGGTCGAGATGGCCACTGCCATCCGTTCGGGACCGGCCACATAGTGGGTGGCCGGGAAGATGCGAAGCGAGTCGACCTGGCGGACCACGTCGCCGGTGAGCGGGTGCAGGTAGTACAGCGCCTCCACCTCGTCACCGAAGAATTCGATGCGCACGGCCAGCTCTTCGTACGACGGGATGATCTCTACGGTGTCGCCGCGCACCCGGAACGAGCCGCGGGTGAACGACAGGTCGTTGCGGGTGTACTGGACGTCGACCAGCAGCCGCAGCAGCCCATCGCGCGGCACTTCCATTCCGACCTGCAGTTCAACCGAGCGGTCCAGGTAGGACTGCGGCGTGCCCAGGCCGTAGATGCACGACACCGACGCCACCACCACCACGTCCCGGCGCGACAGCAGGCTCGAGGTCGCCGAGTGCCGCAACCGCTCGACGTCGTCGTTGATCGAGCTGTCTTTTTCGATGTAGGTGTCGGTCTGCGCGATGTACGCCTCGGGCTGGTAATAGTCGTAGTACGAGACGAAGTACTCGACTGCGTTGTGCGGCAACATCTCTCGCAGTTCGTTGGCCAGCTGGGCGGCCAGCGTCTTGTTCGGCGCCATCACCAGGGTGGGGCGCTGCAGCCGTTCGATCAGCCAGGCCGTGGTCGCCGACTTCCCGGTGCCGGTGGCACCGAGCAGCACCACGTCCCGCTCCCCCGACTTGATCCGGCGCTCCAGCTCGTCAATGGCGGCGGGCTGGTCCCCGGCGGGTTGGTGCGGGCTGACGACCTCGAACCGGGCACCGGAGCGCACGACCTCGTCCACGGCGCGGTATTCGGAGTGGGCGACTACTGGGTGTTCAGTGGCGAAAGCCATGATCGCCAGGGTAGTCGGCACCACCGACAAGCCACCGGGTGCGACTAAGCGCCCGGCTCAGCGGTGACGGGTCCACATCCGGGTTACCGGGTCGCATTCGATGAGGTAACCGTCGTTCGACGCCGACACCGCGAACACCGGGATATCCGGCCGGTCGCAGGTGCTCCCGGCGGCGTGCACACCCGTTGTGATCGGCGCTTTCTCCCAGGTGTTGCCCTCGCAGACGACCTGCTCGTTGCTGGTCTGGTCATAACCGAGCTTGTCCACGTCGCTGCAGACTCCGCCCAGCACGGGCGGCATCGGCGGGGTTGCCGGAACGGCGTTCGCACCGACCACCTTGGCTGGATCGCCGAGAACCACGTTGGCCGGCACATCACCGACCCGGGTCGCCACCACGGGGACCCGCAGGACCGCGCCCTGCGCACCGCACTCGTTGCTGCCGACGGTCTCGGTCTGCACGCCACGCAGGGTGCCGTCAGCCTGTGGGGCCACCGACAGCGCGACGGTCTCCTGCTGGGTGGTACCGTCCGCCGCCTGATTGGCCTGTCGGCACCCCACCCGCAGCTGTTGCGGCGCGCCCTGCCAGTAGCCCGCGACAAACCGCAGGGTGTTGTTCTGACCGCCGCCGGTGGTGTCGGGGAATTGGTGGGTGGCGTCGTCCAGCCGAACTCCGGTGGCGCCACACCCGCTGGTGGTGCATGCAGAGCGGAAGGCCCACCAGTAGGTAGTGCCGCCGTCGTGGCGGATCGGGGTGCCGTTCGTGGTGCGCTTGGCCCGGTCAAGGTCGAGCCGATAGGTGCCGTCCAGCACCCGGCCGGACGGTGCGGCCAGTGCCGCGGGCGGTGCCGGAGCAGCGGGTCGGGCGGCCAGTGACGGGTTGGGCTGAGACAGGTCGGTCTGGAAGCTGTACAGCGTCGACCAGGTCGCCGCTACCGCGATCAGCACGGCACAGAGCAGGGCGGCCGCCATCCGGACGCGCGGCGGAACCTTCCGCCCTGCGACCGCACCCCGATCGCTCCCGGGTGGGCTTGCCTGGGCGCCCTCATCCGAGCCCGCATGGACCGCGGCGGCGAACAGCCGGCACCGCTCGAACCGGTCGCCCGGTTTCTTCGCCAGCGCTCTGGCGAACACGGCGTCCAAATGGGCCAGATCCGGACGGTGGTCACTGAGCCGGGGCGGCTCGTCGTGCAGATGCTGGCTGATGACGGCGACCGAATTCGGGTTGCGGAACGGCGGAGCCCCGGTGAGAAGGTGAAATGCCGTGGCAGCTAGGGCGTATTGGTCCGCCCTCCGGTCGATGTTGGCCCCCGCCAACTGTTCGGGCGCCGCGTAGGCGACGGTTCCGACCGCCACATTGGTCTGAGTGATTCCACTGATGTCCGCGAGGTGGCGGGCAACGCCGAAATCCGCCAACAGAATTCGGCGCTCCTGGCTGTGCGGGTCCACGTCGGGGTGGGTGAGCAGGATGTTGGCGGGCTTGACATCGCGGTGCAGCAGTCCGCGGTCGTGGGCGTAATCCAACGCTCCGGCAACGGCGTCCAGTATCGCGCATACCTCGCCGATCGGCATTCCTTGCGGGTGCGCCTCTTTCACCAAGCGGGATGCGTCGGTGCCTTCGACGTAATCCATGGAAATCCAGAGCTGCCCCTGGAATTCGCCGCGGTCGTGCACGCCGACGATGTGCGGGTGCCATAACGTCGCCGCGAGATCGGCTTCGCGGTTGAATCTTTCGCGGAATTCGGTGTCCGCGGTGACCCCTTCGGCAAGCACCTTGATCACGTCGCGGCGCGGGAGCCGCGGATGCAGCGCGAGGTAGACCTCGGCCATCCCGCCGGCGCCCAGCTGCCGCAGGATGGTGTAGCCGGCGAACGGCGCACCGCGGGCCATTGCCGGTCGCAACGGGGAGCTGGGCGCGGAACCGGATGCGGAACCCCGGGCAGGGTCGTGTCGCCGACGGCGCGTGACGGTTGTCACGAGGCCTCGGCCGGCCTGGAGCCCAGACCTGAGACGCCGGGTGGCGCCCAGTCGTTCTTCCATCCGCAAAATTCCCCTCCTCCATTGGCATGATGCATGAAAAGCATTGGCGCAGGACGGGATGCAAGCTATGAAGCAGCTATGTATGACCGCTCGCGACACATAGGAACGTCACAGCTGGGACACAACCAGCAACGCGATGGCGGGCTAATCTGGGTACGGTGAGTCGACCAGCCCCGCCGTCATTGACGATTCGGCACGACGGGTCCCATTGTTCTTTTGCCCCAGGCTATGAGGTGGTCGTCGGGCGCGATCTGCACGCCGATCTGCGCATCCCGGACCCGCGCATCTCCCGCGCGCATCTGATCCTGCGCTTCGATCAGGGCCGTTGGCTGGCGATCGACAACGGCTCGCTGAACGGTACCTACGTCAACGGTTACCGGATGCCCGTCGTCGATATTCACGACGGTCAGAGCATCAACGTCGGTAATCCCGCCGGGCCGCGGTTGACCTTCGAGATCGGTCGGCAGCGGGGCCCAGCCGGCCGGCCGCACAGCACATTCCAGGTGCGGCACGACAGCGGTCCGCCCACCCAGGCGTGGTCGGTGGGCGCGGCGCGGCCGCAGCCGAACGGGCGCCCGGTCCCACCGCCTAGGCGGCCGGCCGCGCCGCCGTTACCACCGGAGGAAATCACCACCGTCAACGCCGGACCGCCGCTCGCCGATCTCACGGTGATCGACGCCAAGTCCGCCGACGTATCCGGCCTGGCCACGCGAATGGTCAGGATCCTGTCACCCCGATCGGCAGGCATCGCGGGGGCACCGAAATCGACCGGTGTGATCAGCATCGGCCGGGCCAACGACAACGACATCGTCGTGTCCGACGTACTGGCCAGCCGCCAGCACGCCACCCTGCGTACGACACCGCTGGGCACCGAGATCCAAGATCGCAGCGTCAACGGAACTTTCGTCAACGGAACCCGGGTGGGCTCGGCGATCCTGTCCCAGGGTGACGTGGTCACCATCGGCAACGTCGACCTGCAGTTCAGCGACGGCACACTCGTCCCGCGAGACGAAAGGGCAACCCGCACCGGCGGTCTCGAGGTACGCGGGGTGAATTACACAGTCGACAACGGCAAACAGCTGCTCGACGGCATCTCACTGACCGCCCGGCCCGGAACGCTGACCGCCGTCATCGGCGGGTCAGGCGCCGGTAAGAGCACGTTGGCACGCCTGATCGCCGGGTACGCCCGCCCCAGTAAGGGCTCCGTCAGCTTTGAAGGTCATGACGTGCACGGCGAATACGCGTCGCTGCGCAGCCGGATCGGGATGGTCCCCCAGGACGACGTGGTGCACCGCCAGCTGACCGTGCACCAGGCGCTCGGATACGCGGCCGAGTTGCGGCTGCCGCCGGACACCAGCAAATCCGACCGTGCCCGGGTGGTGGCTCAGGTTCTCGACGAACTCGATCTGACCAAACACGCCGATACGCGGGTGGACAAGCTGTCCGGTGGCCAGCGCAAACGGGCGTCCGTTGCACTGGAACTACTCACCGGCCCGTCACTGCTGATTCTCGATGAGCCCACCTCGGGTCTGGACCCGGCCCTCGACCACCAGGTCATGACGATGTTGCGCCAGTTGGCAGACGCTGGCCGGGTGGTGATCGTGGTCACCCACATGTTGTCGTACCTGGACATCTGCGATCAGCTGCTGCTGGTGGCGCCGGGCGGCAAGACCGCGTATTGCGGTCCGCCCGACCAGATTGGTGACGCCATGGGCACCACCAATTGGGCCAAGATCTTCGGTCAGGTGGGCGCCGATCCGGCCGCAGCTAACCGCCGGTTCCTGGAACGCAGCCGGTCTCTGGATCGACCGGGTCCCGAGTCTGTACCCGCGGACCTCGGGGAACCGGTGCACACCAGCGTGCGGCGGCAGATCTCGACCGTCGCCCGGCGCCAGGTTCGGTTGGTGGTCGCCGACCGCGCCTCCTTCGTGTTCCTGGCGCTGTTGCCGTTTATTCTCGGCGCATTGTCGCTGACGGTGCCGGGCTCGAACGGATTCCGCGTGGTCGGCGAGCATGGCGGCACTCCGGACGAATCCGCGCAGATATTGAACCTGCTGCTGCTGGCCGCGGCGTTCATGGGCACTGCTCTGACGATCCGCGACCTGGTCGGCGAGCGGGCGATCTTCCAGCGCGAACAGGCGGTGGGTTTGTCGACCACGGCGTACCTAGTGGCCAAGGCGGCGGTGTTCTGCGTGTTCGCCGTCGCTCAGGCGGCGGTCGCCACCGCCATCGTCGTCGCGGGGAAAGGCCCACCCACCCGCGGTGGCTTGGTGCTCGGACACGGAACCGTGGCGGCCACGTTCGAGTTATTTTTCACGGTCGCGGCCACCTGCGTGGCGTCGGCAGTACTGGGCTTGGGCATTTCGGCCGTGGTCCGTTCCACCGAGCAGATCATGCCGTTGTTCGTGGTGTCGATCATGGCACAGCTGGTGTTGTGCGGCGGAATGGTGCCGGTAACCAATCGGATTGTGCTGGAACAGGTTTCCACAGTGGTACCGGCCCGGTGGGGTTACGCCGCCGCCGCGTCGACGGTAGACGTGCGGGCTTTGGTGCCCGGCTCGCTGCTCCCCCAGGACAGGTTCTGGCAGCACACGTCCAAAATCTGGTTACTTGACATGGGCACGCTGGCCGCCTTGTCGGTGTTCTATGCCTGCTTCGTGCGGTGGAAACTGCGGCTTCGCAGGTAAGGTGACGTCATCCACCCACCGAAGCACGAGACATTCGACCTGGCCGCCCGCACCAACACCGACCCCAAGGGCATCGTGCGGGCGGTGGACGAGTACGCCGTGCATCCTTGGGGGCTTTACCTAGCCCGGCCCACGCCGGGCCGCGACCAGTTCCACTACCTGCAATCATGGCTGCTGCCGTCACTGGGTCTGCGCGCGACGGTGTTTCACTTCAACCCAGGTCACGAACGCGACCATGACCACTACCTCGACATCGGGGAATACGTCCCGGGTGAGACGGTGTGGCGTTCGGAGGACCATTACCTGGATATCGAGGTCCGCACCGGGAGCGGTGCGGAATTAGCGGACGTCGACGAGCTATTGGACGCCGTGCACCAAGGATTGCTGAGCCAGGATGTGGCTGAGCTGGCGATCCGGCGCGCCGTGACAGCCATTGACGGGTTGGCGCGCAACGGGTATGACCTGACGCATTGGCTGGCGGGCGAAGGAATAACCCTCCGCTGGCGCGACGATTAACGCGAAAATGTAATCGGTTCAACAGTTTTCCCGGTCAGCACCCGGGTACCCCAGGACCCATGTTTTTGAGCAGGTATGGGTCGGGTGGCCGGCACCGACGACAGCGACGCATTCCGACTGACCGCCCGTGCTTCGTCGTTCAGCATCAATTGGCTCACAGCGATCACTACGACTTTCGTCTGGAGATCGACGGAGTTCTGGTGTCGTGGAAGATCAGTGACGGCCCAGCGATCGGCCCCACTGATCAGCGGATGGCCCGGCGCACCGAAGACCATCCGCTGGAGTATGCGACGTTCGAGGGAATCGTCCCCCAAGGCCGACGTGGACCCGACGGTGTCGTGGTCTGGGATCACGGCACGTATGCCAACGGAACTCGCCACGACATGGCGAAAGGGCTCGCGTGCGGCCACGTCTCGTTCCACTTGCGCGGCGACAAACTGCGCGGCCGCTACGCTATGACGCGGATCCGGGAGGGCGAAGAAGAAACGTGGCTGTTGGTCAGACGCCCTGAGGAGCACGCGCACAGCTACTCATGACGCGCGCCGCACCAGTTTGTGCCAGCGCCGCTGGCGATACCTGAAAAGCCCGTTCGCGATCACCACGACTGCACCGGTGAAAACTCCGGCGTCGATGTCGACGGTGTCGCTGTAACGACACGAATTCTCTTGCAGCGCTTCGACATGAAGAGTGTGGTTCCATGCTTTCAGGACTCCGCCGTGTTCCCGGGTGCGGATTGTTCCGCTGGCTTCGTCGACGTCGACGACCTCGATGGTGTGCCGGTAGGCCGGTATCACATGGCAAGCCATCAGCCATCCCGTACCACGTTCGCCCTGCCGCAATGGTTCGGTCCGGCCGGCCAGCGCGGGAAATCCGAACAGGCCTCTGCAGACGTAGAGGAACGTAGCCGGTGCGAGCATTGCCGACCATACATGATCGGCACTCGTGGGCAATACGGTCTCGACGTGCACGGTGCGCACGACCATCTCCTTCAAACAGTAGTTAGGGTAACCTAATTTTGCAGCGGCTACGGCCACCTGACTACTCGCTTTCACCCCCGGAGACAGACGATCACCCCGACGGACCGATTTCGGCAGCGCAAGCAGCCCAAACAGGAGCGGGCCACGGAAACCTGGCAACGCATCCTCGACGCGGCTGCTCATGTTTTCGCCGAGCACGGATATGCCGCCGGGACCACCAACCGCATCGCCGAACGAGCGGGCCTGTCGATCGGATCGCTGTATCAGTACTTCCCCAACAAGGACGCCGTGTTGCGGGCGTTGATGGACGCGCACGTGGACGCGGGCTCCCGCCTGCTGAATGAACGTCTGGCCGCGGGCATGCCGGAGCGACTGGACGACACGCTCCGACTGTTCGTGCGTGCGGCCATCGACAATCACCGTGACAACCCTCGGCTGCACCGGGTGCTGTTCGACGAAGCCCCGCGGGCGCCGGCGTTCCTGGCCCGGGTGCGCGAAATGGAGCGGTTCAACGTGGACGCAGCCGCTCGGCTGCTCGATCGCCACCCCGACATCCGAGCCGGCCGGCTGACCGCACACGTCGTCGTGGCGACCATCGACTCGCTGGTGCACCGCCTCGTCACGGCACCGGATCCGGCCGAGTTTCAAGATGTCGAAGTCGAGATCGTCGCCCTGCTCATGGCGTATCTGCGACAGCCGGGCGCCCGCTCATCACCGGTCGAGTAAAGCGTCCAGATCGGCGATCGCGCGCAAGGTGTCATTGAGATGCGTGCAAGTGCTGGTCCCGACGAATTCACCGCGGACGCGGTCGCGTAACTCGGCGAGCCCCATGCCTTCGATGCGCGCCGCGCTAGCGATGGCTCCGGGGCATTCCTGCCAGGGCAGCACTCGCACTTCGGCGCTGACCGAGGTGATGGTCCACGTCGCGGTATCAACCCTGCCTGCCACGGTGTCCTCGTGCACGATCGTCTCGACGAGGTCGTCGTCCATATGCGAGTCGCGGAAGTGGGCATCGAACTGGGCCGCACCGTCGTCCCCCGGCCACACATCGAGGCGGCGGAACCTGCGCATCCCCTGCGCCCGGAGGGCGTGGACCTCGTGCAGGCCGTCCAGCGGTGGCGCTACCGGGCCGCGGCCCGTGGGAATGACGTCGTGTTGACGGGTGTACCGGATCAACGACGCCTGCGGCGCGAATCCCGCGCAGATCCCGGCCATGCGGTCGGCGACGCCGGGCGGCATCTTCTCCTCGATGCCCTGGACGATCGCCGCGTGCTGAGTCGCGTAGCCGGACACCAGCGCCGCCCCGACCCAGTCGTCGAGCAGCAGGTGCAGCAGGCTGGACCGCTGAACTTCCTCGGGATACAGCCTCTCGACCGTCGACCGGAACCCACGGCCGACGCGACACCCTCGGAGCTGATCCAACCCTCGGGCCGACGGCGTTGCGGAGATCTCGGCGACCACGTTGTCTGACAGACGCGCACTGATGCGCACCTCGCCCAGCACACCATGGCCGTCCGCGTCGCGGGCCCTGAGATCGACGACGGACCCCCCGGCCTCGTGCGGATGCGTGTCAATGGTGCTGGTGCGTCGTCGTCGGCCCGCCACCAGCGGCGACGCCTGCCCGGCGACGGGCCGCCGCGGCCCGAGAATGTCCGTGACGAACGGCACGGCGACTAAGGCTTCCAGCCGGTGGCGTCCGCCCACTCCCAGGCGCGCCGGTAGGCGTCGAGGAACCACGGCTCCTTCGCGGTGACGTAGCGCGTGGTGTCGCCACCACCATGCGCCTCTGCCGCCCGCTTGACCGCCGAATAGTCCTCACGCGCGGCGGGATTGGCTTTCAGCCAGTCGACGAAGAGCAGCGCGAACTGTTGATTGGGCCAGCCGGCCACCCGAACGTGCACGTTGGTGGGCCGGCCGGGATCGGCCGAGGCGTGAATCCGCTTGTGCCACAACGCTGAATCGTCGCTATGGTCGAAGCCCGGCACCGTACTGCGGGCATCGGCCTTGGCGGTGTCGACGGTGATGTGCTCGAGGCGGGGATATCCGGCGGCCAGCAACGGCTCGACGAGTTCGTCTGCCACATCCAGAGATTCGACTGTCACTTGGATGTCGATGACGTCTTTGGCGTCGAAATCGGGTATCGCCGTGGACCCGATGTGGTCCACCCGCAACACCCGGTGGCCCCCTGCGGTCTTCAACCGGTTGACGATGCGGCGGGCCTGATCCGGCCAGGTCGGATCGGCCGCGGCCAGCCGCGCCGGGGCAGCCGCCCACTGCCGCTCAGTGAGGTTGTGCGCGAACGGAAGTATGCGGTTGTGCCACACGTCCCGGGCGCGTAGCACCAGATCGTCCTGGCTGCCCGAATTGTCCAGCCAGATATCGGCCACGGCACGGCGCTGCTCGTCGGTGGCCTGCGCGGCGATGCGCGCCCGGGCGTCTTCCTCTTTCATGCCGCGCTGGTCGACCAGGCGCCGTACCCGCAATTCGACGTCGGCGTGCACGATGACGACGAGCGGAAACAGCGGCGCCATCCCCGATTCCACCAGCAGCGGAATGTCTTCCACTACGACGGAATCCTCGGCCACGGCTTCGATGATCTCCGCGCGGCGTTTGGCGACCAGCGGGTGCACGATGCCGTTGAGCTTCTTGCGCTCTTCCTCATCGGCAAAAGCCTTGGCCGCCAAGGCCGGCCGATCCAGGGCCCCGTCAGGACGCAGGATGTCCGCACCGAAGACGTCGACCAGCGACTTGAGTCCTTCGGTGCCGGGCTCGACAACTTCCCGGGCGATGACATCACCGTCGACGATGATGCCACCGCACTCCGAGAACGTCTTCGACAGCGCCGACTTCCCGGCACCGATGCCGCCGGTCAGTCCGATGCGCAGCATCCGCGCGAATTAAGCGCTGCCGGCGAGCTTTTCCCGCAGAGCCGCCAGTTGGGCGTCGCTGGCCAGCGACCCACCCGCCGACTTCTCCGAGGAGCTGCTACTCGACGACGACTGACCGCCGCCACCGTGGTCGGCCGCCTCCGCCGCAGCGAACTTCTCCATCTGCGTGGTGTGCATCTTGTGCCGGCGCTCGGCCTCGGCGTAGCGGGCCTCCCACTCGTTGCGCTGAGCGTCGAAGCCTTCCATCCACTCGTTGGTTTCGGCGTCGAAGCCCTCGGGGAAGATGTAGTTGCCCTGCTCGTCGTAGCTGTCGGCCATGCCGTACTTGGCGGGGTCGAACTCTTCGGTGTAGTCCTCGTTGGCCTGCTTGAGCGACAAGGAGATCCGGCGACGCTCCAGGTCGATGTCGATGACCTTGACCATCGCGTCGTCGCCGACGGCGACCACCTGGTCGGGCACCTCCACGTGGCGCTCGGCCAGCTCGGAGATATGCACCAAGCCCTCGATGCCCTCCTCGACTCGAACGAACGCACCGAAGGGCACCAGCTTGGTGACCTTGCCCGGCACGATCTGCCCGATCGCGTGGGTGCGGGCGAAGTGGCGCCACGGGTCTTCCTGAGTCGCCTTCAGCGACAACGAAACCCGCTCGCGGTCCATGTCGACGTCGAGCACCTCGACGGTGACCTCGTCGCCCACCTGCACCACCTCGGACGGGTGGTCGATGTGCTTCCAGGACAGCTCGGAGACGTGCACCAGGCCGTCCACCCCGCCCAGGTCGACGAAGGCGCCGAAGTTGACGATGGAGGAGACGACACCCTTGCGGATGGTGCCTTTCTGCAGCTGGTTCAAGAACTCGCTGCGCACCTCGGACTGGGTCTGTTCCAGCCACGCGCGTCGCGACAGGACCACGTTGTTGCGGTTCTTGTCCAGCTCGATGATCTTGGCTTCGATCTCTTTGCCGATGTAAGGCTGCAGATCACGCACGCGGCGCATCTCGACCAGCGACGCGGGCAGGAAGCCGCGCAGGCCGATGTCGAGGATCAGGCCACCCTTGACCACCTCGATGACGGTGCCCTTGACGGCCTCGTCCTTCTCCTTGAGCTCCTCGATGGTGCCCCAGGCGCGCTCGTACTGCGCACGCTTCTTGGAGAGGATGAGCCGGCCCTCTTTGTCCTCTTTGGTGAGAACCAGGGCCTCGACCTCGTCACCGACGGAAACGACCTCGTTGGGGTCGACGTCGTGCTTGATGGAGAGCTCGCGGGCGGGGATGACCCCTTCGGTCTTGTAGCCGATGTCGAGGAGCACCTCGTCCCGGTCCACTTTGACGATGGTTCCCTCGACGATGTCGCCATCGTTGAAGTACTTGATCGTTTTGTCTATTGCGGCGAGAAAGTCCTCGCTGGTGCCAATGTCGTTGACGGCTACTTGCGGCGAGGTGACGGTGGGACTCGGCATATTGTTGGGTTGCTCCGGACAGGGTTCATCGTAGGGACTTGGGACTTGCGTTGTTGAGGTGACCCGCGATCGAGCGCAAACGGGTACCTGTCGAGGCTACTCGACGGCATACACGCTGGACAAACTCGGTCGAAATCCCGATCAGACTACCGGGCTGCCCGCTGGGCCGCACACCCGGGGATGAGTAGACCCGTCGACGCGTTCTCGTTTAGCGCGGTTGTCGTCGGGAACCGCTGGCAGATGACTTCACTGGCAACCCAGAGCGTCGCCGAACTCGGCGGACCACACAGTGTCCTCGTGCGGCAGCAACGCGACCACATCGAACTGGATCGGCTGATCAATGCGACCGACGCGTCCCGCGGCCACCGGCGCCAGGAGCTGTTGACCCGGCTGTTCCGGCTGGTGTTTCCGCACGCGTTCGCCGAGGAGTCGGTGCTGTGGCCCGCGATCCGCCGCTGGGTACCCGAGGGTGAGCGGCTCACGCTGGAGATCGAGCGTGAGCACCAGCAGATCAACGAGCTATTCGCGCGGTTGGAGACGCTCCCGCCGGACACTGCAGAGCACCGCGAGCTGTGGCAGCGCCTGGTGCGGCTGCTACGCGAGGATGTGCGCGACGAGGAAGACCGACTGCTGCCGATGCTGCAGCGCGGTGTGTCACGACGGGCGTTGGTGCTCCTCGGTTGGGCGTGGGCAGCGGTGCGACGGTGCGCACCCACCCGGCCGCACCCGGTCGTGGCGCGGCGCCCGCCCGGTAACGCTCTTGCCGGCCTGCCGCTGACCGTCGTGGACCGCAGCCGAGATCGGCTCGACCGCCTCAGCCGCAGGCCGACCGGGCGGCTCAACCGCATGGCAGAAAGAACGAGCAACACGATGGCCCGGCTAGCCGGACGAATCGAACGCCTGCCCGCGCTCACCCGCGGGGAAGATCCCAGCACCCGGCGCTATTGATCCGTCGCTCGCTCGCTACCGTCGACGCCCCACCGAATCCGATACCAGCCCACCGGGCATCAGCCACTGCTGTGGCTCACGTTCGATGAAGAGCGCGAGCGCGTCGGCGACCCGCTGCGAGGTCTCCTGCACCGCGTCGCGCACATTCTGATCGTCCCCGCTGAGCGGCACATCGGCAGGGATGGGCTGGCCGAACACGGGTTCGCGCTCGTGTTTGTGCTGGAACACCGCGCCCGGGACGATCAGGGCACCGGTGCGCAGCGCCAGCAGCGCCGGTCCCGGGCCGATCGGGCGCTTGATACCCGCCAGATCGACCTCAATGCCGTTGCCGCCGCCCTCGCGGGCCCGGAAATAGTCGCCGGCGATCGCAACGATGCGGCCACGCCGGATCGCATCGGCCATTGCCGCGGTGATGCTGACTCCCCCGGTGCGGTCGACCACGATCAGCTCCAGCCCGGCCTTCTGGGCGCCGCGGGTGATCACCCACTGCATCAAGGCGCGCTGCCGGTTGGCCACAACCGTGGTCGGCAACCCGTTCAGCGCGAGCACAATCGGCAGCGCCGCGTAGGAGCCGAGGTGTGGGAAGGCGACGATGGCGCCGACCCCTGCGGAGCGGCCGGCATCGAGAGCGGCATGCAGCGGCGACGGGTCGGCGATGCGGAAGCGGCGCCGCGCGGCGGAATGCGGTGCGGCCAGAAACCAGATGGCATCGTTGGCGTTGCGGACCAATGCCCGGTACATCGCCCGGACCGGCTGCCATTTGCGGGTGGAGAACTGCGCGGTCGGGTCGACGTTGTCGCGGAAATCTTGCAGGACGTTCAGATGCTGGGCACGTCCGCGCCAGTACACGAGCCGCGCCACCACGGCGAGGAACGCGTCGGCCACCGGGGCGGGCAAGAGGGCGAACACTTTCGACGCCACCATGAGCGGAAAGCGCAGAAGCGGGCGGCGCTCAGCGACATCCGACACCTCAGCAGTCTAAGTTCGCGAGCCGGGATTAATGGGCGGCCGCGTCCCAGCTGCGGCCGTAGCCCACCGACACCTCCAGCGGCACGTCGAGCGGATAAGCCCCGCCCATCTTGTCGCGGACCAGCTTCTCGAGTTCGTCGCGCTCGCCAGGCGCCACCTCGAACAACAATTCGTCGTGGACCTGCAGCAACATACGCGACGCCAGCCCGCTGGCGGTGATTGCCTTGTCCACCTCGATCATCGCCACCTTGATGATGTCGGCGGCGCTGCCCTGGATCGGCGCGTTGAGCGCCGCGCGTTCGGCGGCCTCGCGCACCTGGCGGTTGCTGCTGTCCAGTTCAGGTAGGTAGCGCCGCCGGCCCAGCACCGTGGAGGTGTAGCCGTCCTTGCGGGCCTGTTCGACGACGGCCAACAGGTAGTCACGCACCCCGCCGAACCGCGCGAAGTACTGATCCATCTGCTCTTTGGCTTCCTCGGTGGAGATCTTGAGCTGGGCGGACAGCCCGTAGGCGCTCAGCCCGTACGCGAGGCCGTAGGACATCGCCTTGACCCGGCGCCGCAGTTCGCCGGTGACCTCCTCGATCGGCACCCCGAACGCCCGCGAGGCGACGAACGAGTGCAGGTCCTCGCCGGTGTTAAAAGCCTCGATCAGACCCTCGTCGCGGGACAGGTGAGCCATGATCCGCATCTCGATCTGGCTGTAGTCGGCGGTCATCAGCTCGGCGTACTCGCCCTTACCCACGACGAACGCGTCGCGGATCTGCCGTCCGGCGTCCGTGCGGATCGGGATGTTCTGCAGGTTGGGTTCGGTGGACGAGAGTCGGCCGGTTGCGGCGATCGTCTGGTTGAACGTCGTATGAATCCGGCCATCTGCGCCGACCGCCTGCAGCAACCCGTCGACGGTGATCTTGAGGCGGGTGACGTCGCGGTGGGTCAGCAGGTGCTGCAGGAAAGGGTGGCCGGTCTTGTCGAACAGTGACTGCAGAGCGTCGGCGTCGGTGGTGTAGCCGGTCTTGGTGCGCTTGGTCTTGGGCATGCCGAGTTCGTCGAAGAGCACCACCTGCAGCTGCTTGGGCGAACCCAGGTTGATCTGCTTACCGATCACGGCGTATGCCGCCTCGGCGGCGTCGCGGATCTGGTCGGCGAACTGACTCTGCAAGGCGCCGAGCATGCTCAGGTCGACGGCGATGCCCACGCTCTCCATCCCGGCCAGCACCCGCTGCACCGGCAACTCCATGTCGCCCAGCAGCGCAGTGGAGTCGATGCGCTCCAGTTCGGCGTCCAGCGCGTCGGCGAGGTCGATGACGGCCCGGGCCCGCAAGATGGCGGTCTGCGCGGCCTGTTCGTCGCTGCCATCGTCATCATCCAGAAGCGAAAGTTGTTGCTGTTCAGTGGTTTCGGCACGCAACTCGCGGCGCAGATAACGCAGTGAGAGATCGTCGAGGGTGAAGCTGCGTTGTCCGGGCCGCACCAGGTAGGCGGCCAGTGCGGTGTCGGAGGTGACCCCGTCCAGCGACCACCCGCGGCCGCGCAGGTCGTGAATGGCCTGCTTGGCTTCGTGCAGGGCCTTGGGCTTGTCGGGATCGGCCAGCCAGGCTGCCAGCGCGGCGTCGTCTTCCGGTGTCAGGGTGGCGGTGTCGACGTATGCGCCGTCGCCGTCGGCGGCGGCGATGGCCAGGGCGGTGGCGTCGCCGTCGTGCGGCTGGTGGGTGCCGACCACTGTCAGGCCGGACCGACGGCCGTCGCTGACGTGGTCGGCCAACCACTGGCCGACGGTGCCGGGTTGCAGGGCGCCGCCGCGCACGTCGAAGCCCTCGTCGACTTCGGGTTCGACGGCCGCCAGCGTGTCGAACAGCCGGTCGCGCAGCACGCGGAACTCGAGATCGTCGAACAGCCGGTGAATGTGGTCACGATCCCAGGGCTGCAGCCGCAGCGTGTCCGGGGTCTGGGCCAGCGGCACGTCTTTGACCAGCTCGGTGAGTTCCCGGTTCAAGACGACGTTGGCCACATGCGCCCGCAGGGCGTCTCCGACTTTTCCGCGCACCGATTCGACGTTGTCGACCAGCCCCTGCAGCGATCCGTATTCGATGATCCACTTCGAGGCCGTCTTCTCCCCCACCCCGGGAATGCCGGGCAGGTTGTCGCTGGGGTCCCCCCGCAGGGCGGCGAAGTCGGGGTACTGCGCGGGTGTCAGCCCATACTTCTCGACGACGGCGTCCGGGGTGAAGCGGGTGAGCTCGCTGACACCCTTGCGCGGGTAGAGCACTGTGACGTCGTCGCTGACCAACTGCAGCGAGTCCCGATCGCCGGTGACCACCAATACCCGGTAGCCCTCGTTTTCGGCCTGAGTGGCGAGCGTGGCGATGATGTCGTCGGCCTCGAAGCCGGCCTCGGCCAACACGGTGATGCCCAGGGCGTTGAGCACTTCTTTGGTGATGTCGATCTGCCCGTGGAACTCGTCGGGCGTCGAAGACCGGTTGGCCTTGTACTCGGGATAGCGCTCCGAGCGGAACGTCTGGCGGGACACGTCGAACGCCGCGGCGATATGCGTCGGGGCCTCGTCACGCAGCAGGTTGATCAGCATGGCGGTGAAGCCGTATACGGCGTTGGTGGTCAGCCCGCCCCGGGTTTTGAAGTTCTCCGCGGGCAGTGCGTAAAACGCGCGGAACGCCAGCGAATTGCCGTCCAGCAGCATCAGCGTGGGCTTGTCGTTGGCGGTGGCTGCGGGATTCGCGGTGCCGGCGGCGGTCCGTGCTGGGCTCACGGCACTACTGTAGGCACCGCCGCCGACATCACAGCAGCCGCCGCTCAGCGACAGCGTCGTACTCGTACACCGCCCCGGAAACTATCGCGTCTTGTTGTTCATTCCCGGGTCCGTTGCCGCGGAACGCCTCGACCGCCTGCTGCGACGCCCAGCGTTCGAAGATGTCGACCCGTCCCGGGTCGAGCGGGTCCGGGGTGATCGCGAAGTCCAGACAACCCGGTGCACGCCTTGCTTGTCGCACCACTTCTGCACAACTGGCCAGGTAGCCGTGGCGTCGCAACGGGTCCACGATGATAAATCCGGCGACAATCACCATCAGATGCTCCTTCGTGTGCTTATTGTCATCACGGGTTTGACCGCTCGCCTCCAGCGATTTCATCGGGCGACTGGCGCGCTCTGGCCAGCGAACTGGAACACGTTTCAGTTTTCCGGCCGTCGTTGAGTAATCTGACCTGGTGCCAGAGGTCACCAGCCAAGAACCCGCGATCGAGGGGTGGTTCGCCACCGATGACGCCGGACAGCCACATCTGATCGGCAGCAAGTGCCCCTTGTGCGGCACGTATGTGTTTCCGCCGCGCGAGAACAACTGCCCGAACCCGGGCTGCGACAGCGACGCATTGGAGTCGGTCCCCCTGTCGCGGCGCGGGAAGCTGTGGAGCTACACCGAAAACCGTTACCCACCGCCGGCGCCCTATCCCGCCGCGGACCCCTTCGAGCCGTTCGCCATTGCCGCCGTCGAACTGGCCGACGAGGGAATCATCGTGCTGGGCAAGGCAATTGAGGGCACGCTCGCGGCCGACTTGAAGGTCGGCATGGAGATGGAATTGGCCACCATGACCCTGTTCACCGACGCCGACGGCGTCGAACGCATCGTGCACGCGTGGAAGGTCTGCTCATGAGTGCTCCCGAACCGCTGTACATCCTCGGCGCGGGCATGCACCCGTGGGGCAAATGGGGACGCGACTTCACCGAGTATGGCGTCGTCGCGGCCCGCGCCGCGCTGGCCGAGGCCGGACTTGACTGGCGACAGATCCAGTTGGTCGCCGGGGCCGACACGATAAGGAACGGCTACCCAGGTTTTATTGCCGGGTCGACGTTCGCGCAGAAACTCGGCTGGAACGGGGTGCCGGTGAGCTCCAGCTACGCCGCGTGCGCCAGCGGCTCGCAGGCGCTGCAAAGTGCCCGCGCGCACATCCTGGCCGGCTTTTGCGACGTCGCGCTGGTGATCGGGGCGGACACCACCCCCAAGGGCGCATTCGCGCCGGTGGGCGGAGAACGCAAAAACGATCCCGACTGGCAGCGGTTCCACCTGATCGGTGCGATGAACCCGGTGTACTTCGCGTTGCTCGCGCGCCGCCGGATGGACTTGTACGGAGCGACGTCCGAGGATTTCGCGCAGGTCAAGGTCAAGAACTCCCAGCACGGCCTGCAGAACCCGAATGCCCGCTACCGCAAAGAATCTTCGGTCGAGGACGTGCTGGCCAGCCCCGTGGTCTCCGACCCGCTGCGTCAGCTCGACATCTGCGCCACGTCCGACGGCGCCGCCGCGCTGATCGTCGCCAGCGCCGAGTTCGCCCGCAAGCACTTGGGCTCGCTCGAGGGTGTGCCGTCGGTGCGCGCGGTCAGCACGGTGACTCCGCAGTACCCCCAGCACCTGCCCGAATTGCCGGATATCGCAACGGATTCCACGGCCGTGGTGCCCGCGCCCGAGCGGGTCTTCAAGGACCAGATCCTCGATGCCGCCTACGCCGAGGCCGGTATTGGTCCCGAGGACGTCAGCCTCGCCGAGGTGTACGACCTGTCCACCGCGCTGGAGCTCGACTGGTACGAGCACTTGGGCCTGTGCCCCAAGGGCGAGGCGGAGTCGCTGCTGCGCTCCGGGGCGACGACGATCGGTGGCCGCGTTCCGGTCAACCCGTCCGGCGGGCTGGCATGCTTCGGCGAGGCCATTCCCGCCCAGGCGATCGCCCAGGTCTGCGAGTTGACGTGGCAGTTGCGTGGTCAGGCGACAGGCCGGCAGGTCGAGGGTGCGCGCGTCGGCGTGACCGCGAACCAGGGGCTGTTCGGCCACGGCTCGTCGGTGATCGTCGCCCGCTGAGGCCTTCTCAGCCCGGGCCGCTCCGCTGGGTGCGAGCGTCCGCAAATGCCACCGTTAACGGCGTGTCCGCGGCAACACGCGGGCCCTCGCGACAGTTAGGGCCTCCGCTGGGCGCGAGCGTCCCCAAAATGCCACCGTTAACGGCGTGTCCGCGGCAACACGCGGGCCCCCGCGACAGTTCAGACAGTTAGCGCAGCCGCACCGGCGCGAGCGTCCCCAAAATGCCACTGTTAACGGCGTGTCCGGGGCAACACGCGGGCCCTCGCGACAGTTAGGGCCTCCGCTGGGCGCGAGCGTCCCCAAATGCCACCGTTAACGGCGTGTCCGCGGCAAAACGCGGGCCCTCGCGACAGTTAGGGCCTCCGCTGGGCGCGAGCGTCCCCAAATGCCACCGTTAACGGCGTGTCCGCGGCAAAACGCGGGCCCTCGCGACAGTTAGGGCCTCCGCTGGGCGCGAGCGTCCCCAAATGCCACCGTTAACTGCGTGTCCGCGGCAACACGCGGGCCCTCGCGACAGTTAGGGCCTCCGCTGGGCGCGAGCGTCCCCAAATGCCACCGTTAACTGCGTGTCCGCGGCAACACGCGGGCGCACGCGCAAGGGCGAAGGAAAGGACGTCCGAGCGCCTACTCTTTGGGCGTGTCCAGCGTCTCCAGCACGACCTCGGCGACGCGCTTCATCGACGTCCGCCGGTCCATGGCGGCCCGCTGGATCCACTTGAATGCTTCCGGCTCGGTCATGCCCTGCTTGACCTGAAGCAGACCCTTGGCGCGCTCGACCAGCTTGCGGGTCTCCAGCCGATCTGACAGCGTCTCGACCTCCCGCTCCAGCGCGGTGAGCTCACTGAACCGGCTGACCGCCAACTCGATGGCCGGAACCAGGTCGCTGGCGGTGAACGGCTTGACCAGGTATGCCATCGCGCCGGCGTCGCGGGCACGCTCGACGAGATCGCGTTGGCTGAATGCCGTCAGGACCACGATGGGCGCGATGCGCTTGCTAGCGATTTCGGCCGCGGCGTCGATGCCGTCACGCCGGGGCATCTTTACATCCATGATCACGAGGTCGGGTTTGTGCTGCTCGGCCAACTCGACCGCTTCCTGCCCATCGCCAGCCTCGCCGACGATGTCGTACCCCTCCTCTCGCAGCATCTCAGCCAGGTCCATGCGGATCAGTGCTTCGTCTTCCGCGATTAGGACCCGGCGCGGCGGCGGAGCGGCGTCGGCGTCAGTGGTGGGGCCGGTCATGACGGACATTGTGACGTGACGGCTGTGCGCGGTGATGCTGGGGGTGTCCTCTAAGGTAGGAGTCCGGCGCCAGCCCTCGTATCCCAACTGGCAGAGGAAACGGATTCAAAACCCGTCCAGTGTGAGTTCGAATCTCACCGAGGGCACCAGCAGGCGACTCACCCAGGTGAGTCCGCTCCCTTATTGCCGAGAGCAATTCAAAGCGGCTACCCCCTCGGTCGACGGGCTCACGGGCCCGAAGCTGCGGGTTGAGCGGTGCCGCAGTCATCGGCCGAGACCGAGTCTTCGGTCAGCACGCGGTCCCCGAGCTTGACAAGACCGCCGAGAGATCCCGCCAGATTGAACTCTGGACGTCCACTGCAACTATCTTGTCGAGTATTAGACGGGCAAGTCTCAATGGGCACAGAGTTGCGGTATTTCAGACATAATTCGCGCTTCATTCCGGTGAATAAGCCCCGAGTCGCACCATTCTGTTAGCGTAATAGTGCCGGGCGTCGGGGTACACGTGAAACCGCAATCGCTACATGACATTGGCTGAACATCGAATTGACGACGCTCTCTCAGACAAGTCCAGCGTTGCGGCACGATGTCCGATCGATCATTCCACGCAGTTTTCGGCGGTGCCGACGCAGATATCCCCTCGAAAAGGAGGCGAACATCGATGGAAATGTTGAAATTCGCGTGCGAAGCGGAGCTCAGCACGCGAAAAAGTAAGCACGTTGTCGCCGGCTGCGGCGTCCGGCCGAACGCAGGCCCAGACGGGTTGCCGAGCACGCGCGGCATCGGCGCGCCACGGTGACGGGACTGGCGGATGCGCGCGCCGCATTAGCGTGCCGAAGCGTCCCCTCGCTGCACGATCTGATCCTCGACGCGTTGCGCGAACTGCTCCTGACTCGCGACTGGTCCGCAATAACGCTCTCCGACGTGGCGCGCGCCGCCGGCATCAGCCGTCAGACCATCTACAACGAGTTCGGCTCCCGCCAAGGCCTGGCGCAGGGTTACGCCCTGCGACTGGCCGACCAATTGGTCGACACCGCCAAAGCCGCCCTGGACGCTGACGATGGCAGCGTTCACCAGTCGATGCTGCAGGCCTTCGAGGCCTTCTTTGCCGCGACGTCGGCCGACCCGCTAGTGAAGTCGTTGTTGGCCGGTGCCGCCAAACCCGATCTGCTGCAACTCGTCACCACCGACAGCGCGCCCATCATCAACCGAGCGTCGAGCCGCCTGGCGACTACTTGTGCCCAGACCTGGCCAGCGGGCAGCGACGACGAGGCGAAAGTCGCATACCGAGCGATAGTCCGGCTCTGCCTGAGCTACATCTCGATGCCACCTGAGGCCAACCGGGACGTGGCAGCTGATCTCGCCAAGATGATGGTTCCTATTGCGGAGGGGACGTCGTCGTAATTCCCTGATTTGCATGGCAACGGCCTCGGCCCCCGGTGAGATCGTTCGCGACAGCGTTCCCGCATGCCCGATAGGAGCGCTTAGCAAAAACTTGTTTCAGCTGACAAAGAATTGTCTCAAGACAGACGAAAAACCCCGTCAGCGTGGTGATGCGGAAGGTATGGCGTGCCGGAGCATTCGCCACCGGCAAAATCGCAGGAGATTGCCTAGTCACGGACTAACTCTGAGTCCTCCGTGGGGCACGTATTTTGCGTTATTTCCGGCCGCGACGGCGAGAGCGATGGAGTGGTAATCGAGGACTTCGCCGAAGGCGCGGGGTATGCGGCCTCCGTCGGCGACACCCGTATCGCCCACGCACGTCGGCGGTGGGTCGTCGTCCTCGTTGACGGGCGGCTGCTGGACACCAGCGGATTTTTGTCGGTCCGCCGACCGGACTCCTGACGGGCGTTATCTCGGCGGATGACCGAAGGCATCGAGCCGCGCGCCGACGATGAGGCTGCGCTTTCGACCGCGCGATCCTGATGCTCGAACCGCCGGCCGGCGAGCCACCAACGCCTGACCCGCCACCGTATCGGGTTTGGCAGGAATGCCGATGCTGCTCGGCTTGTTGACTCCGATGGAATAGCGGACGACAGAATCCCTCGTTTGTTGAGGTCAACAGTTAGGCTCTATCCGTGGCCGCTAAGAAATGCGGTGTTCGATCGGCCGGCGCGGACGGCGACCAGCGCCGTCCAGATTGTGTCGCCGCCGTCCGCTCGCCGAGCCGCGACCCACGGCAGCACTACGCCGCCAGCGCGGCGCGCCGGGCCCGCATCCTGAACATCGCCGCCTGGCTGTCCGTCATGATCAGCGCCAGCTTCATCGCCGTCCAGTTCTTCATGGGCTCGTGGCTGTGGGAAGTCCTCTGGATCAATATCGCCGGCATGCTGATATTCGCGATCGTTCCCATGTTGCACCGCTTCGGCGAGCTGGTGGCGCCGCTGACGTTCATTCTCACTGCCAACATCACGGTGTTCGCGAGTTGCTGGGAAGTCGGCACCGGATCGGGCGCTGAGCTTTTCTTCCTGGTCGGCGCCTGCCTGGTGGTCTTGGTGCTGGGCATCGAGCACATCGTGTTGGCGGGCATCCTGGCCACTATTTCTGCGGCTCTGGTCATCACCGCCGAGCTGGTCATTCCTCGCGACACGGGCTTGCAGCCGCCGTGGGCACAAACGACGGGCTTCGTCATCACCACCCTGTCCGCCTGCGTCGTGGTGGTGGTGACGGTCTGGTTCGCACTGCGCGACACCGCCCGTGCCGAGGCGGCGATGGAAGACCAGTACGAGCGCTCCGAAGCACTGCTGGCCAACATGCTGCCCGCCAGCATCGCCGAACGCCTCAAAGAGCCGGAGCGACGCGTCATCGCCGACAAGTACGACGAAGCCTCGGTGCTCTTCGCCGACATCGTCGGGTTCACCGAGCGCGCCAGCAGCACCCCACCGGCCGACCTGGTCCGGTTCCTGGACCGCCTCTACAGCGCCTTCGACGAACTGGTCGACAAGCACGGGCTGGAGAAGATCAAGGTCAGTGGTGACTCCTACATGGTGGTCAGCGGCGTACCCCGCCCCCGGCCCGACCACGTCCAGGCACTGGCCGACTTCGCCCTGGATATGGCGGACGTCGCTGCCGCACTGAAGGACCCGCACGGACGCGCGGTTCCACTGCGGGTCGGTTTGGCGACCGGCCCGGTGGTGGCCGGTGTCGTTGGGTCCCGCCGCTTCTTCTACGACGTCTGGGGCGACGCCGTCAATGTCGCCTCCCGCATGGAATCGACCGACTCCGTCGGGCAGATCCAGGTGCCTGACGAGGTCTATCAGCACTTGAAGGATGATTTTGTGCTGCGCGAACGCGGCTATATCGACGTCAAGGGCAAAGGCGTGATGCGCACCTGGTATCTGGTCGGCCGCAAGGTGCCGGAAGAGCCCGGCGACGTGCGCGCCGAAGATCCACGCGCCGCGCACGTCTGAGGTCAAAAGCCCCTATCCCGGGACCACCACATGCGCCACACTGGTGCGCATGGAAAACAGTTCCGCGACGTTGCCTCCTCCGAGTTTGCTGCCACATCTCTGGAAGACCACGCTGATATCGGGCGTTTTGTCATTGGCCGTAGGCGTCCTGATCGTGGCGTGGCCGGGTATGTCCGTTCTGGTGGCCGCAATCGCGTTCGGTGTCTACCTCCTGATCACGGGCGCCGCGCAGGTGGCCTTCGCGTTCGCGCTGCACGTGTCGGCGGGCAGCCGCATCCTGCTGTTTATCAGCGGCGCCGCATCACTGATTCTGGCCGTCCTGGCGTTCCGGCATTTCGGTAATGCCGTGCTATTGCTGGCCATCTGGATCGGCGTCGGCTTCATCTTCCGCGGTGTCGCGACCACCGTATCGGCCATCAGCGATCCGGCTCTGCCCGGTCGCGGCTGGCAGATTTTCATCGGCATCATCAGCCTGCTCGCCGGAATCGTGGTGATGGCTTCACCGTTCGATTCGATCATCACCCTCGCACTGGTCGTCGGCGTCTGGTGCATCGTCATCGGCGTATTCGAGATCGTGTCCGCCTTCGGGATCCGTAAGGCCTCCCAAAACCTCAGGTAACCAGCCCGTCCAATCCCTCACGTCAGCGATGGCCAACCACAACTACTACACTGTGTCGTAGCTGTTGGACTATCCCCCGCCCCTCGGGAGTTAACAGATGAACGTCGTGGATATTTCGCGGTGGCAGTTCGGCATTACGACCGTCTACCACTTCCTCTTCGTGCCGCTCACCATCGGCTTGGCCCCGCTGCTGGCGATCATGCAGACGGCCTGGATGGCCACCGGCAACGTCGCCTGGTACCGGCTGACCAAGTTCTTCGGCAAGCTCTTCCTGATCAACTTCGCCATCGGCGTAGCCACCGGGATCGTGCAGGAATTCCAGTTCGGGATGAACTGGAGCGAATACTCGCGGTTCGTCGGCGACGTCTTCGGCGCGCCGCTGGCCATGGAAGGCCTGCTCGCGTTCTTCTTCGAATCGACGTTCCTGGGTCTGTGGATCTTCGGCTGGAGCCGGTTGCCCCGCCTGCTGCACCTGGCCTGCATCTGGATCGTGGCGATCTCGGTGAATGTGTCCGCGTTCTTCATCATCTCGGCGAACTCGTTCATGCAGCACCCGGTCGGCGTTCATTACAACCCGCAGACCAAGCGCGCCGAGCTGAACAGCATCGTGGCGCTGCTCACCAACAACACCGGGCTGACGGCGTTCAGTCACACCGTCACCGGTGCGTTGCTGACGGCCGGCACATTCGTCGCCGCCGTCAGCGCGTGGTGGCTGGTGCGGTCGCAGACCACCACCGTGGACCCTGGCACCCGGGCGATGTACCGACCCGCGACCGCGCTGGGCTGCTGGGTGGTGTTGCTGGCCACCGTCGGGCTGTTCTTCACCGGCGACCACCAGGGCAAGCTGATGTTCCAGCAGCAGCCGATGAAGATGGCGTCCGCAGAATCGTTGTGCGACACCCAAACCGATCCGGACTTCTCCATCCTCACGGTCGGGCGGCAGAACAACTGCGACGCCCTGACCCGGGTCATCGAGGTGCCCTATGTGTTGCCGTTCCTCGCAGAAGGCAAGACCGAGGGCGTCACGCTGCAGGGCGTGCGCGACATCCAGAAGAACTACGAACAGCGGTTCGGGCCAAATGACTACCGCCCCAACCTGTTTGTCACCTACTGGTCGTTCCGCGTGATGATCGGGCTGCTGGCGATCCCGGTGTTGTTCGCCTTGCTTGCGCTGTGGCTCACCCGGGGTGGGCGCATCCCCAACCAGCGCTGGTTCGCCTGGTTCGCGCTGCTGACCATTCCTACGCCGTTCCTGGCCAACATCGCCGGCTGGGTGTTCACCGAAATGGGCCGTCAGCCTTGGATTGTGGCCCCGAATCCCACCGGAGATCAGAACGTTCACCTGACCGTCGCGGCCGGCGTCTCACACAACACCCCCGCCATGGTCGTCACCTCGCTAGCCACCTTCACTCTGGTCTACGCCGTCCTGGCGGTCATCTGGTTCTGGCTGCTCAAGCGCTACATCGTCGAAGGGCCGCAGGAACACGACGCCGAACCGGCCGCACCGCCGCCGGAGGACCAGGACTCCGACCAAGAGCAGGTCAAAACCCTGTCCTTCGCCTACTAGAGCCGCAAAGGAGCTGACACGTGAACCTTCAACAGTTGTGGTTCGGCCTCATCGCGGCGCTGTTCCTAGGCTTCTTCGTCCTCGAAGGGTTCGACTTCGGGGTGGGCATGCTGATGGAACCTCTTGCCCGCGTCAGTAAGGGCGACCGGGAAGCTCACCGGCGTGCCGCGCTCAACACCATCGGCCCGGTGTGGGATGGCAACGAGGTCTGGCTGATCACTGGCGGCGCAGCGATGTTCGCGGCGTTTCCCGGCTGGTACGCCACCGTGTTCTCGACGCTGTACCTGCCGCTGCTGGCGATCCTGTTCGGCATGATCTTGCGCATCGTGTCGATCGAGTGGCGCGGCAAGGTCGACGACACCAAGTGGCGGGGCTGGGCCGACTTCGGCATCGCGATTGGATCGTGGCTGCCCGCGATCCTGTGGGGCACGGCGTTCGCAATCCTGGTGCGTGGCCTACCGGTGGACGCCGACGGCCAGGTCAACCTCGCGATCGGCGATGTGCTCAACCCCTACACGCTGCTGGGCGGCGTGGCCACCGCCGCGCTGTTCCTGTTCTACGGCGCGTTGTTCGTCGCACTGAAGACCGCCGGCGGCATCCGCGATGACGCTCACCGGTTCGCCCGCTGGTTCTCCCTGCCTGCCACCGCCTTGGTTGCGGGCTTTGGGGTTTGGACGCAACTGGCCTACGGCAAGGACTGGACCTGGGCCGTGCTGGGCGTGGCAGTCCTGGCCCAGCTGGCGGCGGTGCTGCTGGCGTGGCGGCAAGCCTCCGACGGCTGGGCCTTCCTGTGTGCCCTGCTGGTGGTCGCCAGCGTTGTGGTGCTGTTGTTCGGCGCGCTGTTCCCCAACCTGGTGCCCTCGACGCTGAACAGCCAGTGGAACGTCACCATCTACAACGCCTCGTCGACGCCCTACACACTCAAGATCATGACGTGGGTCGCCGCGATCATGACGCCGTTGACGGTGGCCTATCAGGGATGGACGTATTGGGTCTTCCGGCAACGCATTTCGGCCGACGGAATACCGCCGTCGATCGGTCTGACCAGGCGCCCGTCCTGAGCGAGAGAGGCTCTCGGGCACCGCTGGACCCGCGGTTGTGGCGGGCGTCGGACGCGCTGCGCCGTTACCTGGCCGCCGAGGTGGCCTGCGCAGTGGTGATCAGTGGCTGTGCAATAGTTTCGGCGATCATCCTCGGGTCCGTCGTCGCGCGGGTGGCGACGAATCCGTCGGCGCGTAGCCTGCACAGCTGGGTCGGCCCGTTGTCGATCCTGTTGACGCTGTGGATGTTTCGCGCGCTCATCCACTGGCTGCAGGCACGGCTGGGGCAGCGGGGGGCCAGCGCGGTCATCGCCGAGCTTGGCGGTCGGGTACTGACCGCGGTAACCGACCGCCAGCCCAGCGAATTGGCGCTTCAGCGTGACGCCGCCGCGGTCGTGGTCACCCGTGGACTGGACGGTCTGCGTCCCTATTTCACCGGCTATCTGCCCACCCTGCTGTCGGCCGCCATTCTGACGCCGGCCACCGTGGCGGTGATCGCATGCTACGACCTGAAATCCACGCTGATCGTGGTGATCACGCTGCCCCTGATCCCGATTTTCATGGTGCTCATCGGCTTGGCCACGGCACAGCGATCGGCATCCTCGCTGGCTGCCATGACCACACTGCAGTCCCGCCTGCTGGATCTGGTCGCCGGCATTCCCACGCTCCGCGCCCTGGGCCGCGCGTCCGGCCCCGAACGTCGCATCGACGAACTCAGTGCCGCCCATCGCCGTTCGACCATGGCCACCCTGCGGATCGCGTTCCTGTCGGCGCTGGTGCTCGAATTGCTCGCAACCCTGGGTGTGGCCCTGGTGGCGGTCGGCATCGGCCTGCGCCTGGTGTTCGGCGAGATGAGCCTGAGCGTAGGCCTGACCGTGCTGTTGCTGGCCCCGGACGTGTACTGGCCGCTGCGACGCATCGGTGTGGAGTATCACGCGGCCCAGGACGGCAGGGCCGCAGCCGACAAGGCCTTCGCTCTCATCGGCGACCCTGAGTCACCGCAATCGGGTCAGCGAGCGGTGACCGCGCGCGGCGCGCAGATCCGTATCGAGAACCTCTGCGTGGCCGGGCGGGACGGCTACTCACCGCACGATCTGAGCGCGGTCGTCGAACCGGGCGAGGTGACCGTGCTGACGGGCCACAACGGCGTGGGCAAGACCACTACGTTGCAGGTGATCGCCGGCCTCACGCCACCGTCTTCAGGCCTTATCACTGTCAACGGGATCTCCATCGGTGAGCTGGAACCCACTCAGTGGTGGCGTCAGATCTCGTGGCTGGCCCAGCGCCCGGCGCTGGTCCCGGGCACCGTCCGCGAAAACTTGCAGCTGTTCGGCGTCCTCGACGATCTCGAGAGTGCCTGCAGCGCAGCGGGGTTCGACACAGTGTTGGCTGAGTTGCCGGCCGGGCTGGACACCGAACTGGGCCGCGGCGGGGTGGGGCTGTCGCTCGGACAGCGGCAGCGGTTGGGCCTGGCCCGGGCGCTCGGGTCGCCGGCGCCCGTGTTGTTGCTCGACGAACCCACTGCCCACCTGGACACCGACACCGAGCAACGGGTGCTCGCGGCGATTGTCGCGCGCGCCCGCGCCGGAGCGACGGTGGTGGTTGTCGGGCACCGCGCGCCGGTGGTCGCGATCGGCGACCGGGTCGTCGAGGTGGTCGCCGCGAGTGAGGCGCGTTATGCACCGGTCTAATCCCCTCCTGTTCACCGCGGATCTGTTGCGTCCCCGACTCCCCCGCCTTATCGCCGCCGTGGCGCTGGGAGTGCTGGCGCTGGGCAGCGCGCTCGCGCTGGCGGGAGTGTCGGCGTGGCTGATCACGCGGGCCTCCCAGATGCCGCCCGTGCTCGACCTGTCCGTTGCGGTCGTCGCCGTGCGCACCTTCGCGATCTCACGTGGCGTGCTGCGCTACTGCGAACGGCTGGTCACCCACGACGCGGCCTTACGGGCCGCCGGCACGGCCCGCGCGCAGATCTATCACCGGCTGGCCACCGGGCCGGTCGCGGGCGCCGTGCGCCTGCCCAGCGGAGAGTTGGTGGCCCGGGTGGGCGCAGACGTCGACGCGCTGGCCGACGTGCTGGTGCGGGCGCTGGTGCCGATCGGTGTCGCGGCGGTGCTGTCGCTGGCCGCCGTAGTGGTCGTCGCGATGATCTCACTGCCGGCAGCCGTCGTGCTCGCGATCTGTCTTCTGCTGGCGGGCGTGGTCGCGCCCTGGTTGGCCGGGCGAGCCGCATCCACTCAGGAAGCCGTTGCCCGCCAACGCCATTCCGAGCGGGACAGCGCGGCGATGCTGGCGCTCGAGCACGCGCCGGAACTCAAGGTCGCGGGTGTACTGCCGAACGTCATCGCCGAATCGCGGCGACAGCAACGGGCCTGGGGCACAGCACTAGACGCCGCCGCCAGGCCGGCCGCGATTGCCGAGGCCGTGCCGACGGCGGCGATCGGCGTCAGCGTGATCGGCGCCGTGGTGGCCGCACTCGCGATGGCGCCCGCCGCGGCTCCGACGACGCTGGCCGTGCTGATGCTGTTGCCGCTGTCGGCTTTCGAAGCGACCGGCACTCTTCCGGGCGCGGCGGTCCAATTGACCAGGTCCCGCATTTCGGCGCGCCGCCTACTGGAGCTGGTCCCGCCGGTCGCCCCGACCGGCACACAAAAGCTGACTCCGGCAAGGCATTTGGGTCGGTTATCCGCTCACGCGAGCGTCGGCCACCCGGGCGCGCCCACGCTGCACGTCGCGATCGACCTGCCACCGGGCGCGCGGCTGGCTGTGACCGGTCCCAGCGGCTCCGGCAAGACGACTCTGCTGATGACGCTGGCTGGGCTGTTACCGCCCGCGCAGGGACAGGTGACGCTGGACGGCATCGACCTGCAACGGATCGCCGAAGACGAATTACGGCGCGCGGTCGGCTTCTTCGCCGAGGACGCCCATATCTTCGCCACCACCGTCCGGGACAACCTGCTGGTGGCCCGCGGTGACTGCGACGACGACGAGCTCCTAGCGGCCCTGACCGCTGTCGGCCTGGACGGTTGGCTGTCGGGCCTGCCCGACGGTCTGTCCACCGTGCTGACCGCTGGGGCGCAGGCAGTCTCGGCCGGCCAGCGCAGGCGGATGTTGCTGGCCCGAGCGCTGCTCTCCCCCGCGTCGATCGTGCTGCTCGACGAACCCACCGAACACCTCGACGCGGCCGACGCCGACCGGATCCTGCGTGCGTTGTTGTCCGGAGATACCGAACTGATGCCGGCCACCAGAACGGTGGTGGTGGCGACTCATCACCTTCCGGCTGACGTCGATTGCCCCGTCACAGCTGTCGCCGGCGCGGCATGAACTGTAGCGTGAGTCAGCGACACACCGCGGGATTAGTATCGGGGCGTGCCAGCGAAACGTTTCACGGTAGGCGTCGTGGCGATCGCCGCGGCGGCTGCCGGAGTGGTCGGCTTAGGGCCCTCTGTCCCGTCAGCCTCCGATGTCCGACCCGTCGTGTTCGCGGCGCCCCTGCCGCTCGATCCGGCAGCCGACTTGCCCACTGCTGGCCAACTATTCGACCTACTCAACGCCTTGCAGGACACCACCGTCCCGTTCTCGGACAAGAGCCATCTGGTCGAGGGCGGCATCAGCCCCATGGAGGCCCATCTGGCCGATGCCCGGCTGAAACAAGCTGTCGCACATGGCGAATTGCCGTTGAAGGCCACCGTGACCAACATCCTGTCCACCGGCGCCAACACGGTTTCGGCTGACGTCACGATCTCCGGCCCCAAGCTGAACCCGGTGACCCAGAACCTGACGTTCGTCAACCAGGGCGGCTGGAAGATCTCCCGAGCTTCCGCCGTAACGTTGCTGGAGGAAACCGGCGCGGCCAGAAGCTAATCCGGTGCTACCGGAAGCTCCGGGCACACGGTGCGGTAGTCGATGTCCGGAGAGACCCAGTCCCGCCACTGACGATGGCTCATGTTCCCAGTGATCTTGTCGCACAACAACTCCGACCATGCGTTAGGCCCAGGCCACACCCGCAGCGTCTGATCCTGGCTGCCCGACACCACGCGGCGTCCGTCGGGGCTGAACGCCACACTGGTGACAACGGCGGTGTGACCGGTCAGCGGCGCACCCACCGCCGCACCGGTGCCGGGGTCCCACAACCGGACCGTGTGATCGGCGCTGCCGGAGACGATGTGGCGCCCGTCGCGGCTGTAGGCCACCGCACGCACCACCGCGGTGTGACCGGTCAGCGGCGCACCGATCGATGCGCCCGTGACCGCGTTCCACAGGCGAAGCGTCTTGTCCCAGCTGGCGCTGACGATGCGCGCCCCGTCCGGGCTGAAGGCCACGGCGCGCACCGGCGCGGTATGTCCGGTCAGCTGTTCCCCCACGGGCGCGCCGGTCTGCGCGTCCCACAGGCGCAACGTCTTGTCCCAGCTGGCCGAGACGATGCGCCGACCGTCCGGACTGAACGCGACGGCCTCCACGAAGCCGGTGTGACCGGTCAGCGGGTTGCCGACCGGGGCACCGGTGGCGACATCCCACAACCGCAGTGTCTTGTCGGTGCTACCGGAGGCGATGTGCCGCCCGTCGGGGCTGAACGCCACGCTGGTCACGGCGCTGGTGTGGCCGGTCAACGGTGCACCGATCGGAGCGCCGGTGGCGCCGTCCCACAGCCGCAGCGTGCCGTCGTCGCTGCCGGAGACGATGCGCGTGCCGTCCGGGCTGAACGCCACGCCGGTCACCTTGTTGGTGTGTCCGAGCAGGGGTGCACCGATCCCCGCCCCGCTGCCGGCGTCCCACAGCCGCAGCGTGCCGTCGATGCTGGCGGAGACGATACGACGTCCGTCCGGGCTGAATGCCACACTCTCCACGCCGTTGCTATGACCGGTGAGCGCCAGACCGAGCGGCGCATCGGGCACGGCGTCCCACCAGCGCCCGGTGTCGTCGGTGCTGCCGGAGACGATACGACGCCCGTCGGGGCTGTACTCGGCGTCGAAAACCGGACCGCTGTGCCCACTCAGCGGCGCGCCGATCGCGGCGCCGGTGGCGGCGTCCCACAAGCGCAGGGTGTCGTCGGCGCTGCCGGAGACGATGCGTTGTCCGTCCGGACTGAACGACACACTGAGCACCTGGTCGGTGTGCCCGGTCAGTGGCGCGCCGACCGGTGCGCCGGTGCCGGCGTCCCACAACCGAACGGTGCCGTCCCAGCTCGCCGTCGCAATGCGGCGGCCGTCGGCGCCGAAGGCCACGTCGACCACGTCGTCGGTGTGGCCGGTCAGCGGCGGGGCAGCTGCGGGCCCGGTCGCGACGCTCCACAACCGTGCCGTGTTGTCGGCGCTGCCGGAAGCGACGTGGCGCCCATCCGGGCTGAACGCCACCGACGTGACCTGGTCGGTGTGGCCGAGCAGTGCCGCGCCGATCGGTGCGCCGGTGCCCGCGTCCCACAGCCGCACCGTCTTGTCCCAGCTGCCGGACACGATGCGGCGCCCGTCGGGACTCACGGCGACGCCGGACACGGCGTCGGTGTGCCCGGTCAGCGGCACCCCGACCGGCGCGCCGGTCACGGCATCCCAGATCCGCACCGTGTCGTCGCGACCGCCGGAGACGATCCGGCTGCCGTCGGGCGTGAACGCCACGCTCGACACCGCTTCGGTGTGGCCGACCAGGGGCGCGCCGACGGGTGCTCCGTTCGCGGCGTCCCACAACCGCAATGTGTTGTCGCTGGCGGAGACGATGCGACGTCCGTCCGGGCTGAGCGCCATCACCCCGGAGGACGGAGCCAGCGGGAAGATCTTCAGCGTGCTGCGCCGTGCGACCAGAGTGTCGAGCAGGGCGCCCAGTTCGGTGGCCGGCGCGATCACCGGGGCGGCGAGGATCTGCTGGATGGCCCGCACGTCACCGCCGGGCGCGATCCCGGCCAGCATCGTCTGCGCCTGGGAAGTCAACTTCAGCGCCACCGCCTGATCGCGCTGATGGACGGCCTGCTGGCGCTGGTGCACCGCCTCCCGTTGCTGGACGACCGCGAACACCGCAGCGACCACGGCAACCACCGTCAACACCGCCATGCCAGCGATCGCGGCGGCCCGTAACCGGCGAAACCGTTGCCGTTCACGCAGATCGTCACTGGCCAGTTGATCTTTGGGCACGCCGTGAATCGGCGCGGCCAAAGCGGTGATCTTCTCCCGCAGCGTCGCCGCATGCGGATTCCACGGGGCGTTATCGCTGACGTCGATGAAGAACGGCTCTGCCGGCAACACGCCCGGTTCGGTCAGCACCGGCACCGCGGCGCTCGACGTTGCGGGATCGAACCGCTGGTGTTCGGCATCCCAGTGCAGCCGGCCACCGGCGAGTACCAGCAGCAGCCGGTCGCGGCCGCCGCGCTCGAGCCAGTAGCTGACTTCCCGGTTGACCCAATACGATTCGGCCGCCTTGTCCGACAGCACCGCGACCAGAAATCGGGACCGGTCCAGGGCGTCGGTGATCTTGCCCCACAGGTCCGGGCTGACCGTCAGATCCGTGTCGTCGCGGAACACCCGCAGCGCCCGCAGCTGCCCCAGTCGCCGTCCGATACGGTGCATACCCTGCTGAATCCCCGCTGCCGCCCGACGGTCATGGCGCGTGTACGACAGAAAGGCGTCATAGTCACGCGCACGTGACGCGGGGGCCGGAGGCGGCGGCACAGGTTATCTGCTCGGTGCAGGGAAGTACTTCAACACGCCCTCCTGTGCGACGGTTGCAATGGCCTGTCCGGAGCGATCAAAAAAATGCCCGGTGCCCAGTCCGCGCGAGTCGGCGGCGACCGGCGACGAGGTGGAGTACAGCACCCAGTCGTCGAAATTGACCTGGCGGTGAAACCAGACCGTGTGATTGGCCGAGGCGGCGAAGATGCGGTCGTACCCCCACGACAGGCCGTGGGTGGTAATCACCGAGTCCAACACGGTGGTGTCCGAGGAGTACAACATCGCCGCGGTGTGCAGCACCGGATCATCGGGCATTGCGCCCGATGCTTTGAGCCAAACCCGGTTGTAGGCAAGGGTTTCGCCCTTGTCGCGCATGACCCAGGACGGGTCGTTGGTGTAGCGCCAGTCGACGGGCTGCAGCGCGTTCACGAAGTGCGGGAGCCTTTTCTCATATCCGCGCAAGAGCTCGCCGAGGGGGGGTACCGATTCCGGTTCGGCGACCGCCGGCGGCTTGACGCCGTGCTCAAGACCCCGCCCACCGGACATGTAGGAGACCATCACCGTGCACAGCAACGTGCCGTCCTGTACCGCATCGACGCGCCGGTTGGCGAAGCGCCGCTCGTCGCGCAGCCGCACGACGTGGAATTCGATGTCCTTGTGCGTGTCGCCGCCGTTGATGAAGTGCACCGACAGGGCGCTCGGCGGCAGGTTGGCGCGGATCAGCGTGCGGGTGCTTGCGATGAACGACTGCGCCACCAGCTGACCGCCAAACGTACGCATGGGGTTCTTACTGGGGTGAGATCCGACGAATCGGTCGTCGCCGACACCGTCAAGGTCCAGCACCGCCAACAACTCGTCGAAGTCAGACACGCGGTTAGACGTCGTCCTCGCCAATGCGGTGCACGTGAATCAGGTTGGTCGAGCCCACCGTGCCGGGAGGCGCCCCGGCGACGATGACCACCAGGTCGCCACGCTTGTAGCGCCCTAGCTCGAGCAGCGACTTGTCCACCTCACGGATCATGCCGTCGGTGGACTTCATGTGCGGAACGATGAAGGTCTCGGTGCCCCACGTCATAGCCAGCTGGCTGCGCACCTCCGGCAGGTCGGTGAACGCCAGCAACGGCAGCGGCGTGTGCAGGCGGGCCAGCCGCCGGACCGTGTCGCCGGACTGGGTGAACGCCACCAGCGCCTTGGCGTCCAGGCGCTCGCCGATGTCCCGCGCGGCGTAGGAGATCACGCCTCGCTTGGTGCGCGGCACGTGCGTCAGCGGCGGCGCGGCGGTCGAATTCTCCTCGACCGCGCAGACGATGCGCGACATGGTCTTAACCGCCTGCAGCGGGTACTTGCCGACAGAGGTTTCGCCGGACAACATCAGCGCGTCGGCGCCGTCGAGCACGGCGTTGGCGACGTCGGAGGCCTCGGCCCGGGTGGGCCGGGAATTCTCGATCATCGAGTCGAGCATCTGGGTTGCCACGATGACCGGCTTGGCGTTCTCGCGTGCCATCTGGATGGCGCGCTTCTGCACCAGCGGCACTTCTTCGAGCGGCAGCTCGACACCGAGGTCACCGCGGGCCACCATCACCGCGTCGAACGCCAGCACGATGGCCTCAAGGTTGTCGATCGCTTCGGGCTTCTCCAGCTTGGCGATCACCGGTACCCGCCGGCCGACCCGGTCCATCACTTCGTGCACCAGCTCGACGTCGGAGGGCGAGCGCACGAAGGAAAGCGCCACCATGTCGACGCCCAACTCGAGTGCGAACGTCAGGTCCTGAATGTCCTTTTCGGACAGCGCCGGGGCGGACACGTTCATCCCCGGCAGCGAGATCCCTTTGTTGTTGCTGACGGGGCCGCCTTCGACGACCTTGCACACCACGTCGTCGCCTTCGACGCGGTCGACGATGAGTCCGACCTTGCCGTCGTCGACGAGCACCCGGTCACCGGGCGTGGCGTCTTCGGCCAAGCGCTTGTAGGTGGTCGAGACCCGGTCGTGGTTGCCGGCGCAGTCAGCGACGGTGATCCGGACGGTTTCGCCGTCGGCCCAGTAGGTGGGCCCGTCGGCGAAACGCCCCAGCCTGAGTTTGGGGCCTTGCAGATCGCACAGGATGCCGACGGCGCGGCCAGTGTCGTTGGACGCGCGGCGGACACGGTTGTACGCGGCTTCGTGATCCGCATAGTCGCCGTGGCTGAAGTTCATTCGGGCGACGTCCATTCCGGCTTCAACGAGTTCACGGACCAACTCGTCGGTGGGGGTGGCCGGCCCTAGGGTGCAGACGATCTTTCCGCGTCTAGTCACGACGACAAAGCATAGTCGCGCTCAATGGCATCAGCGTGACTGGAAGGTTTGACGCGCGTGGCGGCCCGGCGCCTCGAGCGTGCAGCCAGCTTCATGTTCGGCGCCTCAATGTCAAGTGGTTAGTGCAACGCGGTTAGGCGGCTTGATCGAGCAGGGCTGCTAAGCGTTGGGCGGGGGTGTC
>NZ_LQOY01000004.1 GCF_002101675.1 Mycobacterium gordonae | reverse complement strand
GATGCCACCCGCACCGCCGGCCACCCCTGGGTTGGCGCTGTTGTCGGTGCCAACGCCGCCGGCACCTCCGACGCCGCCGATCCCACCGATGCCGCCCTTACCGCCGGCCCCTTGCTGGCCACCGCCACCCGATCCGGCCGACCCGCCGGCACCGCCCTGCCCACCGTCACCCCCCGCGGCACCTTGACCACCAATACCGCCACCGGCTAGCCCTGTGCTGCCGGCTCCACCCTTGCCGCCCACGCCGCCAACGCCACCAACCCCGCCATCACCCGCAGTGCCCAAAGCACCTGTGGTGGAACCGGAACCGCCCAAGCCAGCCGCACCGCCGGTGCCACCCACGCCGCCGGTGCCGCCGGTGCCGCCGGCCACCCCCGGGTTCGCGCTGCTGTCGGTGCCGGAACCACCAGCGCCACCTGCGCCGCCGCCTCCGCCGGTGCCGCCAGTACCGCCCGCCCCCTGAAGACCTCCACCACCCGAGCCTGCAGCTCCGCCATCACCACCGCGCCCGCCATCGCCGCCGGCGCCGCCTTGAGCGCCCTGTTGGCCGACAGTCGCAACGGTCGTGTTGTCTGCCCCTTTACCGCCGGTCCCGCCGACACCGCCGACGCCGCCGTCACCGGCCGTGCCGGACGCGCCGGTGCTCGATCCGGAACCGCCCAGGCCTGCCGCACCCCCGGTACCGCCGGTGCCACCCTGTCCGCCCGACTGAGCGGCGATTAACGGATCGGTGCCGGTTGTCCCGGTACCGCCGGTGCCTCCTGTGCCGCCGACGCCGCCGTCACCGCCTTTGCCTCCGGCGCCCTGCTGACCGCCGCCGCCAGCGCCTGCAGCGCCGCCGCTGCCACCCTGACCACCGACGCCCCCGGTGCCGCCCTGCGCGCCCTGAGCGCCGGCCGATGCGATGGTGGTGTTGGCAGCACCCTTACCGCCGCTGCCGCCCGCGCCGCCGGCCCCGCCGTCCCCGGCGACCCCCGAAACGCCCTTTGTCGAACCAGACCCACCCGCTCCGGCCGAACCGCCTGTGCCTCCGGTTCCGCCCTGACCGCCGGCCTGAGCGGCCACGAGCGGGTCGGTGCCCTGCACGCCGGTACCGCCTTGGCCACCCACACCACCTGTGCCGCCGGTGCCGCCGGTGCCGCCAGCACCCTGTTGTCCGCCGGTCCCGGCGCCCGCGGCGCCGCCAGTGCCACCGCTGCCGCCGGCCCCGCCGGCGCCGCCCTGGCCGCCTTGCGCTCCGGCCGCGGCGACGGTGGTGTTGTCAGCGCCTTTACCGCCGGTGCCGCCCGCGCCGCCGGCCCCGCCGTCCCCGGCCGTTCCGGCTGCTCCTGTGCTGGAGCCGGTGCCACCAACACCGGCCGCACCGCCAGAGCCACCGGTGCCTCCTTGACCGCCGGCTTGCGCGGCCACCAGAGGATCGCTGCCGTCCGCACCGGCTGCCCCGGAACCGCCGACTCCGCCCTGGCCGCCCTGACCACCGCCGCCGCCCGCGCCCTGATGTCCACCGGCGCCGACGCCCGCGGCCCCGCCCGCACCGCCCTGGCCGCCGGCACCGCCGGCCGCACCTTGACCACCCTGGGCACCCGGCGCAACCGCGTCCAGGCCCGCCCCACCGGCCCCACCGCTGCCACCCTTACCCCCCGTGCCTCCGTCTCCGGCAAGACCCGTGGCCCCCGCAACGGACCCGGCGCCGCCGAGTCCCGCGGCGCCGCCCGTCCCGCCGGTGCCACCCTGGCCGCCGGCCACTCCGGCGGTGTTCAGACCGCCGGACGAACCCGACCCGCCGGCCCCGCCTGTGCCACCGACCCCGCCTTGGCCACCGGCGCCTCCGGCCCCTTGCAACGCTCCGCTGCCACCCCCGGCGCCGCCGGCGCCGCCTGCGCCACCGGCGAAACCAGTACCCCCGACCGCACCGGAACCAGCGGCGGCATCCGCTCCGGCGGCGCCCGCGCCACCTGCGCCACCCGCGCCGCCGGTGCCGTTAGCGCCCGTTCCGCCGGCTGCGCCGCCCCAACTCAGGAATCCACCCGCTCCACCGGCGCCAGCAGCCCCAGCGGTCCCCCCGGTACCGCCCGTGCCGCCGGTTCCGCCGACTCCGCCGATAGCGCCGTCACCGCCGCGCCCGCCGATCCCTCCGACACCACCGGCGCCCCCAGCACCGCCGTGGCCGCCGGGACCGAACAACAGCGCGCCATGGCCGCCGACGCCACCGGCACCTCCGCTCCCGCCGGTCCCGCCCAGCCCACCGAGTGCACCGCCGTCCGTCCCGGCAATGCCGGCTCCGCCTGCTCCGCCGGCTCCACCGGCACCACCGCCGCTGAACAACCAGCCGGCGCCTCCGGCGCCCCCGGCCCCGCCGTCGCCGCCGAGAACACCAGTCGTGCCTATCCCGCCGGCTCCACCGGCGCCACCGAAGCCGAACAGAAGAGCGGCACGTCCGCCGGTTCCGCCCGTGCCCGCGCCATACCCGCCGCTGCCCC
>NZ_LQOY01000003.1 GCF_002101675.1 Mycobacterium gordonae | reverse complement strand
GTTCCGGCGGCAGCGCCGGGACGTTCGGCCACGCCGGCGCCGGCGGGGACGGCGGCGCCGGCGGCATGGGCGGCAGCGGTGGTGACGGTGTGCCGGCCGGCTTCAACAACCCCGCCGGCAAAGGCGGCGCCGGCGGCGTCGGCGGCGATGCCGGAGCCGGCGGGAACGCTGGCGCCCACGGCTACAACGGCAGCGGCGGACAGGGCGGCGACGGCGGACAGGGTGGCACGGGCGGGGCCGGCGCGCCCAGCGACGGAACCGGCCCCGGCAAGGGCGCCGGCATGGGTGGCCACGGCGGTAACGGCGGGGGCGGCGGGTGCGGGCGGAGCTGCCGGCACCGGCGGGTCCGGTGGCGCCGCCGGCGTCTATGGCGACGGCGGCACCGGCGGAACCGGTGGCAACGGCGGCAATGGACTCAGCGCCGCGGCCGGCACCGGCGGCAACGGGACGGGCGCCGGCTCCGGCGGCGAAGGGGGCACCGGCGGCAACACCGGTGCCGGCGGCCGCAACGGCAACGGCGGCAACGGCGGGGTCGGTGGCACCGGTGGCGACGGGGGCAGCGGCACGCCCGACACGGGAGCAGGCGGTGGTAGCGGCGGTGCCGGTGGCAAGGGCGGTCTCGGTGGCTTCAGCGGTGCGGCCGGTACTGGGGGCACCGGCGGCACCCCGGGCACGGGTGGGGCCGGCGGCGCCGGCGGCGTCGGCGGCGCCGGCGCGGACGGCGCCGCCGAGACCGGGCGCACGGGCGGTAACGGCGGCCAGGGTGGCGGCGGCGGCATCGGCGGCAGGGGTGCTTCCGGCGGCAGCAACGGCAACGGCGGTGTGGGTGGCGCCGGCGGCGCAGGAGGCAACGGCGGCAGCGGGACACCAGACACCGGCAGCGGCGGCGGCGCAGGGGGCATGGGCGGCACCGGGGGGACCGGCGGCATCGGCGGCTGGCCGGGCGAATTCGGTGACGCCGCGATGGGCGTCGCCGGCACCGGTGGCGCCGGGGGCGCCGGCGGTAACGGCGGCGTTGGCGCTAATGCCATCGCCGGGTCCGGCAACAGTGGCGGCTACGGCGGCTACGGCGGTTATGGCGGTTACGGCGGTTACGGCGGCAACGGCTTCTATAGCCCTGGCGGCACTGGCGGCGAGGGCGGTGCGGGAGGTGCGGCCGGCCTCGGCGGGCTCGCCGGCAACGGCGTCGACCGGAACTACTCCGGAGATGGCGGCACTGGCGGCACTGGCGGTAGCGGCGGGTACGGCGGCGCCGGGCGCGTCAACCAGGAAGGCTATGCAGGCGGGGCTGGCGGCAAGGGAGGCACCGGCGGCGACTCGGTGGGCGGAGCCGCCGGCAACGGTGGCACCGGTGGCGACGGCGGCGGTGGCGGTTATGCCGGCTACGGCGCCGGTCAAGCGGGTGCTGTCGGCGGGATGGGCGGCACTGGCGGTACCGGTGGCACCCCGGGTTCCGGCGCAACCACCGGAGTGGGCGGTAACGGCGGCAACGGAGGCATGGGCGGACCGGGTGGCCAAGGGGACTACGGCACGAATGCTGTCGGCTACGCCGGCGGGATGGGCGGCACAGGTGGCACCGGCGGGGACCCGGGTACCGGGGGCGTCGGCGGCAACGGCGGCACCGGTGGATACGGCGGCCCCGGCGGCTACGGTGACGACGGTGACACCGCCGAGGGGTACGCCGGCGGCGTCGGCGGCAGCGGCGGTAACGGAGGCGCGCCCGGGCCCGGCGGCAACGGCGGTGCCGGCGGCGGTGGCGGCTACGGCGGCACGGGCGGTGACGGCTACTCGGGGGCAGAAGACCAGACGGGATACGCCGGCGGCGCCGGCGGCACCGGCGGCGCTGGTGGCGTAGGAGCCTCGGTCGGCGCCGGGGCAGCCAACGGCGACGGCGGGCTCGGCGGCCCGGGTGGCCAGGGCGGCGAGGGCGGCTATGGCGGCTATGACGGCACCACCTACGCCGGTGAGGCCGGCGGACAGGGCGGCACCGGCGGCACCGGCGGCACCGGCGGTCTCGCCGGCTCCGGCACCGGCACCGCGGGCACCGTCGGCGGGGGCGGCGTCGGCGGGATCGGCGGCAAGGGCGGCACCGGCGGGGCCGGTTACTACAACGCCGACGCCGGCCCGGGCGGCCAGGGCGGTACCGGCGGCACCGGCGGCGCCGGCGCCAGCGGCGTCACACCCGGCCAGGCCGGCGCCAACGGCGGGGTCGGCGGCACCGGTGGAACCGGCGGCAGCGGCGGGACGCCCCCGGGCTCCGGCGCGGCCGGTGACGGCGGCGACGGCGGTGACGGCGGCCAGGGCGGCGCCGGCGGTGACGGCAACGGCGCCCCCGGCGGCCAAGGCGGCGCCGGCGGCAGCGGCGGTCAGGGCACCGCACCGGGCGGCGTCGACGGCGGACCCGGCGGCCCGGGTGCCGACGGCCTAAACCTTTGACGCAGCCCGCCGCAGGGCGGCCTCGGCCGCAGGGCCGGGGATCCACAACACCGGTAGCAGACCGCCGGCGCACACCAGGATCAGCACCCCGACACTCGGGGTGAGACCGAAGTCGTCGTTGACCGCCAGCGTCGTCGAAACCCCAAGCGCGCCGCCGAAATTGCGCATCAAAACCAGTAGCGAGGTGGTGGCGCCCAGGTTGGGGGGGCCGGCACTGACCTGCGACAACAGCAGCGCCGGCAGCACGCCGAGGGAGGCCGCCGCACCGACCAGCGCCGCGGCCCCGAACAGCGACGGCAGCGATACCGAGGTCAGCAACAGCATTCCCGCTGCGGCCCCGGCCACCAGCGCCGCCACGACCACCGCGCGGGTACCTACCCGCAAGGCCAGCACGGCACTGACCGAGCCGACCGTCATCCACATGACCGTCAGCGGCACGGCCACCAGTCCTGAGTTCATGCCGTGCGCCGCCGCGTGGGCCAGCTCCGGCAGATAGGTCAGGTACGAATACTGCACGAACCCGATGGCCAGTGCGGCCAGGGTGCAGCCCAACACCACACGGTTGACCAACACCGCAGCCGGGATCAAGGTGTGCGTGCGGGTCCTCGTCCGGCGCAAAAAAAGTCCGACCAACACCACACCCGTCAGCATCACCCAACACGAAAACCGCTCCACCGCAAGCAATACGGAAAACAGACCGACCGTCAGCACTGCACTGCCCCGGTAGTCGAACGGCGGCAAATCGATCACCGGCGCGGGTCTTGAGAGCAACTGTCCCCGCAATGCCCAGGCCGCCGCCGCGCAGAATGGCAGCACGAGTGCAAACGCCCATCGCCAGGACACGCCCATCACGGCCCCGCCGATGACTGGACCGCACGCGGCCGCCATGCCGTAGGCGACGTTGTATTGCCCCTGCAGGCGTGCGCGCTCGGAAGGCGTGCAACGGCCCGCGATGATCGCCTCACCCAACGGGACCAGTCCCCCGGCGCCCATTCCCTGCACCACTCGTCCAGCCACCAAACCGGCGAAACCCGTTGCGAGGCAGGACAACAAAGTACCAAGCGTGAAGAGTCCCAGTGCCGCCCACATGGGGTCCCGCTCGCCTCTCAGATCCAGCCATCGACCCCAGATCGGAATGGTGAGCGTCGAGGCGAGCAAGTAGCCCGACACCAGCCAAGCCACCTGCGGGCCGCCGCCGAACTCATCGCCGATTGACTTCAACAGCGGCACTACGACTGTCGAATCCAGAACGGACACCACCCCGGTCATGATCATCCCCGCGAGCAGGCCGCGGCTGACGGGAAGGCCGGCTCGGGTCATTTCGGCAGTATGGTGCGCAGAGGGTCTTCCGCAGAACCCCATCCGGTGAAAATCATGCGATTCAACGCAATCGGGTCCCACTAACGGTGGACAACGCCATCCACCGCCCTTGTGGCCGTTCCGCCGACATACATAGACCCGCGGTGCTGGCACTGTTCCTACTACCTAATCGACGACGAGGGATGTCAAGACATGCCAGAAATCGCAATCGCGGCCCCAAGACGCATCGGCACTGGGCCAGAGTCGCTCGCTGGGCGCATCGTGACGCTTCTGGACGGCGCCCGGAAAAACCCCGATGGTCTGCGCTTCGACGAATCCTATTTGCACGCAACGATTTGTGAGATCATCTCGGCGCGCGCACCGCTGCGGCTGGTCTTGCCCACCTTCCATGGCAAGTGTCCGAGCCGCCGCCTGACGATCGGCGACCTGCCCGACCAGGGCGAGTATCTGGCCATCCAAACCCTGGCCGAATTGCACTTGAGAATCGCCGACATCTATCCCGCTACCGAGTTGCACCTGCTCAGCGAGGGCCATTTCCACAGTGACGTGCAGCTGCTGGGCAGCGATCAAGCCGTCGACAATTACGTCGCGCGGATCTGCGACATGATCCGACCCCACTCCGGGCTGGTACTGCAGGACTCCGACGATCTGATGCCCGGGCGTTCCCATGACGAGCAGCGCCGGATCCTGCTCGCCGAACACAGCCCGGACGAGAACGAAATGCGTTGTCTGATGCGCGCCGACGAACAGCTGCTGGGCCTGTACACGGCATATACCAAGCTGCATCTGAAGCTGCTCAGCGAGTGCCGCGACGAAACGGTCTCCGGTCGCCAACAGCGGGCGCAAGCCAAGCACCGAGCGCTGCTGCAGTTGCGCAAGTACCTCGGATTCGGCCGCCTGCTTGCCAAAACATACGGCCCGGTGCCCTACGTCAAGATGTCGGCACTGTACAAGTCACCGGACCAGATCGATCAGCTCGGTGTCAACGTGATCAAAGGCAACCATCAGCGCGGCACCACATCGTTCTTCGCTGTCATGCTGCAGCGCAACGGGTTTCCCCGGATGATGCCCGCCGCGGAGGCAGCGCGCGCGGGCTGCCGGCTCGTCGACACTCACGCGTTCCCCTACTTTCAGGAAGTGCAGGCCCCATGCGTTGGGACAGCATCATTTTCGACTTCGACGGAGTAGTCGCGGTCAACAGTCAGGCGGTCGCTTTCGATGTGCTTGCCGACGCAATCGCGAACTTCGGCGTAACTCTCTCCCGCCATGACATGTTCGAGCGGTATCTGGGTTGGCGGGGCGAACAGATCCTCGACCACGTCGAAAGGGCATACGGCATCCACATCGAGCGGTCCGTGCTCGATCCGGTGCGCGCCAAGATTCACCGCCGGTTGCTTCGTGACGTGCGCAAGGATCCCACCCTTACCGCGCTACTGCGGCTGCGGGTGCAAAGGTTCATCTGTTCGGTGAACAAGACCCACTTCATCGAGAACCTGCTAGGCGCCCTGGAGATTGCAGAATACTTTCCGCGCACAACGATTTTCGGAGAACAGACAGACTGCCGCTTCAAACCGCACCCCGACATCTACCTGGCCTGTCTGCGCGAGCACGGCCTCGACCCGCTGCGGACCTGCGCGGTTGAAGACAGCGTCGCCGGCGTGCGAGCCGCTCGGGCCGCCGGTCTGCACGTGTACGGATTGGTCAACGGACTTCCGGCACACCTACGATCCGACTACGCCGTCCAGCTCGTCAGGGCCGGGGCTGACCGGGTGATCGACGACTTCCAGGAGGTCGCGCAATGAACACTCCTGTTCCGGCCCTTGACCTGTCCGGCACTCGAGCAGTGGTCGTCGGCGGCAACAGCGGGATCGGACTGGCCACCGCGGGGGCGCTGCTGAGTCAGGGCTGCCTGGTCCGCATCACCGGCCGCGACCCCGCCACGATGGACAACGCGCTGGCGTCATTGACCCCCTGGTCGGACGCGGTGACCGGGCAATGCTTTGACATCAACGATCGGGTGCGGTCCCAGGAGTTCCTGGATGCGATCCGAAATGAATGGGGCACCATGGATCTCCTGGTGAACTGCGCCGGTATCAGCCGGCGCGCGGCGCCGCAGGAGCTCATCGACGACCATTGGGACGAGGTGGTCGCGACCAACCTGTCGAGCCAGTTCAAGTTCGTCCGCGATGCCTATCCACTGCTGCGCGGCCATCAGCGCGCCGCCCGAGTGGTGCTGATCGGCAGTATGACCTCGATTTTCGGCACTGCGATCGGTGCCGCCTACGCGGCCAGCAAGGGCGGTGTGGTGCAACTGGCGCGCAGCCTGGCAGCGGCGTGGGCGGGCGACAACATCCTGGTCAACGCGGTGCTGCCCGGATGGGTCCGCACCCCACTGACCGACGCCGGGCGGCTCAGCCACCCTGACTACTACAGCCGGATCGACGAGCGGATCCCGCTGGGACGCTGGGCCGAACCCGGTGATATCGCCGATGTGATCTTGTTTCTGTGCAGCGATCTGAGCCGCTACATCACCGGTTCGGCCCTGACCGTAGACGGAGGTCTCAGTGGCGTTTTCTGAGCCGGCCAACCGGACCATCGCCTTCACCTCGCTGCTGTCGTCCGCCGACTATGTCCGCGAGAGGTTCGCCCGCCGCGGAGTCACCCTGCTGGATGTCGTCGACCAGCAATTAAATTGTCCGGCAGATGATGTCGACCCCCGGGGAATTCTGCGCCGCACCGTCGAAACGCGAGATGGCGCGATCGGCTACGACGCCGGAGACTTGATCCCGGCCGCGCAGGCCCTGGCCGCCGCGCAGCCGGCCTTCGTGTTTTACGGATTCGAGTACGACCTGGCCTCGGCCGATCGACTGGCCGCGCTGGTGTGCCCTGATTTCGCCAACGATCCGGCGACCTCCCTGGCCCGCGAACGCAAAGACGAGACCGACCGCCTGCTGCGCAGGCATGGATATCCCGTGCCCCGGGAAATGTCGTTCCGGTTGCACGAGCCGTTGCCGGAGCGGGCGCTGGAGGCGATCGGTGACTCGATGATCATGAAACCGGTGCGGTATGCGGGAAGACACGCCATCGTGTCGCGGGAGGACGTGGACGCCTGGCTGCACCAGGCCCGAGTGGCCGATCCCGACCCGGACGCTGTTTACACGGCGCAGGAGTTGCTGATCGATTGGGACGCCGCGGGTATGCAGCAGACCTACAGCATCGACGGCTTCGCGATCGTGGGCGAGTACTACTTCGTCAGCCTGCAGCGCTGGCACAAGGTGGTTCGAAGCGACGGCATGCGCTACTGCTGGGCCGACCAACTCGACGTCGGAGCTCCCGAGCATGCGTCGTTGCTGGCGCACACCCGTGAGGTGCTGAGGGTTCTCGGCCACCAGAACGGGTTCTTCCATCCGGAGTTCACCGAATCGCCCAGCGGGCTGGTGCTGATCGACCTCAATCCCCGGTTGGCGGGGGCCGGCGGAATGGTCGACCGGATGGTCGGCATCGCGCAGGGAGTCGGCGTGATCGACACGTTCATCGATGTCGCATTCGGCAAGCCGATGATGGTGCCCGAGCCCCGCCGGCAGGTGCGTCTCCTGGCCATCTACGGGCTCGACTCCGGTGATGTACCCACCGTCGCGAGCCTGTCCAGCGTCCGCGAGATCTTCGGTTCGAAGATGATGGGCTGTCACTTCATCCTCTTCGCCCACGACGACCTCGCGCAGGTCAGGGCTGACAGCGACTTGTGCTATCAAAGGTTCGTGGCTCCGCGATACGGGACGAAAACCGGCGGCCCTAGCGCACCACGGCCATAGCGAACCCGTCCCACCCCTTGCCGCCGACCGTCTGCAGCACCGCGGTGTCCAGACGCGGGTGCTCACCCATCAGCTGCAGCGTTCCGCGGGTTGCGGCGACCCTCACATCGTCGGCCTCGGTCAGCACCTTGCCGCCGCGGATGACGTTGTCGACCACGATGGTGGTGCCGGGACGGCCCAGCCGGACCGCCCACTCCAGGTAAGCGGCGTTGTTCTCCTTGTCGGCATCGATGAACACCAGGTCGAACGGGCCGCCGGTCACCGTCGGCAACGTGTCCAGCGCGGCCCCGACCACCACCTCGACCCGGTCGCCCAATCCGGCCCGGTCCAGGTTGGCGCGAGCGAGTTCGGCACGTCGCGGGTCGAACTCCAGCGTCACCACCCGCCCCTGCGGACCGGCCCCGCGCGCCAGCCAGATGGTGCTGTAGCCGCCCAGCGTGCCGAGCTCGAGGATGCGACGCGCCTGCATGGCCGACGCCAGCAGGCACAGGAACTTGCCCTGCTGCGCCGACACCGCGATTCGTGGCAAGCCGGCCTTGTCACTAGCCGCGACGGCCGCGGACAATGCCGGATCAGGGCCGATGAGCGTGCTGTCCAAGAAGGCGTCGACGGCCTGCGGGTTCGCTTCTGCGGGCATAAACCACGCTAACTCCTGACCCGGCCGGCACCCCGGAACACCCGGCCGGGTTGTTTACCCGTACCCCCGAGGGGTATAGAATGTAGGGTGAACACCGCCCCCCTACTCAGATGAAGGTGATACCAAATGGCAACTCACGAGGCTGGAACTCTGCTGACCTGCGGCCACGAAGGCTGCGGCTGTCGCGTCCGCATCGAGGTCCCCTGCCACTGCGAGGGCGGCGAACCGTACCGCTGCACCTGTGGGGACGACCTCGTCCCCGTTCAATAAGTCGATAGAGCCAGCAGGCCGGTCGTGCGGCCGGACGCGCCGCTCAGCGCCCGAACGTACGGCCGGCCAGCTCCACTTCAGCCGCCAGCGCCAGGGTGACCGCCGAAGCGCCGACGGCCACCGTGTGCCTGCCCTGCGCGATGTGCCAGGTCCCGTCGGCGTAGCGCGCCAGCAAGCGCGGATCCGCCTCGACACGCACGCGGTGCGACTGCCCGGGTTCGAGGTCGACCCGCTGGAATCCGAGTAAGCGCAAGCGCGCCTCACCCGGCACCCCGGCGAGATAGACCTGGGGGACGTCGCTCCCGGCGCGCTCACCGGTGTTGACGACGGTCACCGCGGCGCGCACGGTGTCCCCACCGGTCACCTCGAGGTCGCGGTACTCGAAGCTGGTGTAGGACAGGCCGTGTCCGAACGCGAACAACGGGGCCTGCCCGGTTCGGGCGAACCAGCGGTACCCGACGTCGGCGCCTTCCGAATAGTCGATGGTTGTCGGCGATCCCAGCTGCGGGCGCGGCGTCTGGCCGAGATCGGCCGGAAAGCTGATCGGCAGCCGGCCCGATGGATTCGCCTGCCCGGTAAGGATTTCTGCGATCGCCCGGCCACCCTGCTGCCCGGGATACCACGCCTGCACGATCGCGGCCACCGCGTCACGCCACGGCATGGCCACCGGGTTTCCGGTCTGCAACACCACCACTGTGTTCGGGTTGGCCGCGGCGACCGCGGCGATCAACCCGTCCTGACCCCACGGCAGCGACAGATCGGCCGCGTCGAATCCTTCGCCTTCGGCCCGGGTGGCGTACACGATCGCGATGTCGGCCCGCCGTGCCACCGGCACCGCCTCGGCCGGGCTGATACCGGGGTCGAATTCGATGTGCGCCCCCGGCAACAACTTCCGCAGTTCCTCCAGCGGGCTCGACGGCTGCAGGTACAGATTGCGCATGCCCGCTTCCAGACCCGAGCCGCCGATCGGGATCACGTCGGCATAACCGCCCGGCGGAAGCACGGTGCTGGAACCGAATCCGGCCGGCACGCCGCGGTGCGCGTAGCCACCGATGACGGCGATACGCACGCCCCGCCCGGCCGGCAGCGGCAGCGCCCCGCGGTTCTGCAGCAGGACGATTCCCTGCCGTGCAATCTCGAGGGCAATGTCGTTGTGCGCGTTGAGGTCCGGCTCTGGCACCGGTCCCCACTGGTCGACGCCCACGGCGAACATCGACCGCAGAATCCGCCGCACCATGTCCGACAACCGCTGCTTGGGAAGCCGGCCGTCGGCATAGGCGGCCCGCAGTGGGGCGCCGAACGTTTCGTCCTGCCACAGCAGGGCGTCGATCTGGGCGCCGCACTCCTGATCGAGACCGGCCAGGGCGCACTCCCAGCTCGGCGTGCCACCCCAGTCCGACATCACCCAGCCGGGGAATTCCCAGGCACCCTTGAGCACGTCGTTGAGCAGGACGGTGTTCGCGGCGGCGTAGTCGCCGTTGACTTTGTTGTAGGCGGCCATCACCGCGCCGGGCCGGCCACGTTCTATCGCGAGCTCGAAGGCCAGCAAGTCGGATTCGCGGTGCGCGTCGGGGTCGATCAGGGCGTCCAGCCAGTGCCGATTGGTCTCGTTGCAGTTCAGCGAGAAGTGCTTGGTCGTGCAGATGACACCGTGCTGCTGGATTCCGGTGACCTGTTCGGCGGCCATGGTGGCGCTGAGCAGGGGATCCTCGGAGAAGTACTCGAAATTGCGGCCGTTACGCGGATCACGGGCCAGGTTCATCGCGCCCGCCAGCTGCACATTGAATCCGCGGCTACGTGCCTCGACCCCGATCACCGAGCCCGCGGCGCGGGCCAGCTCCGGATTGAAAGTGGCCGCCAGTGCGAGCCCGGCCGGCAGCGCGGTGGCAGTGTCGCCCGGCCGGAAACCGGGATTGGTCACGCCGAGTCCGGCGTCACTCATCCGCAGCGCCGGGACACCCAGTCGCGCGATCCCCGGCACGTACCCGGCGCTCATCGGGACCTCCGGCGGGATCCGCTCATCGCGCAGCCCCCACATGTCCCCGGCGCCCATCACGCCCACCAGCAGGGAGAAGCGCTCGTCGTCGGTCAGCTGTTCCTCGACCTCGCGCGCGCGGGCGTCCGGGTCTTTCAACGCACACCCTCTTTCGCGTACACGACACGCAGCACATGGCCGAGCTCGGGACCCATCACCAGCTCTGTCAGCGTGCACATCGTCGCCGCGAAGTCCGGCCCGTGCGGCGGCGGCACCCGGCACAGGTGATGCGCCATCTCATGCAGTATGACGAGTTCGCGCATCGCCCAGTCCGCGGTGCCAAGATCGGGCACGGCGATGGTGCCGGCCCCGTCGTGGTTCTCATAGTGCGCAGAGCCGGCTCCGCGCCGGGCCCGCACCCGCAGCTCCGGCACGTCCGGCCATTCGCGACGCACCGCCGGCAGCGCCAGCACATCGTCGACATAGCGCTGCACCGACGCCACCGACGCGAACCGTCCTTCCGGCGGCAGCGTCAGCTGGGCGCCGAAGAAGTCGATACCGCGCGAACCGTGCTCGGCGGCACGGTCGAACATGACCCGCACGAATTCCTCAGCCGCATAGACTTTGGCGCGTTGCGAATCGCGGGTCAACGGCCCAGCGCGGTTCGCGCCCCGGGCAGCTCCTGGCTGCTGCCCAGCCGCGCCCGCCGCCCCGCCCGATCACCCGCGCGTCGCGCCGCCGACGAGTACCCGGCGGAAGCCCGGTTGGCCCGCCAGGTGCCACGCGCCCGGGAAGCCTCGCGATAGTGGTCGCGCAACTCGACTTCCTTGTCCCGCAATGCGATAGCGGTGCCGGGAGCACGGCGACGGTCCTTGGACGCTTCCTGCTTGGCCTGCTCTCGGGCCTCCGCGAGGCGCTGACCGACGCGCGCCCCGAAAGCGAGCTGAAAGTTCAGGCGGGCGGTGATGGTGGGCGTCGGCCGGTGCTCGCCCGTGGCGAGATAGGCGTCGGAGGCCCGGACCATCTGCACCACCAGGCTGGCGTACAGGGCGTGCGTCGCGTCGATGTCTTCGGCGAACCCGTAGGCGTAGACAAAAGTCGAGTTCGAGGCGATGTCGCAGCGCACGTCGTTGGCCGCCGCGATCAGCACGAAGAGCTGCACATAGGTGCGCAGCCCGCGGGTACCCGCCTCGCCGATGGTGATGGTGCGCTGCGTAGGGGCCTGGGCCGCCGATCGGTTGGCGGAGTGCGAGCGCGCCACCGCAAGATCGATGGACGACGCCGTCGCCAACCGCTGCGCGGCGGTCATGAACGCCTCGGCCTCGTGCGGATTGTCGGTGCCTTCGGCCTGACGCAGCAGTGCCGCGATGCGAGACAGCATCTTGTCGTCGGTCATGCCGCCAAACTAGCGCAGCGCCATGACAATCCCGCTCCGCGATTCACAAGCGCAAATTGAGCCACGAGACCACGTCGTCGAGGACCTGATCCTGCTCGGGCTCGTTGAAGACCTCGTGGAACAGCCCGGCGTATTCCTTCAATTCGACGTCGGCGGAACCCACGCAGTCCACCAGACGGCGGCTGCCCTCGATCGGCACCAGCGAGTCACCGGTGCCGTGCACCACCAGCAACGGCGTCGTCAACGCCGGCGCCCGCTGCGGCATCGTCTCGCCCACCTGCAGCAGGGCCCGGCCCAGCCCGGCCGGCACCTTGCCGTGGTACACCAACGGGTCGGTGTTGTATGCGTCGACCACCTCCGGGTCGCGGGAGATCGCGTTGAAGTCGAGCGCCTCCACCGGCAGGCCCGGCGTCAGGACGCCCAGCACCTTGGCGGCCAGCGCCACCACCCGCGGCACCATGTCCTGCGCGGCGACAGCCGGCGCGGACAGCACCATCAGGTCGTAGTTGTCCGGGCGTTCCACACCGTAGGCGAACACGATGGCACCGCCCATACTGTGCCCGAGCACGATGCGCGTCAGGCCCGGGTTTTCCCGGGTAGCAACGCCCACCAGCGTGTCGAAGTCGGCGGTGAACTCCGAGACGTCGCGCACCATTACCCGCTTGCCGCCCGAGCGGCCGTGGCCACGGTGATCGAGTGCGTAGGTGATGAGTCCGGCCCGCCCCAGCCGCTGCGTCACGTGGTCGTAGCGGCGGGCGTGCTCGCCGAAACCGTGGGCGAGGATGACCACCGCGCGGGGCGGGACGTCCGGGGTCCACACGTCGTAGACGATGGGGACGCCACCAACGCCATCGAAGTTTCTTTCAGTGCGGGTGGTAGTCATCACCGGCAGCTTACGGCCTGTACGGCCACTCCTCGCGGCGTGTTGTCACACGCTCTGCGTAGTCTCGAACAGGTGAGTGTGCTCACCGAAAATTCCCCCTCGAATGCCGGCGGAGATTTCTCCGCCCACGCCGAGCCGTACCGGCGTGAACTGCTCGCCCACTGTTACCGGATGACCGGGTCGCTGCACGATGCCGAGGACCTGGTGCAGGAGACGCTGTTGCGGGCGTGGAAGTCCTATGACCGGTTTGAGGGCAAGTCCTCGGTCCGCACCTGGTTGCACCGGATCGCCACCAACACCTGCCTCACCGCCCTGGAAGGCCGGGGGCGACGGCCGTTGCCGACCGGCCTGGGCAACGCCCGTTCGGATCCGACGGCCGAACTCATCGAGCGCGCGGAGGTCCCCTGGCTGGAGCCGCTGCCCGACGCGCAGGATCCCGCCGACCCCGCGGTGATCGCGGAGTCGCGGGAGTCCGTGCGGTTGGCGTTCATCGCCGCGCTCCAGCACCTGTCGCCGCGCCAACGGGCGGTGTTGCTGCTGCGCGATGTGTTGCAGTGGAAGGCGGCCGAGGTTGCCGAGGCGATCGGGACCACCACCGTGGCCGTCAACAGCCTGCTGCAGCGCGCCCGTACCCAACTGGAGGCCGTCTCGCCCAGCGCCGATGACCGGCTCGCCGCGCCCGATTCGTCCGAGACGCAGGACCTGCTGGCCCGCTACGTCGCCGCGTTCGAGAGCTATGACATCGACCGGTTGGTGGATCTGTTCACCGCTGAAGCGATTTGGGAGATGCCGCCCTACACCGGCTGGTACCAGGGGGCGAAGGACATCATCACGCTCATCCACACGCAGTGCCCGGCCGAGCATCCCGGTGACATGCGGATGATCCCGATCATGGCCAACGGCCAACCCGGTGCGGCCATGTATATGCGCGCGGGTGACCGCCATGTCCCCTTCCAGCTGCACGTCCTGGACGTCCGGCCGGACGGGGTGTCCCGGGTGGTCGCATTCCTCGACGGATCGCTGTTCGCCAGATTCGGTCTGCCGGACGCGCTGTGAGCGTCGCACCCACCGTCACGCCGGTGCCCGGCCGGCCGTCGATCCTGTTGGGCGCGTTCGACATCGCCGGCGTGGGTTACGGCGCGAAGGAATTCTTCGTCTCCGGCAGCGCCTCGTCCTACACCGCGGAGCAGCCGCTGGATCCCGACGGCCGGTGGCGCGTAAGGGCTTCGCGCACAGCCGATTACACGACGCGGGTGGTGGTACTCACCCCCAGCGACCCAGCCGATTTCAACGGCACGGTGCTCGTCGAGTGGCTCAACGTCAGCGGCGGAATCGACGCTCCGGCGGTGTGGCTGATGGCGCACCGCGAGGTGATCCGGGCGGGTTATGCCTATGTCATGGTGTCCGCCCAGAAGGTGGGTGTCGACGGCGGCGTCAGCATGCTCCGGCTCGACATGTCGCTGAAGAGCCAGCACCCCAAACGCTATGCCGGCCTGAGCCATCCGGGTGACACGTTCGCCTATGACATGTTCTCGCAGGTGGGCGGGCTGGTCCGCGAGACGGGTGACCTCCTGGGCGAGCTGCGCCCCGAGCACGTTATCGCGGTGGGCGAGTCGCAGTCGGCGATGTTTCTCACCAGCTACGTCAACGCGGTGGACCCGCTGGCGCGGACCTACGACGGGTTCCTCGTGCACTCCCGGTTCGGGCCCGCCGCGCCACTGGACGACGGCTCGATCTTCGACGATCTGCAGTCCAGCACTGCCCAAGCCGTGAAGTTCCGCCCGGACCTGCGTGTCCCGCTGATGACGATCATCACCGAGACCGACCTCTACGGCACGGGACGGCAGGGGTACTACGCCGCCCGGCAACCCGACCACGACCTGCTGCGGGTGTGGGAGATCGCCGGCGCCGCGCACGCCGACAACTACACGATCCAGGTGGCCCCCATCGATTCCGGGTCGGCGTCGATCGAAGACCTGGCCGCGGCCTACCAGCCCACCGACAACCTGATGGGCCGGCAACTCGACCACTTCATCAACTTCGGGCCACAGCACCATTACGTGGTGCAGGCGTCGCTGGCGGCGCTGACCGCCTGGGTCCGCACCGGAACGCCGCCACCGAGCGGCCCGCCGCTGCAGGTCGCAGAATCCCCGCACCCGCAGCCGGTCGTGGACGGCAACGGCATAGCAGCGGGCGGGATACGTTCCCCGTGGGTGGATGTCCCGATCGCCCGCACCTCCGGCATCGCCGCTGGCGACAGCGTTATGTCGTCGATCTTCGGCTCCGGTGAGCCTTTCGACGATGCCACTTTGCGGCGCCTGTACCCGGGCGGGGCAGAGGACTACCTGAGCAGATTCACCGCGGCACTGGACAGCGCGATCGCTTCCGGGTTCATTCTGGCGGCCGACCGCGACGAGATTGTGCGGCTGGCCGGCGCCATCTATCCGGGGGCTTGAAGCCGTGCCTGCCACCGCGGATGTCCGGCGAGCGGCCGATCGTGGCGTCACGACCACACCCTGGTTACAGTCCCGGCACTCCTTCTCCTTCGGAGACCATTACCAGCCGGACAACACGCATTTCGGGTTGTTGCTGGTGAACAACGACGACATCGTCGCGCCGCGAACGGGTTTCGACACCCACCCGCACCGGGACGTGGAGATCGTCACCTGGGTGCTGGAAGGTGAACTGACACATCAGGATTCCGCCGGCAACCACGGCACCATCTACCCCGGGCTGGCCCAGCGCATGTCGGCTGGGAGCGGGATCCTGCATTCGGAGAAGAACGACTCGCTCACGCAGCCAGTGCATTTCGTGCAGATGTGGGTGATACCGGACGAGACGGCCATCACACCGAGTTACCAACAGGTCGAGATCGGCAATCAGCTCGACAACGTCGGCTTGATCACTGTCGCGTCGGGAATTCCGGGACGCGACGCCGCCCTGGTCCTGCACAACCGCGCCGCGGCGCTGCATGTCGCACGACTGCCCGCCGGCGGCTCCGTCGACCTGCCTTCCGCGCCCTACCTGCACGTATTCGTGGCACGCGGCGACGTCACCGTAGCGGAACACGGCGATCTGACCCAAGGAGATGCGGTCCGGCTCACGGACGCAGACGGCAGCCGGCTCACCGCGCAGCAGCCTTCCGAAGTGCTGGTCTGGGAGATGCACGCGAAGCTGGGCGGCTGACCGACACATTAGAGTGGGCTCGACAGACAGGAGCCCCCATGTCTCAGAAACATGCCAAGCACGCGGCGCCCAAACCGAACCGGAACACCAGGCAGCTTCGCAAGGTGCGGTTCTGGGCGGCGCCGATCCTGATCACCCTGGCCCTGATGTCGGCATTGTCCGCGCTGTACCTGGGCGGCATCCTGAACCCCACCACGAATCTGCGGCATTTCCCGATCGCGGTGGTCAACCAGGATGCCGGGCCCTACGGCAAGCAGATCAGCGACGGCGTGGTGGCCGGCCTGGACAAAGAGAAGTTCGACGTCCGGGTCGTGTCGGCGGCCGAGGCCAAGCAACTGCTGGACCGGGCCCAGGTGTACGGCGAAATGGTGATCCCGCCCGGCTTCTCGTCGAAACTGCGCGACCTCGGGGAAAGCGCGCTGACCGCCAACCGCGCCGAACGGCCCACGATCACCATCTCCACCAACCCGCGGGCGGGCACGCTGGGCTCAAGTATCGCCGGCCAGACCCTGAACCAGGCCGCATCGGTTGCGAACAACAAAGTGGGCGAACGACTTTCGGCCGACGTGGCGGCCCAGACCGGCGGCGCCCCGCTGGCCGGCGCGTCGGTGCTGGCGCTGACCAGCCCGATCGACATCAGATCGACCGTGTACAACCCGCTGCCCAACGGCACCGGAAATGGGTTGTCGGCCTTCTACTATGCGCTGCTGCTGCTGCTGGCCGGCTTCACCGGCAGCATCGTGGTGAGCACCCTGGTCGACTCGATGCTGGGTTACGTGCCAGCCGAATTCGGGCCGGTCTACCGTTTCGCCGAGCAGGTCAACATCTCCCGCTTCCGCACGTTATTGGTCAAGTGGGGTCTGATGGTGATCCTGGCGCTGGCGACGTCGGGCGTCTACATGGCGATAGCCCACGGGCTCGGGATGCCCATCACGCTGGGTTGGCAACTGTGGCTGTTCGGTGTGTTCGCGATCAGCGCGGTGGGGATCACCTCGAGTTCACTGATCGCGGTGCTGGGGTCGATGGGCCTGCTGTTCAGCATGCTGGTCTTCGTCATCCTGGGCTTGCCGTCCGCCGGTGCGACGGTGCCGCTGGAGGCGGTGCCGCCCTTCTTCCGCTGGCTTGCCGAATTCGAGCCGATGCACCAGGTATTCCTCGGAGTCCGGTCCCTGCTCTATCTCAACGGCCACGCGGACGCCGGACTGCGCCAGGCGCTCACGATGACCGCCATCGGCCTGGTGATCGGAGTGTTGGTGGGCGGCATCATCACCCGTGTGTACGACCGTAAGGGCTTCCACCGGGTCCCTGGTGCGATCGAGCATGCGATCGCGGCCGAACACCAGGCACATCACCAGCGCGAGATGGCCCGTGAGGCCGCCATCGAGCAGGCGACGGTGACCGAACCCGAGACCGAACCCGAGACCGAACCCGACGCCGACGCCGACGCCGCACCCGAACCGCAACCCGCCCCTGAAAGCGCAAGCGGCAAAACGTAATTCGAACGCGGCCGGCCCGTCATCGGCCTGTTACTTAAGTTGACAGTGTGACGGATGTGGCTAATCCTGGGAGAGTTGCTTCCCCGGAATTGGCCGAAAGGGCTTGCCGTGCCGACGCCAGCTGCCGTCTTGCGCAGACTCCTGGCAAGCTGTGCCGCCCTGGTCCTGTGTCTGACGTTGGCGAGCACCACCGGAGCCCCCGTCGCTCGCGCCGCCGACGCGCGGGAGCTGCTGGAGCAGGCCATCGCCGGCACCAAAGGCTCCTACCTGGTCTACAACTTCGGCGGCGGACACTCGATGCCGCTGCTCGACGGCGCCGGGCACTGGTATGAGATGAACAACGGCGGCCACCTGATGATCATCAAGCAGGCCGCCACCCGGCTGCAGCCGCACCTGTTGGTGGACACCCACCAGGGCGACCAGGCCCGGTGCGAAAACAACGCCGGCGCCCGCACCGGTGAAGGGTTGTGGCAGGCATCCGAGATCTACCCGCCGCTGCAGGCGTGGCAGCGCATGGGCCAGCCGACGATCGCGATCAACGCGAACTTCTTCGACGTCCGCGGCCAGAAGGGCGGCTCCTGGCGTGACACCGGGTGCAGCTCGCCGCTGGGCGCTTTCGTCGACAACACCCATGGCCAGGGCCGCGCCAACCAGGCGGTCACCGGAACCGTCGCCTACCCGGGTAAACAGGGGCTGTCCGGCGGCAACGAGTCCTGGACCTCGCTGACGACGATGATCCTGCCGGCCGGCGGTGCTCCATATGTGTTGCGGCCCAAGGGCCGGGAGGACTACGACCTGGCCACACCGGTAATCGCCGACCTGCTGAACAAGAATGCGAAGTTCGTCGCGGTGGCCGGCATCGGGTTGCTGTCGCCGGGCAACACCGGCCAGCTGCACGACGGTGGTCCGAGCGCGGCACGCACCGCCCTGGCCTACTCCAAGCAGAAGGACGAGATGTACATCTTCGAGGGTGGCAGCTACACCCCGGATAACATTCAGGACCTCTTCCGCGGCTTGGGCAGCGACACGGCCATCCTGCTCGACGGCGGCGGCTCGTCGGCTATCGTGCTGCGCCGCGACACCGGCGGCATGTGGGCCGGAGCCGGCGCTCCGAAGGGGTCCTGCGACACCAGACAGGTGCTGTGCGACTCCCACGAACGGGCGCTGCCCAGTTGGCTCGCCTTCAACTAGCCGGCCTACAGCTGCGGCGTCACATCCAGCGAGGTGATCGTGGTCATCCTCGTCACCAACCAGCGGTCACCCTCCCGCTTCATCGACATGCGGTACGACAGGTACTGCAGCGACGGGATGTTCTTCTTCAGTGGGGTGGTGGCCGTGGTGTTCGTGTAGACGATCACGGTGGCGTTGGGCCCGTCGAGCGATTCGACCGCGACGCCGGTGACCTCGGTGGAGTTGGTGATCTTCAGCTGCTTGTTGGGCCCGACGACCTTCTCCTCGACGAACTTGCGGTACTGCGCCCCGAAGTCGCCGGTGAGGTATCGGCCCGCGCGGTCGGCCAGGGTGTCCATGTTCTCGGGCGTGTAGCTCCACAACGTGGTGATCGCATTGGCCGCCGCACGCGCCACCTTCAGCTTGATCTCGACGGTGGCCCGCTCGGCCAGGTAGGGCTGCACCATCGCGGCCGCGAACGCCGAGGAGCCGATGAACAACGCCGCCACCAGTGCGACCACCACGGCCGCCAGCCGGCCGGGCCTGCGCTTCCTCTTCGGCTTGGGGGGCTTGGCGGGCTTGGTCTGCTTGACCGGCTCGGCCGCCTCTGCCTCGGCCGCCTCAGCCTCGGCCGCTTCACCCTCTTCCGGTGAATCACCCTCTGCCGCTTCGGTTTCCGCCACCGGCTCGGCGGTCTCGCCGGTCTCGGCGGTCGCGTCGGTTTCTGGGGTTACCGCGGTTTCGGCGGTTTCGGTCAGATCACCTGCTGCAGGTTGCTGATCTTCCACTGATTCCCTTCCTGCGTAGCGGTCGCCGACCAACGGTTGGTGTTCTCGAAGACCTGTTTTCCGTCCGGCGTCTTGGAGGTGACGTCGGTCGCGACCAGCACGGTCACGCTGCCGTCGTCGTTCCAGCGTTCCACGCCCGCTTCCAGCACCGTCCCGGTCGAACGCTCCGCGCGGGCGACCTGCAACAGGATCTCGTTGGCCTTGTCGGTGTACTGCTTGGCGAAGTCACCCGTCGCCTGCGCCAGCACCCGATCGATGTATTCGTTGGCGTGGAACGGGTCGATCGAGGTGAACCCCGTCATGAACCACTTGACGTAGTTGACCGCCTGCGCTTCGCGCTCCGCGGTCCGGTCCCGGGACTGATGGTCGACCAGCATGAAGGTGGACAACGCGATCGCCGCCACCATCACCACCGATGCGATCGAGGAAACCAGCGGCAGTGTCCACCTTCTCGGCGGAATGGACTGCGGGACCAGGAGCGAGTCCTCGCCGGGTTCGAACTTGCGGCGGGGGCTCATTTGCCTTCTCCCGCGGGTTTGGGCTTGGCCAGCACCGTCAGGTCGTCCACCAGCCAGCGACCGTCGCCGCTCCTGATGAACTTCACCCGGACGCTGGCAGTGATGTAGCGGACGTCCGGCCCCTCGCCGCGTCGCCCCTGCAGGAACAGCAGCATCGTCGCGCTGTTCGGGGTGGCGGCCAGGACAGAGTTGGTGGAGCCCCAGTACTCGTTGATGACGGGGTGGCCCTTCTGGACCACCTCCTGCTGAGCCGCCAGATCGTGGCGATATCTGTCGGTGGTCAGGTTCAGGGCGCGGGCGAAATCGTCGTGCAGATTCTTCGGGTCGTAGGTCAGCATCTGGGCGACGATCTTGGGTCCCTGCGTCGAAATCTCGGCACGGGTCCGGTCGGTGGCCTGGGCGCGGGCGTAGACGACGCCGTAGCCGATGCCGGCACCGGCCAGGCACAGGACCGCCGCGGCGACCAGCGCCGCCGCGGTCCACTTGCGCACCTGCTCGGCCCACTCGTGGGGTACGACACGCAGCACCTCGGTGCCCAGCAGCATATCGGCGAAGGTGCGGCGCTGGGCATCCCACAGCGGCCAGAACCACCCCACCAGCAGCGCCGCGGTGTCGAGCAGGTGCGCCAGGTCGCGCAGCAGCAGCCACCACGGGCTGACTTCTTTCCCGTCCCGTCGCGCCACGGCAATCCCGAACAGTGCGCGCCCCAGACTCCAGCCCGTGATCGTCGGCAACAACAGCCGGTTCACCAGCACCGCCAGCACCGCCAGGCCGCAGACGACCATGCACACCCACCACCACGCGCCGTACGGCGGCAGCGTGAAGGACACCAGCGCCATCGTGATCGCCACCGCCAGACCGGCGAGCACATCGACCGAAAACGCCCCCACCCGCACGCGCCAAGGCGCCAAGGCCTTTTCGGGCAGGTCCTGGGCGGCGGTCCGGGTCTTTTCGACCACCACCGTCACTTCGTCACCTGGTCGAGTTTGGAGATCTTGTAGGTGCCTTCCGTCGGCGCCATTCGAACCCGCAGGCGATACCCCGTCTCCTGGTTCTGCTGCTGGTCGTTGGAGACGCTGATGCGCAGGGCGATCAGTACGTCGACCGAGCCATCGGGATTGTTGCGTTCCACTGCCGCACGCATGTCGGAAACCTTGAGGTGCACATTCGCGGCCTGGTAGGCCTGCACCAACATGCTGCTGTAGAGCAGCGCCTGGGTGCGGTACTGGTCGGTGCCGCAGTCGACGATCTTCTGCTCACTGGCCGCCATGCTGCTGATGTCCGGTGCCTGCGTCGCGGCGACGCAATCTTTGGCGATGTTCAGTGCCGCGGCATCGTTGCGCTGCAACGCCGCGATGTCCTGGTGGGAACGCAGCGCGTAGTAGCCCCCGCCGGCGATGGCCCCGGACAGGATCAGCAGGACCGCCGCAGTTCCGGCCAGCCACCCGCGACCCACCCGGGACTTACCCCGGACGACGGCAGCTTCCTCGGCGTCTGCCGGGTCGGGAGCAGCAGTCGGCTCAGCTGCGGCCTCGGATTCTTGCGAATCCTCGTCCGTCGCCTCGGTGCTAGTCGGCTCAGCTGCGGCCTCGGATTCTTGCGAATCCTCGTCCTTCGCCTCGGTGCTAGTCGGGTCGGCTGCGGCCTCGGATTCTTGCGAATCCTCGTCCTTCGCCTCGGTACCCGCCGAATCGTGCTCGTTGATGGGGTTCAGCCGGCTGGAGCCAGCATCTCCTTCCATCCGTCGTCTCCTGTTTTCATCGAGTTTGCGACGGAGTATTTGACCCCGTCGGGCCCCACCAGCTCACCACTCTGCGGACTGTAGACCGCAGAGGGGGGCCCGCCCGGAGTGTAGACGCAGGGGTTGGGCTGTTGTCCGTTGCACTGCACCGCGCCGGTGCCGGGACGCGTCAGCGGGTCGCTGATCGGCGGTGGCGTGCCGCCCGGCGGGAGCCGGTCGGCCGGCGCCGGGTTCAGCCCGTTGTTGACCGACGGAGCCGGCACCACCAGTCCCGGCTTCACCGGCTGGTCACACCGCGCGGCCGGCGCCGGGCAGGTCAGCAGCTGGTTCGGGTCGCCATACCAGGGGTTGGTGCCCGCCGGCTCGTACGGCTTGGTGCTGCGGCATTCGCGCGGCGTGGCGGCCCGCTTGCCCGGCACGTCGACACAAGGGATGTTGCGCGACCCACGAACACTGTTCGACGGGGTGTCCATCGGGATCTTGCAGTAGGTCCCCACCGGCAACGGCTGCATGCTGGTGTCGGCGAACGACCGCCACTGCTCGGCCGGAATGAAGCCGGTGAGGCAGGGCGGCGGCTGGTTGATCGCCAGGGCCAGGTCCAGGGCGGCCATGTTCGGGAACGGCGCGGCCACGGTCTGTGCGATCGAGGCACCCTGGGGCAGGAACACCAGCACCTGCTCGAGACCCTTGTGGTAGCGCTTGAGCAGGTCGAACACGACCTCGAGGTTGGCCAGCGTCTGCGGCAACGAGTCCCGCACGTCGGTGAACACCTCGTTGACCTGGTCGGCCGTCGGAGCGGCCTGGGTGAGCACGCTGCGTAGGTGCTGGTCTTCCTGGGCGCTTTGGGCGGCCAACGTGTTCAGGTTGCGCGCCCAGCGCTCGATCGCGCTGCCCGAGTCGACCTGGCTCTGCAGGATCGGCCCCGAGTTCTGGATGATGTCGTTCACGTCGTTGATCTGGGTGTGGAAATCACCCACGATCGCCTGCGTGGCGTCCACCAGCCGTTGCAGGGCCGGTCCGAGGCCGCCGACCGCCAGCGCCGTCTCATCGAGCAGCTTGGGAATCTTCTCCTTGGGCAGCACCGCGAGGCCTCGGTTGGCGGTGTCCAGTGCCGGCCCGATTTCGCTGGGCACGGTGCCCTTGGTGATGGTCTGACCCGAGGCGAAGAACTTGCCCGGATTCCCGTTGGACACCAGGTCCAGATACTGCTCACCAACGGCCGACACGGAGTGCACGTTGGCGGTGGCGTCGACCGGGATCTTGTAGCGGCTGTCGATGCTCAACGTCGCCTTCGCGCCGAACGGGGTCGGTTCCACCTCGGTGACCTTGCCGATGGTGATCCCTCGGTAGGTGACGTTGGCCGTCGGGTACAGACCGCCGGAGGCGGGCAGGTTGGCGGTCAGCTCATAGCGCCCGATGCCGACCAGGGTCGGGATCTGCAGGTAGTAGATGCCCAGCACGGACAGCGCTACCACTGTCAGTGTCAGGAACATCCACAGCTGGCGCTTGATGAAGGGTGTCAGCATTGGCCTCGCTCCGCCCTTTCCACCAACGGCCCGCCCGGTGCGTCGTTCGGGTTCGACGTGTAGCGAACGTCGGGGATCATCGTCTCCGGGTCACGCCCGAACGACTGCTCCAGGGCCCGCAGGGCGCCGGAGAAACCGGTACCGGTCAGCACCGCGTTGTCCACCGCGCTGTAGGTCACATCGAGCGTGGCCGACACGTTCTGGTAGTCGCCGCGGAAGATCTTCGGCACCGCGTCGATGTCGAACGGCTGCGTCAGGATCAGCTTCAGCGCGCCGATCAGGTACGGCGAGCCGCGGCCGAGCTCCCGCAGCGGGCACTGCAGCGACTGCAGGTCGGTGTGCAGGTTGGCGCGGGCTTCCGACAGGTACTGGTCAGCGGCACCGCTGAGCCGGCCGACCGAGTCGACGGCGTTGATCAGCAGGTTCTTGGTGTCCGCGAAATGCTTGATCAGCGGCGGGAAGTCGGTGAGCACCCGCTCCAGCACGTCGTTGCGGTTGCCGACATAACTCAGCAGGCGGTTCGTGGAGTCGATGGCATGGGTGATGTCATCGCGCTGCTCGTTGAGCTGCCGGGTGAACGTGTCCAGCCGGTTCAGGAAGCCGCGAATCTGATCGCCGCGCCCGTGGAAGATCGCGTAGATCTCGTTCTGCAGCACTTCCAGGTTCGGGATGCCGCCGCCGCGCAGGATCAGCGAGACGACCGCCAGGGTTTGCTCGATATTCGGGTAGGCCGACGAGTTCTTCAGCGGGATGGTGTCGCCGTTGCGCAGCGGTTCCTTCGACGGGTTCTCCGGCGACAGCAGCTCCACGTGCTGCGACCCCAGCAAGCTGGTCTGGCCGATCTTCAGGATGGCGTTCTTGGGGAGCTTGGTGTCCTTCTTCAGCCCCAGCGTCAGGGTGGCGATCCAGTTTCGCAGCTCGATCTTGCGGATCGAACCCACCTCGACGTCGGCGACCATCACCTTGCTGTTGCCGTTGATCGCCAGCGTGTCCGGCACCTGCGCGTAGACGGTGTAGGCGTCGCTGCCGCTGCCCGGCGCTCCGGGAATCGCGACCTGCGAGATGCCTTTCCAGCCACAGGAACTCAGCATCAGGGTGGCCATCGACAGCACCAGCACATGCCAGGTGCCGCGGCGAACCCTGCGAAGCAGCCCTATCACTGACCCCCTCCTACCTCAGCTGGTAGCGGTGCGCCGACCGCTGCGGCCGGTCCGGGTGCCGCCGGTGTCGGGGCGACCGGTCCGGGGATCACGTTCGGACCCGGCGCCGGAGGCGGCACCGGTACCTGCGCCTGCAGGCCGATGGGCGGCAGCACCGGGTACTCGTCGTACGCGTTGGGCGGCCCGGGCGGTGTCTGCAGGGTGGACTGGACCGGCTGAATGTCGGGTCCACCCATCAGTTCGGCCAGCGACTCGGGGGTCATCAGGCCCGCCGTGATGGGACCGACCTGCTGGCCCTGCATGCCCGGTGCCACGATCCAGCCCGGCTGGGTGTTCTTGTGCGACGTCGGGGTGTCCGGCACCCAGATGCCGGGGACGGTGGTGTCCTTGTACCCAGGCGGAGGCTGCAACCGCGGTTCGGAGTACGCGACGTGCTTGGGCAGGATCTCGGCGGTGTTGAACGCGTTCAACCCGAACGGGAAGTAGTTGAACTTGATCGCGTCCAGCACCGGCGCCAGGTATTGCGCGCAGAGTTCGGCGGACTCCTGGTAACCCAGCCGGCTACCGGCCTGCACCGAGCTGCAGATGAACTGCATCGGGTTGGCGAAGCTGGTGATCTCCGGGACGGCGACCACCGAACCGTGGGCGGGGTGGTAGATCTGGTTCACGTTGGCGGCGGCCGTCGGTAGCACGTGCAGTGCGGTCTCCAAGCCGTTCAACGGCTCGGGCTGCAACAACGTGTTGGTCACCGTGGCCAGGTTGTTGACGTCGTGGGTCAGCACCTCACGGTTCTTGTCCAGGAACGGGCGAACCGTGGTGAGCAGGCTGTCGAGCTGTCGCAGCGCGCTGGCCAGCGCCTGGTCGGAGCTGGCGAGCCGGCCCGTGACGTCGGCGAGGTTCTGGTTGAGCGCGACGAACTGCTTGTCGTCCTGGTGCAGCGCGTTGACGAACAACGCCAGGCTCTTGACCACCGCGAAGAAGTCACCGCGGCCTTCGTTGAGCGCTGTGAGCGCCCGCGACAGGCTGTCGAGGGTGGTGTTGAGCTGCTTGCCCTTGCCCTCCAGGCCGTTGGCGAACGAGTTGATCACCTCACCGAACGGCCCGGTCGGCTGCGCCTCGGTCGGACCGAGCTTCGAGATGATGTTGGTGATGCTGTTACGCAGCTCGTCCCACTCGACCGGCACCTGAGTGCGCTCCATCGGGATGACCGCATTGTTGGCCAGCACCGGGCCGCCCTTGTAGGGCGGCTCGAGCTGAATGGCGCGCGATGCCACCAGGGTCGGGTTGAGGATCACCGCGGAGGCGTTGGCCGGAACCTTGTACTGGTTCTCGTAGTGGAAGGTGACCTTCATCTTGTCGCCGGCCGGCTCGATCTTGTCGATCAAGCCCACCTTCATGCCCATGATCTGGACCTTGTCCCCGGCGTAGAGCGCGTTGGCCGCCGAGAAGTACGCGGTGACGTAGTTGTTTGTCAGCTTCTTGTAGAGCTGCCAGCCGACCACGGCGGCGGCGAGAGCCACCACCACGATGACCACCCCGACGATGACGGTGGCCCGGGACATCCTCGGCAGCCGGATGTTGCGGACGTCAAAGATGGTGCTCAATTCTGGCTACCTCCCGCTGCGCCGCTACCGCCCGAACCGCCGGGGTTGATGAACGGTGCCGGTAACTGGTTCCCCGGCCCCGGCGGGGCCGGCGGACCCGGGGGGAGCCCCGGTGCGAATGTCGACGGCGGTGCCACCGGTCCCGCCGGTCCCAGGGGCTCGGTGCGAGCGCCCGGAGGAGCGTTGGGCGGCAACGGAACCGGCGTGCCCGGCGCGTTGGGCGCGGGCTCACCCGGCCGCCCGGCGATCGGGATGCCCGGCACGTCCTGCACCCCGTTCGGGTTGGGCGGTGACATCTGGACGTCCAGGGGTGCCGGGAAGCCCGGACCGCCGAACGGACCGATGTTGGTGCCGGCACACGGCAGCGGGTTGGCCGGACTCGGGATGCCGTCGGCCGCCGGGGTGTACGAGCACGGCGAGCCAGGGGGCACGGCCGGGCCCGGGTGCTCCGGGGTGCCTTCCAGGACCAGCGGTCCCGGCGGCGGTGCGCCGTTGGGGAACCGGGTGCCGTTCGGGTCCGGGAACCGGTAGGACGGCAGCCCGGCGCTACGCCAGAAGTCCTCAGGGCTCAGACCGCGCTTCTTGAACGCGGCGTCGATGAACGGCTGGATGATCTGACCGGGGACCAGGTTGTGGATGACCACCTTGAAGAACGGTCCGGAGGCGATCGACTCGTTCAGCGACGGCAGGAACCCACCGACCATCAGCAGGCCGTTGGCCAGGTCGTCCTTGCGTTCGACCAGCAGGTCACTGACGGTGCGCAACTGCTCAAGCACATGGTTGAGGTTCGGGTTGTCGTTGATGAAGCCCTGGACCTGCGTGGAGAAGGCGGCGACGTTGCTCAGCAGGGCGTCGATGGCGCGGCCGCGCTCGTTGAAGGCGGCCAGCAGCGTCTTGGCGTTGACCAGCAACCGGTCCACCTGCTGGCTGCGGTCACCGAGGACGCTCGCCACCTGGTTGGCCTGGGCCAGCAGGTGCTTGATCTCCTCGTCGCGCTTGCCGATCGTGTCGGAGAACTTGGCCACCCCGTCCAGTGCGGGACTGAGCTGCGGGTAGGTCTGGTCGATGGTCTCCGAGAGGACGTGCAGCGACTTCTTGACCGTGTCGATGTCCCAGCCGGTGGCCGCCTTGGTGACGTCGAGGAACGCGTCATAGATCTGGTACGGGGTGGTGCTCTGCCCCAGCGGCAGGGTGCCGTTCGGGCGCAGCGGCTGGTTGCCGCGGGCCTCGATCTCGAGGACCTTCTTACCCAGCAGGGTGTCGGTCCGGATGTTGAGCCGGCTTTCGGTGCCGATGCTCTGGGTGCCGATGGAGAACTTCATCAGGATGTGGTCGCCGTCGATGCTGATGGCCTCGACCTTGCCGACGTCCATGCCGGCGATACGGACCTTGTCCCCCTTGTTGATGCCACCGGTGTCGGTGAACTGCCCGTAGTAGCTGGGCTTGGCCATCAACATCGGCACACTGGTGAAGCTCTGGCCCACCCCGATGACCAGGAGCGTCACCAGGATGCCCATGAGCCCGATCTTGAGGCGGTTGGGCGGTTCCAGCGTTCTCATTGCGGCGCGCACCTTCCGGTCGGCTGGTGGAAGAGGCGAACGGTTCGGACCGGGCCACCGGCCTGCAGACCGTTGATCTTCAGGCTGATGTCGCAGGAGTAGAAGTTCACGAAGTCGCCGTAGGAGCCGATGGCGCGCCCGATCGAGTTCAGCGCGGTCGGCACCTTGTGCAGGAAGTCGTTGAGCTGCTCACGCTGGTCGATCAGCGGCTGCTGCACCGCATCGAGGTAGTTGATCGCCTTGTGCAGCAGCGCGCGGTCCTCGCTCAGCAGGTCGGCGACCGTGCCCGCGGCGTTGCTGATGTTCGCCGTGCCACCGGCCAACGAGTCCCCGTGGTCCTTCAACCCGGTGATCAGCACTTCGAGGTTGTTGACGGTCTGGTCGAAGTCCTTGCGGTGACGAACCGTGGTGTCCAGCACCTTGTTGAGGTTCGTGACGACCTCGCCGATCGCCCGATCCCGTTCGCCCAGCTGCGAGGTGACCTGCGCCGTCTGCTGCAGGATGTCGTTGATCGTGCCGCCCTGGCCCTGGAACACCGTGATCAGTGCCGAGGCGATGGTGTTGACCTTGTCCGGGTTCAACGCGCGGAAGATCGGCTTGAAGCCACCGATCAGCGCGTCGAGGTCCAGCGCCGGCGTGGTCCGCGCCAACGGGATGAACCCGCCCGGCTGCATGACCTTGTCCTGACCGTCGCCCTCACCGCGCTTGAGTTCCAGGTAGCGGTTGCCGATGAGGTCGAGGTAGCGGATCGACGCGGTGGTGGACTGATACAGCGGAATGTTGCGATCCACGTCGAAGTTCACGCGGACCCGCTTGCCGCCATCGATCAGTTCGAGGTCCTTCACCTTCCCGATCTCGACGCCAGAGGCGCGCACGAACTGCCCGGCCCGCAAGCCACTGACATTGGTGAACTCGGCGGAGTAGGAGTTGGTCCGGTCGAAGCGGATCTGACCGAACACGATGATGATCATGATGCTGAACATCAGCAGCACCACAGCGAAGGCGCTGAGCTTGACGAGAGTACCGGTGATTTTCATGGGTTGATCGTGTTATCCCCTACCTGACGGCCCCAGACGTACTCGAGCACGTAGGGCGACCCGACCTCCAAGTGGTTATAGGGCGCAAGGCTGTTCCCGGTATCCATCACCAGTTCCGGTGCGGGCCACAGCTGCCGGGTGATCTGCTGCCAGCAACCCGGGGCGCCACCCGGCCCACCGTGCGCGTTCACCCGTGGCAAATTCTCCGGGTAGGTGTACGGGTTCGGCGCGCCACCGACAATCTGGGCGCCGATCAATCCGACCTGAGAGAGCAGCAGCGGAACCAGTGCCACCGGGTTCAGCAACGCCCCAATTCCGGAGAGGATCTGGGAGTGGCTGTTCAGGGAGTAGCCGTTGCCGCCCAGGAACTGATAGGCCTTGGGCTCGATGTCGTGGTAGTTGTGCAGCGTGCAGTACAGCTCCGGGCTGTAGGTGTCGAGTAGCTGGGCGGTGGGCACCAGGTCGGCGGCACCACGGGCCAGGTACGGGCCGCCGCGCTCGAAGATGTCCGCCCCGGTGTTGCCGAATCCGGCGGCCGCCAGCAGCGCCTGGTCCAGGTCCTTCTGCTGGGCGTTGATCGACCGAGCCGTCGGCACCGAATTGTTCAGGAAGTCAATGAGATCCGGCGCCGCGTCGGCGTAGACGTCGCCGAGTGCGGCCAGCGCTTGGATGTCGCGGCGGGCCTGCGGCATCCGCGGGTTGACGTCGTCGAGGATCGCGTTGCCGTTGACGATCGCCTGTCCGAACCGGTCACCCAGCCCGGTCAGCGACTGCGCGGCGGCGCTCAGAGTCAGGTTCAGCTTGACCGGGTCGACCTTCTCCGAGATCGACGTCAGCGTCTGGAACAGCGTGTTGATCTCGGTCGTCACACCGGAGGCGTTGATCACGCTCTTGGGGCCGAGATGTCCGCGGGAGGTGATGTTCCCCTGGTCGTCCTTGGGCGTGGTCAGTGACACGTACTTGCCACCGAACACCGTCGTCGCCTTGATCTGGGCGTCGACGTTCTCCGGAACCACTCCGTTGGCCCCGAGGTACTGCGGATAGATCTCCAGGGTGAACTTCGCGGCCGGCCTGCCGTCGCGGCTGATCTCCTGGATCTTGCCGACCCGGCCGATCTGGACGCCGTTATAGGTGACCTTCGAGCCCGGGTCCATGACGAGCCCGGCCCGGTCGCTGTACATGGTCAGTTCTGTCTTCGGCGTGAAGTCTCCGCGGAACTGCAGGTAAACCACCGAAAACACCAGCAACAGGACAACGAAGGACGAGATGCCGATCAGCTTGTACGGCGGGTGCTTGACCTTGTTGACCTTCCCCGGACTCGTCATGGCGCTACACCGTCAATGCGAAGTTGGGGTTGACGCCGTAGAGCGCCAACGCGGCGGACAGGACGACGACCTGGACCGAGACCAGCGAGAACCGCATGGACCGGCCGACGGCCTCACCGACGCCGACGGGTCCGCCGCCGGCGTTGTAGCCGTAGTAGCAGTGGGTCACCATCACGATCGCGGCGATGATGATGGCCTCCAAGAACGACCAGAACACGTCGTCAGGGCGTAGGAACGTCCGGAAGTAGTGCTCGTAGGTACCGGTGGACTGCCCGTAAAGCGCCGTGGTGACGATCTGCGGCGACAGGAACGACATGATCATCGCCAGCGCGTAGAGCGGGATGATCACCACCAGCCCGGCCACGATTCGCGTCGAGGTCAGATACGACACCGACTTGATGCCCATCACCTCCAGGGCGTCGATCTCCTCGCTGATGCGCATGGCGCCCAGCTCCGCGGTCGCACCGGCGCCCACCGTCGCCGCCAGCGCGATGCCGGTGACCACCGGCCCGGCGATGCGCACGTTGATCAGCGCGGAGAAGAACCCGGTGAAGGCCTCGACCCCGATATTGCCCAGCGAGGCGAAACCCTGGATGGCCACCAGCGAGCTACCGGAGAGGGTCACGAAGCCGACGATCGCGGCGGTGCCGCCGACCACGGCCATGGCCCCGGTGCCCATCCCGATCTGCGCGATCAGTCGCAAGGTTTCCTTGCGGTAGTAGTGCAGGGCATGCGGGATCTGACCCAGGCTGGTCAGGAAGAACCACGCGAGCTGGCCGGTTTCGTCCAGTCCCCGGGTGACCGAGCCCGCGTACCTGTTGACGTTGGCCGTCGCCCGCGGGAACCGCGACCGAACTACCGCTGCTGTCGACATGTCAGTGCCCCGTCCCGAATCGAACGCCGATCGTGGTCAAGATGACGTTCACCGCATAGAGGGCGACCACGCACAACACCACCGTTTCGTTGACCGCCGTGCCCAGACCCTTGGATCCGCCGCGCACCGTCAGTCCGCGGTAGCAGCCCACCAGGCCGGCGATCAGCCCGAAGGTGGCCGCCTTGATCATGGCGATGATCACCTCGGGCAGCCCGGTGATGGTGGTCAGCGTCGCCAGGTACGCCCCACCGGAGACGTTCTGCAGGTACACCCCGAACAGGTAACCGCCGACCAGTCCCACCGTGATCACCAGGGCGTTGAGCAGTGTGGCCACCACCGTCGCGGCGATCACCCGGGGCACCACCAGGCGGTGGATGGGGTCGATACCCAAGACCTCCATCGCGTCGATCTCTTCGCGGATGGTCCGGGCGCCCAGGTCAGCGCAGATTGCGGTGGAGCCGGCGCCGGCCACGACCAGCACCGTGGTCAACGGCCCGAGTTGGGTGACCGCCCCGATCGCCGCACCCGCACCCGAGAGGTCGGCGGCACCGAACTGGGCCAGCAGCACGTTGAGCGTGAAGATCAGCAGCACCGTCAGCGGGATCGAGACCATGATCGTGGGTAGCAACGCCACCCGCATGATGAACCAGCACTGCAGGATCAGCTCGCGCCACTGGAACGGCCGCCGGAACAAAGCCCTGCCGGTCAGCACACACATCCGGAAGAACCCGCCGATCATCGTCAGCGGCGTCTCGAGTTGATCGCGCAGGTATCCGACCAGGTGTGGTCGGGTGGATGTCGTCACGATTGCCCCTTCACAATGGGGCCGCTCGCGTCGTGGCGCCGCGGCGAATGGTGTCGCACGCCTCCTCCTTGCCCCGACCCTACGTGTGTGACCAACGGCTCCCTACCCGCAGGTAGTAACGGAGACCACAGGAATGTACCCGATGGTCGCCCAGGTGTGTATAGCAACTCGACAATTGACATTCCGTCAGCACCCAGCAAACATGTCGACCCCGTCAGCTTTCCTCTCCGATGGCAGATCTTGTTGTCGCAGAACGATTTTCGGAGCCGGTGCCGACCCCGTAGCGCAAACGCAGTTCGGTCTTGAGCACCTTCCCGGCGGGGTTGCGCGGCAGGGCGTCCACGATCTCGAGCGCCTTGGGGTGCTTGTACCGCGCGAGCCGCTCGGTCAGGTACTCATCTAGCTCTTCGATCCGGAGGTGGCCTTCCGTTACAGCGGCCACCGCGATCGGCACCTCACCCCAGCGCTCGTCGGCCCGGCCGATCACCGCGACCTCGACGATGCGCTCGTGGCCGGCCAGGACGTTCTCGACCTCGGCGCAGTAGATGTTCTCCCCGCCGGAGATGATCATGTCCTTTTTGCGGTCGACGACCCAGACGTAGCCGTCGCCGTCCATCCGGACCAGATCGCCGGAATGGAACCAGCCGCCGGCGAAGGCCTCGGCGGTGGCGTCCGGATTGTTCCAGTAGCCGCTCATCAATGTGGGTGCGCGGTAGACGATTTCGCCCACCTCGCCGACGGGCACGTCGTTCATGTCGTCGTCGACGACGCGGGCGGCCACGGTCGGGATCACCCGGCCGACCGATCCCCGCTTGCGGATGGCGTCGTCGCCGAGCAGCATGCAGGTCACCGGCGACATCTCGGTCTGGCCGAAAGCGGCCAGAATCTGGGTGCCCGGGAAGATCTCAGACATCTGGCGCAGCAACACATCTGGCGCCGGGGCGGCGCCCCACGACATCACCCGCAACCGCAGATCGCGTGGCCGTGCCTGCTGCTCGGCGCAGACCGCCTGCCACTGGGCGGGCACCAGGAAGATGCCGGTGACCTTCTCGGCCTCCAGCACGTCGAGCAGCTGCCCGGGGTCGAACGCGCCGAGCGGGTAGATCACTGTCGGCACGCCGAGCAGCATCCCGGACAGCATGTTGCCGATCCCCGCGATGTGGAACAACGGGACACCGATGAAGCCGACGTCGTTGTTCAGATCGACGCCGCTGGTGTAGAGCATGGTCATGGTCTGACCGGTCAGGTTGGCGTGCGTCAGCACCGCACCCTTGGGCCGCCCGGTGGTTCCCGACGTGTACATGATCAGCGCCGGGGAGTCGTTCGGGATGTCGACCGCAGCGGGCCCGTCGCCGGCCTCAGTCACAAGGTCTTCATAGAAGAGGACGTCGTCGTCGGCGGTGCTTCCCGCCACCACGACGGTGTCCAGCAACGGCGCGATAGAGCGGACGCCCGCGGCCACGGGCGCCAGCACCGCCTCGGTGACGATCACCCGGGCCCCACTGTCCTCGACCAGGAAGCCGATTTCGGAGGGCGTGAGCCGGAAGTTCAGCGGGACGGCGATCGCACCCAACATATTGGCTGCCAGCACCGACTCGACGAACTCGGGGCGGTTGAGCATCAACACCATCACCCGATCGCCGGGGCCCACCCCGCGGCGGCTCAGCGCGCCGGCCAGCGCCCTGACGCGGCGCCGCAGGTCCGCCCACGTCAGCGTGCGGCCCAGAAACCTCAACGCCGGGGCGTCCGGCTGCATCATCGCGTGCCGCTCGAGCTGGTTCACCCAGTTCTGCCGGCGAGCAAGATACGGCTGCTCGTGCGCTTCGGTTTGGGCCTGCATCCGGTCGCTGGCCAGGTGGGCGGTCAACTATGCCTTCCCTTCACTCGCGCACCGCTTGCGTCAGGCTGATATTTGATAAAACATGTGTTGTCTGGGTCACATTAACGGCCGCCGAGGTCGCTAACAAGCCCTCAGTCACGACTTGAGCCAATACCGCAATGCCGCTGAAAGGCCTGGCAGGCCACGTGAATGCACCGTTATCGGCAACACCCCGACGGCGCCGTCCGCTGCGCCGGTCCCAGCTGTCCGATGAGGTGGCCGGCCATCTGCGGACGGCGATCATGGCTGGGTCGCTGCGGCCGGGTACCTTCATCCGGCTCGACGAGACGGCCGCCCAGCTCGGAGTGAGCATCACGCCGGTGCGCGAGGCGCTGCTGAAGCTGCGTGGCGAGGGCATGGTGCAGCTGGAGCCGCACCGCGGCCATGTGGTGCTGCCGCTGACCCGCCAGGACATCGACGACATCTTCTGGTTGCAGGCCACCATCGCCCGCGAGTTGGCGGTCACCGCCACCGAACGGATCAACGAGCGCGAGATCGCCGAGCTGGAGCGCATCAACGACCTACTGGAGTCGGCCGTCGGGGGCGGCGACGCCGAAGTGATCGCCTCGCTCGAGTTCTCTTTCCACCGGGTGTTCAACCAGGCGAGCGGACGGATCAAACTGTCCTGGTTCCTGCTCAACGCCGCGCGTTACATGCCGGCGCAGCTGTACGCCGCTGACCCGGTGTGGGGTGAGTCCACGGTCGACAACCACCGTCGGTTGATCGGTGCGCTGCGCAACCGCGACCCGGCCGCCGTGGTCGAGCACACGGTCTGGCAGTTCACCGACGCCGCCCGCCGCCTCACCGACACGCTGGACCGGACGGGAATCTTCAACTCTTAGCTGGCCAGTTGCTCGGCGCGCTGCTTGACGTTGGCGGCGAGTTGGTCGAGGACGTTGCCCAGCAACATCTTCACCATGGGTGCCGGTACCGGCATGCTGGGCTCCACGTCGATGTCGACGGTCAGCAGGCTGTTGACGCCGGTGGCCACCACGCTGAAAAGCTGCTCCTGCTTGGCGAACAGGTCACCCTGCTGCATCACGGTCTGAATCTGATTCTCACCCGGGTAGTACACGGCGTGGATGTACACGCCCTCGAAGCCGTTGACATTGGTGTCCAGGCGCACCTGGCTGGGGCGGCCGTCGTCGTATCGAGCGAGGATCCAGGCGCCTTTGACGCCCTCGTTCCATTCCGGGTACCGCTCGATGTCGGAGACGATGCCCATGATCGAACCGGCCTCGGCATCGACCTCGACTGTCTTGCTCATAACTGCCATTGGCGAAGCATACGTGCGCCGGGCCAAGCTCAATTCACCAAGGCGGTGGCCAACAGTGAGCGGATCGCGCCGGGAATCGGCACCGGCCGGCGGGTGCCGCGATCGACGTAAACATGCACCCAGTGCCCCAGTGCGGCGACGGGTTGCGGCTGCAGGTCGACCTCTTTGAAGACGCCGAGTCGGTAGGTGACGCTGCTGCGGCCGAGCCGGGTCACCGCCAAACCCACGGCGAGACTCTCCGGGAAGGCGAGCTCGGCGAAGTAGCGACAGCCCGATTCCGCGACGATGCCCAATTCGGGGATGGTGAGCGGGTCGACGCCGGCGCCGGTGGCGATCCACGCGTTGATCGCGGTGTCGAACAGTTGGTAGTAGACGGCGTTGTTGAGGTGGCCGAACATGTCGTTGTCGGCCCAGCGGGTGAGCACCGGCCACCGCACCGGGAAGTCAGCGCTGGTAAGGCCGTCCGGGCCGGGCGGTACGGAGCTCATGGTTGTATTCCAACATGATTCACATCCGCGGCGCGGTGCTGGAGCGCATCGGTGCGCCCCGCCCCTACACGCAGTCGCGACCGATCAGCATCGCCGAGCTCGACCTGCAGGGCCCAGGCCCGGGGGAAGTGCTGGTGCGGGTCGAGGCGGCCGGGGTGTGCCACTCCGATCTGTCGGTGGTCGACGGCAATCGGGTGCGGCCGGTGCCGATGCTGCTGGGCCACGAGGCTGCGGGCATCGTCGAAGCGCGCGGTGACGGCGTGGACGATCTGGCCCTGGGCCAGCGGGTGGTGTTGGTGTTTCTGCCGCGCTGCGGCCACTGCCCCGCGTGCGCGACCGAGGGGCTGACGCCGTGCCAGCCGGGCAGCGCAGCCAACAATGCGGGAACGCTGCTCGGTGGCGGCATCCGCCTGATCCGCAATGGCGGCGCGGTGTATCACCACCTCGGCGTCTCGGGTTTTGCGACGCACGCGGTGGTCAATCGCGCCAGTGCGGTCCCGGTGCCGGACGAGGTGCCGCCGGAGGTGGCCGCCCTGCTCGGGTGTGCGGTGCTGACCGGCGGTGGTGCGGTGCTCAACGTCGGTGACCCACGGCCGGGCCAGTCGGTCGCGGTGGTCGGTCTGGGCGGTGTCGGCATGGCTGCCGTGCTCACCGCGTTGACCTATGACGGCGTTCGCGTCATCGGAATCGACCGGCTACCCGAAAAACTGGCTGCCGCGCAAGCTTTGGGCGCACATGAAACCTACACACCGGAACAGGCCGCGGGAGTCAAGGCCGACGTGGTGGTGGAGGCTGTGGGTCATCCTCGCGCGCTGGAGACCTCGGTCGGGCTGACCGCCCCGGGCGGGCGCACGGTCACCGTCGGACTGCCGCGCCCTGATGCGCGAATCAGCTTGTCTCCGTTGGGTTTTGTTGCCGAGGGCCGTGCGCTGATCGGCAGCTACCTCGGATCGGCCGTGCCCAGCCGCGACATCCCCCGGTTCGTCGCGCTGTGGCAGTCCGGCCGGCTGCCGGTGCAGTCGCTGGTGTCGTCGACCATCGCACTGGACGACATCAACGAAGCGATGGACCATTTGGCCGACGGCGTCGCGGTACGCCAGTTGATCCGGTTCTAGAACGCCGCCGACAACGCCGCGCCCTGCAGGGCGAACAGCCGCTGGGATGCCTCCCATTCGGGCAGCAGCGAGTCGAATCCGTGGCAGGCCCCGGCGAACACGTGCAGCTCGGTGGGCACCCCGGCTTGGGACAGCCGCTGCGCGTATTCCACCGCTTCGTCGCGGAACGGGTCGATCTCCGCGCAGGTGATCAGGGCCGGCGGCAGACCCGCCAGATTCTCCCGCCGGGCGGGCGCGGCCGACGCGGACGGTTCCCGTCCGGCGAGGTAATGCCGCCACATGAGGTCGGCCGCTTCGCCGTCGAACGCGGGGGTGGTGCGGAATTCCCTCCTGGATGCGGTGGGCCGGTCGTCGAGTACCGGCTGGTGCAAGAGCTGAAACAGCAGCGGGGGCAATGCCCCGTCAGTCGCCGCGTGTGCCAGGCAGGCGGCCAGAGCGGCACCGGCGCTGCTGCCCGCCACGGCAACCCGGTGTGGGTCGATGCCCAGCTGAGTTGCGTTGCTCACCAACCAGTTCAGCGCCGCGGCCGCGTCCTCGAGCGCCCCCGGGTAGGGATGTTCCGGCGCCAGGCGATAGTCGACGGACACCACGCAGCACCGGGCGCGCCGGGCGAGTTCCAGACACTGCCGGTGGTCGGTGTCCAGGTTGCCCAGCGCGAAACCTCCTGCGTGGCAATACAAGACCACAGGTGCCGGTGTTGTCGCGGCCCAATAGAAGCGCACCGGCACCGTCCCGGCGACCACGTCGTCGACGATCACACCTGCGTTGTCCGTTCGGGCCTGGCTACGACGCTGATTCATCGACTCCCGGATCAGCGGAATGGCTTCGGCGGTGAACACCGTCCGGTTGACCGCGACGTTATGCAGCGCGGGGTCCAGGCGGTGGCTCATCGGATCTGCAGACATTGCCCGCCGTCTACCACGAGTTCCGATCCGGTGATGAACGAAGCCTCCTGCGATACCAGAAACGCGACCGCGTCCGCGATTTCGGCGGGCCGGCCCAACCGGCCGAACATCGCGACCGCAGCCAGTCGCTGCTGAATGCCGTCATCGAGCATCGGGGTGGCCACCGGCCCGGGGAACACGGCGTTCACGCGGATACCGGCGGGAGCGAGTTCGGCCGCGGCGGTTTGCGTCAGGCCCCGCAGCGCCCACTTCGCGGAGCCGTAGGCACAATGTTGCGGGAAGGGCCGAATGGCTCCGGTGCTGCAGATGTTCACGATCGCGGCGCCGTCGGCCGCCACTAGGTGGTCCAGGGCCGCGCGCATGCCCAGGAAGGCGCCCAGACAATTGACCCGCCAAGATGTTTCGAAAGCTTCGGCGGTCTCCTCGGCCAGCGGTGCCCGGTGCAGCACTCCGGCATTATTCACCAAAACGCTCAGGCCGCCGAAGCGCTCCACGGTTGCGGCCACGGCAGCCTGCCACTGCGGGGGGTCGGTGACGTCCATAGTGATCGCCAGCAGCTCCGTTGACGCAGAATCGATCTCGTCGGCCCGCAGGTCGCACGCGGCCACCTGGTAGCCCTTACCGAGCAGTCGCTGTACGATCGCCCCGCCCTGCCCGCCGGCGGCTCCGGTGACTAATGCGATCCGGGCGCCGTTCACTCGGCCGTCGCCTCACGCAGGTGTTCGGCGGCGCCGCGACGCAGCGCGTGCGATTCGGATGCCAACGTGATCATCTGAAAGCCCAACTGCGCCATCCTCTTCCCCGTCACCCCGTCACTGGCATGGATTCCGGTGACCAGCCCGGCGTTGGAAGCGACGCGATGGATCCGGCCGATCGACTCGAGAACCTGGTCGTTGCGCGTCGCACCTGCCACATCCGCGCCCATCGAGATCGCCAGATCGGCCGGGCCGACGTAGATTCCGGTCAGACCGGCCACCCCGCAGATGTCCTCGATGCCGGAAACCGCGGCGGCCGTTTCGATCATGGCGAAGACCGCGGACCGCGACTCCAGCGCGGCGGGGTCGTGCCCGAGGCCGGCCCGCAGCGGGCCGAAGCTGCGGACTCCCGCGGGCGGGTAGCGGGTGGCGGCCACCGCCGCGGCGGCCTGGTCGGCCGACTCGATCATGGCGATGATGACGGCGTCCGCGCCGGCGTCGAGCACCCGACCGATGGGCGCCGGATCGCAGTTGGGCAACCGGACGGCGGTGGCGATCGGGACATGGTCGAGGTACCTGAGCATGCCGGCGATATCGGCGTCGTCCAGATAGCCGTGCTGGGCGTCGAATCCGACGTAGTCGTAGCCGGCCCGGGCGAACTCCCCGGGTCCGATCAGCGTCGGACCGGTGATCCAGCCGCCCCACAGGGGTGCTTGCTGCTCACCCTGAAACACGCTCATCCGGCGATCGCGATCTTCACCCGTTCGGGGTCCGGCCGGCAGGCCAGCTCGAAGGCCGCCTGGGTGTCGTCCACGTCGAAGGTGTGGGTGAGATAGGTCGCGAGGAGGTCGGGATGTTCGGCGGCAAACGCGCCGGCCCGCTTGAGCATGCGCCGACGGTCCAGTGTCACACCCGACTTCAGTGTCAGGTTCTTGCGCAGCATGGCGCGCATGTCGATGGGATACGCGTCGTCGTCGGCAACGCCGAAGTAGAACACGGTGCCGCCGGGAGCGGCCGCGTCGATGGCATGGGCCAGGGTCGCCACCTGATGACCGACCGCCTCGATCACCACCTCGGGCCGGTCGCCGGGAGTCAGCAGGCTCACCCATCGGTCGCTGGTGGCACGCACGGAATCGTCGACACCGTAAGCGCGCGCGATCTTTTCGCGGTCGAGGGGATCAATGCCGGTGACCCGGCGCGCTCCGGCGGCTTTCGCGACGTAGGAGAACAACAGGCCGATGGACCCCTGGCCGATGATCGCCACGTGTCGGCCGGCCAGGTCCGGCAGCTGCTCGCACGCGTACAGCACACACGCCAACGGCTGCAGGCCGACCGCCTGCGCCGGACGCAGGGCCGGATCGTAGGGCGCCAGGCCGTCACCGTCGCTGACCACGCGCTCCATCATGCCGTCGAACCCGGAGGCCCAGCCCACCACCCGATCGCCGGGCCGGTGTTCGGGGTGCCTGCTGGCGAGAACCTCGCCGGCGACCTCGTGGATCGGGAAGCCGTCCTTTTCCGCGGCGCTGCGGCCGTCGTCCCCCGGTAGGCGTCCCTTGCAGCCGCGGAAGCCGGGCAGATCACTGCCGCACACCCCGGCGGCCTCAAACCGGAGCAGCACTTGGCCGTTCGTCAGGCACTCGGGGGTCTTCTCCGGGATCGAGGTGCGCTCGAACTGGTAGGGGGCGACGATCCGGTAGGACCACACCTCAGACCTCCACCGGAATCTTGTTCCAGCCCCACTGGAAGCTGGACGGCAACCGGGTGGCCCGCTCATCGTCCACCGCGAACTCCGGCACCCTGCGCAACCATTCTTCAATCAGCACAGCCACTTCCAGCCTTGCCAGATGGTAGCCGAGGCAGAAGTGCTGACCGCGACCGAACGCCAGGGAACGTTTGATCGGCCGGTCCCAGATGAACGCGTCGGGTTCGGGATACTCCCGTTCGTCGCGGTTCGCCGAGGCCAGCAGCGTGATCACGCGTTGCCCCGGCCTGATCGTCTGGCCGTGAATGGTGAAGGGTTTGCGCGCCGTTCGAGCGAACCATTGCGCCGGCGCACAGTAGCGGATCATCTCTTCGCGCACGATCGGCACATTGGTGGCGGGGTCGGCCCGCACGGCGACCAGTTGGCTGGGACGCCGGCTGAGCTCCCAGAGCCCGTGCGCCACGATCTTGGGCACGGTTTCGGTGCCGCCGATGAAGATGCACAGCATCTGGGTGGCCACCTCGACATCGCTCAGCGTGCTGCCGTCGGGCAGGTGATAGCCGAGCAGTCCGTCGACCACCGGCAGGTCCCCCAATTCGCCGCCGCGGCGGCGTGCCACCACCGGCATCAGAAACTGCAGGTAATTCGGCCGGGCCTCGGCCGTGTCGACGCCCTCGCCCGGCTGGGCCAGGCTGCCGGCGTTGACCGCCGCCAGCACCTGAGGTGCGAGATCGGTTGATATGCCCAGCAGTTCGCAGACCATCGCCGCGGCGACGATGCCGCCGTAGTCCTGGGTGAGGTCGAAAGAGCCTTGCGGCAAGAGCAGGTCGAGCCGTTCGTTCGCCAGCTCGCGGATCCTGGCTCGCAGAGCGGTAACCGACCTGGGCCGCAGCGGCTGGGAGTGGGCGCGGCGGATCTCGCCGTAGAGATCGGTGTCGAACACCGCGTGGAACGGCAACGGGTGCAGCGGCGGGTCGGCGACCGGGCCGCTATTGTGCTGCGCCAGAACCGATGCCGACGGCAAGGTCCCCTCGGATGCGACGAAGGTGCCGTCGTTGACCTCCAGCACTGTCCAGATGTCGTCGAATCGCGAGACTGCGAAGGTGTCCCACCGCGGCAGGTAGTACACCGGATACTCGTCGCGCAGGACACGATAGTAGGGGAGGGGATTCGCCATTACCTTCGCGTCGAAGGGATCGTAAGAGAAACCTTGCGTCACTGCAGTGGCGACGGCGGTAGAGCCTGCAGAATGGAGTCTTCCCAGCCGTCGCGCAAGGCGGGGGCCACGCTCATCCAGGTGACGATTTCGGCGGGCGGGCTGTCCTTCCAGGACGGGTAGTGGTTGGCGAAGCACTCCCAGCCGCCCTCCAGCGCCCAGTAGTGGATCACTTCGTTGAAGCGGAAGGTGGTGGTGAAGGATCCGAGCCAGTGTTTGCCGGTGCTTTCCGACCACGGCACATAGAGCCGCTCCAGCTCCCGGATGTAGTCGTCCTGGCGGCCGGGCTTGGTCTGCATGATCTCCTGAATCACCAGTGACGCATCGAAATTCGCCGCACGCAGCGCGGCCAGGTTCTGGTTACTCGGCCCGGCGTACATGATGCGACCCTCCCCTGAGGCGCCCATGTCGGTCAGATAGGCCGACCACTTGCCGGCCGCCGCCTCGTGGCTGCCGCCTCGGGCCTGTGCGGCGCCGATTCTGGCGTAGTCCGCGAACGCGTCGATCTCCCAGATGATCGTCACCTGGGGCCAGTGACCGTTGTAGGGAGTGGTTTCCCAGATGGAATACAGCCGGGCGCCGAGCTCTTCCATCATCGGCTGATAGGTGTCGACGAATACTTCGGTGAAGTCTTCGCTGCGCCCCGAACCCAGATCGATCGTCTCGTGCAGGTACAGCAGTGTGTGGCGATGGAACTTCTTCATGTTGTCCGGCTAGCCCAGCCAGGAGGTCATCAGAGTTTCCGTGGAACCTATTGCCTCATAAGGCATTCCAGCAGCTCGAAGCGCTTCCGCCTTGAACGCGCGGGCCGCCGCGCTCAGTGTGTAGCAGTTCTTGGTCAGGCCACGGTCGGCCCCGAGCGGCCAACCTTCCCCCCACAGCGCGACTTCTGTCATCCGGCTGGCCACGGCCCTGCGCACCAGGGTTTTGACCCGGTCGTCGGCGGCGAAAGCCTCGGCACTGACGGCCAGGCCCTGGCTCCGCGGCCCGGACACGTCCAGATTGACCGCATCCAAGACCTGCGCTCCTAACACCCGCAACGGGCGGGTGTCGCAGTCACGCGGCAACAGCACGTTCACCTGCCACCCGGCCATCACCCGGTCAAACAGCCAACCGCCGGCCGTACGTACGACATCGCCGGTTCCGACGGCGATCACGTCGAGACGGTGACGCAGTACCTGGGGACTAGCCCGCTGGGCGGCGCCCACAATGTCGAACGTTGGAGTCACCATCGATCCGTTTCCTCATGCCACAGCTCCTTGGACAGCGTGACACTTTCACTCGCTTTTGTAAAGCTTCGCCAAGTATTCAGAGCTGCCGGCGGGCGTCGAGTTCAGCGAGGATCTCATCGGTGTGCTGGCCGAGTCGCGGTGCGACAGAGCGCGCTGACCAGGGCGTACCGTGAAAGTCGGCGGGGGTGGCCACCATCGGCACGATCGCTTCGCCGTCCGGCACGTCGACGATCCCACCCGCGGCGTAGAACTGCTCGTCGGCCACGATGTCCTCGAGCGAGTTGACCGGCGACCAGAAGAAATCCGGTTCGGCGGCGAACAAGTCCGCCCATTCGTCGAGCGGCCTGGCCGCGAAGATCTCGTCGAGCGCGGCGATCAGTTCGACGGCGTTGGCCGCCCGGCCGCGGGCGTCGGCGTAGCGCGGGTGGGTCAGCCAGTCGGTGCGGCCCACCACCCGGCACAGGGCCGGCCAGTGCCGGTCGACTTCCAGTCCGACGATCCAGAACCGCCTCCCGTCGCCGGCGGCGTAGTTGTTCATACACGGGTTGCCCATGGTGGCGCGCTGGCCGATCGCGATCGGTTGGCCCGTGAGCAGGTAGGTGTTCAGGTCAAAGCTCACGGTGTAAGCGCCCTGGCGGTACAGGGAGGTCGACACCAATTGGCCAGTGCCGGTGCGCTCGCGGGCCAGCAATGCCGCACAGACGGCACCCGCCAAGGTCATGCCGGCCGAGTGATCGCCCATGCCGCCGCGCTGGAACGGCGGTGTGTCGCCGGGCCGGGTGAGCAGGTGCGCGATGCCGCCCCGGGACCAGAAGGCCGCGACGTCGTAGGCGGCGCGGTCGGCATCCGGCCCGGATTCGCCGTAGCCGGTGATCAGGCCGTAGACCAGCCGGGGGTGGTCCGCGGCCAGCGCCTGGTAGTCCAGCCCGAGCCGCCGCAACGCACCGGGCCGCAGATTGGTGATGAAAACATCGGCGTCCGAGAGCAATTCGAGCGCTCGTTGCCGTCCACTGTCGGTGGTGAGGTCAAGTACGACACTGCGCTTGGACCGGTTATCCATCTCGAACGGCGGGTTCACACCGAGGTCGCAGCCCAGCATCCGGCCGAACATCCGCCCAGGATCACCGGTGGGCGGTTCGATCTTGACGACGTCGGCGCCCCAGTCAGCGAGGACCGCAGCCGCCGCCGGACCGGCCACCCACACCCCGAGTTCGACGACCTTGATGCCCTGCACTGGTCCCGCCATCGCGGTCAGCCTAGCCGGTCGTGCCACGTCACGCGGCGTGATAGTCGACGAGCCGGATGCCGATGGCGTCTTCGACTTCGCTGATGTCGATGCGCGGGTAGATCGGTGGTGCGGCGGATCGGTATCGGGCGTCGGTGGGGGTGATGAATTCGGT
>NZ_LQOY01000002.1 GCF_002101675.1 Mycobacterium gordonae | reverse complement strand
ATTGTCATGCACCGACGTCATCATCGAACTGCTCATGGCGTGTTGATCCGTATCTCGCCCTGCATCAGGCCGGTTTGCTATGAACCACTGGACTCAACTCACCCTGGCACGCAGGGGCGCCGACGACGGGCACCTGTCGGCGCGGTGGGTCGGGAAGCTGATGGCCGGCGCGCTGCCCGGCCACTGGACAGCGCATACGCTGCGGCACCGATTCGCCACTAGGGCATACCGCGGATCGCGGAACCTGCGCGCCGTGCAAACGCTGCTGGGACACTCGTCGGTCGCGACGACGGAGCGTTACACCGCGGTCGACGACGACGAGATACGGGCAGCGATGATGGCTGCTTGCGACTAGTTTCGTATGCGCGTGGTTGCTGCCTGCGCAACGACATTTGCCCTAGAGTCAGAGGGCGATGGGGGTAACGAAAGCGGACATCGAGCGTGCTCTAGGTCCATGCGATGATGCGGCACGCGTCGGCTCGCCCAGCGGCATGGGTGAATGCTGGCGGATTGTTCAGAACGGCGCGGTCCAGGCCTGCAAGGTCATTACGAGTGCATATGAGCCTGAACGGTTCGAACGCGAAATCGAAGCGATGCAGCGCATCAATACGCCGCGCGTTGTCCCGGTGTACGGCCGCGGCATGTTGACCACTGCCGACGATGGGAAAGAGCACCCGTATTTTCTCAGCGAGTTTCTGGAGGGCGGCGACGTACGGGAGCACATCAACGCGGGCAATCTGCCTGACGACGCTCAGCTGCGTGCCTTCACGCTTGCTGTGCTCGAAGGCGTCGAGGACTTGCACCGCGAGAGAGTGATCCATCGTGACCTCAAGCCCGACAACATAATTCTGCTCAACCGCGACTGGACACAGCCAGTCATCATCGACTTGGGGCTGGCGCGGCTGATTGACCTGACGACAGTGACCGTCTATCCCTGGATCGGGGGCACCTGGACATACATGGCGCCCGAGCAGCTGCTGGGTGAACGGGCCTTCGAGCGCACGGATATCTGGGCAGTTGCAATCATCGTGGCCGAACTCGCTTCGGGACAACACCCCTTCTGGCGTGGCGAGCCGCGCCCGCCCGCGGATTGGCATGGTCGGCTGCAAGCAGGCATCACCATCCCGGGTAGTCGTCCCGCCGGCCTGCGTGATTGGTTGCTCTTGGCCGGCGAATACCGCGGTTACCGGCGACCATCCGCCATCGTCGCGAGACAGCAACTCGAATCGATGTGGCCATGAGCTTCTGGTTGGAGTACGGCAGCAGGGAGGCTCAACAGCTGGTTGATTTCGCAGATGAACTTGCGGCAACACCGGCCGGACGTCCCGGCATCTGCTTCGGGCCGCTGAGCATTCCACGGACTCTGGAATCGCTCTATCGCGAGGCGCGGGTCGTCGGTGAGGCCATCGTCGATCCGCATGGCTATCTGCTCGACCGCCCGCCTACCCAGCGAGCCCGTGACCATTTTCCTTGGCTCGCTCAGACTCCGCGCCCCGAGACGCAACAACAGTGGGAACAATGGATGCAGCAGGGCGTCGATCATCAACTCTCGGCGCGCCTCCACGGCGACGCCGGCCCTCCGTCATTCGTGATTACTCCATCTCCGACGATGGACGCCGCCGCCGGCCCGGACGACCTGAACGCCGTGCTTGATGCCGCCACCGCCGTGCGCAGCCGAGTATCAGATCACGATTGCTGGCTAGGCGTCACCGTGGATCGGACTTACCTTCGCGAGCCGAGGCATCTAACGCGACTGATGAACGCTGTCATTCAGACCGGCGCTGACGGCGTTGTGTTCCGGGCTCCCCATTTCTGGCTGGCGCCGGTGGATGATCGGCTCTACCTCGATGGTCTGCGAGAGGTCGTAGAAACTTGCGCCGCGAATGGCATCCGTATCTTCCTGCCGTCGTCAGGTTGGCTCGGTTGGCTCGCTATGGGTTGGGGGGCATGGGGTTTCAGTGGAGGCATGGCTGCGGGTTCGTGGTTTGATCGAATCCCCGGACCGATGACTGCCCGTCAGGAACCCAGTCTTCCGTATTTCGAACCACAGCTTCTCCGCCTCGTGCAATGGCGCATACACGAACAACTCGTGAACGAGGCCGGGTATCAGCCGTGTAACTGCACCGACTGCGTTCAGATGGGCAGTTCGCATGATCTGATGCTCGCCAAGCGCCACCAGATCCGCCACGCGTCCCAGGAGGCCGCGGCTCTGACCGCCGTGCCCGTTGCGCAACGGCGCGCACTCGTCGCCGCTCGGCTGGACGCCGCGATCAACTTTCGCGACAGCCTCTCGCGGATTGTCGCTACTCGCGTGCCTCCGACGATTCACCTCGATCGCTGGCGGGCGCTTCTCTAGCTGTGCGGTCGCGGCAATGAGGGCTGCGACGTCGTTCTGCGCTGACGCCCACACCTGCTCGGCCATCAGCGCGCGTAACCATCGCTCGGGACGACGACCGCGCGGAGGCGCGACCACCTGGAGTTCACCCGTCGACGCAATCACCGCCAGGCCCACGCCAAACGAAGCGATGAAGGCGCTCTCTCGTACCGCCGCGGCGGATCGGGCCGCGTCGAGAACGACCCACGAACGGTCTGCGCTGATCGCGAAATTGTCCGCTTGGCGAAGCGCGTCCCTCCACTTGCTCAATTTGAGCTCGACAGCGGTGATGTGCGCAGGTAGGGGACGCCACGCGCCGGTGGACCGGATCCTATCGGAATGCAGTTCGACAAGACCAAGTTCGGCGAGCGGCCCGAGGGTTGAGCGCGTCAGGGCCGCGACGCTGGTACCGAGGCGGGCAGCAAGAGTCGAGGTTCGTGCGGGTCGATCGCTGCGGAGTAGATGCAGAACCCGCACTCGCAGTGGCGATGTGATCGGACCGACGCCGTTCTCGAACCGCTGGTCGAGCGCGTCAGTGTCGAATCGGACGGCGACGACATCAGCGATGCCCTGTGCGGCCGGCACTTCGCCGACGACCACGTGCGCGCCGCCGGTCGGCATTAGTCGACCAATCTGAGTAGCAACCAGTTGTGTCATCTCGGCTTCCCATCGAAAGCCGACACATTCCTGCTTGCCTTCGGTAGTCGTCACAGAAGTCGGCGACCTGAGAAGTCCGACTGGCCCGCCGCCGACCGTTCGTGAAGCCATATCCGCAAACTAGCACCGTACTTGCGACTAATAGCCCACCCCTGGTCAGACGCCGCGGCGCGCTTCGAGATAGGGCTTCATCTCCGGCCCGCTGTTGATCCGAATTGCCAACATTCGCATGTACCCGCTCATCCATAGCTTCGCCAAAATCAACGACCGGCCGGCATACGGGTTCCGGTCGCCAGGCTCAGCGACCGAACCCGCACATCGCGCGAACATGTATTCCGCGCACTTCTTCACCCGGCAAGCATGGGCCACGCGGTCCGCATCCGCGGATCCCACGCCGACGACGAGCACTGGCGGGTCGGCACAGAAGGACGCCAAGCGCGTAGCATTCTCGAAACTCAGAACACACTCAGGACAAGGTTGCAGTCTTGAAAGCAGCACACTGGATCGCGGCCGCTGCGTTAGCAGTTACCGCGTGCTCGCCATCGGAAAGCGCCGGCACCGGGAAGCCTGCCTCGCAGGACCCGCACTCTAAAGAAGCGCTCGAATCTGCCGGCCACCGCCTCGACGTTCTGGCCGCTACCCGGCAGGACGCCCAAGCTTGGGAGTACTACTCAGCGCGCTGCAAGGCGAAGATCGGTGGGGTTGCCGCGTACGCCGCTGTGCTCGACGAGTTCTTCCGCGGACGCCACCCGAACTACCAAAGCGCAACCGCCGTCGTCGACGGCTCATCGGGCAAAGTCATCTCAGTGGACGCCGATCCCAGCGCACCCGCCAGCGCTTCGCTACCGCGTACCTGGACCTTCATTGACGGCCGGTGGCAGTTCGACAACTGCTGACCGTCGTTAGTGGTTTGTTTTTTTGCAGAATCCCGGGGGGCGTTGCCAATGCCACGGGAGGCGGCGCGGGCGGGTGG
>NZ_LQOY01000001.1 GCF_002101675.1 Mycobacterium gordonae | reverse complement strand
GTACCGGGGCGAACGGGGGCGCGGGCGGGGCCGGCGGCAAGAGCGGGGTGATCGCGGGCGTCGGCGGTGATGGCGGTCATGGCGGCAATGCCACCGGTACCGGATTCGGCGGTAACGGCGGAGCCGGGGGCGATGGTTATAACGAGGGGCCTGGCAGCGCCGTGGCCGGCGCCGGCGGCGCGGGCGGTTCCGCGGTCAACGGCCGGGGCGGCAACGGCGGCGCCGGGGGTGCGGCGATCAACAACGGGATCGGCAACGCGACCGGCGGCGGCGGCGGAGTGGGTGGCGTGGGCGCCGCGGGCGGCGGCAACGGCGGCGCCGGGGGTGTGGCGACCAACAACGGAACCGGGAACGCCACCGGCGGCACCGGAGCTGCCGGTACCAGCGGCGGCACGACCGGCACCGGGGGCAACGGCGGCGCCGGCGGCGCCGCGACTATCACCAACGCTGTGTCTACCGGCACCGCCATCTCCGGTGACGGCGGTTCCGGTGGCAGCGGCACGACGGGCGGCAACGGCGGGAACGCTGGGACGGCGACCACCAGCGGACTCGGAGCCCTGGCGGCGGGCAAAGGTGGCGCGGGCGGCACCAGCAGCACCGGCGGCGGTGGAATCGGCGGCAGCGGCGGCAACGCGGTCATCAACAACAGCTTCTCCACGGTGACCGCGGTTGGCGGCACCGGCGGCGCCGGCGGCAACGGCGTCAACAACGTCTCATCGCTGGGTGGGGCCGGCGGTAACGCGAACACGACCAGCGCCACCGCAGGGGCGACGGGCGGCACCGGTGGGGCCGGCGGCGCCGCCACCACGGGCATCGGAGGACTCGGCGGTATAGGCGGCGATGCGCAAATCTCCAACGTCGCCTCAGCGGGCACCGCGACAGGCGGCAAGGGCGGGGTCGGCGGCGTTGGCGCGGCCGGTGGCGGCCAGGGCGGCAAAGGCGGCAACGCGCAGACCAACGGGATCGGGGACGCGGTCGGCGGTGCGGGGGTCGATGGCACCAGCGGCGGGACCACCGGTAAAGGCGGGGCGGGCGGCAGTGGTGGCACCGCGCGTCTGACCGGTGCGGGGTCTGCCGGTACCGCCACCGCCGGCAACGGTGGCAACGGAGGTTCCGGCACCACCGGCGGCAGCGGGGCGGACGGCGGTTCCGCGTCGGTCGACATCGGGGGATCAGGGAACGCGTTCGGTGGCCACGGTGGCGTCGGCGGCACCGGCACGACGCTCGGCGGAGTAGGTGGTGCGGGCGGTAGCGTGACGATCGTCGGCAGCGGCACGGGAGTGGCCGGCTCCGGTGGGGCCGGGGGCGGTGGCGGCGCCACTGGCGTCGGCGGTCCCGGTGGCGTGGGTGGCGTCGGGCAAGTATTCGGTGCGTCCTCGACGGGTTCCGTCACCGGCGGCGACGGAGGGCGCGGCGGCGACGGCGCTACCGGCGGTCTTGGGGGTGGCGGTGCTCTGGCATCGACCTCAGGGACCGGAAGCGTGACCGGCGGTAACGGCGGTGCGGGCGGCAACAGCACCGGCAAGGGCGTAGCGGGCGGAGCTGGCGGCTTCGGCGGAGGCGCCAATCTCCTCAACAGCGCCGCGACGGGTACCGCCACCGGCGGTCACGGCGGGGCCGGCGGTGACGGCGCGAGCGGGGGGGTCGGCGGTGGCGGCGGCGTTGCATCCAACCAGGGCTCCGGGAGCGCCATCGGCGGCGCGGGCGGGGTTGGCGGTGACGGCACCACCGGCGCGGGCGGGAACGGTGGAAACGGCGGTGACGCAGGGAGCGTCCAAGGCTCCGCCACAAGTGTTGTCAC